>JBJXFB010000038.1:0-4758 GCA_046155895.1 Planctomycetota bacterium | reverse complement strand
CCGCGACTTCCGGCGAGGTGCGAGAAAACGAACCTGGTTCAGTACTTCACGGCCGCGCGAAGCCGTGACGGTAACCCTCGACGAGAGTCATCGTCTCGGCTTGCGACGCGGCGCGCGAGGCGAGGGTCGTGCTGCGCCGCGCGTTGCGCAGGTCGATCTTCTGCACGGCCCCCAGGAAATCCTCGAGCGCGACCGGCTGGACGCAGAAGTGCCGCAGCCCCGCGCCGAGGAGGAAGGGCAGGTTGATCGCGTTGACGACGGTCACGCCGAACACGGAGAGCGGCCGGCCCGCCTGCTCGCACACCTCGCACACCTGCATCAGGACGCGCAGGACGAACGGGTGGATCGGCTCGAACCACTCGCGCAGCTCGTGGTTCTCGCGGTCGACGGCCAGGAGGTACTGCAGCAGCGAATCCAGGCTGATCGTCAGGAAATCCGACTCGCGCGCGAGCTCGCGCGCTCCGAGCGCTGCGACGGGTGATTCGATCACCGCGCCGAGCTCGACGTGGTCCTGAAAGCTCGCGCCCGACTTCCGCAGCGCGTAGCGCTCCTCGAACAGGATCTCCTTGACGCGCCGCAGATCGCTGCAATCGGTGACGAAGGGCACGGCGATCTTCACGCGCGCCTCGGGGCCGGGCGGCGCGGCTCGCAGGAGCGCCTGGAGCTGCCGCCGGAGCACGTGCTCGCGGTGGAGCAGCACGCGGACGCCGGCGCGGCCGAGCGCGGGATTGAGCTCGCGCTGCTCGTGCAGGTACGAGACCTCGAGGCTCGAATCGACGTGCAGCAGCCGGAAAGTGACGCTCGACCCCTGCGCGTGCTCGAGGACCGCGGAATAGTGCGCGACGAGGGATTCCAGCGACGGCTGCTCGCGGTCGATCAGGTACAGGAGCTCCGTGCGGTAGAGGCCGACCCCCTGCATGCCGAGACTGGCCGCCTGGTCGACCTCGGGGAGGTTGCCGCAGCTCGCGCTCACCGCGATCGCCTGCCCGTCGGCCGTGTGCGCGGGACGCCGCGCCCACTCGGGGATCCCCTTCTCCTTCGGCTCGCGCGGAGCCTTCGCGGCGCTGGCGCGGCGGTACTGGGCCCGAACGAGCTCGTCGGGATTCACGCGGACCGTGCCGTCGGTCGCATCGAGGATGACGAAATCGCCCTCGCGCACGCCGTCGAGGAGCCCGGAGACTCCCGTCAGCGTCGGGATGCGCATCGAGCGCGCCAGGATGGCCGCGTGGCTCGTCAAGCCGCCCGCCTCGGTCAGGATGCCGAGCACGTGCTCGTTCTCGAGGTTGAACATGTCGACGATCGAGAGCTCGCGGGCGACGAGCACGTAGTCCGTCGGCGCCGTCGCGACCTTCTGCTCCTCTCCCGCGACCTTCTCGATGTTGCGCAGGACGCGGATGCCGACGTCGCGCAGGTCGACCGCGCGCTCGCGCAGCGCCTCGTTCTGCACGAGCCGGAAGATGCGGTCGAAGTCGGCGATGACCTTGCCGATCGCGGCCTCGAGCGTCATCTGCTCGTGGATGATCAGGTTCTCGACGTCGGACAGGAACACGGAGTCCTTGAGCAGCGCGAGGTGCGTGTCGAGGATCCGCACGTGGTCGGTGGGGACCTTGCCCTGGAGCCGGCCCTTGAGGTCCTCGAGCTGCCGGCGCGATTCGAACAGCGACTTGTGGAAACGGTTCAGCTCGCTCTCGACCTGGTCGAGCGGCACGCGCTGGGCCGGGGTCTTGAGGAGGTCGTAGTCCTTGCGGTGGACGAGCCCGAGCACGAGCCCGGGGGCCACGGGCGTCCCGCGCAGCGTGGAGCCCGCGGGAGGAGCCGCCGCGCGCTCGAGGGCCTCCGTGGAGGCGGTGGGTTTCTCGGGCATCCCGGTATCCTACGGACCGCCTCGCGCGTCTGGAACAGCACCCGATGATCGACGATCCCCGACGCTGGGCTGCCCTCGCGATGCTGCTCGCCCCGGCGCTCCTCTTCGCGCGCGTCGCGAGCCAGGCTCCCGTTCCGCGAACCGCCGCCGCTGCGAGCCGCGCGGCCGGGGCGGAGTCGGTCGAGATCGAGCGCGTCGTCGACGGGGATACGATCCACGTGCGCCGGGCGGGCAAGATCGAGAAGCTGCGACTCGTCTCCGTCGACACGGAGGAGCGCCTCGGGGAGGGGCATTCGTCGAGCCCGACCAAGCCGCAGACCGTATTCGGCGAGGAGTGCGCGATCTGGGCCGAGAGGCTCTTCGCCGGCCTGGGAACGGCAGGCGGGAAGGCACGGGTCGGCCTCGTCTTCCCCGGCGGTGTGGAAGAGCGCGATGCCTACGGCAGGCTCCTGTGCCGCGTGCTGCTCCCCGACGGCACCGACTACAACCTGATGCTCGTCCAGCTGGGACGCAGCCCCTACTTCAACAAGTACGGGAACGATCTCGAGGACCATGCCGCCTACGTCGCCGCGCAGGACGCCGCGCGGCGGGCTCGACGCGGCATCTGGAACCCGGCGACGAACGAGGCGAAGACGCCCGGGGCGCCGTCGGCGAAACGGCCGTACTCCAGGCTCCTCCCGTGGTGGGACGCGCGCGCCGCGGCCGTCGACGCCTACCGCGAACGCGCCGCGAAGGAGCCCGGCGCCGTAGCCGACGCCGAGGATGCCGCGTCGCTCGCGCGCGCGGCACGATCCGGGCGCGAAGTCGACGTCTTCGGCGAGATCGACCGGCTGTTCGACGAGTCGGACGGCAGCCGCACGGTGCTGTTCCGCGCGAGCAACAAGGACAAGTCGCTCCGCGTGCGGATCCCGCTCTCCGCGCGCCGGGCGCACGAATCGTTCGGATGGGAGTCGGTGACGCGCGACTTCCGGCAGAATTACGTGTGGGTGCGCGGCCGCGTCGAGATCGGGCAGCGCGGGTTCGAGATGCGATCCTCGGCCGTCGATCGCTGGCGCCTCGCGGGACCGGAGCCCGACTAGGCTCCAGGCTTCACCTGCGACACGAGATGCCCCGCCTCGGGGAGCACGATCTCGCGCAACGCGAGCTCGAGCGCCTTCGGCGATCCGGGCAGGGCGAGGACGACTTTCGTATCGACGATCCCGGCCGTCGCGCGCGAGAGGATCGCCGCACTGCCGATCTCGCGGTAGGAGAGCCAGCGGAAGAGCTCCCCGAAGCCGGGGATCGTCGCCTCGAACATCCTCTCCAGGGTCGGCGTGGTCACGTCCCGCGGCGCGATGCCGGTCCCACCGGTCGTCAGCACGAGGTCGACGTCCTCGCGCGCGCACGCGGCGCGAACGGCGGCTTCGATCGGTCCCGCTTCGTCTTTCACGATCGTTTTCCACGCGACGCGATGGCCGGCTTCGGTGACGAGGCGCACCAAGGTCTCCCCTCCGCGATCGCTCGAGGCGTCGCGCGTGTCGCTGATCGTGATCACGGCGAAGCCGATCGATTGGGGCGACTGCGACCGGTGCTCCGCGAGGCCCATCGACGCCTCAGCCTCGCGCGCGGAGCGCGTCGAAGACCTTTCGCATCCGCTGGACGCGCTCGAGCTCGACGGGTTCCGCCGTGCAGCCGCCGCGCTCGAGCGCCGTGCCCACGATCGCGCCGTCGGCGAGCGGCAGGAGCTCGCGGGCGTTGTCGCTCGTGAGCCCCGATCCGATCAGCACGGGAGTCCCGCTCGCCGCCTCGCGCGCCTCGCGCAGCTCCGGGATCGTCGGCGGGGCGCCGGTCCTCGGCCCCGACACGATCACGGCGTCGGCGAGGGCGCGCTGGATGTGCTCGCGCACCGCATCGGCGAGGCTCTCCCGCCCGAGCGGCGTCGCGTGCTTCACGTGCACGTCGGCCAGGATCGCGCACCCGGGCGCGAGCCGGGCGCGCTCGCGCAGCGTCTCGTGCGCCCGTCCTTCGATCACTCCCTGGTCCGTCGCCGCGACGCCGGAGTGCACGTTCACCCGGAGAAAACGGGCGCCCGTCGCCGCGCACACGCCGAGCGCCGAGCGCGCATCGTTGCGCAGGACGTTGACGCCAACCGGGATCGCTCCGGCCGCCGCGATCACCGCGCTGGTGCACAGGGCGAGCGCGGCCACCGTCTCGGACGGGACGCGACCGGGGAAGAAAGGCGCGTCGCCGTAGTTCTCGACGATGAGGCCGTCGGCTCCGCCCTGAACCAGCGCGCGGGCGTCCTCGACGGCGCGCGCCACGACTCGGGCCAGGGATCCGTCCGACCGCGGTGATCCGGGAGTCGGGAGCAGGTGGACGACCGCCAGGAACAGCGGTCGGGCCGGGGGGAGGAGCGGCACGGCGTGCGCAGTCTAGGGCCTGTGCCGCGGTACCCGCCACCTGGAGTTGACGGTCGGACCCCGTGCCGGTTCCAATGTCGGCGTCAGGGCCGGGATTCCACAGGGATCCGGCCTTCTTCCAATCATCGTAGGACTGCGCGCTGCTCGCCTTGGGTTCCTGAAGCGTTCGGCGATCAGAAAGGCATTTCGAGTATTCGCATGGGTAGCAAACTCTTCGTCGGCAACCTCAGCTACAACACGACCGAGGCGGACCTTCGCGCCGCCTTTTCGGCGGACGGCCGCCAGGTCAAGGAGGTCGCCATCATTTCCGACCGGATGACGGGCCAGCCCCGCGGGTTCGCCTTCGTCCAGATGGGCTCCAACGAGGACGCGGCGGCCGCGATCCAATCTCTCGACGGGACGCAGATGGACGGCCGTGCGCTGCGCGTCAATGAAGCCCAGGAACGCCAGGGCGGCGGCGGCGGCGGCGGTGGCGGGGGCGGGGCCCGCGCCGGC
>JBJXFB010000031.1:0-34453 GCA_046155895.1 Planctomycetota bacterium | reverse complement strand
CCGCCGAAGCTCGCCGCGTGGCCGGCTTCGATCGTCCAGCGGATCCCGCCCTCGCAATCGCTCGAGAGACCGAAGGGATGGGACTGCTCGAGGAGCACCTCGGGCGTTTCCGTCTCACGGCGAAAGGCCTCCCGCTGGCCGATTGGGTCGCGAGGCGCTTCCTCGAACGCATCGAACGCTAGGATCCTCCCTCGAGATCCCGGGATGAGCTCGAACTACGCCGACCGGCTCGATGCGGCCGTCTCCCGGACGGGCAATCCGTGCCTGATCGGGCTCGATCCGCATCCGCAGTTCCTGCCGGAGGAGTTCGCGGCGGCGCGGACGAGCCCCTCCCGCGCAGAACGAGCCGCCGCCGCGGGCGACTTCCTGTGCGAGATCGTCGACCTCGTCGCGGGGAAGGTGCCCGCGGTCAAGCCCCAGTCGGCGCTGTTCGAGATCCACGGACCCGAAGGCGCCGCCGAATGGGAACGCGTGGTCCGCGCGGCTCGCGCCGCCGGCCTCCTCGTCATCGGCGACGTGAAGCGGGGAGACATCGACAGCACCGCGCGCGCGTACGCCTCCGCCTACCTCGAGGGCGCGTACGCCGGCGACGACGCGCGCTGCGACGCCATCACGATCAATCCCTACCTGGGAACCGACTCCGTCCAGCCCTTTCTCGACGCTTGCGAGCGGACGGGAGGCGGCGTGTACGTGCTCGTGCGGACCTCGAATCCCGGCGGAGGGATCTTCCAGGAGCACGGAGACCCGCCGCTCCATCTCCGCGTCGCCGACGCGGTCGTCGAGTGGGGGAGATCCCTGATCGGGAGCACCGGGCTCTCGAGCGTCGGAGCGGTGATCGGCGCCACGCACCCCAAGGAGCTGGCTCTTTTGCGCGCGCGGATGCCCACGACGCCGTTCTTGATCCCCGGGTACGGCGCGCAGGGAGGCGGCGCCGCGGACGTCGCGGGCGGATTCCTGTCCGGCGGCCGCGGAGCCCTCGTCAACTCCTCGCGCGGGATCCTGTTCGCGTGGCGCGAGCCGCGCTTCGCCGGGACGCATTGGAAGGACGCGACCTGCGCGGCGCTCGAGGAGATGATCGCCGCGCTCTCGTCGGCCGCCGCGACGGCACGGAGATGATCCAGGTCCACCGTGTCGCGGCGGACGACCGGACGGCTTCGCCGTTCGTCCGTCTCGTCCGCGAGGGTGAAGCCGGAACGCTGGGGTTGTCCGTCCCGCACCGCGCCGAGGAGTTCGAGCCGCCGGCCAGCCTTCTGGAGTCCAGCGAGCGGGCGGCGATCGCCATGGCGCTCGAGAGAGGACTCGCTCCTCTCGAACCCCATGTGGCCGTGCTCGACGCCGCGCGGGCGCTCGCCGAGCCCGATGCGTGCGCGGTCGTCACGGGCCAGCAGCCGGGGTTCCTCGCCTCGCCGCTCTACTCCCTCTACAAGGCGCTCCAGGCTCTCGCGCTCGCGCAAGTCCTGCGGGAGCGGTTCCGCGTCCCCGTGATCGCGTTGTTCTGGAACCACGCCGACGATCACGACGTCGCCGAAGTGCATCACACGCATCTCGTCAACCGCAACCTGGACCTCCAGAAGATCTCCCTCCCGGGTCTCTCCTCCGGCCGCCAGCCCTTCTCGCGCATCCTCCTCGACGAGGAGAAGCACCACCTGACCGCGGTGAGAGCGCTCCTCGCGCAAATGCTCGAGGGATCCCCGCACGCCCGCGAAGCCGTCGACCTGTTCGCGCCGCGATCCGGCGAGAGCCTCGCCCGCGCGTTCACGAGGACGATGACCGGTCTGCTCGGCCCCGCGGGACTCGTCGTCCTCGAGCCCGACTGGATCCGTCCCCAGATGTCCGCGCAGCTCGCGCGCATCGTCGCCCAGGACCCGGTCTCGTTCCTCCAACGCGGCGCGGCGCGGATGAGCGACCGGGGCCTGACGCCGGCGATCGAGCCCTCGGACGCCGCGATCGTGTTCCGGCACGAGCCCGAGGGGAGGCTCGCGGTGCGCGGCGGCGGCGACGGGTTCCGCTTCGACGGCGAACAGGGATCGCGCACCGGCACCGAGCTCGCGGCGGAGATCGTGCAAGACCCTCTGTCCTGGTCGCCCGGCGCGCTGCTCCGGCCGATCGTCCAGGACCTGTGCCTGCCCGTCGCGGCCTACGTCGGCGGATGGGGCGAGCTCGCCTACCACGCGGAGCTCGGTGATCTCCGCGCGCGCGTCGAGGCGCCGATCACGCCGATCGTTCCGCGCGTCTCGTGCACGCTCGTGGACCCCGAGTGCCGGCTCTCGCTCGCCAAGCTCGGCTTGGAGATCGACGCCGTCGTCCACGCGGGCCTCCCCGCGTCGGCGCCCGTGCCCGCACCCGATGCGCCGCCTTGGCTCGCCAGGATCCGCCAGATCACCGATGCAGCCGCCCGGGACCTGGAGTCCATGCGCCCTGGTGTCAACGAGCTCGATCCCTCGCTGCTCTCGCAGCTCAAGCGGACCTCCGACCAGGTTCGCTCGGCCGGCGACTGGCTGGCCGAGAAGGTCGAGCGGGTCCACCAGAACAAGAGCGGCAAGGGCCGCCGGCACATCCGACGGCTGAACAGCTGGCTGCGGCCCCGCGATGAGCTCCAGGAGCGCGTCCTCGGACCCTTGCCCTTCGTCGCCCGATTCGGCGAAGACTGGCCGCTGGAGCTCGCCCACGCGATGAACCCCCTGTCTTCCGATCATCTCGTCATCCACCTCGGCCAGGATTCCGGAGGAGACGGATCATGAAGCTCGACGTGCTCGTGGTGGCCGCGCACCCCGACGACGCGGAGATCTCGGTCGGCGGGACCATGCTCCGTCTATCACGCGCGCGCAAGCGTGTCGGCGTCGTCGACTTGACGCGCGGCGAGATGGGGACGCGAGGCAGCGCGGCCGACCGCGCCCGTGAGACCGAAGCCGCCAGCGCCCTCCTCGGGCTCGCGGTGCGGCACAACCTGGATCTCCCCGACGGGCGCGTCCTGCCCACGATCGAGGCCCGCGAGCGGCTCGCCGCGATCATCCGGGAGCACCAGCCCGAAGTGCTGCTCGCGCACTCGACGGACGACCTTCACCCCGACCACCGCGCGGCCGGGGAGCTCGGTCGAGCGGCCTGGTACCTCTCGGGGCTCGCCAAGCTCGGCGGGGGAACAGGCGATCGGCCCGCGCGCCGGCCGCAGCGCCTCTATCACTTCATGGGGCACGTGCCCTTCGAGCCGACTCTGGTCGTCGACATCGGGCCGGTGTGGGAGGAGAAGGTGCGGCTCGTGCGCTGCTACTCGACCCAGCTCGCCCCTGCCGGCGCGCAGGACCGAGGCCAGCACTTCCTCTTCGGCGCGGACATCCTCGCTCGCATGCAGACCAAGGCCCGGGCGTTCGGTGAACGCATCGGGGTCCGCTACGGCGAGCCGCTCCTCCATCTCGGGCCGCTTCCCTGCTTCGATCCGCTCCTCGCCCCGCTCATCGACGAGAGATAGACTGCGCCCGGCCCCATGCGTCGCATCGCCGTCATCAATCAGAAGGGGGGCGTGGGGAAGACCACGACTTGCGCCAACCTGGGCGCGGCCCTCGCGCTCTCGGGACGACGCGTCGTGCTCGTCGACATGGATGCGCAGGCCAATCTGACGCTCTCCTTGAACATTCCGACGCCGCCCGGATCCCTCTCGAGCTATTCGGTGCTCACGGGGGGTGCCAGCTTCGGAGACGCCCTCCGCGAGACCTCGACGCCGGATCTCCGCATCCTCCCGGCCGACATCGACCTATCCGGCGCGGAGCTCGAGCTCGCCGCCCAGCTGGGGCGCGAGCACGTGCTGCGCGAGGCGATCGAGTCCTGGGAGAGTGAGAAGCGGGCCGCGGAAGGGCGCGCTCCGGCGGACTACGTCTTCTTCGACTGCCCGCCGAGCCTCGGACTGCTCTCCGTGAACGCCCTCGCGGCCGCCGGGGAGGTCCTGATCGTCATCCAGACGGAGTTCCTCGCCTTGCAGGGCATGAGCAAGCTCGTCGAGATCCTCCAGCTCCTGAAGAAGCGGCTGAACCCCAAGCTCGAGATCGCCGGGATCGTCCCTTGCCTCTACGACAGCCGCCTCAAGCTGGCGCGCGAGGTGCTCGCGGAGATCCGGAACTACTTCCCAGGGAAGGTCGTCGAGTCGCCCGTGCGAAGCAACGTGAAGCTCGCGGAAGCTCCCAGCTTCGGCCAAACGATCTTCGAGTACGCCCCCGAATCGAACGGCGCCCGAGACTACCTGGCCGTGGCGCGCGAGATCGCCCGCGCGGAGTCGCGGGATCCAGACCTCGCCGCGCTGCCGCCGATTCCCGCGAAAGCGCCGGCGCTGGCGACCGTGGTCCTGACGCCCCAGGCTCCGCCTCACGCCAGCGCGGCGCAGGAGCCCTCGAACTCTCCGGAAGCCTCCAAGGCGCTCGAAAGTCCGTTGCGCTCGGGCTAGTCCCCTGCGCGACCGCTTGTCGGCCCGCGCTGCCCCCGGGCGGATCCATCATGGAACGCGCTCTGCGAATCGGAATCCTCTGCCACCCGACCTACGGCGGCTCGGGTGTCGTCGCCAGCGAGCTCGCCCTCACGCTCGCGGCCCACGGCCACGAGGTCCACCTCTTCTCGAACGACGTCCCCCCGCGGCTGGCGCGTTCGGCGGGTCCCGTGCAGATGCACGTCGCCCAAGGGATCCCGTACCCGCTCTTCCATTCGACGCCCCACGATCTCGCGATCACCTCGTCGGTGCTGAATGTCCATCGCGCGCAAGGCCTCGACATCCTGCACGCGCACTACGCGCTCCCGCACGCCGTGTCGGCGTACCTCGCGCGCTCGGCGGCCCGCGCCGATCGCGATCGGCCCGCGCCCGCGATGGTCACGACGCTCCACGGGACGGACATCACGCTCGTCGGAACCGATCCCTCCTACGCGCCGCTGACCGAGTTCGTGATCCGCGAGAGCGACGCCGTCACGGCTGTTTCGGCCGATCTCGCGCGCCGGACGCGGGAGAGCTTCTGCTTCGCCGGGAGCAGGCCCTGCGAGATCCGCGTCATCCCGAACTTCGTCGACACGGAGCTCTTCCATCCATCGGCCGCGAAGAACCGGAGGCGAGGCCTGGGCCGCGCCGTGCACATCTCGAACTTCCGTCCCGTCAAGCGCGTCGCGTGGCTCCTGCGCGCCTTCGATCTCGCCACGCGCGGCACCCAGGCGACGCTCACTTTCGTCGGCGACGGGCCGGATCAGCGCGCCTGCCGCGAGCTGGCGCGCGAGCTCGCGATCTCCGACCGCGTCCACTTCCTCGGCGAGCGTGATTCCCTCCCCGAACTCCTCGCCGATGCGGACGTCTTCGCCCTCGCGAGCTCGGAGGAGTCCTTCGGCCTGTCCGCCCTCGAGGCGATGGCCTGCGGAACTCCGATCGTCGCCACGCGCGTCGGCGGCATTCCCGAGGTCGTCGAGGATGGCGTCACGGGCCTGCTCTCGGCCCCGGACGACATCGAAGGGTACTCGCGCCGCCTCGCGCAGGTCCTCTTCGACGCCGAGCTGTCGAAGAGGATGGGCGCCGCGGCGCGTGCGACCGCCGAGAAGCGCTACATGCGCTCGAACGTGGTGGCCCACTACGAAGCTCTCTATCGAGGGCTGTGCGGCGGAGCCCCGGAGACCCGGCGCCCGTGAAGCGGGTCTACCTGGATCACAACGCGACCACGCCGATGCGCGAGGAGGTCCGCGCGCATCTCCGCGACAAGATGACCGAGCTCGAGGGAAACCCCTCCAGCGTCCACCGCACGGGGCGCCGAGCCCGGGCCGCCCTCGACGACGCCCGCGCGCGCACGGCCGCGGCACTCGGCGTGCACGAGGACGAGGTGTTCTTCACCTCCGGGGGGACCGAATCGGTGAATCTGGCGCTGCTCGGCGCCTCGCGGGCGAGGGGGAAGGCCGGCTTCCTGACTTCCACCGCGGAGCACTCCTGCGTCCTCGGGGCCGCCGACGCGCTCGCCGATCGAGGCGTCCCCGTCCACCGGATCGGCGTCGACAGCCGGTGCCGGGTCGATCCGGAGGAAGCGCTCGAACTCGCCGCCCGCGCCGAGGTCGGACTCGTCTCGGTCATGACTGCGAACAACGAGGTGGGCACGCTGCAGCCCCTCGGGATCATCGGGGCCGGCCTGGATTCCCATCAACGGGAGAAGGCCCTCTTCCATACCGACGCCGTCCAGGCGCTGGGCCGCATCCCCGTGCGCCTCGATGAGTGGAGGATCGACCTGGCATCGGTCTCCGCGCACAAGGTCGGCGGCCCGCTGGGTGTCGGCGTGCTGTTCAAGCGCAGGGGTCTGCAGCTCGCGCCCCTGATGCACGGCGGAGGTCAGGAGGCCGGGCTGCGCCCGGGTTCCGAGAACGTCCCCGCCATCAGCGCCGCCTCCCTGGCGTTCGAGCTGGCCGTGCGGGAGCGCGAGGAATCGGCGAGTCGTATCCGCGAGTTGTCCCTCATGTTGTGGCATGAGCTTGCCGCCACGCTCCCGGATGTGGAGCTGCTCGGTCCACCGATCGAATCGAATGGCCGCCTGCCCAACACGCTCGAGATCGTCGTCGGCGGCATCGACGGCCGGATGCTCGTCGCGCGTCTCGACCTCGAGGGCCTCGAAGTGAGCGCGGGCTCCGCGTGCGCGAGCGGATCGCTCGAGCCCTCGCACGTGCTCCTCGCCATGGGACGCTCCGTCGAGAGCGCGCGCTCGGGTCTGCGACTTTCTCTCGGCCGCGAGTCCAACCGCGAGGATATCCACACCGCTGTGGAGATCCTGAAGCGGGCCGTGTCGGATCTGCGCTAGCGCAGACGCAAGTCGAGGCTGCGTCGCGTGTGCGCGAAGAGTTTGCCGCTCGAGCGTTGACCGCGCGGGACCGCGTGCATGTAATGACGCCCCTTCGCCGCGAGCGCACGCCGCGCTCCTCGTCGAACTGGAAGAGAGGTCCCCCCCGCGCGCGTCGTCGAACCTCGCCGACGACTCTCCTGCTCCTGCTCGCCAGGTCCCCGTGCCGCTCCCCGTGATCGCAGCGCAGACGCCCATGTCTTCCCATCCCGCGCAGTCCGCTCAAGATCCCCGATTCGATGCGAGCGGCAACGAGGCCGCGTTCGGGCGGAGCGAAGCACGCGCTCAGGATCCGCTCGAGGAGCGATGGACCGCGATGCAGGCGACGGTGCGAGCCCTCGTGCAGAACCGCCAGTTCGAGACCTGGTTCCGCCGCGCCGCACTCGTCCATGCCGACGACGAGGTCGTGCGCATCGCGCTGCTGGACAACTTCTCACGCGGGTGGCTCGACACCTACTACCGCGACGTCCTCGAACGCGCCGCGCTCGAGATCTTCGGTTCCCCGCGGCGCGTGCAGTTCCTCGTCGATCCCGAAGCCGTCGCTCGACAGGCCCTGCGCGGCCCCGAGGCCGACGCTCCCCCGAGTTCGCCGGGTTCCTCGGGCGTCGTCTCGGCCGGGAACCCCGCGCGCAGCCCGGACGGCGACGCCGGAATCGACGAGGCGACGAGGCAGGGCCTGCTCCTCTCCAGCGATCTCGGCCTGAACCCGAAGTACACCTTCGACAACTTCGTCGTCGGGCCCTGCAACCGCTTCGCCTGGGCCGCCGCCGCGGGAACCGCCGAGGCGCCGGGGAAGGCGTACAACCCGTTCTTCCTCCACGGCAGCGTTGGCCTCGGCAAGACGCACCTGCTCCAGTCGCTGTGCGTCTCGATCCTCGAGCGCAATGCGAAGTCGCGCATCCTCTACCGGTCCTGCGAGACCTTCGTCAACCACTTCATCAGCGCGCTCGAGGACGGCGATCTCCAGAAGTTCCGCCACAAGTACCGGAACGTCGACGTGCTCGTCGTGGACGACATCCATCTGCTGGCGAACAAGGAGCGCACGCAGGAGGAGTTCTTCCACACCTTCAATGCGCTGCACCAGCAGGGCAAGCAGATCGTCCTCTCCTCGGACAGCCCGCCGCGCGACATCCCGACGCTGCAGGAGCGGCTCGTCTCGCGCTTCAAGTGGGGCCTCGTCACCGAGATCGAGCCGCCCTGCTACGAGACGCGGATGGCGATCCTCAAGCGCAAGAGCCGCGACCGCGGTCGGGAGATCCCCGACGACGTGGCTCGCCTCCTCGCCGAACGCGTCGACAGCAACATCCGCGAGCTCGAAGGCGCGGTCACGAAGCTCCTGTCCTACGCCGGGCTCTCGGGGCGCCCCGTGAGCGCCGAGCTCGCGCGCGAGGCGCTCCGCGAGCTCTTCGCCGCGCGCAAGGGCCAGCCCGCGATGGAGGACATCCTGCGCGTCGTCACGGAACACTTCGGGGTGAAGCTCTCCGAGCTCCAGTCGAAGCGCAGGACGAACACGATCGCCTTCCCGCGCCAGGTCGCGATGCACCTCGCGCGGCAGATCACGCGCCACTCCCTCGAGGAGATCGGCGGATTCTTCGGTGGCCGCGACCACTCGACCGTCATCTACGGAGTCGAGAAGATCCACCGCCGCGCCCAGTCGGATCCCGAAGTGAGCGCGCTCCTCGACGAGCTCCTGGCGAAGCTGAAGGCTTCCTCCGGCGAGTGATCAGGCCTCATTCAGGCCTGCAGCCCTCCTCCCCCCGGCCGCCGCATGCCGGGGGTCTGCCTGGACAACCTGCGGAATCCCCGTGGACAGCCGGCCCCCGCATCCACGTCTCCGGCCCCTCCCGATCCACGTCCGTGGAAGGCCGTCGAGAGAAATGGAGTTCCCCACGGAGCATGAACAACCGATCCACCGGGGAAGTTCCGCGGAGGATCGACGGAACGCCACGGACGCACACGGATTAGGTCGGCCACGAAGGTGGTTCTCCACGGGATTCGGGGGTCCATACTGCTGTGATGATTGGTTCTAATATGGAGAAGGAAGAGAGAAGAGTCCCCAAGGCACCGCGCCCCTGGAACCCCACGGAATGAAGGTCATCTGCGATCGCGGGAAGCTCGGCGAAGGCCTGGCCGTCGTCAACAACGTCATCCCCGGCAAGAGCACGAAGCCCGCCCTCGAAAACGTCTGCCTCGTCGCAACCGACGACGCGTTGGAGCTCGTCGGCACCGACCTCGAGTGCTCGATCCGCTACCGGATCGACGACGTCAAGGTCGAGGAGCCCGGGCCCGCCGTCGTGCCCGCTCGTGTGTCGCTCGATTTCGTCCGCGACCTCTCCTCGGATGAGGTCAGCCTGAGGACCCGCGACAACACCTGCCGCATCGAGGGAGGCGAGGACGCGTGCGAGCTCGTCACGGCCGACCCCGACGAGTTCCCCGTGATCTCCCGTTTCGGCGATTCGGAGACGCTCTCGATCCAGGGGGGGGAGTTCGTCCGCCTCGTCAACCGCACCGCGTTCGCCGCCGCGCGCGAAGCCGGCCGCTACGCGATGCACGCGGTCCTGGCGGAGATCGAGGACGGAGCGTTGAGGCTCGTCGCGACGGACGGACGGCGCCTGGCGCTCTCCAGCGCCCGGATCGAAACCTGCGCGGGCCGGCCCAAGCCCGCGCTCGTCCCCGCGAAAGCCCTGAACCTCTTCTGCCGCGTGATCTCCGATCCGCTCGAGCAGATCTACCTGCACTTCGGGGAGAACCAGATCGGCCTGCGCACGAAGTCCGCCGAGATCTTCTCGCGCCTCGTCGACGGAGAATTCCCGCGCTACGCCGCCGTGATCCCCAAGGACTCGCAGAACCTCATCGAGGCGGACGCCCAGACGCTCGCGAAGAAGCTCCACCTCGTGGCGAACGTCACCGGCGTCGAGGCGCGCGCGGTCCGTCTGAAGTTCTCCAAGAACGAGCTCGAGCTCTTCGGCCAGTCGGCCGGACGCGGCGAGGCCCGCGCCCGCATGGAGGTCGAGTTCAAGGGCGCGGCGGCCGAGATCGCGTTCAATCCCGACTACGTGCTCGACGGGCTCAAGAACTGCGAAGGAGGCCAGGTTCGGCTGCAGTTCAACGAGAAGACCAGCCCCGGCAAGTTCACGCTCGGCGAGAACTACATGTACGTCGTGATGCCGATCACGGTCGACGTGTGAGCGTGTCCCGGATGACGATGCACGGACAGGAATCGAGCCGGCGAGCCTCCCTCCGCGAGGCCGTCCCGATGCAGGACGCCGTGGGGCGATTCCTCAAGTCGAGCGGTCTCGGGGCGCGCATGCGGGGCTGGCCGGTGTTCCAGGCCTGGATCGAGGTCGCGGGCACGGAGCTCGCGCGCCACGCTCGGCCGGTTCGCTTCGAGCGCGGAGAGCTCGTGGTCGAAGTCGGATCCGCCGCGCACTACCAGGAGCTCGCATCCTTCACGGGTGAGTCCTATCGACAACGGGCAAACGAGCGCCTCGGCGAGACGAAGATCCGGCGTATCGTGTTCCGCTTGAAGCGCTGACCATGACGCAACAGATCCAAGATCCCACGTACGACGCCGGCTCGATCACCGTCCTCGAGGGGCTCGAGGCGGTCCGCATCCGGCCCGCGATGTACATCGGCGACACGGATGTGCGCGGGCTCCACCACCTGATCTGGGAGGTGGTCGACAACTCGATGGACGAGGCTCTCGCCGGCTACGCGAAGAGCTGTCAGGTCGTCCTCCGCCGGGATGGATCGGTCAGCGTCACCGACGACGGACGCGGCATCCCGGTCGGCATCCATCCGACCGAGGGCATCCCGGCGGTCGAGGTGGCGCTCACGCGGATCCACGCGGGAGGCAAGTTCGACAAGAGCGCGTACAAGGTCTCCGGCGGCCTCCACGGCGTGGGGGTCTCCTGCGTCAACGCGCTGTCGGAATGGCTCGAGGTCACGATCGAGCGCGAGGGCGGGATCCACCGCATGCGTTTCCGCCGCGGGGATCGCCAGGGCAAGCTCGAGAAGCTGGGCCCCTCGTCCCGCACCGGCACGCAGGTCGTCTTCAAGCCCGACCCCGAGATCTTCAGCACGACGGAGATCCAGTACGAGATCGTCGCCAAGCGCCTGCGCGAGATGGCCTACCTGATGGGCACGCGCGGGATCGTGATCGATCTCGAGGACCAGCGCACGGGCGCCAAGGAGCATTTCGAGTTCCCCGAAGGCGTCCGGACCTTCGTGCAGCACATCAACAAGAACAAGACGGTGCTGCACCAGGACATCATCCACTTCGCGAAGGTGGTCCCCTCGGCGGACGGCGGCGGCCGCGAGTACGAGGTCGAGCTCGCGATGCAGTACACGGACACCTACCAGGACACCGTGTACTGCTTCGTGAACAACATCAACACCCCCGGCGGCGGCACGCACCTGGCCGGCCTCAAGGCCGCGCTGACGCGCTCGCTGAACAACTACGCCAAGTCCGAGAAGCTCGCGAAGGACGCCGACGCGCTGCCGAGCGGAGACGACCTGCGCGAGGGGCTGACCGCGATCCTGGCGCTCAAGGTCCCCGATCCGCAGTTCGAGGGGCAGACGAAGGACAAGCTCGGCAACCGGGAAGTCCAGGGGATCGTCGAGTCCGTGGTGGGGGATCTCCTCTCGACCTACCTCGAGGAGCACCCCGCGGCCGCGAAGTCGATCATCCAGAAGGCGATGCTCGCGCAGGCCGCGCGCGAGGCGGCGCGCAAGGCCCGCGACCTCGTGCGGCGCAAGTCCGCGCTCGCGAGCGGCAACCTGCCCGGCAAGCTCGCCGACTGCCAGTCGAGCAACCTGGAGGAGTCGGAGCTCTTCCTCGTCGAGGGTGACTCGGCCGGCGGCTCGGCCAAGATGGGCCGCGACCGTCGGTTCCAGGCCGTGCTGCCCCTCAAGGGCAAGATCCTGAACGTCGAGCGGGCGCGCCTCGACAAGATGCTCGCCCACTCGGAAATCCAGCTGATCATCTCGGCGCTCGGGACGGGGATCGCGGACGAGTTCGACCTGTCGAAGCTGCGCTACGGCAAGACGATCATCATGACGGACGCGGACGTGGACGGATCGCACATCCGCACGCTGCTCCTCACGTTCTTCTTCCGCCACATGCGGGATCTCATCGACACGGGCCACCTCTACATCGCGCAGCCGCCGCTCTACAAGCTCTCGTGGAAGAACGAGCAGCGCTACGTGACGACCGAGCCGGAGCTGCGGACGGTCCTGACCGAGCGCGGCGTCGAATCCCTCTCGATCCTCGATCCTCGCTCGGGAAGGAAGTGGAGCGGCACCGCCCTGCGCGAGTTGTGCGACGAGCTCCGGCGCATGGAGGACATCGTCGGCGAGGTCGCTCCTCCCTGGGCCGGGATCCCGCTGCGCGACTGGATCCGCTCCTACGACGACGCGGCGCTGCCCACGCACTGGGCGAAGGTGAAGGGCAAGGATCATTTCTTCTCGACGCTGGAGGAACTCAACAACTTCCTCGAGCTGCAGAAGGCTTCGCTCGGCGGCGGCGAGTTGTTGCGCGTCTACGACGGCCCCGACTGCGCGTTCGCTCGCGAGGACGCGCACGTCGTCGTAGCCCACCTGGCTCACGTCGACGAGGCGGTCCGCGTCCTCGGCAACCTCGAGAAGAAGGGCCTCGTCGTGCGCCAAGGCGGCGAATGGCGCGTCGAAGGAGGCAAGCAGGTCGAGAACTGCACCGATCCGCTCCAGCTCGCCGCGGCCCTGCGCAAGGGCGCGCAGTCCGAGATCGACGTGCAGCGCTACAAGGGTCTGGGGGAGATGGACGCCGACCAGCTCTGGGAATCGACGCTCGACCCCGCGCGCCGGACGCTGTACCAGGTGTCCGTCGAGGACGCGATGGCCGCGGACGAGATCTTCACGATCCTGATGTCCGACCAGGTCGAGCAGCGCCGCGAGTACATCGAGCGGCACGCGCTCGAGGTCACGAACCTCGACATCTGAGCTCGCCGGGCGCGGCCACGCCCTTGGTCGAGCCCGCGGGAGGCCTCCCCAGCCGGAGGCGGGGTCTGGGATCGGCCCAGGGGCCGTTCCTCGCGCCTCCCCGAGGTCGGAGCGGCCGATGGAGGGCGCCGGCGGGCCCCTTCGGGAAGTCCCGATGGGGCTCCAGCGCTCGAAGCTGCCTGCCGATACACGGAGGGCGCGGGATCGACGATTCCGCCCCTCCCCGAGGTTCCTCCCCAGCATGGCGAAGAGTCGACAGCGTCTCGAATACGGCCGTTTGGCCGAAGTGCTCGCCGAGCGGGGCCTGGTCGATTCGCGGGCCCTCCAGGACGCGCTCCAGTTCAGCGCGCGCGGCGGACCACCCTTCCCCGAGGCGCTCGTCACGGCGAACCTCGTCGCGGACTGGGAGCTCTCGCGGATCGTCGCCGAGCTCTACGGCCTGCCGTTCCTGACGGTCGAGTTCGCGGAGCCAGATCCCAAGGCCCTCGCGGGTCTCGACGCCCACTTCCTCGTCCAGAACGGGATCGTCCCGCTCTCGCGCCACGGCAAGGTGCTCACCGTGCTGATGCCGTCGCTGAC
Source organism: Planctomycetota bacterium (assembly GCA_046155895.1). Lineage (GTDB taxonomy): Bacteria > Planctomycetota > UBA1135 > UBA1135 > DASYPQ01. Next base: position 21,062 of record JBJXFB010000031.1, on the reverse strand, counting down.
GACGACCGACACGCTCGAGTATCTGGCCCGATCGGCCGGCGTCGCGATCCTGCCGATCGTCGGGACGGTGCGTTCGAACCGGATCTGGCTCGAGCAGAAGCTCGCGCTCCAGCTGGAGCCGGCGATTGCGGCCGCGCTTCCGGCGAAGATCGAGGAGAACGACGGCGCGTGGTCGAGCCTCTTCGACGAAGGCGACGCGGCCGTGCTCCACGCCCTCAAGCCGGTCACGCCCGAAGATCAGACGAACGGCATGTGAGGCCGGGCCTCAGGTCCGCCTGCGCAAGCGGGCGGCGAAGCCTCCGTCGACCGGTCCCGCGGGGCTCCCGGCGTCCGGGAGGGCCTCGAACGACGTTTCGAGCTGGAATTCGGGCCGATCGCGGAGGAAGGCCTGCACCACTCGTCCGTTCTCCTCGACCTCGAGGCTGCAGGTCGAGTAGACGAGCCTTCCGCCGCGCTTCACGCGCAGCGCGCCAGCCCGCAGGAGTCGAGCCTGCAGCTCGGCGAGGGATTTTTGAGAGGCCGGCCCGTAGCGCCAGCGGGCTTCGGGGCGTTGCGCGAGCACGCCCGTGTTGCTGCAGGGCGCGTCGACGAGGACGCCGTCGAACACTTCTTCCTTCGCTCCGTCGCCGAAGCTGCAGGCCGCGAGATCGACACGGCCCTGGGGACCGAGGCGCCGCAGCGTGTCCCGGAGGCGGAGGAGCCTCGGCGGGCTCGAGTCGCACGCGAGGACGCGGGCGCCGGCGTCGGCCAGGACGATCGTCTTGCCGCCGGGAGCCGCACAGAGATCGAGGAGCCGATCGTCCTCGCGGGGCTCGAGCAGCTCGGCTGCGCGCAGGGCCGTCTCGCCCTGCACGGTGAGCGATCCGTCCGCGAAGAGCTTGGAGGCGAGGACCGATTCGCTGCGATCGGAGTCGACGAGCAGGATGCGTGGATGAAGCCCCGGACGTGGTGCGCAGCCGGCGGCCTCGAGCGCCGCCGCGATCCCCGAATCGTCCGCGCGCACGCGCAGCGAGAGGGGCGGCTCGACGAGGGCGGTGCGCGACAAGGCGAAGGCCCGCTCCTCGCCGAAGCGCCGCGTCCACTGCCGAACGATCTGCGCGGGCATCGAGAGCGCGCTCTCCGCCCACATCAGCGGGTGCTCCCGCGGATCGGGGAAGACGGCTTCTGCGAGATGGACCTCGCGCAGCGCCAGATCGCGGCGCGGATCCCCTGAAACCCCGGGGCGGCGGGCCTGGATGGCCGCGCGCAGGGCCGCGTTCACGTAGCCGGCCTTCTTGGGGCTGAGCGTCGCTTTCGCCGCGGCCACGGTCTCTCCCACGGCGGCGTGATCGGGAATCTGGTCGAGGAAGAAGATCTGGACGAGCCCGAGATGGAGATGCGCAGCGAGGTCGAGGTCGGGCTTGCCGCGCGCGAACTGCCGCACGAGCGCCCGCAGCGTCCCGCGACGCCGGATCTCCGTGCCGACGAGCCGGCGCAGGAGTCCGCGGTCGCGCGGGTCGAGCTCCGCGTCGCGCGCCGCGTGCTCGACTTCGCGCAGCGGGGTCGGCGAGCCGCTGCGGAGGACGCGCCAGGCGAGCTCGCGGACCATCAGGAAGTGAATCTCGCGCCCGGCTCGATGCGGGCGCCGCGCAACCAGGCAGCGGCGTCCATCGCGACGCCTCCCGAGGGCTTCACGGACAGGATCGCGACGGCGCCGCCGCCGCACGCGATCTCGAGCTCCGGATCGGTCGCCAGGACCGTTCCGGGATCCGCGGGAGCGTGCTCGCCGCGCGGCGCGGCGCGGAGCTCCAGGACGACGATCTCCCGGCCGTTCGGGGCCACGGTCCGCGCCCCCGGCCACGGCGTCATCGCCCGGACGTGGCGGTCGATCTCGACGGGGCTCTTCGACCAGTCGATCCGCCCTTCCTCCTTCTTCATCCGGCGCGCGTAAGTCGCGGCCGACGGATCCTGCGGCCGGAAGCGCGCGTCGCCGCGCTCCAGGAGATCGAGAGAGGTGACCGCCGCCTCGCCGCCGAGGACGCTCAAGCGTTCCAGGAGCGCGCCGGCGTTCTCTCTGGCGCCGATCGGCGTCCAGGCCTTGTAGAGGACGTCCCCCTCGTCGAGCGCGAGGACCATCTTCTGGACCGCGACTCCGGTCTCGGCGTCGCCAGCGAGGATCGCGGCCTGGATCGGCGAGGCTCCGCGATGGCGCGGGAGTAGCGAGGCGTGGACGTTCAGCGCGCCCTGCGGCGCGAGCTCCAGCATCTCGCGCCGGAGGATCTCGCCGTAGCTCGCGACGAGGAGCACGTCGGGAGACAGCTTGCGGAGCTCCGCGACGAACGCGGGATCCTTGGTCGTCTCCGGCTGGAGCACGCGCAGGTCGCGGCTTCGCGCGAGCTCGACGAGCGGGGACGCGCGGACCGCGAGGCCGCGCCCGAGCGGACGGTCGGGGCGCGTGACGAGCGCGATCACCTCGTGGCGGCTGTCGAGGAGACTCTGGAGTACGGGCGTCGCGAAGGGCGGGGATCCGAGGAAGACGACGCGCATCCGCTCGCCGCGCGATCAGTCAGGCTAGAGGTGCGGAACGACCGCGGCCTTGAGCTTGTCGTAGGGGAGTTGTCCGATGAGCTGCTTGGCCACATCGCCGTTCTTGATCACGAGGAAGGTCGGGATCGCGTTGATGCCGTAGCGCGCCGGGACCTCGGTATTGTCCTGCGTGTTCAGCTTGACGACCTTCAGCTTGCCGTCGTATTCGCCGGCGAGCTTGTCGATGTACGGGCCCATGGCGCGGCAGGGCGCGCACCACTCGGCCCAGAAGTCGACGAGGACCGGGATGTCGCTCTGGAGCACCACGGATTCCCAGGTGCTGTCGGTGACGTCGAGTGCGCTGCTCATGGCTTTTTTCTTCGTGGGGCCTTCGGAAGGACGGGCACTATGGACTCCCCACCCGAATTGGTCCACCGTCCGGTTCGGGAAGCTTCAGGCGCGGGGACTCTCCGGGGCTTCCGCCGCCACCGGCGCGGCCTCGGCGGGCACTTCGTCGTCGAAGAGCGAGGCGCGGACGACGCTCTCGAGGTCGCTCTCGTGCTCGGGCCGGAGCCGGATGTGGATGTCCGCCTTCGGGTCGGGCTGCTCGACCGTGACGAGTCCGAGCTTCACGAGCTCGAGCAGGCCGCAGAAGGACCCCACGAGAGCTTCGCGGCTCTTTTCGGGCTCGATGTGGGAGAGGAGCTCGCGCAGGGAAACCTCGCCCATCTCGCGGATCCTCTTGGCGAGGGCGTCGACGTAGAAGCGGAGCGGGTGCACGTCGCGGGCGACGTGGTGGGGGCGTCCGGACTGGGTCTCGCGCAGGAGGCGCGAGAAATGCGCCAGGAGGTCCCAGGCGGTCAGATCCCCGAGGTCGAGCTCGGGCGCTTGCGGATCCTCGGTCTCGAGGCCGGCGCTGCCGCACGCGTACACGCGGCTGCGCAGATCCGCGAGGCTCGCGAGGTTGCCCGCCGCGTCGTGGAAGCGGCGGTATTCGATCAGGCGCTGGATGAGCTCGTCGCGCGGGTCGAGCTCCCCGGCGAGGTCGACTTCCTCGCGCGGCAGGAGCGAGCGCGACTTGATCGACATGAGCGTGGCCGCGAGGACCACGAAGTCGCCGGCGATCTCGATGTCGAGCTTCGGGAGCGCGCCGAGGTATCCGAGGAAGCCCTCGACGACGCGGGAGATCTCGATCTCGTGGATCTCGACCTCCTGCTCGCGCACGAGGTGCAGGAGGAGATCCATCGGTCCGTGGAAGACCTTGTCGAGCGAGATCGTGTAGGCGTCGTTCACCACAGGCCTCCGAGCGAGACCATCGAGTCGAGCAGACGAAGCATCGTAAGGACGGCGCGGTTCAGCAAGTCGCTGAACGCCGGGACGAGGAAGACCAGCCCGAAGACGAGCACGAGCCCGAAGCGCCCGATGGCGTCGTAGGGCTCCCGCAGACCTGCCGGGAGCACCCAGGACATGACCCGGGAGCCGTCCAGGGGGGGAATCGGAACCATGTTGAACACGGCCAGGAGCACGTTGAAGAGCGCCGCGTGCGTGAGGATCCTCGGCAGGAGATCCCTGGACCGCTCGGCGAAGTCCGCCGCCGCGTTGTTGTAGAACCCCGTGTTCACGAAGAAGTGCAGGGCGGTCAGGAAGAAGACGGCCAGGAGCACGTTCGAGATCGGCCCCGCCATCGCCACGAGGCTCATGTCCCGCCAAGGGTGACGGAGCCGGTGGAAGGCGACGGGAACGGGCTTGGCCCCGCCGAAGATGAACCCCGTCTGCCAGTACATCACGGCGGGGATCAGGAGCGTCCAGACCGGATCGATGTGGGGGATCGGGTTGAGCGTGATCCTCCCGAGGTCGCGGGCCGTCGTATCGCCGCACTGGAGGGCGACCCACCCGTGCGCCGCCTCGTGGATCCCGAGGGAGATCGCCAGCAGCACGATGATCAGGACCAGCTCGATCGGATCGCGGCCCGAGAGCTGCGGCAGGAGGGCGGCGGCCGGCAGGAAAACAGCGCCGTGGAGCAGAACCGTGGCTGGAACGGAGGTCCGCACGATCCAACTTCCGATCCACCGCATCGCTCGGAGCATCCTAGCAACGTGGCTTCGCCGGCCAACGGAGCTCGTCGGTTCGCTTGCAGGGCCCCTCCTCGACCCTAGAATCGCGAGCGAGCTGTGCGGGGCTGGGTCGCGAGGGGCATGACGCGCTTCCCCCCGTCCTCCGGCGAGGGAGGATCGAGCGTGGCGGGCGACGACCAACGATCGAGGCAGCGCCTCGCGCGAGCCGGGGAGGTGATCCGCCTCGAGGCGGGCACGATCGCGGGCCTCGAGGCGCGCCTCGGCGACGGCTTCCTGCGCGCGGTCGACATGATCCTCGCCTGCGAGGGCCTCGTTGTCGTCGCGGGTGTCGGGAAGGCCGGCCTCGTCGGTCAGAAGATCTCGGCGACCCTCGCGAGCACGGGCACTCCTTCCTTGTTCATCCATCCGACCGAGGCCCTCCACGGCGACCTCGGGCGCGTCCGGGCGCGCGACCTGCTCTTCCTTATTTCCAATTCGGGTGAATCGGCCGAGACGAACGCCCTGATCGGACCGACCCGCAAGCTCGGTGCCCGCGTGGTCGCGATGACCGGGCATCCGCAGTCGAACCTCGCGCGCCTTTCCGACTGCGTCCTCGACATCGGGCCGGTCACGGAGGCCTGTCCGATGAAGCTCGCGCCCACCGCGAGCACCTCGGCGATGCTGGCGCTCGGCGACGCGCTCGCGATGGTCGTCCTCCAGGAGCGCGACTTCCGCCGCGAGGACTATGCGCTCTTCCATCCTGCCGGGGCACTCGGGCGCAAGCTGATGCGCGTCAGCGAGGTGATGCGCCAGGGCGAGCAGCTCCCCCTCGCGAAGAGCGGGTCGAGCCTGATGGAGGTGGTCCTCGTGATGAACCGGACCCCCGGACGGCCGGGCGCGGCGCTCGTCGTCGACGCCGCAGGCAAGCTCTGCGGAATCTTCACGCACGGCGACCTCGCGCGCCTGCTCGAACGGGGATCGGCGCTCGACATGCGCGCGCCCATCGACGAGTTCATGGGGCGCAGCCCGAAGACGATCGATCCGGATCGCCTCGTCGAGGAGGCGCAGCGCCTGCTCGCCGAGAACCGCGTCGACCAGATCCCCGTCATCGACGGCGAGCGCCGCCCCGTCGGCCTGCTCGACGTCCAGGACCTCCTCGACGTCCGCGTCTAGACCGGGACCCGCTGCCGTGGAAACGCATGGAAATCCCGAGGCCCGAGCGAGACGGCTCGCGCGCGTGAAGCTGCTCGCCCTCGACGTCGACGGCGTCCTGACGGACGGCAGGATCATCTACGGAGCGCACGGCCCGGCCGACGAGCGTCCTGCTTTCGACGTGCAGGACGGGATCGCGTTCCGCTGGCTCCGGCAGGAGGACGTCGTCGTCGCCTGGATCAGCGGCCGCGGCTGTCCCGCCGTCGAGTTCCGCGCGCGCGAGCTGGAGATCGGCGAGGTCCACCTGCGAGTCGCGTCGAAGAGCGCGGTCCTCGCGGAACTCCAGGAACGCCTGGCGATCCCCCCCGAGGCGACCGCCGGCATGGGGGACGACCTCCCCGACCTCGGCCTGCGCGCGCGGTGCGGTTTCTTCGCCGCCCCCGCGAACGCGCGGCCCGAGGTGCGCGATCGCGCCGATCTGGTGACCGAGTCCTCCGGCGGGCGCGGAGCCCTGCGCGACTTCGCCGAGCTCATCCTGCGCGCGAAGGGACGATGGCAGGCGATCGTCGACGCGGCGCAGCGATGAGGAAGGTCCTCCTCTTCCTCACGATCTTCGGCATCGGTCTCGCCGCGCTCCTCTACTTGATGCAGCGCCAGGAGCGCCCCGAGCGCTCCTCGTTCGAGGCCGGCACGCGCCCGGCCGGCGAGCCGTTCACCGAGATCCCGCTGGCCCCCGACGAGCAGGGCGGAGAAGGCGGCACGATCCCGGTGCTCATCCAGGGCCCGATCGACGTCACGCAGTTCGAGAGCGCGGGCGTCGATCGCAAGCCGATCCGGAGGCTGCACGCGGACGACTCCCAGGCGCTCGGGGGCAACCTGTACGTCTTGAGGGGAATGCGGATCGAGATCCTCGATCCGGCGACCGGCAAGACCACGGCCAAGCTCGCTTCGCCCAGGACTCGCCTGAAGATCGACCTCCTGGGCGGCAAGCCGTCGTTCGGCGAGGACGACAAGGCCGTCTTGAGCGACGTCGAGGCGACGCTCTACGAGCAGGCACCCGTCGTGCCGCTCACCTTCGAGATCAAGGACCTCGAGTACCGCATGGCCGAGAATCGGCTGATCTCGCAGAGTCCCGTGAAGATTTCCGGACCGGGCCTGCAGGCGAACGGAGCCGCGCTCGACGCGGACCTCGCCACGGGCCAGTTCGTGCTGCCCACCTCGGGCTCCATCGATCTCGTGCTCCCCAACGAGGTGCGCGTGACCTTGAAGGCGACCGGAGCGGGGCCGATCGACGTCAGCAAGTCGGTCGTGGACGGCCGTGACCAGGTCCGGGTCGTCGCCTCGGGAGGCGCGAGGCTCGCGGCGACCGGCGCCGAACCGCTCCAGCTGGACGCGACCGAGATCACGCTCCTCGCGCGAAGCCGCGTCGCCGAGGGAGGCACGGGGACTCCGGAGTTCCTCCTCGATTCGATCGACGCGCTTGGCAGCGTCGTCGCGGTGAGCCGCGGCGATACGTTCAAGGCGGACGAAGCCAAGTTCAACGTGACTCCCGAGGGGCACGTCCAGAGAATCGACCTCCACGGCTCGGTCGCGATCGTGGGCGGGCAGGGGAGCGTGCGCGGGAACCATGCCTTGCTGGAATTCGTCGAGCGGACGGGCAGGCCGAGCCGCGCGCACGTCGAGGGTGACGTGGTGCTCCAGCGGGGCGAGGACGTGTTCCGTTCGCGGTCCGCGGATTTCGACTTCGATTCCGAGGGCCAGCTGTCGAAGGCGACGCTCGTCGGCGACCCCACCGGCCGCGTGGCCATCGGCCAGTTCCTGCCGCCCGACCAGCTCGAGCTGCGCGCGGCGCACGCCGAGCTCACCGGCCCCGGTCCGCTGGTCCTCGAGTTCGGCGACCGCACGAAGGTCGAGCTCACCGGGCCTGGAGACCTGAAGATCCCCGAGACGGATCTCGCGATCCACGCGGAACGCTCGCTGGTCGGAGAAGCGCAGGCGGACCAGAAGACCGGAACGATCACCGCCGACGGCGCGGTGAAGGTCACCTGGGGCGGCGACGATCTCGAGAGCGAGCGCGTCACGCTCTCCACATCCCAGAACGAGTCGGGCGAGACGATCGTCGACGCCGCGACGACCGGCGCGACGACGATCCATCGGACGCTGCCGGACGGCGCCAAGGCGACGCTGGCGGCGAGCGACGGCCTCGAGACGCACTCGGTCGGGAAGAAGCTCGTCGTGACGCTCGCGCGCGGCGTCGACCTCTCGGCCGAGGGGCCGAGCTCCTTCCGGGCGCGCGCCGCGACCGTGAAGGATTTCGACTGGGAAGCTCGCGCTTTCGTCGCGGAAGGTGACGTCGCCTTCGAGAGCGAGCGCGGGAGCGGATCCGCGGACCGAATCGTCGCGCGCGGCTTGGAGGACATCGAGCTCACGGGCTCCGCGAACAGGCCCGCGCGCTTCTCGCGGCTCGGCGGCGCGGAAGACGAACGGTTCGAGGAGGCGAAGATCGAGGGTCTCACGATCCACGCGCGCGCGGACTCGCTCGACGCGATCGGCGACGTCGAGAGCGAGCCGCCCCTCCCGGTGAAGACCGACTTCTCGGCCTCCGATGCCGCCTACCATCTCGAAGGCGGCGAGGTGCACGTCGAGTACGATCCGCCCCCGCCCGGCGCGGATCCCGCCGGGGGGGCCGCGCGCCCGTTCCGCGCGTTCGCTTCCTCGTCCGTCCGCGCCTGGGTCCAGACGCCGCGCGGCGAGTCGACGCTCTCCTGCGACGCGCTCCGGGTCTTTGGCTCGACGAAGGCTCGCGGGAAAGCCGGGGACGCGGGCGCGGAGGACCGCCCGGGAATCGTCGCTTCCGACGTGCGAGCCGACGGCGCGGTCGTGCTGGACTGGAACGCGCAGGGTGGGATCGCGGGCGTCGGAGACCACTTCGTCCTCGATCCCGAGGGACGGGGCCGTCTCTCCGCGGACCCGGGCCGGCGGGTGCGCGCGAGCGGACGCCTCACGACGCAGTCGCCGCCCTACGATCTCGACGCCGAGTGGATCGAGTTCGACCCCGAGCGCCTGGAAGGGCGCGACATCGACATGCGCCTGCAGGCGGGAGCACCGCGAGTACCGGGACTCCCGGAAGAGGCGAAGCCACTTCTCGCCTACCTCTCGGCCGACCACTTGCTCGCTACGCCGGAGGAGATGGTCCTGGAGGGGAACGCGCACGTCGACGGGATCTCGGAGAACGCCGAGCCCTGGTCGATCGACGCGGGCTCCGTCCGGGTCGTCGGCAATTTCAGGGAGAAGAAGTTCTCGCCGGCCGACTTCGAGGTCATCCAGGCCTGGGACGGGTTCGACGCCCGCCTGGGCATCCGCGGCCGCGTCATGGGAACGCGGATCGAGAGCAAGGCGGGAACGATCCGCCTCGAAGGCCAGCCGGCCGAGCTCCACATCGGACCCGTCGCAGTGCGCTCGGCGTGGATCGAGTACGGGACGGAGAACATGCTCCTGGCGACGGACAAGGGCGTGATCGGTCCCGTGGAAGGCGGAGCCGTTCCTTGGTCGATCACGTACGAGGCCCTCCAACCGTTCGACAGGGAGGACAAGACGATCCTCGCGCTGCGCAATCCGGTCTACGTGAAGGCGGAGGACGAGATTCGCGCGTCCTGGATGCTCTTCTGGGTCGACCGCGAGGAGTGGCAGCGCAGCGGACGGAAGGCCGTGAGCGCGAGCACGTCGGGGCCCGATCTGCGCGTCCGGGTTCCGGAGGAGGCCTCGCAGGGGCCGCCGAAGGATCCCGGGGCGAAGAAGCAGCGCGATTCAGGAAAGCTGAGCCTGGCGAAGATCAGCGCCGCGATCGCCGAGCTGCGGGCCGACCCGATGTCGAAGATCCTGAGCGAAGCCTACGTCGGCGGAAACCTGGAGTGGACGGAGTCGGGCGCCCGCCGGGCCCGCGCCTCGGCGATCTACCTCGACATCGTCGAGGGCCACGGCTGGGTGCGCGACGCGGACTTCCTTCCACCGGCGGTGGGCATCCGCGGCCGGGAACAGCAGATGCGCATCCGAGCCGAGTGGATGCGCGTGTCCTCGGACCTGTCGCTGCGCGCGGACAGGGCGACACTCACTTTCTGCAGCTACGACGAACCGCACTACGTCGTCGAGACGGGAGACCTGCGGCTCGAGCCGAACCCGGGGGGCAGGCTGTTCTACAACATCTCTGCGACGCGCAACGCCCTGCGCTTCGCGAACGGATGGGCGATCCCGCTCCCGCCGCTCTTGTACGCCGAGGACGAGGAAGGGAATCCGATCATCGAGAACTTGAATCTCGGGCAGAGCGCGAAATTCGGCGCGTCGATCGGAGCGAGCTTCAACTTCGGGCTCGGACGGATCGGCAGCAACATCGGAAGGGTCTTCGGGAAGATCCTGTCGCTGCCGAAGGATTCGGTCAAAGGCCACTGGAGCTTCCACGCCGATTTCCTCGGCTCGCGGGGACTCCTCCTGGGGACGGGCCTCGAGCTGAAGAGCGGGGATGAGTTCCAGCTCGACGCGGAGTTCAGTGCGATTCCGGACGGCAACAAGGACAAGGGCCTGGTGCGCGTGGACGAGGACGAACGATCGACCCTGCGCGACTGGTTCCGCGCACGCGGCCGGTACACGGTCTCGCGGCGCGAGTGGTGGGAGCTCGCCCTCTCGATCCAGAACGATCCCGGCGTGCAGTCCGAGTTCTTCGAGGGCGATTTCCTGCGCTACGAGCAGAAGGACAACTTCCTGCACTGGAGGAAGGCGGACGAGGCTTGGCTGTACAACGCGAGCGCCAAGGTGCTCCTCGAGGATCGAACGGACACCGAAGAGCTCCCGAAGGTGGCCGTGATCCGCGGTCGCGCGCCGGTCACTTCGATCGGCGGGCTCGATGTCCTGCACACGGGCTACCTGGACGCGGCCTACCTCCGTCGACGTGAAGGAGGCACGTCCTTCGTCGAGCCCGGCGATCCGATTCCGCGGGGCTACGGTCCCTACCCCGACGGCCTGGGCGAGCGCGAAGTCGCCCGCATGGACACCGAGCAGCGCTTCGAGGCACCGTTCTCCCTGGGCTTCGCGGGACTGCGCGCCACGCCCTGGGTGTCGGGCCGGGCGACGCTCTGGGATCAAGGTGTCGATCCCGACGACTCGCCGCAGCGCGCCGGCGCGTTCGCCGGATTCGATCTTTCCACGACGTTCTGGCGCTACTACGGGAGCAACGTCATCCACGCGCTCGCTCCCTTCGCCAGCGTGCACGGCGACTTCGCGTCGAGCGAGTCGGGCGGCGATCCAGTGCGCTTCGATGCCATGGAGGATTCGCCCCTGGGCAGATTCGTCGACGTGGGCCTGCGCTCGCGCGTGTGGAATCTCGCCAGCAAGGCGCGCTTCGACGCCGAGATCCGGGCGACGCACGCGGAGGATCTCCCCAACGGCCAGCCGGACGGTTTCCAGCCGGTCGGCGTGCTCGCGGAGCTGCTCACCTGGATGGGCGGCGTGCCGGTCGGGCTCACCCACGACGGCCGCTACGACGTCGAAGACCCCGCGACGGTGTACTCTCGCACGTTCCTCGGTTCGCGCGTGCACCCGAAGTGGGACATCGAGCTCGGCTACCACCGCGGCGTCGATGCGGCCGACGCGCTCCTCTACGAGGCGATCTCCGCGGCGACACGGTATCGGGCGACCAGGAAGTGGGAGATCGAGCTGGCCGAGACGATCTCGACATCCAGCAACGAGGATCTCGCCAGCAGCTTCCTGCTGCGACGCCTCGGACACGATTTCGTCACCGAGATCGAGCTCGGCTACACCGCGGGTGAAGGCTCGCGCTTCAGCATCAACCTGTCCCCCCTGCTCACGTCGAAGCCGAGCAGCCTCGGGTTGATGGATCGCTGGCTCGGCCAGTAGGATCGTCTCGTGGTGCTGGCTCTTCTCGAAACTCTCGGGGGCCTGGAGCTCCTGATCGTGTGCATCGCGGGACTCCTCGTCTTCGGGAGGCGCCTGCCCGAAGTCGCCGGGCAGGCCGGGAAGCAGCTCGTCAAGGTGCGCCGCTCGATCGACGCCGCGTGGCGCGAGACGGGGATGGAGAAGGAGCTCCGGGAAGTGAAGCGGGACATCGACGCCGCGATCCCGCGCGACCTCTCGATTGCGGACATGGCGCGCCTCGCGAGCGCCGAGATGGACAGGCGCGTGAAGGCGAACGAGAAATCGGCTTCCGTGCCCGCGGCTCCCGAGGCCGAAGCTTCGAAACCGGCCGCGTCGGCCCCTCCGGCTTCGGGGAGCGAGACGGGGCCGACCGCGACCAGGATCGACGTCTAGCCGCAGCCCCACCCATCCCGTGTTCCGCCTCGCCTACAACACGAACGGCCTCTCGCACCATCGCATCCTCGACGCGCTGACACTGCTCAGCGATCTCGGGTACGAGGGAGTCGCGATCGCGCCCGACGTCGCATGCCTCGATCCATTCCATCCGCGCGAGGGCGAGGTCGAGTCGGTCCGCAAGCTCGCCGCCGATCTCGACCTCGAGCTCGCGGTCGAGACGGGTGCGCGCTTCCTCCTCGATCCGCGCCGCAAGCACCGTCCGACGCTCCTCGAGGAGAGCGCGGCCGATCGGGCACGCCGTGCCGACTTCCTGCGCAGGTCGATCGATCTGGCGAGCGATCTCGGAGCGGGGGTCGTGTCGATGTGGTCCGGCGCCTCGCCGAACGGCGTCAAAGCCGACGCCGCCGATTCCGAGGAGGACGACGATCCCCGCGAGCGCGAGCGTATCTGGGATCGCTTGTGCGCAGAGATGCCGCCCCTGCTCCACCATGCGCGCGAGCGCGGCGTGCGATTGGCGTTCGAGCCCGAGCCGGGGATGTTCGTCGAGCGCCCCGCCGGCTTCGACGAGCTGGCGCGCCGGCTCGGGGACCAGGGGGACGCGCTCGGGCTTTGTCTGGATGTCGGGCACCTTCTCGTGACCGGAGACGTACCGGTCGGCGATGTGATCCATCGATCCGCTTCGCGCCTCGTGCACGTGCACCTCGACGACATCGCCGGAGGCGTGCACGAGCACCGCATGTTCGGCGAGGGCGATCTCGATCTCAGCGAGGTCCTCGAGGCCCTCGTGGAGATCGATTACAAGGGTCTTGCGGCCGTCGAGCTGTCCCGGGATGCGCATCGGGGCGCCCAGGCCGCGGAGGAGGCCATGAGTCACCTCCGGCGCGCATTGCGGGCCTAGGATCGAGCTTGCGCCTGAATAGGCCGGGAGCTCCAATGACCACGTCGGAGCTGGCGGTTCCCCCCATCCGCCTCCCCCGTGGAGGAGCAGCATGGTGACCCAGCAGAACGGCCTGGCAGGTGGTGGCGCGCCGAACGGTGGCATGCACATCTGCCCCACGCGCATCGATCGGACGCCCGTCCTTTTCGCGCACAAGGTCTCGAACGGCCAGTGCCAGGACCGCCAGAGGGGGCAGTATCACAAGTGCTTCACGTGCGCGTGGAACAACAGCTGGGTCGCCGCGCGCGGCGCGCCCGCGGAAACCGGATCGATCGAGCGCCGCTCGTCGGTGCGCGCGGGCTAGCGGCCCGGCGCCGCGATCCGTTCACGATCCCTTGCGCTTGCGCAGCCTCGCTTCGAGCGCACTCGCCTCGTCCGCGCGGCCCTGACGGCGCAGGAGCGGCGCGAGGCCCTGGATCACGCGCGGCTCGTCGGGCGCGAGCTCGAGCGCCCGCCGATACGCCGTGATCGCCTCGTCCGTGCGCCCGCGCTCGGAGAGCGCGACGCCGAGGTTGTAGTGCGTCGGGGCGTGAGCACGGCCGCTCGCGACGATGCGCTCGAGCAGCGGGATCGCCTCGGCGTAGCGACCGGCCTCGATCCAGCAGGCGGAGCCGAGCTCGAGCGCCTCGCGGTTCCCCGGATCGGCCGCGAGGACGAGGTCGAACAGGGCCCCCGCTTCGACGTGGCGGCCCTTGTTCAAGAGCCCCATCGCCTCGTTGATTCGCTGATGCTCTTGGATCCTCTGCGCGGGGCTCGGCCGGTCCGTGGGCGCGAGCGGATGAGGTTCCTCGGTCTTGGCGTCCTCGACTCCCGCGTACCCGAGACCGCGGATCTTCTGCTGGAGCGACTCGTCGATGCCGTTCCCGCCGCCCGAAGCGAGAGCCGGGCGCGCGGCCAGGGCGGCGATTGCCGCTTCGTGCGCGCTCGTGTCGCCGCCAGCCGCGAGATCGCGCTCCTCAAGCGGATCGGAGGCGAGGTCGAACAGCTCGGGAGTCGAGCTGTGGATGTACTTGCCGCGCTCGTCGAGCCAGCCTGCGATCGGGCTCCAGCCGTACGCGTGCCAGGCATAGTACGACTCGAAGTAGATTCCGCCGTCGCGGGGCGCGGCGAGCAGGCTCACGCCGTCGATCGCGTCCGCGGGCGGGAGGGGGAGCCCCATGGCCTCGGAGAGGGTCGGAAAGACGTCGACGGAGCTCGCCAGGGCTCGCGCGCGGACGCCGCGCTGGCCGCCGGGCAGCCGCAGGACGAGCGGCACGCGCAGAGTCGGCTCGTAGCAGTACGTGCCGTGGGTGCTCTCGCCGTGCTCGCCGAAGGCCTCGCCGTGGTCGGCAACCGCGAGCACGGCCGTTCGTTCGAAGAGATCCTGCTTGCGAAGAGCATCGAAAAGCCGGCCGAGCTCGCGGTCGGCGAAGGCGATCTCCCCAAGGTAGTGTTCCCCAGCGGTCCCACCCGCGCGCAACTCCGCCGGCGGCGAGTAGGGCGCGTGCGGGTCGAAGAAGTGCACCCAGAGGAAGAACGGCTTCTCGCGGTCGCGGCGCTCGAGCCACGCGAGTGCGGAGTCGATCACGTAGCTCGCGGGCCGTTCGCCGAAGTGCGTCGTTCCCGCTCGAGCCGCTTGTTTCGGCTGGTCGTACACGTCGAAGCCCTGATCCAGGCCGAAGGCATCCGCGAGCACGACCGACCCGACGAAGGCGGCCGTGTCGAATCCCTTCTCCTTCGCCGTCTCCGCCAGAGTGCGCGCGGATTGCGGCAGCGGCTTCAGGCCGTTGTGGCGCACGGTGTGCCGGATCGGATAGAGCCCGGTCAGCATCGACGCGTGCGAAGGGAGCGTGCTCGGCGCGACGGCGTACGCCCGCTCGAAGAGCGTGCCTTCCCGCGCGAGCAGATCCAGATTCGGAGTGACTGCGGGCTCGCGGCCGTAGCAGCCGAGGGCGTCGGCGCGCGTCGTGTCGAAGGTCACGAGCAACGCCGAGTACGGAGCACTGGAGCGATCCTTCGAGCAACCGGCCGCCGTCACCGCGGCGAGGAGGATCGCGGCCGGAAGTCCCCGGCGGATCCTGCACACGGGAGTCATTTCCACGCCAGGTATCGTAGCTCCTTGGAGCGGCCCGCCACGCGCAGCACGAACTGCGCGAGCTGCAACGGCGGACTCGACACGCTGCTGCCTCCGAAGCCGGCGACGCGCTGGGAGCGGGCGAACCCGGCCTGATCGAGCATCCGTTCCAGCGTGCGCTTCTCGAAGAACTGCAGGTGCGTCGGATTGCCGAAGCACTCCGGCTCGTCTGTCCCCTTCATCGCCACGGCGTAGGACCGCCGGTTGGGCACCGTGACGAGCAGCACGCCTCCCGGCCGGAGGGACTTCTGGATCTGCGCGCACACGCGCTCCGGCTCGACCAGGTGCTCGAGGGTCTGCAGCAGAGTGACGACGTCGAATCGCTGGCCTCCGGCGGACAGGTCGCGAGCGTCCTCGGACAGGAACCGGACCTGCGGGAGACGCTCTTTCAGCGATTCGCGCGCGTTCGCCGAGCTCTCGATCGCGAAGAGCGCCACCTTCGGGTTGCGTCGGTGGTACTCGAGGAGGAAGCCGCCGGTGCCCGCGCCGATGTCGAGGAGCGCCCCGGGGGCCGGAGCGTGCCGCGCGAGCGTCCCGCACAGGCCTTCCCACACACCGGCGTTCTCATCGACCCAGGTCTGGATGCGCCTGTCGTCCTTCGACGCGTAGTAGTCCTCGACGTAGGCGCGCTCGAGCTCGGCGGTGTCGAAGCGCTCGGCGAACAGGTAGCCGCAGGCCTCGCAAGCCGCGACTTCGCGGTGGCCGAGTTTCGCGAAGGCCTCGAGCCTCGAGCCGCCGCACAGCGCGCAGGTCTTGCGTTCGATCAGGACCACGGCGGGGAGGAACGATAGCAACCCCGGGGGTGCATTGCGCCCGCCCCGCGGACGGCGCAGAGCCTACTTCGCGGCCTGGAGGATCTCCGCCTCGGTGAGGATCCGCGGGGTCTTCTTGGCGAGATCGAGCACGCGCAGCACCTGCTCGTCGGTCGGCTTGATCCCGCGCTTCTCCAGGAACCACGTCACGTTCGAACGCCCGCTCATCGGTCCGACCGCAATCACCTGCTCGAGTCCGACGAGATCGGCCGGTACGCCGCTGTACACGCGATTGGCGAGCCAGGGATCGCCCTTGCGAAACGCCTTGATCACCGCCGCGGCGTGGACGCCCGTCGCGGTCTCGAAAGCGTCCTTGCCGAAGACGGGATAGTTCGGGGGAATCGGGATCCCCACGGCCTCGCTCGCCACGCGGCAGTACTCCCCGAGCTTCGACAGGTCGTTGTCGATGAGGCCCGACAGCTTCAGGTTCACGAGGAGGAGGTCCATCTCCGTGTTGCCCGTGCGCTCGCCGACACCGAGCGCCGTCGCGTGGACGCGCGTCGCGCCGGCTTCGAGCGCGGTCATCGTGTTGACGAGACCGAGCCCGCGGTCCCGGTGGCCGTGCCAGTCGATGCCGACGTCGGCGCCGAGGTCGTCGATGATCTGCTTCACGAAGCCGACCAGACGCCGCACGCCCGCCGGCGTCGCGTGGCCGCAGGTGTCGCAGACACAAATGCGCTTCGCCCCGGCTTCGATCGCCGTCGTGTAGAGCGCGCGGACCTGCTCGGGCCTGGCGCGGGTCGTGTCCTCGGTCACGAACATCGCGCGGAGGTTCTCCTTCGCGCAGAACTCGATCGCCTCGCGAGAGAGGCGCAACATCGTCTCGAAGTCCCAGTCCTCGGCGTACTGGCGGATCGGCGAGGAGCCGATGAAGGCGCACACCTCGACCGGCACGCCGGTCTGCTGCACGACCTCGACGATCGGCGCGATGTCGGAGACGAGCGTGCGGCAGGCGACGTTGGCCTCGATCGAGAGGTCCTTGGTCGCGCGGACGAGCGCCAGGATGTGCTCGCGCGCGCGCGCGCCGGCACCGGGCAGGCCGACGTCCGCCGTGTCGATCCCGAGCGAGTCCATGAGATGGAGGAGCCGGAGCTTCTGGTCGAGGGTCGGATCCTTGACCGAAGGGCTCTGGAGGCCGTCGCGGAGGGTCTCGTCGTCGAACTGGATCTCGACTGGAGCCGCGCCTTCGCCGAGGTTCCAGTCGTGGATCAGGTCGTCGTGGGGGTTCGTTCCCATGCATCGTCCCGGCGGGAGAGCGGGCGAACACTATAGCCTTCCCCTCGCTCTCGCGGGAGGACGGGAGCCTCGTGGCCGACCGCTTCGACGCCTGTATGCTGCCTCCCCGTGTCCTCCCGCAAGGTGATGAAGTTCGGCGGCGCGGCTCTCGCGGACGGACCCGCCGTCGAGCGTTCCTGCCGCATCGTGAAGGAGATGGGGGGCGCGGCTCCGATCGTCGTCGTCAGCGCGCACCAAGGCGTGACGAACCTGCTCGATGCGGTCGCGCGCGCCGCCGCAGGCGGCACCGTCGAGGTCGACCGCGTGCGCATCCGGCACAAGGGCCTCCTGCGGCAGCTCGGTCTCGATGCCGAGCTCCTGAACCGCTACTTCGCCGAGCTCGCCTCGTTCCTCGAGAGCATCCGCGGCCGCGGACGCCTCCTCCCGGGCGAGCGCGACCTGGTCTTGAGCTTCGGAGAACGAATGAGCGCGCGAGTCGTCGCGCACGCGCTGAAGCGGGCCGGGCTCCAAGCCACTCCGGTCGACGCCTTCGACCTCGGCCTCACGACCGATTCGAACCACGGGTCCGCGCGTCCGCTCCCCGGGAGCGGAACGGCCGTGCGCGAGGCGCTCCGGCAGGTTCACGGGATCCCGGTCGTCACCGGCTTCCTCGCCCAGGACCGCCTGGGAAACCTGACCACCCTCGGGCGCAACGGATCCGATCTCACCGCGTCGCTGGTCGCGGAAGCCGTGGAGGCCAGTGATCTCGAGCTCTGGAAGGCGGTTGGCGGGATGATGACCGCGGATCCCGCCCTCGTGCCCGACGCTCGGATCCTCGAGCGCCTCTCATTCGAGGAAGCGGGCGAGCTCGCTTCCCACGGCGCCGAAGTCCTGCACCCCGAGGCCTTGGTCCCCGCGCAGCGGGCCGGGATCACCGTCCGATTCCTGGACGTCTCCGACCCGAGCGCGCCGGGCACGACCCTGGTCCCTGAGCCCTCACGAGCAGGCCCCGTGGCGATCGCCGCGCGCAGGCGGCTCGTCCGGCTCGTCCTGGCGTCGGACGGTTCCGTCGCGCTCGCCGGCAGGCTCTCGGAGGTCGCGGGAATCCTGGCGCGCCATGCCGTCGAGCCAGCGGCATTCGATGCGCGCGGCGCGAGGATCGATCTCCTCCTCGTCCCCGGTCCATCGACGGACGCCGTGCTCGCGGAGATCGGCCGTTGCGCACTCGTCGAGAAAGACCTTGCGCTCGCCGCCGTCGTCGGTCGACCCGCCGTGGGCGCCCAGGAAGTCCTGGCGGAGATGGGAGTGACCGTGCGCGAGGCCCTGATCGGACTCGATCGCCCCAGTCAGGTGTTCCTCCTCCATGCCGACGATCTCGAGCGCGCCGTGCGCGGTCTCCACGCCGCTCTGCTCTCGCCGCGGACCGTTCCGGCGCCGTGACCTCCTCGTCCCGACGCACTCTCGTCCGCGGCGCCTGGACGCTCGCGGTCGCGCTCGCCGCCGTTCTCCTCGTCAAGATGTTCGTGTGCGACGTCAAGCACGTGGACTCGGGCTCGATGGCTCCCACGATCCAGGGTTCGCGCGAGAACGGCGAGAGCGTCCTCGTGCTCTACGGCGCCTTCGAGCCCGAGCGCTTCGACTTCGGCGTCATCACTCGAGAAGGCGAGCTCCTCCCGATCGTGAAGCGGTTCGTCGGGCTCCCCAAGGAGAGCGTGCGGATCGCCAACGGCGATCTCTGGATCGACGGCAGGCGACTGCCCCCGTCCGCGCCGCGCCCGCCCCCGATCGTCGTGTTCGACGACCGCTTCCAGAGCGTGGCGGACACCTTCGAGCGTCCGGGAGACGCGCGGGGCCTGTGGGCTGAAGCGCCCGAAGGATGGACGCTCGACTCGCGGACCGTCGCCGCCGGCTCCGTCGAAGGGCTCATGACGCTTCATCGGCCGCTGACCGACGGCTACCTCGACCTGGACGGAGCCTACGTTCCCGGCGAAGCGGACGTGAACGACGCCATTCTCGAGTGCGAGATCCTCGCGCGCGAGCTCGCCGGCCGAACCGTCGTGGAGCTCGTCGAGCAGGGCGACGTCTTCCGCTTCGTGATCGAGCCGAAGTCGCCGGGGACGGCCGCGGCCTCGATCGTTCGGCGCGGGGTTCGGGAACAGGGGGAGGAGGTGCTCCTGGAGCGCATCGTCCCTTTCGTCCCGGGGACCTGGACGAGGATCCGCTGCGCCAACGTCGACAACGGACTCTCCTTCGAGATCTCGGGAACGCCCGAGGTGATCTGCGCTGCGTACGACGAGAACCGATTCGACCCCTCGGACCGGTTGAAGGAGGGCAGGACCTTCGGTCCGCGCGTTCGATTCGGAGGCGAGGGCGCGGAGCTCGTCTTCCGATCGATCCGAATCCTCCGTGACGTCCACTACACGGCCCGCGACACCTTCGGGGTGCAGGCGCCGGTCGATCTGGGGCCCGACGAATACTTCGTCCTCGGCGACAACTCCTCGGAGAGCCGCGACAGCCGCGAATGGGGCCCTGTGCGGCGCTCGCAGATCGTCGGGAGGCCGGTCTGGGTCCTCTGGCCGCCCGCGCACGCCCGGAAGCTCGTCCCGACGGTCCCCCAGGTCTGCGGCAGATAGGATGGGAAAAGGACGGACGGATCCCGCGGAACCCTGCCGGGCACCCGGGGTTCCACGGCAGCGTCGGCGCGGAACATGAGCGGTTTCGAAGAGGACCCGGGCGCGCAGTGGATGCTCGCCTGGCGGGCAGGCGACGAGCGCGCCTTCGAGCGGATCGTCGAGACGTACTCCCCGCAGGTCTACGCGCTGCTCACCCGCTTCCTCGGGCCGCGCCCGAACCGCGAAGACCTCGTGCAGGACGCCTTCCTGCGCGTGATCCGCGCGCGCGACCGCTACGAGCCGACGGCGCGCTTCACCACCTGGCTCTTCCGCATCGTGTACAACCTGGCCGTCAACGAGACGCAGCGCGGGGTCCAGCGCGAGCCGCTGGCCCTCGAGGGCCTGGGAGGGTCCCGCGGGGGTGGCGACGACGAAGCATTCGACCTGGGGGATGCCGCCGCTGCCGCTCCCTCGTCCGACCTCGAGCGCGAAGACGTCGTCCGCGCCGTGCGCGCCGCGATTGCGCTCCTCCCGGAGAACCAGCGCATGGCGCTGATCCTCGCCAAGTACGAGGAGCGCCCCTACGCCGAGATCGCCGAGGTGATCGGATCGACCGAGAAGGCGGTCAAGTCTCTCATCCACCGCGCTCGCGAAACTCTGCGCGTGAGCCTCGCGCCCTATTTCGCGGAGGAAGCGTCGTGAGCCGCGAGTGCATCGGATTCCGGGCCGCGCTCGAAGCCGAGCTGCTCGGCCGCCCGTCGCAGGAGCGGCTCTCCGGGCTCGCCTGGCACGAGCATCTCTTGTCCTGCGGAGCTTGTCGTGAGCTCCTCGAGCGCGAGGAGGCGCTCGAGACGCTGCTCGCTTCGCTCCCCGAACCGCGACTGCCTTCGGCCCTGGCTCAGCGCGTCCTGGCGCGGCTCCGGGAGGATCGCTCGGCCGAGCTTCGCCTCGAACGGCTCCTCGATCTCGACGCCGACCTCCGCGCGCCGCGCGGTCTCGCCGCCGGCGTGCTGGCCGGGCTGGCTCGCGAGCGGTTCGCTGGCGCGGGCGATCGGGCCGAGGCGCGGCTCGACGAGATCCTCGAGCTCGATCGCGAGCTCCGCGTGCCCCCCGGTCTTGCCGGGCGCGTCCTGGCCGGGCTCGCGCGCGAGCGAAAAAAGGCCTCGGAGCCCGCTCGGACCGCATCCCTGCGCCGGCGAGCCTGGTTCTACGCCGTCGCAGCCGGCCTTCTGCTCGCGTTCCTCGGCCGGCTGTACTGGATCCGCGCGCGTCCCGAATCCCGCGCGACGGTCGAACCGATCGTGCACGTCGATCCTGCACCCGATCCGCAAATGCTCGCGG
>JBJXFB010000028.1:0-16791 GCA_046155895.1 Planctomycetota bacterium | reverse complement strand
CGCGATCGCCGCCGCGGGACCGAGGGGTCGACTCGGGGAGGATCTCGCGGCGATCGCGGTCGAGGGACTCCTCGAGCGGTCCCCCCGGGTGCAGTGGCTCCGTCTCGTGGCTGTCGAGGGCATGCAGCCGGTCTCCGCGGATGCCGCGAGCGCGATCGACGCGATCCTGGCGCAGCCGAGCACGCCGTTCCCCGTGCGCTTCCAGGCCTTGCGGGCCCGCGCGTCGATTCGGGGCGCGGGCCGCGAGGTCCCGAGGGTCGCGGATGCGCGAGGCCTCCTCGCCTGGGCTCATGCGGCGCAGCGCCAAGAAGAATGCACGCGCCTGCTCGTCCGTCTGGCGGTGGAGCCGCCGAGCGGCGCGGGGACCGGGTCCGCTCCGGGGGAGCTGGAGTGGATCTTCTTCGCCGGGAGCCCCCAAGCCGCGGGCCGGGCCCTCCTCGCGCTCTCCGCGCCGCGCGAGCAGGGCGGGCTCGGCCTGGAGGAACTGTCGAAGCGGACGCGGACCTGGGTGTTGCGCGGCTCGCGCCCGCGATTCGACGCCGCGATCGCCGCCGCGCGCTCGCTGTCCGGCGCGGACGCCGACCGCCTTGATCGGCTCGAAGTGCTCTCGGCCGCCGGCTCGCCGGAGCTGCGTGCGCGCGTCCTCGAGAGAACGTCCTCGCCCTCGAGCCGCGAGGACCTCCTCTGCCTCGGCGCGCTCGGCGCCCGCGAGACCCTCCTCCGTTCCCTCGCGGCCCATTCTCCCGTCGAGGACGTGATCGCCGCGCTCGATCTCGCCGTCGCCGGCGCGCGCGCGGCCCGCGACGACCTGGCCGAGCGAACCTGGATCCAAGCCGCCCGGAAGGCGGCCCGCGAGGGTCCACCGGGACTTCGCGCCCGATTCGGGGTCGACGCGTGGCCTGCGCCGGCGCTTCAGGACGTCTCGAGGGGGTTCGAAACCGACCGGTCTCTCGAGCGGTCTACCCTCCCCTGATCGCCGCGGCCTCGAACCGGGAATCCACTCCCCCGTGGGCGGGATTCCGCTCGGGTCTACAATCGAGCCCGCCGATACGCATGATGTCCGCCGTGCCTCGACCCCTCGCCTCCTGATGTCCCTCTTCCGCAAGAAGCCCTCTGCGCCCGAGCGTCTGGAGGCCGCCGATCCGGAAGAGGCCAAGGCGATCCCGATCGCGAGCGAAGAGCTGGCGATGATCTCGCACCCGCGCAGCCAGATCGCCGAGCAGTTCCGCGTGCTCCGGAACTCGATCGTCACGCTGAATCCCGAGGGCGCGCCCCGGACGATCGTCGTGACGAGCGCCTTGAGAGGCGAAGGGAAGTCGGTGACGACCCTGAACCTCGCGCTGGCGATGAACGAGCTCGCCCGGACGCACGTCCTCGTCGTCGACGCGGACCTCCACGCGCCGTCCATCGAGCGCTACTTGAACCTGCCGCGCCGCCAGGGACTGTCGGAGCTCCTGCGCGGCGAGTGCTCGATCGACCGCGCGATCCGCGCGACCTCGGTGCAGGGGCTCTCGGTCGTCGGAGCGGGATCGCTGCCGCGGAATCCCTCGGAGCTCCTCGGCTCGGAACGCACGAAGACCCTGATCGCCGCGTTCAAGCAGCGCTTCAGCTACATCCTGTTCGACAGCCCCGAGTCCATGACGATCAGCGACGCGAGCCTCCTCGGAGCGACCGCCGACGGCATCATCCTCGTCGTGCGTCTGGGATCCACGCCGCGTCACTACGTCCAGCAGACGCACAACATGCTCGAGGCGATGGGCGGCAACGTGCTGGGGACCTGCCTGACCGGCGCGAACGAGGTCGACACCGCCGCGCGGTACGCCAAGCGCTAGCCCGCATCCCTGGCGCGGGGCTAGTCCGCCGGGAAGAGCAGCCCCTGCAGCAGGCGGACCGCGGACTTGGCGGAGAATCGGGTCGTTCTCATCGGCCGCTTCGTGCGCGCCGAGCGGATCAGCCGGTCGATGTGGTCGCGCTCCCACGCCAGCGCGCGGGCGAGGTCGGGGTAGGTCTTCTCCCGCCGGACGAGCTCGCGCCCGTGTCGGATCCAGCGGCCGTCGCGGCCCCGGACGGGGGGATGGAGAGCGTGCAGGAACTCGTGGAAGAGGACGTAGCGCACGAACCAGTCGGGGACGGCGGGCTGATCCAGGGAGGGGTGGATCCGGACGAGGTCGATCTCGACGTCGTAGCTGCCGAGGCGCAGGCCTCGGACCGGACGGCGGCCCCGGGGGCGTCCCCAGGTGATCCGGGGCGCGCTCCGCCGGGAGTCGAATTCCCCGCGGAGCTCGCTCTCGAGCAGCGATTCGGCGATCCGCGCCAGGTCGTGGTGGACTCCGCGCGTCTCCAGCTTCTCGTCGGGGATCCTCGGCCGCGGAAGCCCCTCGAGAGTCCGCGTGATCCAGGCGTCGAGGATCGAGCCCGAGCCGCGCTTGCGCTTGGAAGCGCCGCCGAGGAGATCGACGACGGCCGAGCGGACCTCGACCGGCGCCGCGGCGAACATCGAGTGCATCCTGACCTGCCAGGCGGCAGCCGCCAGGACCTTCCTCGGCCGTCGAGCCTGGAGCGGGGTCGTGCGCGAGCGGCCGTACGACACGACCACGCGCTGATCGAGGCGCTCCGACAGGAAGCGCTCCCAGTCTTGCGGCGTCAGGGCCGGCGCGGGCGACGCCGGTTCGCGGCTCACGGCGAGAGCGTCATCTCGACGACGTTGGTGCTGCCGTCGACGACGGTGAGGGACTTCCGGGAGTTCTGGGAGTCCTGGAAGCGGTCGAAGGGCGTGCCGTCCGGCCCGATCATCCGCGCCGCGCTGATCATGTATTGGCCGGGCGAGACGTTCATGATCAGGAACTTGCCATCGGCTCCCGACTTGGTCGTGTAGCCGATCCCCTCCCGACCGTCGTCGGCGACGACGTGGATCGATCCGCCCACGAGCGGGACGCCGGCCGCGTCGAGGAGCGTCCCCCGGATCGTGCCACCGGAGGCGAGCTTGACGTCGCCCAGGTCCGTCGTCTGGCCTTCCGAGACGAGGATGTCCATCCTGGCCCAGCGCGTGTAGCCGGGCGCGCGGATGTTCATCTGGTAGGTCTCGGGCCTCAACCCCTTGAGGGAGAAGCGCCCGTCCTCCCCGCTGCGGACGTCGACCTGGGTGACGTCCGAGGGGTAGGAGTCGCCGAGCATCTGGTTGAACTCGTCGTCCATCCAGTCCTTGTCGTGCGTCGTGATCCGCGCGCGGCTGACGGGCTTGCCCGCGGCGTCGACGATGCGGCCGGAGATCGTTCCGCCCTTCGTGAGGCGGACGACGCTCGGCGGCGGGTTCTGGCCCTGGGTCACCGTGAACACCGCAGAGAAAGACGGCGCGAACCCGGGCGCGGAGGCTTCGACCACGAACGATCCCTGGGGGATCCCGTTCATGCAGAACTCGCCGTTGGGGTCGGTGAAGTTCTGGACGAAGTCCGTGGCGGAGGTCGCGACGCCCGGGCCGTTGTTCGTCCGCAGCCGGCAGGTGAAGCTCGTGACCGGGGCGCCGGTCTGGTTGTCGATCACCCGCCCGCACACGTCGGCGTTCTTGGCGAGCTCGATGATGACGTTGTCGGAGCCCGTCCTCTGCCGCGGGGTGTGCCCCGAGCGGTAGCCCTTCGCGCCGGCGAGCACGTTGTATTCGCCGGGCGTGAGGTTCTCGAGCGTGAATTCCCCGGTGGCGTCGGTCACGGCCTCGCCGCGCGAGATGCCGCTCGTGTTCGCGATGGAGAACGCCTGGACCCTGGCGTCGGGAACCCCGACACCCAGGCTGACGACGCGTCCGCGGATCATCTCGCCGATCTGGAGCGTGAAGTCCTTCAAGACGACCTCGTCCCTCGTGAAGTTGAGGCTGTTGAGGGTCACCGTTCCGTAGCCCGGGGCGGTCAGGGCGAGCATGCGCTGGCCGGCAGGGACGTTCTTGAACTCGTACCAGCCGCGGGCATCCGTCTTCTGGATCATCCGGTCCGGCGGATCGTAGGGAGCACCCTGGTAGACGAGCCCGTCGAGGACGAGCGTCGCGCCGTCGACGTTGTTGCCGCCCTCGTCCTTGACGTAGCCCTGGAGGACCGCGCCGCTCGTCAGCTGCACCGGCGGCTCCTCCGAAACGCCTCTCTCGCCCACGGGGACGCTCTCGATCTCCCTGTAGGCGTAGTCGTTGTGCTTGAACGAGAGCTTGTAGCTCTGGCGCGGCTCCAGGTGGGTGAAAGCGAAGCGACCCTGCGCGTCCGTCCGCGTCGCCTGATCCTGCGTCGTGTCGACCGCCTCTCCCACGAAGACCAACTCGACGTAGGTCGAGAGGGCGACCGCGCAACCGGCGACCGGCTGCCCCTGGGCATTCAGGACGACGCCCGAGAGGGAGTTCTCGTACTGGAAGGACCCCGCATCGCTCGTCGCGCTCGTCCGCGCCTCCTCGGGATCGGAAGCCGGGGACGACCGATCGGGATCCCTCGGGAGGCCCTCGAGAGGAGTGGTCGAACCGGTCCCGCCGGACTGGGGATTCTGGGTGGTGGTCGGGAGGGGCTCGACCTGCTGGGGGGGATCTCCCAGGAGGCTCAGGACCCCGAAGACGAGGGCAGCCAGCGCGGCCAGGACGAGGAGGAGGACGAGGAGGGGTCGCATGATTGGGTGGACGTTGGTGAAGTGTCGAAGGATCCGGGAGGAAGTCGTGCAGGCGAACGCTGGAGGACGATCCGCGTGGGGCAGGCTTCCCGGCAGGCTGGGAATCTGTAAGGGCGAGGATTCTAGCGGGTAGGGCCCGCGATGTCCGGGGAGGCCCTAAGCGCGCGAGGTCGTGGAGAGGTTTTCCATCTCCAGCTCGACGTCCCGCCCCGGCCAGAGCGACTCGAGGCGGAGCTGCCACCCGAGGAAATAGGCGAAGAGGACCAGCTCGAAGTCGACCCGGCGGTAGACCTCGATCCGGCTGCCGCGGCGCAGGACCGAAGTCTCGATGCGCGCCATCTCGCCGGTTTTCGGGGCCACCATCCTCCAGCCGGCGCGGAAGCCGGGCAGGGGGAGGAGCCGGTACGGCTTCGTGCCGGTCGAGAGGGCGATCTCGCGGCCGACGAAGCTCCAGCGCAGGGAGGAGCCCAGCCATTCGCGGCCCTCCGTCCAGAGCGAGAACTGGCTGCGCAGGAGGCCCGGATCGCGCCGCAGGGCCAGGACTTCGCCCTTCTCCGGCTCGTAGCGGCCCGCGACGACCATCCCCTTGCCGTTGCGCCGGATCGTGAGGACGCCCAGGCGCCCGGAATCGCCGTGGATCTCGTGGCGGGTGTTCAAAACTCCGCTGACGCGGACCGTGTAGGTCGCGATGGCTTGGGGCATGTCGTTCGGAGTGAGGCGGGGCGGGGCCCGAGAACTCCGGGAAGCATACCCTCTGGGGGCGGGGCGGCGTCGACCCCGGTTTCGCTCCCATTCCGGCGCTCCTCGGCGTATAGAGGCGCTCACCCCCCGTCCCAGGAACCCCAGAGATGTTCATCTTCGATCCGCTGTACCTCCTCGTCGTCGGCCCGTTCCTGATCCTCGCCATGTGGGCCTCCTGGCGCGTCAAGAGCACTTTCACGCGCTTCGCCAGCGTAGGCGTGAGGTCGGGGATGACCGGAGCGCAGGCCGCGGCCGCCGTCGCCCGCGCCGGGGGCGCGGAAGTCTCGATTGAGCGGCACCAGGGCTTCCTCTCGGACCACTACGACCCGCGATCGAAGACGCTGCGCCTCTCGCCGGACGTGCACGACGGGCGCTCGATCTCGGCGATCGCGGTCGCCGCGCACGAGGCGGGGCACTCGATCCAGGACGTCAAAGGCTACGCGTGGCTCGGGCTGCGCTCGAAGATGGTCCCGGTGTGCTCGTTCGGCTCCCGGGCGTGGGTCTGGATCTTCCTCGCGGGGATGATCTTCCAACAACCCATGCTCGCGAACATCGGGATCCTGTTCTTCGCCGTGGTGGTCGTGTTCCAGCTCGTGACGCTGCCGGTCGAGTTCGACGCCAGCAACCGGGCCAAGCTCGTCCTGGCGCAGTCGGGCATCGTCGTCACCGAAGAGGAGAAGACCGGCGTCTCCAAGGTCCTCAACGCTGCCGCCATGACCTACGTCGCGGCCGCGCTCACCTCGATCGCGACGCTCGTGTACCTCCTGATGCGCCGGCGCGACTGATCGCCGCGGGATTGCCGGCGCGGGGCCGCTCCCCTAGTCTCGGGGAGCGTGGACCGGATCCGCATCGACTTCACGAACGCGCTTTCCGCCTCGGTGGGAGAGGAGCACGGCGTCAGCGCCGCCGAGCTCGCGGCTCTCGAGAAGCCGTCGCGAGCGGCGCTCGCTTCCGTGCTCGCCCGCCGCGAGCGCGATCTCCGCTGGCTCGACCTCCCGCATCAGGCGGAGGTGCACGGGGCGATCCTCGACTACGCGGCGTCCGTCCAGGGCCGGTTCGAGAACGTCGTCGTGCTCGGGATCGGCGGATCGGCGCTCGGGAACACGGCGCTGCAGACCGCGCTGAACAGCCCGTACCACAACCTCCACCCGGCGGCGGGGCTCCCGCGCCTCTTCGTCCTCGACAACATCGATCCGGATCTCGTGGGGGAGTTCCTCGACCGCTTCGATCCGGCCACGACGCTCTTCAACGTCATCTCGAAGTCCGGGACGACCGCCGAGACGATGAGCCAGTTCCTCATCTTCCGTCAGCGATTGATCGACCTCCTCGGGGAGGAGGGACACAAGGAGCACGTCGTCGTGACGACGGACGAGCGGGCCGGGGTCCTGCGCGAGATCGTGCAGCGCGAGGGCTACGCCTCGTTCGCCGTCCCCGAGGGCGTCGGCGGCCGGTACAGCGTCCTCTCGCCGGTCGGATTGCTCTCGTCGGCGCTCGTCGGGATCGACATCAAGGGTCTCGTCGCGGGCGCGGCGGCGATGGGCGAGGCGTGCGCGAGCGGCGATCTCGGGGAGAATCCGGCGCTGCTCTACGCCGGCCTCCAGTGGCTGATGCAATCGAGGAAGCGCAAGCCGATCTCGGTGACCTTCGCGTACAGCCACCGGTTGTCGAGCCTGGCCGACTGGTACGCGCAGCTGCTCGCCGAATCGCTCGGGAAGCGCCGCTCGAAGGCCGGGGGTGACGTCTTCGCGGGCCCGACGCCGGTCCGCGCGGTCGGCGTGACGGACCAGCACAGCCAGGTGCAGCTCTACACCGAGGGCCCCTTCGACAAGTGGTTCACGATCCTCGCGGTCGACGCGTCCGATCACACCGTGACGATCCCGGCGGCGTACGAGGACCTCGAAGCGGTCGCGTACCTCGGCGGGAGGACGATGAACGAGCTCTTCACCGCCGAGCGCGAGGGTACGCGCATCGCCTTGACCGAAGCGCGGCGGCCGAACGTCTCGATCCATTTCCCGAGCGTGACGCCGCACGTCATCGGGCAGTACCTGTACTGCATGGAGCTCGCCGTCGCCGTCATGGGCGAGCACTACGGCGTCGACGCCTTCGACCAGCCCGGCGTCGAGGCGGGGAAGGTCGCGGCGTACGCGCTGATGGGGCGGAAGGGGTACGAGGAGCGGCGCGCGGAGATCGAGTCGGCGCGGCCGAAGGCGCCGCGGGTCGTCTAGCGCCGCCGCTCACCGCTTCACAGCCTCGAGTGCGGCACTCACTCGCGCACGGCCCGCGCGAGCTTCAGCGAAGTCCGGAGAGAGCTCGAGCGCGCCCTCGAACGAGGCCAACGCCGCTTCCAGCTCCCCTTGCCGCTCGAGCACCAGTCCCAGACCCAGGCGCGCGGGCGCGCTCTCCGGATGGACGGCGCAGGCACGCTCGAAGTGCGCGCGCGCGCGGTCGAGCGTCCCGTACTCGAGGTGCAGGCGCCCGGCCATCTGGAGTCCAAAAAGATGGCGCGGATGGAACTCCACCAGACGTTCGAAGGTCTGGAGCGCTTCCTCGCGGCGTCCCAGGGCGAGCGAAGCAGCGCCGAGGTTGTACAGCGCGCGCGGATCCGTGGGCCGTTCGGTCAGCACCTCGCGGCAGGCCTCGACGGTCTCATCGAACCGGCCGAGCGGGCCGGCCGCGGCCGCGACGTTGACGTAGGCGTCGACGTAGCCCGGCTCGATCCGCAGGGCAGCGCCTGCGTGCTCCAACCCCTTTTCGAAACTTCCGAGTCTCACGTAGTGCGAAGCGAGGTTGTTGTGTGCCAGGTAATTCCCCTGGGTCACCTCCAGCGCATAGAGATAGGCGTGCTCGTTGTCCTTCCAGGTACGGAGGTGGCGAAAGGTCAGCCCGGCGAACGTGATCGCCAACACCACGGCCGAAGTGCGCAGGATCGCCGCATCGATGCGGCGCTCCTGCGCCAGGTCGCTCATCCAGGCGACGAGGGCCAGGTAGACGCCGATCATCGGCACGTAGGTATAGCGGTAGGCGAGCGCTTGCTCGCCGATCTGCAGCAGCCCGACGATCGGAACGAGGGTCCCCAGATACCAGAGCCAACCGACGAGGAGATAGGGCCGGCGCTGGCGCGCTCGGACGGTGAGGACGGTCACGAGGGCGATGAGTACGAGGGCGCCGACGGCCAGGGGCACGGAGACTCCTCCGCGCGGATGAGGCACGAAGATCGGGAGGGCGTGCGGCAGGACGACCTTGCCGAGGTAGGTGACCACGGAGATGGCCGCGTTCGCGGGGCGCGCCCACGCGGGGAAGTCCCCGAAGTCCTGGACGGCGCCCCCCGCCGACTGCGTCAGCACGGTCACCACCCCGGCCCCCGCCGCGAGTGCGAAGAAGGGCAGCTTCTCGACGACGAGACGCGCAAGGGAGCTTCGCGGCCGGCCCACGCGGCGCAGGGGCCAAACGTCGAGAAGGAGCAGGACGAAGGGCAGCGTGACGAGCATCTGCTTCGCCATGAGGCCGAGCGCGAGGAGCGCCGCGGTCAGGGCGTACTTCGCCGCACTCGGCTCGCGGACGTACCTGAACCACGCGAGGAGGGTCGCGAGGAGGAAGGTGGTGCTCAGGACGCCCTTGCGCTCCGCCACCCAGGCCACGGACTCGACGTGGATCGGGTGGAGTCCGAAGAGGGCAGCCACCGCGAGCCCGCCCCAGCTCGAATCGAGCATTCGCCGCGCCAGGATGCAGAGGAGCAGGACGTTGAGCGCGTGCAGCAGCACGCTGGTCGCGTGATGACCGGCCGGGCGGAGCCCGAAGAGCTCGCAGTCGATCATGTGCGAGAGCCACGTCAACGGGATCCAGTTGCACTGGTGAGCGTCGGTGAAGATCCGGCGCAGCCCCTCGGCCGTGACGCCGCTGGCCACGAGCGGGTTCTCCGTCACGAGCCGATCGTCGTCGAGGTTCAGGAAGCCCGCGGAGAGGGTCGGCGAGTACGCGCCGAGGACCGCGACCAGCAGGGCCGCGAGCCCGATCCAGCTCGCCTTGCTCCGACCGAACGAGCCCGACGCGGGCGCGTCTCTCACGCGCACCATCGTCAAGAGTCTAGCCCCGAGACGAAGCCGCCTTGCGGAGCTGCTCGTTGCTTGCCCCCGTTCGCCGCGGCGAGCAGACAGCGTGTGGCGTCTTCGGGCTCTGGCCGGCACGATTGCACGCGCTCAGAGGATACTCCCCATGCCCAAGATGAAGGCCTACGCGACGTTCGACCTCTACTTGAAGGCTCAGGAACCGAAGAAACAGACGGTGATCCGCGCGTTGCGCAAGTTCGTGAACCGAATCGAGCCCGACCTCGAGGAAGCGGTCAAGTGGGGGAACGGCTGCTGGGTCAAGGAAAAAAAGCCGGTCGCGTACGTCTACGCGGGCTATCCGGGATTCACGCAGTTCGGCTTCGTGCACGGGTCCAAGCTCGAGGACCCCAAGAAGCCGCTCGAAGGGAAGGGGGCCTTCGTGCGCCACATCAAGGTGCGCTCGCCGAAGGACATCGACGAGAAGGCGTTCGCGGCGCTGCTGCGGCAGGCGGCGAAGCTCTAGGTCGCGCAGCGGTTCTCCAGCGTGTTCACCGACTGGATCCCGAGCGCCTGACGCGTCCCGAGGAGCTTCTTCACCGCGTCCGGCGGCAGCGCGTTCACCCGTCCGAGGCAGTGCGCGAGCCACAGGATTTTCGCCGTGTGCTCGAGCATGTCGAGCTTCTTGAACGCGTCGAGGAGGTTCGTCCCGAGCGTCACCGATCCGTGGTTCTGCATCACGAGCGTGTCGGAGCACTTCACGATCTGCCGGATCGACTCGGGGAGCTCGTCCGTCCCGGGCGTGCCGTACGGCGCCGTCGGGATCCCCCCGATCGTCACGATGATCTCCGGGATGATCGGCGTCTGCATGTCGATCCCCGCGATCGTCAGCGCGACCGCGTGCGGCGGATGGCAGTGCAGCACCGCGCGCATCTCGGGCCGCTCGCGGTAGGCGACGAGGTGGATCCCGACCTCCGTCGAGCACTTCGGGCCGTTGTCGAGCACCTTCCCGGCGGGATCGATGTGCGCGAGGTGCTGCGGCGACAGGAAGCCCTTCATCGCGCCCGCGGGCGTGATCAGGATCGTCCCGTCACCCATCCGCGCCGAGATGTTGCCGTCGGCGCCGACGATGAAGCCCTTCTGGTAGGCGAGCTTGCCGATCTCGCAGATCGCGCTGCGCAGGCGCGCCTCTTCCTCGCTCCACCCGCGGCTGGCGGCCAGATCCTCGATGCTCATCCGGTCCTCCGCTGGTGGTCGTAAGCGAGCTTCCCGCGCACCTCGACGTAGTCGACGACGCCGACGACGACCGTCTTCACCGCTCCCTGCGGGTCCTCGAGGATCTGCCTCGCCGAGTTGCCCTCGTCGACGACGAGCACCCGGTCCCCGACGCCAGCCTGGGCGCGATCGATGCCGATCCGCGTCCTTCCCGACG
Organism: Planctomycetota bacterium; assembly: GCA_046155895.1. GTDB lineage: Bacteria > Planctomycetota > UBA1135 > UBA1135 > DASYPQ01. Next base: position 5,940 of record JBJXFB010000028.1, on the reverse strand, counting down.
TCTTGCCGGACGGATCGACCGGCCGCAGGAGGAGGAGCTTCTCCCCGTCGAGGATCTCGATCTGCACGGGCGACACGACCGTCCCGACGACCTCCGCGAGGAACATCAGGCCCGCGCTTCCTCGACGAAGCCGATCACGGCCGCGTCGACCGGCACGAAGGTCTCGGGACAGGCGAGCGCGCCCTCGCGCCCGTCGACGAAGTGCACCAGGTCGCCCGGTCCCGCGCTGACGACCGTCGCGGCGACGAGCGCGTCTCCCATCGCCTCGCCGCGCTCGTCGAGCGGCTGGACCCATTGGAAGGGGACTCCCGCGAGACCTCTCGACCTCTGCGTCGCGACGACCCTGCCGATCACGCGCGCGAGATACATCAGGTGGCCCACTTCTCGTACACGTTCGCGCCGCCGAGGTCCCACGAGTCGACGATCGCCATGATCACCGCGTCGCAGGGGCGGTTCTCCGTCCGGCTCGTCTGGCGCGCGGAGGATCCGGTCGCGTAGAGGACCATCTCGTCCATTCCGGCGCCGACGGAATCGACCGCGACGACGTACTGATCGCGCGGTTCGTTGCGATGGTCGTGGACCTGGACGAGCAGGAGCTTCAGGTTCCCCAGCTTCTCGTCCTTGAGCGTGGCGACCACGCTCCCGACCACTTTTCCGATCAGCATCCTTCCTCCGCAGTGGCGAGGTCGGAATACGGTACCAGGTCAGTTCTTCCGGCCGCCGAGTCGGGATCCCGCACGCCGCGGAATCGCTGCGCGGCGACCGGAAAAACTGACCTGGTACCGTATTCCGACCTCATCAGAACGCCGTAACGAGACTCGTGCGCGGCAGCACCTCGTCGAGGAAGCGCTTGCGCAGCTCGCGGTGCACGTGCGCCGACATGGTATCCCACGTGGGAGCCGGTCGCCGCTCGCCGAGCCAGAGCAGCGCCGATCCGGTCGGCAGGCGCACGGGCCCGACCAGGCTCACGGCCGGATCGAGGCCGGCGCCTCCGGGCTGCGGCTTCGCGAGCACCTTCCGGACCTCGTCGCGGATCTCCGGCGGCACGCGCTCCGATCCGGATCCGACCCAGCCGAGCCCGCCGCCCGTCTCGCGCGTGAGGGGGTCCTCCGTCCGCTCGCGCGCGAGGCGCTGGAAGTCGTCGGCGGAACGGATCTTCTCCGCGAGCTTCCGCAGCTCGCCCTCGACGTCCTCGAAGGTCCGCGGATTCAGGTCGTTCCGGAAGCGGGCGCCGCGCAGGAAGAGGACCGAGGTCTCGATCGCGGGGCCGTAGAGGCCGTCGAACTGCTCCCGTTCGGCCTCGTAGATCCGCTTGAGGCTCTCGCCATCGTTCGAACGGTCGACCCACAGGTGCGCGAGGGCCGCGACGCGGATGGCCGGGTCCTGGCGGAGCATGTCGATGACGTACCCCTGCGCGATGAGCCGGCTTTCCCACGAGATTCCCGCGTTCCTGGGGTCCGCCGCGGCGTCGTCGCGGCGGCGCTGGATCTCCTGTTCGATGGCGCGATCGAGCGCTCCAGGCGCGAGATCGGGCATGCGCGCGCCGATCTTCCGGATGAGGAGGAGCTGGTAGCAGTCCTCCCTCAGATCTTTCGGCGGGAGCCGGCGCCGCAGCGTTCGCACGAGGTCGGCCAGCGTGATCTCGAAGTCGGATCCGCTGGCGACGATCTTCCCCGGCCAGGGCGGCGGGATCTCCTTGTAGCCCCGGGCGGCCAGGGCCTCGTCCATCCAGAGCTCCTGCTGGTCGCCCTTCACCTCGGCCTTCTCGCCGAGACCGAGCGCGCGGCGAGTCAGGGTCTCCTGCACGAACGAGAGCCGCAGGAACTTCCGGAACTCCTCCGGGGAGAGGCGGGCCTTCTCCATCATCCCGGCGATTCCGGCGCTGTCGCCCGAGGCGCGCACCTGCTCGTCGAGAGTCTTGAAGCGCGCCTCGACGACCGCGTCGGACACGGCGATGCCGTTCTCTTTCGCCAGGCGCTCGAGGACGATCGATTGCGCCAGGTGCTTCAGCGTTTCTCGGCCGTCCTCCGACAGGACGCGGCGCGAGGCGATGACGGGATCGAGGTCCTTCCAGAGGATGCGCGTGTCTCCCGCGCTCGCCGCGACCTCGTCGTCGGCGTAGGTCGCCGCTCTCTCCGCTTGGAGGGCCGGACGCAGGGTCGCGCCTCCCGACGCGGCAGGGGGGAGAGCGAGGATCGCCGCTGCGGCAGCGAGAATGACGTGCGGGGCCCTCACTCGCCGGAGGATATCGGTGCCCGCGCGCGCGAGCAAAGCGACGGAGAAGGGCCGCGCCGATCCGCACCATGAAATGCAATTCCCAAGTGCTGGAAGGCGAGGGTGTCGTTGGGGGGGCGCGTCGCGGCGCCCTCAAGGGGATTGCGGAGTCGGATCGAGATATCCAGGACTTCGGGTCGGCCCTCTACGGGCGCGGCCCGCTCGCTCTCGTTCTGTGACTGTGCATCCCGAGTCTCACCTGGATTTTCACCATGTTCTTCGCTCTCCCGTTTTCTTTCCGCCTCCGCGCACGCACTCCGACCCTCCACCTCTTTCGAGATCGGCGCGAGCACCGACCGGCAAGGCTGCCCACGCTTCTCGCCGCAGGGATGAGCCTGCTGGCAGCACCTGCGTTCGCAGGTGAGATCACGGTGGGGGACACGCACGTCCGGCTCAACTCCGCGGCGAACTACGGCAGGGCCCAGGTCCTCTACGTTCGCGACGGGAGGAACCTCGCCTTCCTGAAGCCGAGTCTCTCGAACTTCCCTCCTGGTTCGATCGGCACGGACGTCTCCTCGGCGACGCTGATTCTGTGGGTCGATCGTGTCTTCAGGGAGGGCACTTTCGATGTGGTCGAAGTGCTCGACCCCTGGTCGGAGAGCACGCTCACCGGCATCGGAACGCCGAACTTGGGCAGGACGATCGTCAGCGGAATCCCGATCCTGAATAGCGACAGCCAGACGTTCCTGACCCTCGACGCGACGCCGATCGTGCGCGACTGGGTCGACGGTCTCCCCAACCACGGACTGTGCCTGGTGGCTTCGAACGGCGCGTACTTCCGCATCGACAGCAAGGAGAACCGGGCGACCTGCCACGGAGCCATGCTGGAGGTCGTGATCTCGGGCACCGGACCCGACGGGCCGACCGGACCTTCTGGCCCGATGGGTCCTCCCGGTCCGCAGGGCCCCCCCGGCGCCGTCGGAGCTACGGGTGCCACGGGTCCGCAGGGACCGGTGGGTCCCGCCGGTCCCCTGGGTCTCACGGGTCCCCAGGGCCCGGTCGGCGCGACGGGACCGCAGGGTCCCCCCGGTGCTGACGGAGCAACAGGCGCGACGGGTGCCTCAGGTCCGCAAGGACCGGTGGGTCCCGCCGGTCCCCTGGGTCTCACGGGTCCGCAGGGTCCGGTCGGCGCGACGGGACCGCAGGGTCCTCCCGGTGCTGACGGAGCAACAGGCGCGACGGGTGCCCCAGGTCCGCAGGGACCGGTGGGTCCCGCCGGTCCTCTAGGCCTCACGGGTCCGCAGGGACCGGTCGGCGCGACGGGTCCCCAGGGCCCGGTCGGCGCGACAGGACCGCAGGGTCCTCCCGGTGCCGACGGAGCAACAGGCGCGACGGGTGCCCCAGGTCCGCAGGGACCGGTGGGTCCTGCCGGTCCCCTGGGCCTCACGGGTCCGCAGGGTCCGGTGGGTCCTGTCGGTCCCCTAGGCCTCCCGGGTCCGCAAGGTCCGGTCGGCGTCACTGGCCCGCAGGGTCCCGTAGGAGCAGACGGCCCGATCGGTGCCGCGGGTCCGCAGGGTCCGGTCGGCGCGCCGGGTCCGCAGGGTCCTGTTGGTCCGGCGGGGTTGGACGGCGCGTGGACGCTTCTCGGAAGCGCTTCGCTCGGCGCGAACGCCGCGAATCTCACCGTGAGCGGGTTGGCACCGAAGAGGCGGCTGCTCATCGAAGCGCGGATCGCCGGCTATTCCGTGGCCGACGTCGCGATGATCCGCTTCAACGCCGACACGGGGAGCAACTACTCGTTCGTGCGCCAGGACAACAACTCGGCGGTGACCTCGGGCACGTTCCAGAGCGGGATTCGCGTCGCGCAGCTGGCCGCCACGGGACCCCGCCACCTCACGGCGCTCGTTCGGAACGTGGTCAACCAGGCCAAGGTCGTCATCCTCGAAGGGGCGTCCGGGTCGGAGTCCGCAGCCACCGTTCCCAGGATCAACCACGTGCGCGGCGTGTGGGGCAACACGAGCGTTCAGATCAACAGTGTCACTCTGAACAGCGCGAACATCCTCCTGGCGGGGACCGAGATCTCCGTCTGGGGCAGCGACTGAATCGGACGGGAAAGGGGAGGATGACCCAGGCACGAATCCCGGCCGTCCTCGGCGTGGTCGTCGTCCTCGCGATGGCGATCAGCGCGATCCTCGTGCGAGGCGAGTTTTCCGCGTCCGAGACGGCACCCTCCCTGGGGGCGGTCAGCGCCACGGCATCCGCGCGGAGCACGCAGTCTTGGAGCCTCGAGCCGCACTTCCGAGGCGATGCCGAGCGCCGAGCTGCCGCCGCTACCCAGGCTTCCCAGCCGATCGTCGGCGTCGGAGCGGACCTCGGCGCGGCGCAGCGTGACCTGAGGCCGATCGTGGCGCGCGGCCGCGTCACTTGGGCCGGCGGAACGCTGCTCGGGGAGGTCGACGTCGCGCTGTACGACGCCGACGGCAACCACCTCGACCTCGCCACCGCAGCCCAGGACGGAACTTTCGAGCTGCGCCATGACGAGCCGCTCGCCCGCGGCTGGTCCGTGTCCGCCGACGCCGTGATGCGCTCCGACGACGGAAGCCTCGTCGCGCTCGCACCCGACAGCATGGGCGATCTTCCCCCGCGCTCGCCCGGCGACCCGCCTGTCGAGATTGCGCTGGTGCTGGGCTTTCCGCCAATCATCACCGGCCACGTCTTCGACCGCGTGACCGGCGCGGCGATCGAATCCGCCGAAATCGATGTCGGCTCCACGCAGCCTGCCTGGTCGCTCGAAACGTGCTCCGCTCTCAGCCAGGAGGACGGCAGCTACCGCCTGGAGCTCGCGGGCATGCCCCTGCGCGGGCTCACGGTGTGGTGTCGCGTGGACGGGTGGCAGACGCAACTCCTGGGCCCGCGGGACGTCGCCTTCGCGCGCGGGCCGGGCGAATGCCTGCGCGTGGACTTCGTGCTGGACCGGCCCGCGACCTGGCGCGGCCGCGTCGCGTCCGCGCTCGACGGCTCGCCCGTCCCGGGCGCGACGCTCACCGCGGGCCACGACCTCGATGCCTTCTCCGGCTCCTCGAATTCCGGGATCAGCGACGAGGACGGCCGCTTCGAGCTGCAACTGCCCGAAGTCCCGATCGAAGGCGTCTGGATCCACGCCGCCGCGGAGGGTTTCGCGCCTGTCGCGCTGCGCGGCGTGAAACCCGACCAGGACCTGTGGATCGTCCTCGACCCGCCCATCAGGCTCGCCGGCACCGTCACCGCGCGCGGCAGCGGACGACCCTGCGAGGGGGCCACCGTGCAGATCGCCTTCGACGGCGAAAACGAATCGTGCGACAACGGCCTGTGCGACGAGGTGATCACCGACGCCAGCGGCTCGTTCGAGATCGAGCTCGAGTCCGCACCCGGCGAAGCCGCGAGGATTCGGGTGGAAGCGCCCGGCTTCGTGTCCTTCGAAGCCAAGCTCTCGGAGATCGTGGAATCCGCGGAGACGGGAAAGCGGGTGGCGAGCGTGGTCCTCACCGAGTCGCCCTGACGAACGAGGACCACCCGCGCTCTCCAGGGCGCGAACTTCTGGCTTCGGCCAGGGCGGCCGTTCTAGCCCGCATCTCTCACCAGGCGTAGCGCGGTAGCTGGGGAGACCGCCAGGGCGATGCGCTCGGATCATGGGAGCTTGGTCGGGGCCTTGAGATGCGTCTGGTCGGCCGCTTTCGCGGCTCGCGC
>JBJXFB010000027.1:0-36646 GCA_046155895.1 Planctomycetota bacterium | reverse complement strand
GCGCGAGCCGCGAAAGCGGCCGACCAGACGCATCTCAAGGCCCCGACCAAGCTCCCATGATCCGAGCGCATCGCCCTGGCGGTCTCCCCAGCTACCGCGCTACGCCTGGTGAGAGATGCGGGCTAGCACTTGAGCGCTCGCCCCTCCAGGCCGTGAAGGGCTGGGGAGCGGCTCCGCCAGCCTACGCCGGCGGCTTCTTCCCGAACGCGCGCTTCAGGTTCTTCCACCGGCTGCGCATCTCCGCGCGCAGCGCCGTGATCGTCGCGTCGTTCTGGATCAGGAGATTGCGGGCCTTCCCGATCTCCCCGCGCATCAGCTCGAGCTCGGGGAGCATGTCGTTCAGGAGCTTGCGGTGGCGGTCCAGCTCCTTCTCCATCCCCACGATCAGGTCGACGTGGTCCTGCGTCTTCCGCCGCTCCTCCGTGACGACGCGGTCGAAGTCGACGATCTCGAACGCGAGCTCCGTGAGCCTCGCGACGCCCCCCTCGGGCATCTCCGGCTTCGACAGCGCTCCCTTCCCCGTAGGCAGCCGCGCTCCGTTCAGCGCCGCGACGACCGCGTGGCGGTACACCGGCTGCCCGTGGTCCGAGCGGTACAGGTTCGCGTTGTAGAACCGGAAGAACCGCGTCGCGATCCCGCGCAGGGCCACGCTGTAGTCCATGTACATCGACGTGCAGATCAGCGCGAGCCAGCGCTCGAGGTTGCCGTGCGCGATGCTCGCGACCTTCGCACCCGACGCCGCGAGCTGCGCCTCGGTCGCCGCGCGATCGGGCAGGCCGTGCCGGCGGTGCTCCTCGAGGTAGCGGTGCTCGACCCCGAGCTTGTCCTTCATGAAGCGCTGCAGCAGCTTCTCCGCCTCCTCGACCTCGTTCGACTGGTAGGGGCCCACCAGCATCACGTACTTCCTCGCCACGCGGCGAAGCTCCTCCACGAAGGGCTTGCGGCGCCGCGGCGGGACGTGCTCCAGCGTGTCGAAGGCCGTGACGACGTCGAAGCTCGCATCCGCGAAGGGCAGCTCGGACCCGTCGCCGAGCACGAGACGCGGCTCGCCGGACACCTCGAGGTCCACCAGGATCACGTCGTCCTGCGGCAGGAAGCTCCGCAGCAGCGCCGTGCGGCCGCCGACGTCGAGGACGCGCCACTTCTCGCCGGGCGGGCGCACCTCCGTCAGCAGGTCCGCGGCCAGCTTGTAGCGCTGGTACTGGTCGAAGGGCAGGTCGAGGATCTCGGTCACGACGAGGACTCCAGTTTCTCCTCTGCACGCCCCGGCCGCCTGCGGCGGACGCTCCAGCGCATGGGGAGGAAGAGCAGGCCGTGCTGCCGGCGGCGCGCGTCGAGCACCTCGAAGCTCACGGCGTGCTCGCGATGGTCGATCGCGGTCGGCGCGGCGAGGCCGTGCTCGTACACGAAGACGGTCAGGTAGTACTGCCCCGCGAGGATCGGCATCGCGTCGAACTCCATGCGGGCCTCGCCCTCCTCGCCCGCCTCGACGCCGTCGAGCGCGATCGGGTGCTCGCGCCACTCGTGGTTGCTGCCGTTCACGTACGTTCCATCGGCGCGGTACAGGCCCAGACCGAAAACCGGGCGGTTCGGCCGGCCGCGCGCGCGGTACCGGACGCTCACCGCGAAGGGCTCGCCCGTCTGGAAGACGAGGGAGCGCTTGCCGTCGCGGTCGAGCATCTCGATCTCCGTGGTCTCGATCTCCCCGCTCCCCCAGCGAGGATAGGTATTCGCCTCGCGGTTGAGGAGCGACAGGCGCTCGTTCCCGCGCGCGTGGGCCCGCTTCAGGTACTCGTCCGACACCTTCTCGGCGCTCCCCTGCTCCAGGATCTCCCCGCGGTGGAGCAGGATCACGTGCTGGCACATGCTCTTGACTGCGCCCATGTCGTGGCTGACGAAGATCGTGGTCTTCCCCTGCTCGCGGAACTCGTTCAGGCGGTTGATGCACTTGCCCTGGAAGTGCGCGTCACCGACCGCGAGCGCCTCGTCGATCATGAGGATGTCGGGATCGACGCTCGAGGCGACTGCGAAGCCCAGGCGGACGTACATCCCCGAGCTGTAGGTCTTGACGGGCCGATCGATGAAATCGCCGAGCTCGCTGAACTCGACGATCTTGGGGAAGCGCTCGGCGATCTCTGCCTCGCTCATGCCGAGGACGGAGCAGTTCAGGTGGACGTTGTCGCGGCCGGAGAACTCCGGGTGGAAGCCCGCGCCGAGCTCGAGCAGCGAGGAGACCCGGCCCTGGACGCGGATCTCGCCCACGGTCGGGAGCGAGATGCCGGTCATGAGCTTGAGGAGCGTCGATTTCCCCGCCCCGTTCTCGCCGATGATCCCGACCGTGCTGCCCTTGCGGATGTCGAGGTGGACGTTGCGCAGCGCCCAGAACTCCTGGTGGAGCTTGGCGCGCGGCAGGAAGAGCTCGACAGCCCGATGGACCGGCTTGGCGTAGATCGGGTAGCACTTCCCCACGCCGCGCGCGGAGATCGCGAGCGTCGCGGCGTCGGCGATGTCGATCGGGGCGTTCGCCATCAGAGGAGGTCGGGGAAGCGCGGCTTGTGGCGCATGAAGAAGGTGGATCCGAGGAGCAGCAGCGCGAGGCCGGCGGCCCCGAAGCGCGCGAGCAGCATCAGGTCGGGCCACGCGCCGTACACGAGCACCTCGCGGTAGCAAGTGATCAGCCAGCTCACGGGATTCAGGGCGGGGACCCAACCATACCCCGAGTTGTGGACCAGGCGCTCGGGGTAGAAGATCGGCGTCGCGAACATCCAGACCGTCAGGAGCACCCCGATCACGTGGTAGGTGTCCCGGACGAAGAGGTTGAAGGTCGCCAGGATGCACCCGACGCCGAGCATGAAGACGCCCTGCAGTAGGACGAGCAGCGGCAGCACCACGAGGGAGATCGAGAGGCCGATCGGGCGTTCGGGATCGCCGAGAACGACTGCCTGGACGCCGTCCCGCGGCGGATCGACGCTTGCCCCCGCGTGGTCGCGCCAGCGGTCGAGCTTCAGGACGAGGCCTTCCTTCCCGAGGACCTTCGCCCATTCGCCGCTCGTCGTGTAGACGCGGTCCCCCCAACCGGCATTCAGGAAGGTGCCCGCCTTCTTCCCGGCGGCCGGCTGCTGCCACCCGGCCGCCGTCGTATCCGTGGCCGTCCGCGCGGTGTACTTCGTCGAGGAGGGTTCCGAGGCGCACCGGAACGTCGCGGCTAGCGACATCGATTCACCCGAGTCCATCCGGATCAGGAGCGGCGGCTCTTGAGGCCGCGCCGGACCGGGCCGCACGTACGCGAACCAGACGACGCAGCCGATCGCCACGACGATGCCGATCGCCATGTTCACGAGCGACGAGAACGTCAGGTACACCGGCAGCGATTCCGACGGAAAGATCACCTTCTGGATCAGGTTCGCGTTCTCGACCAGCGCGTTCGTCATCCGCGTCGTGCTCTCGGCGAAGGCCTGCCACACCAGGATGCCCGAGAGCATGAGCAGCGCGACCTCGGCGTCGCCCTGCTGGTCGCTCCAGCGCATCTTGAGGACGAACCGGAACACGAACAGGTACACGCACAGGTTGATGACCGGGAAGATCACCGACCAGAAGAAGCCCATCGTCGAGCCGACGTAGCGCGCGTGCAGGTCCCGGCGCACGAGATCCGCCACGAGTCGGCGGTTCTTCCGGATGGAGGCCAGGAAGGCGAGCACGAGGGTCTAGTGTCCCGACACGGAAGATCGTCGACGAGGTCGGGTGCCAGCGCGCCGCGGGCAAGGCGCGCCGGCGCAGGAAACCTCGAGAGGTTTCCGAGCCGGCGCAACGCAGCCGGCGGCGATGATGGCGCCCGAGATCGTCGGCGAGATTCCGGGTTGGGACACTAGAGCACCGCCTTGCCGAGCGCCGAGAGGGCCAGGTCGACGGCGGCCTTCGCCGTCGCGTTGCGGTCGTCGAGGATCGGGTTGATCTCCGTCATCTCCAGGCCCAGGAGCCGGCCCGACTCGGCCGCGTGCTCCATGATCAGGTGGCTCTCGCGCAAGGTCGTCCCGCCCGGGACGGGTGTGCCCACGCCGGGCGCCACGGACGGGTCCGTGCCGTCGAGGTCGAAGGTGAGGTGGAATCCCGCCGTCCCCGTCGAGGCGATCTCGATCGCCATGCGCATCACCTTGTGGATGCCGTGCATGTCGATGTCGCGCAGCGTGAACACGTGGAGGCCCGATTCCTTGATCTCCTTCTTCTCGAGCCGGTCGATCGTGCGCACGCCGATCAGCACGGCCTTCTCGACGTCGACCATCGGGACGCGGTCGCCGAGGCGTGTGAGCTCGGGCGCGCCCCGGCCGACGCAGCACGCGAGCGGCATCCCGTGGATGTTCCCCGACTCGCTGGTCTCGGGCGTGTTGAAGTCCCCGTGCGCGTCGAACCAGATCAGCCCGATCTTCTTCTTCTTGCGGTGGTGGAAGGAGCTGATCGCCGCGACCGTGCCGCAGGCGATCGAATGGTCGCCGCCGACGACCAGCGGGAAGGCGTCATCCTCGAGGATCCGCTCGACTCGGGCGCGCAACTCGCGGCAGCACTCGGCGATCTCGTCGAGGAAGCGCGCGCGCGGGTTCTTCGGCACTCGCGACGCCGGCTCGAGAACGGGCACGTTGCCCCGGTCCTCGAACTCCAGGCCGAGGCCGCGCACGCCCGCTTCGATCCCCGCGATCCGCAGGGCGCTCGGTCCCATGTCGACGCCCCGGCGGCCGCCGCCGAGATCCATCGGCACGCCGACGAGGCAGACTTTCTTGCCCGTCATGCGTCCCTCGCGAGCGTCACCGGGTCTCCCGGGCGCAAGCCGAGGCGCCCCGCCGCGCTGCCCTCGCGCACCGCGATCTCGAGGGCGCCGTACGAATCGACGAGCGCGAGCAGTTCGCCCGGGGCGGACTCGGCGTAGGCGGTGCGCAACGGGATGACCCGGTCCGCGATCCGGACGGTCCAGCGCTCGAGGTCGCCGTCGAGGTCCTCGGGACGACCCGAGAGGATCAGGTTGCCGTAGCGGTCCGCCAGCAGGACCTCGCACTCGACCCTTCCCGAGGGCAGCACCCGGGCGCGCGGGAACTCGGAGCCCGGATCGAACTTCTCCGCCGCGGCTCCCGTCCCCGAGGGCGCGAGCCCGCGCGCGATCGCAGCCGCGGCCGGCGCGAGGATGTCGCGACCGTGGAAGGTCCGGCTGACGCCCTCCAGGGCGAAGCGCTGCACGTCGAGCTCGAAAACGCGCGCCTCTGCGGAAAGCACCGGCCCGAGCAGCCCGTTGTCCGGCGCCAGGAACGCGTGACCGCGATCCTCCGCCACGAGCAGCTTGCGGCGGGATCCGACGCCCGGGTCGACCACGGCCAGGTGCACGGTCCCCGGCGGGAAGAAGCGGAAGGAGTGCGCGAGGAACCAGGCGCCGATCCGCACCGACTGCGGCGGCACGCCGTGCGTGAGGTCGACGATCGTGCAACCCGGCGCGGCCGACAGGAGCACCCCCTTCATCATGCCGACGTAGGGATCCCCGGTGCCGAAGTCGGAGAGCAGGGTGACGATCCCGCTCGGTTTCCAGGAGCTGCCCGGGATCTGGCCCACGGCGCCAATCTACTGGGTCCGGGACCCCAAGGCACCCAGGAGCGCGCCCTGCATCTCGGGTCCGGCCGCCGATCCCGTCTCGCGGGCGAGCTCGCTCAAGGCCTCGACCCCCCCCCACTCGCCCAGGGCGAATCCGATCCGCCGCAAGTCGGCCGCTCTCGCCCCGGGGGGCGGACGGCGGATCTCCTCGATCAGGGTCCGGACGCCGCCGGTCCCGTCCGCCAGGAGGAATCCGGCCAGGACGCTCTCGTCGAAGCTGCCGCGCCAGAGCGCGGCGCGGAGCACCGGCCGCACGACCGGGGACGAGAGCACCGCCAGCGAGCACGCCAGCTCGACGTTCAGCTCCCTCTCACCCGGCTGCGGGAAGAGGCTCGTGAGGGCCTCGAGGTCCTGCGGCGTCGGCCTGCGGGAGAGCGCGCGCACGACCTGGTACCGGTACTCGCCCACCGGTGGGGCGTCCTCCGCGAGGAGCGAGCGCGCGGTCGCCCGGCCGGTCGACTGGGTCTGGGCGGTCAAGGCGGCGGCGACCGTGGCGAGGTCCGCCCTCGAGGCGAGCCGGAGGAATTCCTCGAGGCGGACCGAGATCGACGCCTCACGCGCGTTCCGGCACAGGAACTCGAGCACGGACGCGTGCTGCGGTTCCGTGCGGTCGAAGAGGATCTTCTCGACGCTCGAAGCCGCGCTGCGATCCCCCAGGCGCAGGCGCGCCACGAGCGCCGCGCTGCGGACACGTGGATCGGGGTCCTGGTCGAGCACCGCAAGGAGATCGCGGGCTGCCGCCTCTTCGCTGGCTCCGATGGCCTGGCAGACCTCGATCCGGTCGGGCGCAGCGAGCTCGGAGATTCCGACCTGCGCGAAGGCCTCGAGGTCGACGCGCTGCGAGCGGCTGCCGACCGCCCGAGCCTTCCAGCGCAGTCCCGGAACGACCTCGGCGGCCCGGAGGAGCCCAGGCGCCATGATCTCCACGCGCTGGCGCTCGATCTCGGACAGGAGAAACGACCATTCGCCGGCGTCGCGCGGCGCCCAGAGTTCGTTCTCGACGAGCTGCGACAGCTGTCTCGGGATCGCGTCGGCGGCGGCGGCCAGGCGCCCCGGGCCCTTGCCGTCGAGGAGCGCCGAGAGCAGATGGTCGTGGACCGCGCCCTTCGCGAGGTGGACGGAGGCGCGCAGGACGACGGCGGAGACGAATTCCGGATCGGCCGACAGCTCTTCGATGCGGCTGGCGGTGAAGTTCGCGCCGTCGAGCATCCCGAAAGCGCGCGCCGCCTCGAAGCGCAGCCGCAGGAGTGTCCTGACGGCGCGCGGAGGCGTGGCCGTCTGGGGAGACTGGTCGTACTCGAGCAGCTTGGCGGCCAGGACGGCGCGCGCGTCCGCGGAGCCGCTCGCGGCCAGGGCGACGACGCGGTCCCGCCCTCGCGGATCCTTCGAGCGGAGCAGCGAGAGCATCGCGCACTCGGCGACGAGGAGATCCCGGTCGTCGACGAGTCCGAGGAGGAAGTTCGTCTCCTTGCCCTGGAACTCCCCCAGCGCGAGGATCGCCGCGCGGCGCTGGAGGCCTTCGCCGATGCGCGCCTGGCGCGAGACCTCGGCGTGGTCCGCCGGCGACCCCGCGGTGCCAAGGGTGATCCAGGCGCCGGACCGGTAGAGGGCCGTGCCTTCGGGATGATCGATCGCCGCGCTCGCTTCGACGGCCGAGCGCAGGGAGAAGGAGATCCGCGCGTCGCGTGCGCGCTCCTCGGGCCAAGTGAGGGTGCCCAAGACGGTCGTGGCGTCGACTTCGGGCTCGGGCTCGGCCTCGGGGGGCGGCGCAGGAGGAGCCGGAGGCTCCTGGGCGGCGAGCAGGGTGAGGGCGAGGGGCAGGCAGGATCGCGCGAGGAAGACCATCAGCGGCGGTAGAGCTGCACGACGACCTCGAGTCGCCCCGGCTGGAGAGGCCGGAGGGTCACACCCCCGCGCCGGCCGTCGGGGGCCACGGCGACGATCTCGCCCGAGTCGCCGGCGCGCAGGCCTTCCATCTCGAAACGGCCGCGCTCGTCCGAGGTCGCGCGGGAACCCTCGGGTCCCTCGAGGCGGATGTCCGCGACGGCCTGTCCCGTCGCGGCGTCGATGACGGTCCCCACGACGACCGCTCCATCGCCCGGACGAGACTTGCCGCTGCAGGCGCAGGCGCAGGCGAGGGCGAGCACGAGCACCAGGCCGAGGGACAGGTGGGTCTTCAAGGGCAGGGCTTTCCTAGCAGGGCCACGATCGCATCGCGCTTCCAGTCCCGGAGCTCGGGATTCGACGCCTCCAGGTTCAGCCGCAGGAGCGGCTCGGTGTTCGACGCGCGCACATTGAACCACCACCAGGCCTTGTCCCCCAGCTTGCCGTACTCGACCGTGATCCCGTCCAGCTCGTCCTGGCGTCCGTCGGCGAACTCCCGCTTGAGCATCGCGATCGCGCCTTGCTTGTCCTCGACCTCGAAATTGATCTCGCCCGTGCTCGAGTACCGGCGCAGGTCGGCGACGAGGGCGCTCAAGGGGCGCTGGACGTTCCCGAGCAGGTTCAACGTGAGCATCAGGGCGATCTCGCCCGAATCGGAAGTGAAGTTGTCCTTGAAGTAGTAGTGGCCCGAGAGCTCGCCACCGAATGCGGCGTCGTTCGCCCGCATCGTCGCCTTGATGAAGGAATGGCCCACGCGATCGCGGATCGGGACGCCTCCGGCCTTGAGGATCTCCTCCCGGACGACCCACGAGGAGCGCAGGTCGTAGACGATCGCCGCGCGCTCCTTCTGCATCAGGATCTCGCGGGCGAGGAGCGCCGTCATGAGGTCGCTGCCCACAGTCCGGCCGCGCTCGTCCACGAAGCCGCAGCGGTCGGCGTCGCCGTCGAAGGACACGCCGAGGGCGGAGTGCGAGCCGATCACGAGCCGCTTCACCGGCTCGAGGTTCTCCTCCTTCAGGGGATTCGCCTCGTGATTCGGGAAGCTCCCGTCGGGCTCCATGAAGATCGCGTTCGCCGACACGCTGGGCAAGCGTCCGAGGATCGACGGCAGCGTGTACCCCGCCATCCCGTTCGCGGCGTCGATCGCGATCGGGATCGTCTGCCGGATCTTGGCGAACCGGGCGACGTGGTCGGCGTAGCGCTCGAGCTCGTTCAGCTCCTCGCGCCGACCGCGCAGCCTCACGCGCTGGGTGAGGTCTCCCGCGCACATCCGCTCGATGTCGAGGATCCCGTTCGCGGCCGAGATCGGCGCCGCCCCGCGCCCGCAGAGCTTCATGCCGTTGTACTCGCCCGGATTGTGGCTCGCCGTGACGCAGAGCCCGCCGTCGCAGTAGGAGGATCCGACCGCGAAATACAGCATCGGAGTGCTCGCGAGCCCGATCTCGGTCACGTCGCAGCCGGTGTCGCGGATCCCCTCGATGACCGCGTCGGCGATCTCGGGCGAGTGCGTGCGCATGTCCCTGCCGACGAGGAGCCTCCGGGCCGACAGGAGCTTGGCGAAGGCGATGCCGATCTTCCGCGCGAGTTCCGGATTCAGCTCGGAGGGAACCTTGCCGCGGATGTCGTAGGCCTTGAAGATTCCCATGGGGTCCAGCCTAGGCAGCGCCGGACCTCTTTTCGACGGGGAAGACGGCCGCCTGGAGGACGGTCGACCGGGTGGTAGGCTCCCGCCGTGGCCCTCTCTCCGCCTCCGAGCCCGGGACGCGCCGAGAGGCTCGTCCTCGCCTTTTTGGCCCTCGCGTGCCTCGTCGCGACCGCCTGGCGCCTTCCCTACGGCGTCGATCTGGGCGACGAGGCGCTCAACGTCGCGATCCCCTACCGGTTCGCGCTCGGGGACCGGCCCTACGTCGACGAGATCAATCCGACGCAGAGCGCGGCCTTGTTCAGCTATCCCTTCGTCAAGCTCTACGTCGAGGCGCGCGGCGGCACCGAGGGGCTCGTGCTCTTCCTGCGCGCCGTCTGGCTCGTGCTGACGGTCGGCCTGGCCTTCGCCATCTTCGCGTCGCTGCGCGCGCGCTTCGGTGTCGCGCAGGCGCTCCTGGCGGGACTGCTGGCGGTCGTGTGGCTCCCGCTAGGCTCGGCCACCCTGAGCTACAACACCTTCGCCTCGGGGCTGTACGTGCTGGGGGTCTTCTTGGGCGTGCGTCCGTTCCTCGACGGATCGAAGGACCGGTGGTTCGCCTTCGCCGGCATCTCCCACGGCGCCGCGGCGGTCGCGATCCAGAGCTACGCGCTGTCCGGCGCCGCCTTCGTGCTGATGGTCGTCCTCGCGCTCGTACCGAGGCTGAAGCGTGCGCGGGCCGCGGGCCTGTACCTGCTCGGAGCCCTGGTCGTGCCCGCGCTGCTGTCGCCGCTCCTCCTCCAGATCACGTCGCGCACGATCGAGTTCGCGCGCAACCACCTCGTCCAGCGTCACGCATCGCTGGCGGAGCGGGCCGGAGTCCTGGCCGGCACGGTCGTCGATCATCTGCCCCGCCCGGGCTGGATGGCCGCGGCGGCGGTCCTGTTCCTGGCAGCCTGTCGATGGCGGCTGGGATGGGCGGCGCTGGCGGCTCTCGCCTCGATGCCGCTCCTCGGCTGGCAGATGCTCGCCCACCAGTCGAGCCTGCTGCATGTCACCTGGACCTGCCTGTTCTGTCCCGTGCTGTTCTGGCCGCTGCGCCGCGATGCAGCGGCGCGCGTGCTGTTCTTCGGCGTGTGGGCGCCCTCTGCGTGCGCGGCGATCGCCGCGGCCGTGACGAGCAGCAACGGGGTCGTCGCCGCGGGCATGGGCTTCTTCCCCGGCGTGATCGCGACCGCGCTGCTCGCGGCGAGGAACGTCCGCGACATCGCGACCTGGAGCCCCTCCTGCCGCGGCGCGACGTGGCTCGCGGCCGCGTGGCCGGCGCTGCTGATCGCCACGATGGTCGTCGACCAACGCCATCCCAAGAACGACGATCCGATCGGGGAGCTCTCGGCGCGCATCGAGGACGGTCCGTTCGCCGGGCTGGTGACGACGCCCGAGAAGAGAGCCTGGATCGAGAATCTCGGCCGGGACTTGCAGACGATCGCGCGTCCGGGGGCTCGCGTGAGCTTCGTCACGATCTGTCCCGCGGGCTATCTCATGTCGACGATGAGGCCCGCCTCGCGCTCGCTGTGGCCGGTCCATTGCTGGCCGGAGCAGGATTGGGACTGCGTCGACACCCTGGGAGAAGACCTGGAGCACTACGGAGCGAACGGGGTCGTCGTCGTGCGCGTCCAGGGTCTTTTCCACGGACGGCAGCGGTACGTCCGCCAGCCGCCGGGGAAGATCGGACCCTTCCTCGATCGGCACCTCGAGCGCGTGCTTGAACGCCTTGATTGGACGATCTTCGCCTCGCGCGGAGCGTTCGCACTCCAGTAGGATCCCCGCGAATGCCCCCGCGCGTCTCCCCGATCTGGCCGTTCGCCTTCGGGCTCGCCGCGCTGCTCCTCTGCTGGTTCACGATCGAACGCCACGGCCTGGGGATGTCGATCGACGCGATCACCTACGTCTCCACGGCGCGCAATCTGCTCGAAGGCCGAGGCTACTACGATTCCGTGCAGGAGCCAGTCGCGGCCTGGGGTCCGATGTTCCCGACCCTGCTCGCGGCGATTGGCCTCCTCGGGATCGATCCGCTCGCGTCGGCGGCGTGGGTGAATCCGCTCGCCTACGCGTCGATCGTCGGCCTCGCCTCGGACGTCCTGCGCCGGACGCTCGCCGCCCCGCTGCTCTTCTTCCTGGGCAGCGCGTTGTGCCTGGCGGCCGCGCCGCTCTTCCTGACCTCGATCTTCGCGTTCAGCGAGCCGACCTTCACGCTGGCGTCGTTCGTCTCGGTGCTGGCGCTCGAGCGCTGGATCCGCGGGCACAAAGGGCTCTGGTTCGCCGTGGCGGCGATCGCGGCGGCGCTCGCCTGGACGGGGCGCTACATCGGTCTCGTGTCGCTCGTCACGGGTGCCGCGATCGTGCTGATGCACGCCCGGACCACGCTGTTCCGCAAGCTCCACTGGAGCGCCGGGTTCGCCGCGATCGCCGCGGTGCCGACGGCCCTGTGGCTCGCGCGCAACTACCAGGTGACCGGGACGCTCACCGGCGGCCGCGGCGAGTCGAGCCACGGCATCCTCGAGACCGTGGCTTCCGCGCTGACGGGGGTCGCCGGGTGGGTGTGCCTCGAGAGGTTCCCCTACTCGGCCTGGATCGGAGCGCTCATCCTCGCGGCGATCGGCGCGGCTTGGCTCTTCGCGCATCGTCGAGATGCGATCGGGCCGGCCTTCATGCCGCTCGCGACGTACTTGTGCGCCTTCCTCGGCCTGATCGTCGTCGCCTCGTCCTCCACGCACTCCCTGCTGATCCCCGGCCGTCTGATCGCCCCGGCGTACGTGGTGTTCGTGCTCGTCGCGGTGATCACGGTTGATGCGGTGGTCGCCAGCTTTTCGTCGCGTCTCGGGCTCGCGGGAGCGGCGTTGCTGATGGTCCCGTGGCTGCTCGCGCAGGGTGCCGTCATCGTGAAGACGGTCGACTTGGCCCGCAGCAAGGGCCTGCCCTACACCGAGCACGCCTGGAAGGACGTGCAGATGATCGCCTTCCTGCGCGAGAACCCGTTGCGCGGCGAGGTCTGGAGCAACGATCCCTGGGCCGTGTACCGGTTCACCGGCATCCACGCGCGGATCGCGCCGCGTCCCTTCCGCGGCTTCATGCCGCTCGAGAAGGATCACGGCTTGGACGACTTCCAGGCCCGGGTGGCGCAAGGCGGCGAGAACTGGCTCGTGTGGTTCACGATCACCCGCAAGTCCTGGATCCACACGCTGCCCGAGATCCGCGCGGCGGTCGAGTCCGAGGTCGTGGGGAGCTTCCCGGAGGGCGCGGTGTACCGGTTGAGGCCGCGGTGACTCTGGCCGGCCACGGATCGCGTCGATGGACGGGACTGGCGTTCCTCGCCGTGCTGGCCGCGCTCTTCCTGCTGCGCCCCACCCTCGCGGGCTGGCCCCTGCTCTCCTCGGCCGGCGTCGCGGGGGTGTTCGCGGCGTACGTGCTCTTTCCCGGCTGGTGCGTCGCGCGGCTCCTGCGACCGGACGACGAGCCGTGGCTGGCGGTGCTGATGCTCGCGTGGACCGTCGGGCTCGCGCTGCTCGCCGGCGCGTTCGTCGCGGCGTGCGTCCTCGATGTCCGCGACCTGATCCGGTGGTATCCGCTGCCGTTCGTCCTGCTCGCGGCCGTGCGCTGGCGCGGGAAGCCCGGTTCCGCGCTCGTTCTCCCGACTGGCGCCGATCTCCTCGCGTGCGGGCTGCTGCTCGCCGCCGCGGCTCTGCGATCGACCTGCGAGGGCCCGGAAGAGTGGTACCTGCACGGCGGCGACTCGGCCTTCCACGCCGGCAACGCGGCCGAGTTGCGCTGGCGATGGCCCATGCAGGATCCGCGCCTCGCGGGAGAGCCGCTCCGCTACCACTACTTCTCCTACGTCTTCGCCTGCGTGCAGAGCCTCGTGCTCGATGCGCCGGTGCGCACTGGACTCCTCGGGATGGGCGGAGCGCTGCATCCGATGGGTTTCGCGCTGGCCGCGTTCGCGGCGGCCCGCGGCCTGGGCGCGCGCACCTGGATCGCGGCGGCCTGCGCCGCCGCGCTGGTCCTCCACACCGATCTCGGCGCCGCGCTCGCGACGAACAGCCTCTTCGACAAGGGGCTCTACGTCGGCAGTTCGACGCCGCTCGGGCTGACCTTCCTGGTCGCGCTCCTGTTCGTGCTCGGCGGCTCGCTGCGCGCGGGCGGGCTGGCGGGGGTACGCGATCTCGCCCTCTTCGGACTCCTGGCCTTCGGCGCGTCGGGGAGCAAGGGCAGCGTCCTGCCGCCTCTCTTCCTCGGCCTCGCGACCGTCCTCGTGCTCCGGTCCGGGTTTCGGCGCGAGTTCCCGGGGAGGGTCCTCCTCCATCTCGCCGTCCTCGCCGCCTGCGCGCTGCCGATGATGCTGTATCTCCTCGGGAGCCCGTCGAGCAACGCGAGCTCGATGTTCACCTTCGAGCCCCTCGCCGCGCAGCGCATGAGCGCCTTCCACGAGACGACGTCGTCCTGGTTCGGAGCGGGCGCGGCCCTGGCGCTGGCGCCGGTCTGGACGGCCCTCTTCCTCGGATCCGGGACGATCGGACTCCTCGCCTGGGTCCTGCTCGGCGAGCGTCCGCGGCCGCTCTACGAGCTGGTTCTCCTGGCGAGCGCGGCCGCGGGCCTGCTCCCGGCCTGGCTGCTCGTGGCTCCAGGGCATTCGCAGCTCTTCTTCACCTACGACACGCAGGTGTGCCTGATGCTCCTCGGCGCCGTCGGACTCGAACGAGCCTGGCGCTCGTCCGGTCCTGCGCGATGGGTCCTGATCGCGTCTTTCGCCGCGGTGCTCGCGCTGCAGGCTCGCCGCGTCGCGCACTGGCAAGTCCCACGGCTCCTGGAGCAGCAGCCCGAGGGCTCCGAGTCCTCCCGCGCCTACCAGGCGGCACTCTCCTGGGTGCGCGAGAATCTCGAGCGCGACGCGGTTCTGCTCGTGGGTCCGACCTGGAGCAACCCTTCGACGTGGACCGAGAGGCGCATCTTCTTCGAGTCGGCGGCCTTCAACTACCTCACGCACGCAGGCTGGCGCGTGCCGTGGCGCGCGACCGGAGCAGAACCCGCGCTGCCTCCGTTCGCGGATCGGCAGGATCTCGAGCAACGTTTCCTCGCCAACCCCGATCCGGCGACCCTCGCGGCGATCCGTGCGCGGATCCCGGCGGGGACCCCGCTCTACGCGCTGCGCGACGACGTGCACCTGGTGAAGATCGACCGGCGCAACACCGCGGAGTTCCGCAGGGTCGCGGATGAACCCTGGGGCCGCAGCGTCGGCGCCGAGCTCGTCCACGCGACGCCGTGGCTCGAGGTCTACCGGCTGCCCTGATCGGCGCGGAGCACCGACAGGATCTGGTCGGCGATCACGGCGTGCGCCGCGGCGTTGGGATGGACGTCGATCATCACGCGCGGATCGCCGGCCCAGTGCGCGAAGTGGTCGAGGTAGATGAGGCACTGCGCGCGCATGTCGAGACCCTCCATCCCGGGAAGCGAGCCGCACAAGGCCTCCGAGGCGTTCACGAAGAGCGACCCCGACTCGGTGATGTGCTTCGGCGTGGGCTCGCCGGGACAACCCGAGCCGATCACGACGTACACCAGGCGCGCCCCGTTCGCACGGCAGAGCTCCGCGACCTCGGCGTGCACCTT
Organism: Planctomycetota bacterium; assembly: GCA_046155895.1. Lineage (GTDB taxonomy): Bacteria > Planctomycetota > UBA1135 > UBA1135 > DASYPQ01. Next base: position 21,849 of record JBJXFB010000027.1, on the reverse strand, counting down.
GGGGAAGAAGATCGAGTCGGGAGTGGCCTCCTCCGCATCCGAGGTCGCGGCGGCCCAGGCACGGTGAGCGTCGTCGTGGAGGAACATCGGAAACCCGGCGCGGAACAGGAAGGACAGGAATCCGAGGGCGCCGGGCTCCGCGCGGAGGTAGCGGTCGACCGGCAGGTCGAACACGATCGGGCTGAACCGCGGCGGACGCAGCCGGGCTTCAGTCCCGACGAACGTGGGCGTCGGCACGTCCCCGAAGTACGTCATGGCCTTCCAGGTGCGGCTGCGGTCGCCCAGCCAGCGCGAGTGCTGGAAGAGCACGACGTCCGGTCGGAGCCGCGGGATCTGCCGGCGCGCCAGGATCAGCATCTGCGCCTCGCCGTAGCTGCTGACGCCCGCGTTCACGCACGAGCCACCCAAGCCCTGGGCGACGCGGTAGGCGAAGGCGTCCTCGGCCGTGCACGCCGCACCGAAGGTGAACGAGCAGCCGAAGGCCAGGACCAGCGGCCGCGTCCGCGGGGAGGGATCCGGCCCGTCGACGGGAACACGGAATCCTTCGCGGTCGACGCGAGCCGGGACATCCGGCCCGATCGGGAACCGCTCCGCCCCGACCGCGCCGGGCACGAGACGAAAACCGAGCTCGGGGTCGGCCTCGTAGAGTCCCCCGACGGTTCCGCGGCCCGCGATCTGCCAGGAGTAGGCGCTCCACGACCGCTGGACGACCCAGCCGACGTACACGAGGGCGACGAGAGCGAGGAAGAGCAGGCCGGAGAAGGCGAGGCGCTGTCGGACGGTTCGCATCGAAAGTACTGAACCAGGTTCGTTTTCTCGCACCTCGAGCCTAGTCGCGGCGCGCCCCGCACCCTAGCCCGAGGTGCGAGAAAACGAACCTGGTTCAGTACTATCGATCGCTTCCGCCAGGCGCGCGACGTCCTCGCGGCCGACGTCCATGTGCGTCACGAAGCGCAGCGAGCGCGGCCTCTGCGCCATGGCGCGGATCCGGTGGGTCTCGAGGCGCTGGCGGAGAGCCTCCGCGTCGAACGCCGCGCGGTCCAGGCGGGCGTAGACGATGTTCGTCTCGATCTCGTCGGGAGGGCACTCGATCCCGTGCCGGCCGTGCAGCGTCCGCGCGACCTCGCGCGCGAGCGCGTGATCCTCCGCGAGCCGGTCGACGTTCTTCTCCAGCGCGTAGAGGCCCGCCGCCGCCAGGATTCCCGCCTGACGCATCCAGCCTCCGAGCCTCTTGCGAACCGGCTTGGCCTTCTCGATGAAGTCGAGGCTGCCCGCGACCACGGAGCCCACCGGTGCACCGAGGCCCTTCGAGAGGCACACGGACACCGAGTCGGCGTACGAAGCCCAGGTCTCCGCGGGGATGCCCGAGGCGACCACGGCATGGAAGAGCCGCGCGCCGTCCATGTGCACCGGGATCCTGGCCTCGCGCGCGACGTCGCGCACGCGCGCCAGGGATTCCTCGGGGACGACGAGGCCGCCCGCGGCGCGCCCCGAGCCCATGAACGACTGCTCGACGCACAGGAGCGAGGTCCTCGCGCAGTGCGTCGACTTCATCCGGATCACGCTGCGGATCTCGTCGGGATCGAGGCGGCCGTCCTCGGCGTGGAGCGTCAGCGTCTGCACGCCGTGCAGGTACCCGGGCGCGCCACCCTCCCAGGCCACGATGTGCCCGCTGCGCTCGATCACGATCTCGTCGCCGGGCCTCGTCCACACGCCGAGCGCGATCTGGTTCCCCATCGTGCCCGAGGGCACGAACATCGCTCCCTCCTTGCCGAGGAGCGCGGCGACCTTCGCTTCGAGCTTCTGGACCGTCGGATCGCCGTCGAGGACGTCGTCGCCGACTTCCGCTTCGGCCATCGCCTTCCGCATCGCCGGCGACGGCTTCGTGACCGTGTCGCTGCGGAAGTCCGAGATCTTCAAGGGGCGCGGCGCGACGCCGGCTGGAGGCACTCGCGGACGCGGCGCAGCCCCTCGCGGATGTTTTCGAGGCTGTTGGCGTAGGAGAAGCGCAGGAAGCCCTCGCCCATCGCGCCGAAGCTCGTGCCCGAGATGCAGGAGACGCCCGCCTGGTTCAGGAGCATCTCCTCGAGTTTCCTGGAGGGAATCCCGGTGCCGGTGACGTTGGGGAACGCGTAGAACGCGCCGAGCGGCTTCGTGCAGCGGAAGCCGGGGATGTCGTTGAGCTCGTCCACGATCACGCGGCGGCGCTCGTCGAAGGCCGCGCGCATCGTTTCGACGGCGTTTTGCGGCCCGCGCAGGGCCTCGAGGCCCGCGATCTGCGCCGCGGCGTTCACGCAGGAGACGCTGTTGATCTGCAGGCGCTCGGCGTGCGCGATCCAGCGCTTCGGCCACACGCCGAAGCCCATGCGCCAGCCGGTCATCGCGTAGGTCTTGCTCCAGCCGTCGAGGAGGATCGCGCGGTCGCGCATCGACGGGTAGGAAAGGATCGAGACGTGCACCTCGCCCTCGTAGGTGAGGCGCGAGTAGATCTCGTCGGAGAGGACCGCGACGTGCGGATGGCGCTCGAGCCCGGCGACGAGCTTGTCGAGCTCCTTCCTGGGCGTCACGCCGCCCGTCGGATTCGCGGGCGAGTTCAGGATGAGGAGGCGCGTCCTCGGCGTGATCCGCGCGAGCACCTCGTCGGCGCTGAAGGCGAAGCCGCGCGACTCGTGGAGCTCGATCGGGACGGCCTTCGCGCCCGCGAGGCGGATCGCCGACTCATAGATCGGGAAGCCGGGATTCGGATACAGGCCCTCCGTGCCCGGCTCGAGGAACATCATCGCCGCGTAGAACAGCGTCGGCTTGCCGCCCGGCACGATCATGACGTCGTCGGGATCGACGGCGCCCTTGTGGAAGCGCTGGCAGTACTCGGCGACGGCAGTCCGCAGCTCCGGCAGGCCCTTGGCCGGCGTGTAGCGGTGCCAGCCGTCGGCGAGCGCCTTGCGTCCGGCCTCGACCACGTTCTCGGGCGTGCGGAAATCCGGCGCGCCGATGTGGAGGTGGATGATCGAGCGGCCCTGGCGCTCGAGCGCCTGGACGCGGTTCAGGACCTCGAAGGCGGTCTCGGTGCCCAGGCCCTCCATGCGGGCCGCGAAGCTCGGAGTCGAAGCCATGGCGTTCCAGAGGCTACGGCCCCATCGCGCGCGGAATCAAGCCTCCGGGCGCGTCAGGCGGGCGAGGCGTGCCGGAGGAAGAGGACGATGACGACCACCGCGGCCCAGGCGACCGCGTTCATCGCGAACAGGAGGTCGCCGCCGAGCAGGACGCGCGCGGGGTTGCCGCCCCCCTCGCGCTTCTGGACGAGCAGCATGTACCGCGCGACGCCGAACACGACGAACGGGACGCTCCAGATCAGGCTGTGGCTCGCGCCGAACTTGCGCGCCGTGTCGTCCGAGACCGTGTACATCGAGTAGGTGATGATCGTGCACGCGGCGACGACGGTGATCATCTGGTCGAGGAAGCCCGAGTTGTACTCGAGCAGGATGGCGCGGTGCTCGCCACGGCCCTCGCCGAGGAGGTCGCTCTCCGCGCGGCGCTTGCACAGCGCCAGGAAGAGGGAGAGGAAGAGCGTGCAGAGCATCAGCCAGTGCGAGACGAACGCCCCCGCCGCCAGGCCCCCGGCGTAGACGCGCATGAGGAACCCGCCCGCGATGCAGAAGGCGTCGACGAGGACGACGTGCTTGAGGCGGAAGCTGTAGCTCAGGTTCAGGAGGATGTAGGCGGCTACGACCCAGGCCACGGTGTCCATGGAGGGCGAGGCCACGTGCGCGAACCAAAGTGCTCCGGCGGCGCAGGCGACCGCCGCGGCGATCGCGACCGGGATCGAGAGCGCGCCCGCTGCGATCGGGCGGTCCCTCTTGGTCGGGTGCTTGCGGTCGGACTCGATGTCGGCGACGTCGTTGACGAGGTAGACGGCGCTGGAGCCCAGGCAGAACGCGAAGAAGGCGAAGAGGGTCCGGCGGATGTCGGAGTAGTCGCCGTCGACCCAGCCCCCGCGCTCGCCCCGCGCGAAGACGAGCGCGGCGAAGACGAAGACGTTCTTGATCCACTGCTGCGGGCGCAGGGCGAGGACGAGCGCCGTGGGAGACATGGCATCCGTTTATCGGGCAGGAGGGGCCCGGAGGAATACCGAACCAGGTTCGGGACTCTCAGTCGATGGAGAGCTTCCGGAGCTGTTCCACCGGCGATTCCGGCCCGACGAGGAGGACCTTCTCCTCCTCGGTCAGAAGCCCCTTCTTGCGCAGGTCCAGGAGCTCGTACGGCAGCGTCGAACCGTCGGCCCAGAGGACCACCGTCGTCGTCGGGTGGTTCATCTCGGGATCGTTGTCGTCGGCGATCAGGGCGTCCTCGCCGCTCCCCGGCCAGCGCCGCAGGGGATACTCCTTCATGTTCCTCCCCGCGTAGGCAGAGTAGGTCCCGTCGATCGTGTCGAGGTGGCTGTACCACTCCTTGGGATCCTCGATCGAGGAGATGGCGAGGAAGCCGCGCTCGACCGCGGGGCACGACATCATCTTCGCGTTCTCCTCGGTGTTCTCCACGTCGCCGTCGGCGATCAGCGCGGCGAAGAACGCCACGCCGCTCCCGCTCGGCAGCTTCCCGTGCTTCATGTGGTAGATCGACAGGTCCTTGTAGATCTGCTGGAGGTTGGCACGGCACGCCGTGACCTTGGCCTGCTGGATCGACGTCACCACCTTCGGGAGGAGGAAGGTCATCAGGATCAGGATGATCGCGATGACCGCCAGGAGCTCGATCAGGGTGAAGCCCGCGCGCGCGACCGCACGGCGGCGGAGGAGAGGCATCGGCATGATCGAGGTTCTACCCCCGTCCGCCCGGAAAGTCACGCGGACCGGAATACGGTACCAGGTCAGTTCTTCCGGCATCCGCGCAGCGACCTCGCGTTGCCGCGGATGCCGGCGCGGAGGCCGGAAGAACTGACCGGGTACCGTATTCCGGCTCTCACGCCCGCGCGCCCGCGGCGACGGCCTCGGTGAGCGCCGCGACCTTGTCCGCGCGCTCCCAGGGGAATCCTTCGCGGCCGAAGTGCCCGTGGTAGGCCGTCTTCTCGTAGATCGGGCGCTTGAGTTCGAACTGCGCCGTGATCGACGCGGGGCGGAGATCGAAGACCTTCTCGACCGCGGCCGTCAGCACGTCGTCCTTCACCCTGCCCGTGCCGAAGGTCTCGGCGCGGATCGAGAGCGGTCTCGCGATGCCGATCGCGTAGGAGACCTGCACCTCGCAGCGCGTCGCGAGGCCGGCCGCGACGACGTTCTTCGCGACCCAGCGCGCGGCGTAGGCGGCGGAGCGGTCGACCTTGCTCGGGTCCTTGCCCGAGAACGCGCCGCCGCCGTGCCGGCCCATCCCGCCGTAGGTGTCGACGATGATCTTGCGGCCCGTGAGCCCGCAGTCGCCGTGCGGCCCCCCGACGACGAAGCGTCCGGTCGGGTTGACGTGGTAGATCGTCTTGGCGTCGAGGTATTGGGCCGGGATGACCGCCTTGATGATCTTCTCGATGACTTCGCTCTTGATCGTCTCGTAGTCCACCTCGGGCGCGTGCTGCGTGCTGATCAGGACGGTGTGGACGCGGACAGGACGATTCCCGTCGTACTCGACGGTGACCTGGCTCTTCGCGTCGGGACGCAGCCACCGGAGCACGCCCTTCTGCCGCAGCTCGGCCTGCTTCTCCATGAGCCGGTGCGCGTAGTGGATCGGGAAGGGCATGAGGCTCGGCGTCTCGTCGCAGGCGAAGCCGAACATGAGGCCCTGGTCGCCCGCGCCCTGCTCCTTGTGGAGGCCCTCGCCCTCGGTGACGCCCATGCTGATGTCGGGCGACTGGGAGTGGATCACGACCTGGACCTGGCACTGGTCCGCGTCCATCCCCCAGTCCGCGTCCGTGTAGCCGATGCGGCGGATCGTCTTGCGCGCGACGGCCTCGTAATCGACCTTCGAACGGGTCGTGATCTCGCCGGCGACGACGCACAAGCCGGTCGTCACGAGCGTCTCGCAGGCCACGCGGCTGTCGGGATCGCCCGCCAGGCAGGCGTCGAGGACCGCGTCGGAGACCTGGTCGGCGACCTTGTCGGGGTGCCCCATCGAGACGGATTCGGACGTGAAGAGCATTCGAGCCATGGGCAGGTGCAGGGCGAGCGGCTGTAGGTGGAGGGCGCGGCGGAGCTTTCCGCTCCAGATGCCGATTTCCCCAGCATACCAGACCGAGGGGGGCCAGGGACGCGGCCGGAGGCTCGCCCGGGCTCGCTAGCTGCCCAGGCAGCGCTCCGCGAGCGCGCGCAGCGTGAGCTCGGTCGCGCCTCGCTGGGCCACCACGGCGGCGATGCCGGCCCGCCCCATGCGCTCGCGCTGGGGATCGTCGGCGAGGAGCTCCTCCAGCGCGCGCCGGAGCCCGGCGGGATCCTCCACGCGGCGGCTGGCTCCCGCCTTCTCGAGGAGCGCGGCTTCCTGCGCGAAGTTCCACACGTGCGGGCCGTGGAGGACGGGCTTCCCCTGCGCCGCGGGCTCGAGGACATTCTGCCCGCCGTGCGGGACGAGGCTGCCGCCGACGTAGACGAGATCGGCGAGGGCGTACACGTGCTCGAGCTCCCCCATCGTGTCGACGATCGCCGTGCGCCCGGGGTCGGCTGACTCGCCGTTCCTTAGCTTGGAGAGAAGCTGCGGCGGCGACCCGAGCGTCGCGAGAGCGCTCACGATGGACGCCGTGCGCTCGGGGTGGCGCGGGACGAGGACGAGTCGCGCCCCGCTCGCGGCGCGCGCGCAGGCCTCGACGACGAGGCGCTCCTCCGGCTCGTGCGTGCTGCCCGCCACGATCGTCTTCTGGCCCGCGCGCGCGCCGAGGAGGCGTCGGAGCTCGGAGCCGGGCTCGACGGCCCCGATCGGGAGCCCGTCGGCCTTGACGTTGCCGGTGACGAGGAGGCGGTGGCGGTCGCCGACGAGATCCTGGAAGCGCCGCGCGTAGTCCTCGTCCTGCACGCAAAAGAGCGTGATGCGGTTGAACTGCGGCAGGAGGCCGCGGAAGAGGCGGTAGCGGCCGAAGCTGCGGCCCGTGATGCGCCCGTTGACGACGGCGACGGGGATGCCGAGGCGGTTCGATTCGCGCAGGAAGTTGGGCCAGATCTCGAGCTCGACGAGGACGACGCAGGCGGGGTTCACGCGCTTCAGGAAGCGGCGGACGACGAGCGTGAGGTCGAGCGGAAAGCGGACGATGCGCAGCGTCGGGTAGAGCTTCGTCGCGACCTGCACGCCCGTGTAGGTCGTCGTGCTGATCACGATCTCGAGGTCGGGGCGGGTCGCGGCCAGGCCTCGGACGAGGGACTGCGCCGCCTTGATCTCGCCGACGGAGACGCCGTGGATCAGGATCCGCCTGCGTCCGCCTTCGGGCCGGGGCGGGAGGTCGGCGCCGAGGAGCCGCGCGCGCGCCATCGAGCGGAAGCGCGGGTTCGAAAGGCAGCGCAGCAGCCACCACGGCGAAGCGAGGACGATCGCGACCATCCAACCGAGGTCGTAGACGGCATGGAGAATCCAACGCAGGATCCCCGGATTCGGATCGGCGAGGATCGGAGCAGGGAGCATCGAGGGTTCGGAGTTGTACTCCGGTGACTGCGCCGAGGGAACTCCGGCCCTGCGGTATAGAATCGGAAGGGCTCCATCATGGACCGCCTGCCCGCAGACGATCCCGAGTCTCGCGTGCGCTCGGGAGACGAGCGCACGCTGTCGGAGTTCTTCGAGCGAGAGCGGCCGCGCCTCGTCCGGATGGTGGGGCTGCGGCTCGATCCGAGCCTCCGTCCCCGCCTCGATCCGGCCGACGTCGTGCAGGAGTCCTGGCTGGAGATCGCGCGCCGCTTCCCGCAGTGGCGCGAGAACGACTCGCTCCCCTTCCACGTCTGGCTGCGGCTCGTCACCGGGCAGACGCTGGCGAAGGCCCACCGCCGCCACCTCGCGGCGCACCTGCGCGATGCGCTGAAGGAGGCGCCGGCGGCAGCCAGCCGCCCGAACGTCAGCGCCTCGAGCTTCGCCGACGCCTTCGTGGCCAGCGCGACGACGCCGACGCAGGCCGTGCAGCGCGAGGAGCTGCGCGCGCGCGTGCTCGCGGCCCTCCAGGAGCTTGACGAGGTCGACCGCGAGATCGTCGCCTTGCGCCACTTCGAGGGTCTGTCGAACGAGGAAGCGGCAGCCGAGCTCGGGATCGAGCCCGCCGCGGCCAGCAAGCGCTTCACGCGCGCGCTCCTGCGCCTGCGCCCGGCACTCGGGAGCCTCGCGCCCGGGGGCGCGACGAAGTCTGGATGAGCGTTCGCCCCAGATCCACCGAAGAAGCGGTCGAGGTCTTTCTCGCGCGCCGGCGGCGCGGCGAGGCGATCGAGCCGGCGCAATTCTCCGCCGAGCACCCCGAGCTCGAGCCGGAGCTCTCGCAGGCCCTCGAGACCCTGCTCGCCCTCGAGAGCGCGACCGGCGTCGAAGGGGACCTCCGCCTCGACGTGCCCGAACGGATCGGGGCCTACCGCATCGTGCGCGAGATCGGCCGCGGCGGCATGGGAGTCGTCCTCGAGGCGCTCGAGGACCCGCTCGGCCGGCGAGTCGCGCTCAAGGTCCTGCCCGCGGAGCTCCTCGCGAGCCCTTCGGCGCGCGCGCGCTTCCGCCGCGAAGCCGAGCTCGCCGCGCGCCTCGACCACTCGGGCATCGCGACGATCTACGGCGCGGGAGTCGAGGACGAGCGGCCGTGGATCGCGATGCGGTACGTCGAGGGCCGGACGCTCGCGCAGTCGATCTCCGCGTCGAGGGAGGCCGGCGAGACCTGCCTCCGCCTGGATCCTTCCATTTCGAAGGGCCGGGCTCTCGCTCTCTCCGTCGCGGAGCTCGTCGCCGAGCTGGCCCGCGCGCTCCACTCCGCCCACGAGCAAGGCGTCGTCCACCGCGACATCAAGCCCTCCAACGTGATCGTGCAGCCGGACGGCTCGCCGGTGCTGCTCGACTTCGGCCTCGCCATCGAGGAGGAGTCGGACGGGCGGACGGTGACGCGCACGGGCGAGGCGCCGGGCACGCCCGCTTACCTCGCGCCGGAGACCGTCGCGGGCGAGATCGCGAGGCCCGACGCGCAGAGCGACGTGTACGCGCTCGGCGTCCTCCTCTACGAGTGCCTCGCGCTGCGCCGGCCCTTCGAGGCTCCGACGCCGACGGCCCTCTACCGCGCGATCCTCGCCGGCTCCGCGACGAGCTTGCGCGCGCAAAACCCGGCCGTGCCGCGTGATCTCGCCGTCGTCGCGGCGACGGCGATGGAGCGCGAGCGGAGCCGCCGCTACCGCAGCGCGCTGGCGCTGGCGGAGGACCTCGAAGCCTGCGTCGCGGGTCGTCCGATCGCGGCGCGGCCGGTTCCGCTCCACGGACGGCTCCTGCGCTGGGCGCGCCGCGAGCCGAGGTTGGCGGCGGCGATCGGCGGAGCGATCGGGATCGCGATCGCGGGCCTCCTCTGGGTGCAGAAGAAGAACCGGGATCTCGAAGCCACGAACATCGACCTCTCGGCCGCCAAGGCCTCGGCCGAGGCGAACGAGCGCATCGCGACGCAGAGGGCGGAGGACGTGCTCTCGCTCTCCGCGATCCAGGAACTGAATGACCTCGTCGAGGAGGCCAGTGCGCTGTGGCCGGCGGTTCCGGAGAAGATCGGCGCGTACGACGAGTGGATCGCGAAGGCCAAGACGCTCACCGCAGGCCGAGAGGGTCATCCGGGGTTGGAGGACCATCGCGCCAAGCTCGCGGAGATCGAGCAACGAGCGAAAGCGCCTTCAGCCGATACCAAGGACCGCTGGTGGCACGGCCAGCTCCAGCAGCTGGTGTCCGGCCTCGAAGCGTTCACCGACGAGAAGACCGGCCTCCTCTCGGACGGCACGTCGGAGGAGCACGGCTGGGGAATCCAGAGACGTCTCGAGGAAGCGTCGACGATCGAGGAGCAGAGCGTGAGCGGACCGGAGGCCAAGGAGCGCTGGAACGAGGCGATCGACGCAATCGCGGCCTCGCCGAAGTACGGAGGGCTGAAGCTCGCGCCCCAGATGGGCCTCCTGCCGATCGGTCCGGATCCCGAGTCGGGCCTGTGGGAGTTCGCGCATCTGCAAAGCGGCGACCCGGGCGAGCGGGATGAGTCTGGGAAGCTCGCGGTGGCGGTGACGACGGGCTTCGTGCTCGTGTTGATCCCGGGAGGCACGTCTTGGATGGGCGGGCAGACGACCGATCCCTCGGGACGGAACTACGACCCGCAGGCGAAGGAGGACGAGTCGCCCGTGAACGAGGTCGAGCTCGCGCCCTACTTCCTCTCGAAATACGAAATGACGCAGGCACAGTGGATGCGCTTCGTCGGCCGCAATCCGAGCTACTACCCGGCCGGTTCCCACTTCGACGGCAAGGTCACTCACCTCGGGCACCCTGTCGAGAACGTGAGCTGGGAAGACTGCACGGAGATCCTGCGCCGACTCGGGCTGTCCCTGCCGAGCGAGGCGCAGTGGGAAGCCGCCTGCCGAGGCCGCACGAGCACGGTCTGGTACACGGGTGACGATCGCGAGAGCCTGCTCGCGAAGATCAACGTGGCCGATGCGAGCTTCGTGCGCGCGGGCGGACCGAAGTCGATCGCGGACGACTGGCCCGACCTGGACGACGGTTGGGGCGCGCACGCGCCGGTCGGGACCTTCGCGCCCAACCCCTTCGGCCTCCACGAGGTGCACGGCAACGTGTGGGAGTGGTGCCGGGACGATCGCGTGGGCTACGACGTGCCGGCTGGACCCGGAGATGCCGTGCGGCTCGTGCCCGGCTCGCCGACCAAGATCCTGCGCGGCGGCGCCTTCAATCAAGGAGTCTGGGCCACTCGATCGGCGCACCGTTACTTCGGAATGCCCGACTACCGAGACGACATCGTCGGAGTCCGGCCGGCGAGAGCAGTCACGGCGGAATGAGATGGAGCCGGCTGCGGCGCGTGCCCCACAGCCGGCTCCGGACGGATTCAGCGCTCCCTGCCCCGGGAAGCCGGCAGGGTCCATCCGTCTCATTGCATCCAAGTCACGCGGCCGGTCTGCGTCGCGTTGAACGTGCTCGTCGATGGGCAGCCGCCGAGGATCTGGCCGTCGCGGTAGTACACGAGGTACCACCGACTCTGACCGGGCTGGATCGGGTCGCCTTTCGCCGCCGAACGCGCTGAAACCGTGGGGTCACCAGCGCCGAAGTCGGGCGCGGAGATGCTGCCGGCAGAAGCAGTCTTCGTGAAGAGCCGCTTGAGCGTTCCGCCGACGCAGCGCACGCCCTGGCCGTAGACGAGACCGGAGGAGGCGAGCGCGTTGCCCTGCAGCACGATGCTCAACGCCGTCGGCTTCTCCCCGAACGTCGTGAAGACCAGGCTGTCCATCGAGAGGTAGGCGATTCCCGACGCCGTGAGGAAGGCCCCGCCCGTGGCGGCCGAGTTGTTGCAACCGCGGCCGGAGCCGCTGGGCGGGTTCGAGCAGGGGCACGCAAGCACGCCGTCGACGCCGGGACCGCACAGGCTCGTGAAGCCTCTCGCGTCGCGGTCGTGAAGGAAGACGTCCAGCTTGCCGTTCGTGTCCCCTGGAACGAGGTTGTTCGCGCTGCTCGTGAACGCCACGTAGCGGGCGTCGGCGGAAATCGAGGGCGAAAAGCTGGGGTTGGTCCCCTGGACCCCGCCCGAGGAGAGGCTCACGCGCTCGGTCGTGCCGATCGAGCGGGCGCGGACGAAGACGTCCAGCTTGCCGTTCGTATCCCCGGGGGCGAGGTTGGTCGCCTCGCTCGCGAACGCGACGTAGCGGCCGTCGGCCGAGATCGAGGGACGCTCGCACCGGCCGTTCCCCAGAACCTCGTTGGAGTCGGCGCTCACGAGCTCGGTATAGCTGTTCTGCCACGCGCGGTAGTAGACGTCCGGGACGCCGTTCGTGTCCCAGCCGACGAGGTTCGCGTCGCTCAGGAACGCCACCGAGAGACCATCGGCGGAGATGGAGGGGTAGCTGCTGCCGCCGTTCGCCTCCACCCCGGCCCCTGAGACGCTCAACCTCACGGTTGCCCCGTTCAGCCGGTCGCGAAGGAAGACGTCCTTGACGTTGTTCGTGTCTCCCGGGACGAGGTTGGTCGCGGAACTCGCGAACGCGACGAAGCGACCGTCAGCGGAAATCGAGGGGTCGGTGCTGCTGTTGTTCCCCTCCACCCCGGCCGCGGAGACGCTCACCCGCTCGGTCACGCCGGTCAGCCGATCGCGCAGGAAGATATCCGTGAAGCCGTTGCTGTCCCCGGGAACGAGGTTGGTCGCGAAGCTCATGAACGCCACGTAGCGGCCGTCGGCGGAAGTCGAGGGGGTGAAGCTGTCACCGTTCCCCTGGATCCCGCTCGAGGAGACGCTCGCTCGCAGGGTCGTGCCGGCGGAGCGGTTGCGGAGGATGATGTCCGACTTCCCGTTCGTGTCCCCGGGGACGAGGTTTGTCGCGGTACTCGCGAACGCCACGTAGATGCCGTCGGCGGAGATCGAGGGCGATTGGGAGGTGGAGTTCCCCAGTACCTCGCTCGTGTCGGCGCTCACGAACTCGGTGTAGTCGTTCAGCCAGGCGCGGTAGTAGATGTCCAGGACTCCGTTCGTGTCGAAGCCGACGAGGTTGGACGCGTCGCTGTGGAACGCCACGGAGCGACCGTCGGCGGAGATCGAGGGGGAGGTGCTGTGGTCATTCCCCTGCACTCCGGCCGCGTTGACGCTCACCCGCTCGGTCACCTGGGCGTGGGCCGAGCTGGCGAGGACGAGAACAAGGCCGAGGGCGCGCAGAATCCGTGTGTGCTTCATCGAGTGCATCCTTGAGGTATGGGTCCGTACCTCCGACCTCCCGGCTCGTCCGCAGCGAGACAGGAATTCCCGGAATGGCATACTCGGCAGCATGAAGCTCCCGCTCGCGCCCGTCCCGGCCCTCTTCGCCGCCTGCGCCCCGATCCGCTACTCCTCCCAGGAGGTCATCCTGCGCCACCGAGCCGAGCCGGACACGCTCGACGTCCTGATCCTCTACGAAGGGATCCAGGCACAGCGCCAGGACGGCGACAAGGACGGAATCGACGTGACCTCGCGCTTCGCGGGGCGCGTCGCTCTCGGGAAGCGGGAGTTCATGCTCGTCGACTGGCCGATACACCTCGATCTCGAGGAGATCGTCGAGGAACTGGCGAAGATCGACTCGAGCACCGAGGATCCCTGGTCCGCGTGGAAGCGCGAGGGGCTCGAGCACATGGAGGGCGTCCACGTGGTCGCGTCGGGACTCTACGCGGGCGACGAGGGCCGGGTCTCCCTCTACCAGCACTTCCGCGTCGAACGCTGCAGCCGACTCGTCGAGTGGTTCGATCGATCGCTCCGGATAGGGATCGCCGAGGGCGATGCGAACGGGACGTTGGAGAAGGACTTGCCCATCCTGGATCCGGAGACGCGCGCTGCTGGGCGGACCTCGCCAAGAAGAAGGCGCGCTGGCTCTCGTTCGCGGATGGAGGGCTGGCCGTCGAACTCCCGATGAGCGCTGCCGACGCGGCCCGGATCCTCGCACAGGGTCTCGAGGCGGCATCGAGGAACCCTGACGAATCGGAGATTCTCGCGGCACTGACGACGGAGTTGGGAGCGATCGAGATCGCTTCGGGCCGCCTCCGGCTCGCGTGGAAGCCCAAGGACGGACTGGTGCGATTCCATTTCGCCGGTCCGGAGGGCTACGACGAGAGGATGGCGAAAGAGATGCGCTCCTCGAAGGACTCCCCGGAGAAGCTCACCGCGCGCGAGGATGTGATCCGGCGCTTCCGCGGCGAGTGATCGGCGAGCCGGATCAGCCCGCGGCCGGGCTCGGGAACCCCGGCAGGTCCCGGCGCAGGTCGTGGAGGAAGTTCAGCAGCATGTTCTCGAGCACCTGGCCTTCGACCTCGACCGGATCGTGGGAGAAGGCCCAGGGAATCACGAAGAGGTGGATCCACGTGACGACGTGGTCCTCGTACTCGTAGCGCTGGACGAGGACCCCGTCGACTTCCGCGCGCACCGAGAGGGTCAGATCGTTGCGCCCGTAGGCTGGGATCACCCCGAGCGAAGCGAGCGCGAGCAGGCCCAGGCCCAACGTGAAGACCGGCTGCCGGGCCCGTGAGCTGTAGTGGATCTCCAGGTGCAGACCGGCGTCCGATTCCTTCGCCTCGGCCTCGGTGAAAGCGCTCCGGAAGACCCGGTCGACGCAGTGCTCCGTCCCACTCGACGGGAAGTTCCCGCTCGGAGGCTGTGCATTCGAAAGCACGTAGGTGACCGCCGGGAGCCGCTCCGACTCGGCGAGCTCGCCCAGGTCGCGCTGAGGCAGCTCTTCGCCGCGGAAGCTCGCGCACGCGGCGCACAGGGCCAGCAGGAGGGGTGCGAGGGTCTTGCGCAAGCTCATGCGCCCTTGCCGTGGCACTTCTTGTACTTCTGCCCGCTCCCGCACGGGCAGGGATCGTTCCGGCCGGCCGGAGGCACGTGTTGAGGCTGGGGCGCCGCGGTTTTCGATTGCGGGACCGGCGACGGCGGAACAGGAGGCGTTCCCGGGTTCCCGTCCCCGGCCGGCTGGGGTGTCGCAGGCGCTGGCGCCGGTTGCGCGCGCTGCGCCTGCGCCGCGGCGAGCATCTGCTGGCGCTTCGCCAGGTCGAACGCGCGGCTCGCGGGAACGAATTGTCCCGGAGGCCGGCGCGGAACGGCGGGCCGCGCGGGCGCGGCGCCGGCGATGATCCCCTTGGGCTGCGGCACGACGGGCGCCGGGGATCCGCCCGCCGTTCCCGGTGCGGCGGCGCCGGGAGGCGGTCCGCGCTGGATCTGGATGCGGAGGATGAGGCTCGTGACCTCGTCCTCGATCGCATGGAGGAGATTGGCGAAGAGCTGGAAGCCCTCCTTCTTGTACTCCGTCTTCGGATCGACCTGCCCGTACCCGCGCAGCCCGATCCCCGCCTTGAGCGCGTCGATCGCGTGCAGGTGGTCCTTCCACCGCCCGTCGATCGCATTGAGCAGGATGTACCGCTCGAGCTGCCGCAGGATCTCGGGCGTCAGGTCCTGCTCGCGCTTCTCGTACTGCGCCGCGACCAGCTCGAGCACCTTCTCCGGGTTCCCGTCCTTGGCGACCGCGTCCCCCGCCGCCTCGGCGTCGACCTCGATCCCGAAACTCCTCTGGTACCACCCGCGGAATCCTTCCTGGTCCTGGAAGAACGTCGATTCCGCCGCGCGCGTCACCGCGCGCTCGAGCATCTCGAGCACCATCTCCTTCGTGCCCTTCGCCTCGAGCACCTTCTGCCGCGCCGCGTAGATCTGGTGGCGCTGCTGGTCCATGACCTCGTCGTACTCGAGCAGGTTCTTCCGCACCTCGAAGTTGCGGTCCTCGACCTTCTTCTGGGCTCGCGCGATCGCGCGCGTCACCATGCCCGACTCGATGGGCACGCCTTCCGCCATGCCCAGCTTCTCCATGAAGTTCGTGACCCAGTCGCGGTAGAAGATCCGCATCAGGTCGTCCTGCAGCGACAGGTAGAAGCGCGACTCCCCCACGTTCCCCTGCCGGCCCGAGCGCCCGCGCAGCTGGTTGTCGATGCGCCGCGCCTCGTGACGCTCCGTGCCGAGCACGTACAGGCCGCCGAGTCGCAGGACCTCCTCCTCGTCCTTCTGGCACTGCGCGCGGACCTGATCGCGGACCGCGTCGATCTCCTTGAGGTGCTCGAGGTCCCCGAGGTGCAGTCCCGCGGCTGCCAGGGCCTTCTCGAGCCGGTGCTCGAAGTTCCCCCCGAGCTTGATGTCCGTCCCGCGGCCGGCCATGTTCGTCGCGACCGTGATCGCGGCCTTCTCGCCGGCCAGCGCGACGATGTGCGCCTCGCGCTCGTGCTGCTTGGCGTTCAGCACCTCGTGCTTCACGCCGCGCCGCTGGAGCATCCCCGACAGCCTCTCCGACTTCTCGACGGACGTCGTGCCGACGAGGACCGGCTGCCCCTTCGCGTGCAGCCGCACGATCTCCTCGGTGATCGCGTTCCATTTCTCCTTCTCGGTGCGGAAGACGGTGTCGTCCTGGTCCAGGCGCACCATCGGCATGTTCGTCGGGATCTGGATGACGTCGAGCTTGTAGATCTTGAGGAACTCGCCGGCCTCGGTGACGGCCGTGCCCGTCATCCCCGCGAGCTTCTTGAACATGCGGAAGTAGTTCTGGATCGTGATCGTCGCGAGCGTCTGGTTCTCCTGCCGCGGCTTGAGCCCTTCCTTGGTCTCGACCGCCTGGTGGAGGCCGTCCGACCAGCGCCGTCCGGTCATCTTCCGGCCGGTGAACTCGTCGACGATGATCACCTCCGGCCCGTTCTCGCCGTCCTCGACGACGTATTCCTTGTCGCGCTGGTACAGCGAGTGCGCACGCAGGGCGTTCTCGATGTAGTGCGGCCACTCCTCGTTCGGCGGCACGAAGAACGAGTCGACGCCGACGATCTTCTCCGCCTCCTCGATGCCGGCCTCGAGCAGCGAGGCGAGGCGCTCCTTCTCCTTGACCTCGTAGTGGACGTCGCGCTGGAGCTTGCGCGCGATGCCGTCGGCGATCTTGTACTTCTCGGTCGACTCCTCGGCCGGCCCGGAGATGATCAGCGGCGTCCGCGCCTCGTCGATCAGGCTCGAGTCGACTTCGTCGACGATGGCGTAGTGCAGGAACCTCTGGACCTGGTCCTCGACCCGGCTCTTCATGTTGTCGCGCAGGTAGTCGAACCCGAACTCGTTGTTCGTGCCGTAGACGATGTCGCAGGCGTACACCGGCTGGCGCTCCCACGGGCTCATGTCCGACTGGATCGCGCCGACGGCCAGGCCGAGGTAGTCGTAGATCGGCCCCATCCACGCCGCGTCGCGGCGCGCGAGGTAGTCGTTCACGGTCACGAGGTAGACCGTCTTCTCGAGCGCGTTCAGCGCGAGCGCCAGCGTCGCGACGAGGGTCTTGCCCTCGCCGGTCATCATCTCGGCGATCGCCCCGTTGTGGAGGACCACGCCGCCGACGAGCTGCACGTCGAAGTGGCGCATGCCGAGCGTGCGCACGGACGCCTCGCGGGTGAGGGCGAAGACGCGCGGGAGGAGCTCGTCGAGGGTCTTCTCCCCCTTCGCCACGGCCGCCTTGTACCCGGCGATCTCGGCCTTGAACTGGTCGGCGGAGAGACCCTTGGCCCAGGCCTCGAGCTCGTTGATCTCCCGGATGAGCGGCTCGAGCTTGCGGACGACGCGCTCGTTGCGCGATCCGAAGACCCCCTTGGCGAAGCGGCCGACGTTTTCGCCGAACTGCCCGAGCTTGTCGGAAACTGAATCCCAGTCCATCGGATCGGTCGGTTGCCTGAATGCCTCCCCCGGAGTTCGGGGGGCACCTATTTAGTGCTCCCTCCGGCCGGGATGGAAGCGCCAGGACACTTTCCTCGACCCCCCGCTCCTACACCTTCTCCGACCGGTGCTCCAGCATCTGCTTGAGCATCGCGAACAGGACCTCCCGCGCGTAGGGCTTGCGCAGGAAGCCCGATGCGCGCGGCACGGACGCCAGCGAGATCGAGGCCGCCGTCGCGAGCAGGACCGGGAGATCCCGCAAGCGGGGGTTCTCGCGCACGCGCCGGAGCACCTCCTCGCCGTCGACGTCGGGCATCCCGTAGTCGAGGAGGATCAAGTCGGGCATCGGCTCGCGCTCGAGGCGGTCGAGCACCTGCCGGCCGTCGTAGGCGAGCTCGACCTGGTAGCCCCGGGCCTCGAGGAGCGCCGCCAGTCCCTGGGCCACCTGGCTCTCGTCGTCGACGACCAGCAGCCGCGCGGGTTTCTGGCTCTCGCGCTCGACCTGCGCGAGGCCCTGGGCGATCAGCCGGAGATCCTCGTTCGTGGGCAGGCCCTCGCGCGCCCAGGCGGCCTCGATCTTCCGCTTGAGCGCGAGATTCGACTTCTTGAGCTCGAGCCACGCGTCGTAGTCCGGGCTGTCGGACCTCACGTCGATGTCGTCGTGGGTGTCGACGGAGAAGAAGTACTCCTCGTCGACCAGATACTCCTGCACGACGAACTTCATGAAAGGGTACCGGGCGTTCCCCAGGCGCAGCGTGTAGCGCTGGAGGGCGGCTCCCTCGGAGGCGCGCGGAGTCTCGAAGCGCGCGAAGAGCTCGGCCAGGGTGCTCGCGTCCTCGAGATCGACGAGCGTGATCCTGGGCTTGGGCTCCTCGCCGCGGGGCCACGCGATCTCGAGGTAGATCGCGATCGCGCGGCGGACGAGCGCGGGACTCATGTCCTCGAGGCGCATGGTCTCCCTTCCGCGGCGGACGTGGCGGCGGTCACGACGGCGCTCCGCCTGCGCGGATCGCCGCTTCGTCCGGCTTGCGCGCGGGCGCATCCGACTTCTTGGAGGCCTCCGCGGCCGTGGGCAGTCGGAGCGAGCCGACGAGCTCGGCGGCCGAGGCGATCCCGGCGGCGTCGAGGCGCGACCCGACCTCGTCCGCGAGCCTTCCGACCAGCGCCGGATCGCCGAAGGACGCCGTGCCGACCTGCACGGCCGCGCAGCCGGCGACGAGGAACTCGAGCACGTCGTCCGCGGTCACGATCCCGCCGCAGCCGATCACGGGGATCTTCACGCTGCGCGCGCACTCCCAAGCGCAGCGCAGCGCGATCGGCTTGATCGCCGTCCCCGAGTACCCGCCCTGCACGGTGTAGAGCCCGGGCCGGCGCGTGCGCCAGTCGATCCTCATGCCTAGGACGGTGTTCACCGCCGTGATGCCGTCCGCGCCGGCTCCCTCGACGGCCTGGGCCATCTCGCCGAGGCGCGAGACGTTCGGGGAGAGCTTGGCGAAGACCGGCTTCTTCGTCTCGCGCCGCACGCGCGCGATCACGCTCGCGGCCATGCCGGGGTCGGTCGCGAACGGGAGCTTGCCCTCCTGGACGTTCGGGCAGGAGAGGTTCACCTCGAGCGCGTCGACCGCGGGGTGGTCCGCGAGGCGCGCCGCGAGCTCCCCGAACTCCTCGACGCGCTCCGCGCCGATGTTCGTGACGACCGCGGTGTCCACTTCGGCCATCGCCGGCAGCACGTCGCGCAGGTAGGCGTCGATCCCGCGGTTCTCGAGGCCGATCGAGTTCAGGAAGCCCGCCTCCGTCTCGCAGATGCGCGGCGGCGGATTCCCGGGGCGCGGCCGGAGCGTCACCGTCTTGCTGACGAGGCCGCCGAGCTTCGAGAAGTCGACGAGATGCTGCATCTCGACGCCGTGCCCGAACGTACCCGACGCCGACAGGATCGGATTGCGCAGCGCGAGGCGGGCGTGCGGCCCCGCGAGGGACACGGCGAGGTGCGCCATCGGCGCCGCAATGTAATGGAGGCGGGAAGGCCGGGCAACGCCAGCTGCGGCGTCAGGCGGGTTTCTTCTCGCTCTTGAAGCTCGAGAGAAGCAGCAGTACCGCTCCGACGCTGATGCACGAATCCGCGACGTTGAAGGTCGGGAAGTGCCAGTCGAAGACGCGGAAGTAGACGTCGATGAAGTCGCGGACGAGCCCGAACGGGTGCGCGTCGTCCGGGAAGTCGAGGAAGAGGTTGTCGTAGAGGTTGCCGAGCGCGCCGCCGAGGACGAGCACGAGCGCGGCGGCGAACCAGGGGCGCGTCCTGGGCGTCCTCGCGATCAGCCAGACGAGGAAGAGGGCGGCAGCGCCTCGGCCGAGGACGAGGAACCAAGGGAAGGAGTCGAGCTGGCCGAAGGCCGCACCCGGGTTCCTGGAGAGCATGAAGGTCAGCCAGCCGTCTCCGCCCTCGAGGAGGACGTGCCGCTGGTGGCCGTGCATGTCGCGGACGAGCTGGCCGCGATCCTGGAGGCCTTCGAGCCAGGCGAAGACCGCGCTCTTGGACCAGAGATCGGCGACGACGATGATCGCGGAGATCGAGAGCCGCCGGAGGATCGTCGCCGCGCCGGGCAGTTCGGCCGGAGGCTCGGCGGGCGGAGCGGCTTCGACCTTCGCCGGAGTCGCGGCGGAATCCAGGAGCTCCGAGGACTTCATGGTCACTCGTCCGAGCCCGGTCGGCTCGGGCTCACCGCCCTAGAGCGAGGCCTCTTCTTCCTTGCGCTGGCACTCGATGCAGTTGCGGGCGTGCGGAACGAGCTTCAGCCGCTCCTTGAGGATGGAGTTCTCGCAGCCCTCGCAAATGCCGTAGGTCCCGAGCTTGATCCGCTCCAGGGCCTGGATGACCTCGCGCACGGTCGATTCGTCACGCTCGAGGAGCTCGAGGCTGAACTCCTGGAAGTAGCTGTCCGTTCCGCCCTCGGAGTTGGGTTCGAGCGCCGCGGTGCGGTCTCCGAGCGCTTCCTGCTCCAGCTTGTCGATGTCGCCGGTGAGCGCGCCGAGGAGGGCCGTGAGCCGCTGCTGGTACTCCTCGAGGTCCTTGGCGCTGAGCTGCTTCTTCGGCATGGGTGAGCGTTGGCGGGGGGGTGCGGGCCCGACTCCGGTCCGCGCGAATGGCGCAGATCGTCGATGCGAGCCGAATTGAGGGCGGGGAGTATAGGGAGGGTCCCCCGGTCCCTCAAGCGGGCGGATCCGGGTTTGCGAGCGTGCTTGAAAGGCAGTTCGGCGATGTCGAGGCTCTCGGAATGCCCCGTCCGCGAGCGGTACCTGCAACTCCTGGCCGCTCGGCCGACCAGGGTGGAGCTCGGAAAGCTCTCCCCGAGGATCTGGCGCTCGCGCTCGCGGATTTCCAGGAGGCTCTGCGCGTCGAAGCGGGCCTCTCGCGGAACACTCTGACCGCATACCGGTCCGATCTGAACGCGTTCCTCGCCTTCGCCGCCGGTCTCGGTGCCCGGCGCTGCGCCGCGATCAAGCCCGCGCACGTCGTCGACTGGCTGGCGGAGCGCCGCGAGGGAGGGCTCGCGGAGGCGACGATCGCTCGCGGGCTCGCGGCGACGCGGATGCTGATGCGCCACCTGGCAGCCGAAGGGAGGATCCCGCGTGATCCGACCGCGCGCATCTCGGCCCCGGCGCTGCGGCCCGCGCTGCCGAGGACGCTCGCGGTCGACGAGGTGGAACGGCTGCTCGAGGCGCCCGGGAAGGCGGGCTCGGCCAGGAAGGGCTCGGCGTGGAAGGCCGAGCGCGACCGCGCCCTGCTCGAGGTGATCTACGCCTGCGGCGCGCGCGTCAGCGAGGCCGTGTCGCTGCGGACGAACGAGATCGAGCCGAGCCTGCGGGTGCTGCGGCTGCTCGGGAAGGGCTCGAAGACGCGCATCGTGCCCCTGGGCCAGCGCGCGCGCGAAGCGCTCGATGCCTGGATCGGCGGGGGTCGGACGAAGCTCCCGAACGCCGCCCGCGCGGCGGAGGTGTTCCTGTCGAAGAGCGGCCGCCCGATGACGCGCGGAGACGCCTGGCGCGTGGTGAAGGACGCGGCGGCGCGAGCCGGGCTGCCCGGCGAGATCTCGCCGCACACGCTGCGGCACTCGTTCGCGACGCACCTGGTCGAGGGCGGGGCGGATCTGCGCAGCGTCCAGGAACTGCTGGGCCACGCCTCGATCAAGACGACGGAGGTGTACACGCACCTCGACACAGAGCACGTAACGAGCCTGCACCGGCTGTATCACCCAAGGGCGTGAGGGACGAAGCCTCCAATTGAACTCCGGCTTCGGGGCGGGCCGTACTCGGCCCGCCCCGAAGGCGGAGTCCGACGCGACCGGTCACTGGTCGCGTCGTTCGGTGGCCTGTCTCGGGGTGCTTGCCGTTGACGTTCGCGAAAGTCCCTGCAGGGACGCACGCGAACGCAACGGAGAGAAGCAAAGCAACTCGCCGCCGCAAGCTCGGCCGCCTAGCGCGGCCTCGCGACTCCGCCTTCGGGGCGGGAGATCGGAAGAGCG
>JBJXFB010000026.1:0-5718 GCA_046155895.1 Planctomycetota bacterium | reverse complement strand
TCGTGGCCAGGACCTCCGACCCGCCCTCCACGCCCATGGCGACGGCGGGGACGGGATTGCCGAGCGCGTCCAGGACGCGGCCGCGGACTTGAATGGGCGGGTCGGGTCGATGGATGCGTGTCGGTTCGGCTTCAGGCGGCTCGATCTCGGCCGATGGCGCGGCGCTGACACGATCCGCCGGCGCGGCTTGCACGGCCAGATCCTCCGCTCGAGTCGGCGCGGCGATCTCCGGCGGCGTCTCGAAGAGAGGCCGGGGCGGTTGCGGAGCCGCGAGGAGCTTCCACGCGATTCCGAGCCCGATGGCCGCGACCGCGAGCGCTCCCAGCAGGATCCCCGTCGAGGCCTTCATCGCTCCGCCGATCTCATCGCTCCGCGATCGCCACGGCGGCCGCGATTCCCGCGTCGTGCGTGATCGTGATGTGGATCCTCGCGATGCCTTTCTCCCGCGCGATGCCGGCGGTGCGGCCGTGGAGCGTCAGCTCGGGAGCCGAGCCGCTCTTCCGCACGACCTCGATGTCCTTCCACGTCACGCCGGACGACCAGCCCGTGCCGAGGGCCTTCATCACGGCTTCCTTGACGGCGAAGCGTCCCGTGTAGCTCGCCATGCGCGAGGCGCGGCGGTCGCAGTAGGCGCGTTCGCCGTCCGTGAAGAGTCGTTCGAGCAGGCGGTCGCCGTGGCGGGCGTGGACCTTCTCGAAGCGATCGATGCGCGCGAGGTCGAGTCCGACGGCGACGATCGACATCGCTTCAGGCCGGCTCGACTTCGAGCAGCGGGTCGCCGCGCTTGACGTCGGCTCCGTCGGCGGCGATCGCGCGGAGCACCTTCGCGCGGCGCGGCAGCGATCCGCTGGCGCGGTAGGGGACGTGGCTGAAGGTCTTCATCACCTCGATCATGCCGACGGTCTCACCGTCCTCGACGATCGCGCCGACGGCGACGAAGGGCGCATCGCCGGGCGCGGGGCGGTGGTAGAAGCGGCCGGCTTGCGGCGCGGTGAGGACGAGGCCGCGCGCATCGGCGACTGCGGCTCGCGGGGGGCTCGGGGCGATGCCGGAGCCCGCCGCGATCGCTTCGATCTCGTACACGACGTCGCCGTAGCCGACGGGCGAGCGCGCGAGCGCAGGCGATTCGGAGACGATCCTCCCCCCGACCTCTCCGGGGACGACGAGCGCGCGCGCGCGTCCGAGCGTCTCGATCGTGCCGGCCTGCTGGCCCGGCGTGAGGACGGAGCCCGCGGGCAGCGTCCCCGCGAGGAAACCGACTTCGGGCGAGCGCAGACGGGTGCGGTCGCCGGTGCGCTCGACGAGGAGCTCCAAGGTGTCCATCATCCAGAATCCTAACGGCCGATGCTCCCGATGTCCGATCCGCTCCTCGTCACGATTCCAGCCGAGGTCCTCGAACACGACTGCGGCTGCGGATCGGCGTGGAAGTGGGCGCGCGAAGGCGAGACCGCGCTCGACCTCGGCTGCGGATCGGGGAAGACCTGCTTCCTGCTCTCGAGCGCCGTCGGGAGCTCCGGTCGCGTGATCGGCGTCGACGCGAGCCCCGCCATGCTCGACGTGGCGCGACGCAACCAGAGCGAGGTCGCTCGCGCGGTCGGCTGTTCGAACGTGCGGTTCGTGGAGGCGAGGATCCAGGACGTCGGCGAGGCCGTCGGAGCGGGGAGCGCGGACCTGGTCGTGCTCGATTGCGTCCTGACTTTCGTTCCCGCGCGCGAGCGCGCGGAAATCCTGTCCGCGGCTTCGGCTGCGCTCCGCCCGGGCGGTCGAGCGATCGTCTCGGACGTGCTCGCGCTCGATCTCGAAGGGGTCCTCGCGGCGCTCGCCGAAGCCGGATTCGCCTCCGTCGACGTGATCGAGCGGTACGCGGAAGTCCGGCGCGTCATCGACGGCGTGCCGCGCTTCGCGACGACGATCCGGGCCTGCTTAGGCAATTCTTAGGAAGACGGCAGCGACCATTTAGGGTGCTGCTGGAGGCCGTTTCCCCGATGTTGGGGAGTCCATGGCGCGCCTCGACCCCGACACCCACGTTCGAAAGGACCAGCGAATCCGCCGCGCCTTCGCGGCGATCTCGATCGCGCTCGCCGGCTGCGGACGTCCGGCGGACGAAATCCCCGCGCGGCTCGCGGACACCGGGCTCTACGCCGACATCGGATCGAAGACGATTGCGGAGGACGTCCTCGCCTTCACCCCCCAGTACCCGCTGTGGGCCGACGGTGCCGCGAAGCGGCGTTGGATCCGCATCCCACCGGGCACGTCGATCGACGCGAGCGACCCCGATCACTTCGTGTTCCCGATCGGAACTCGCCTCTGGAAGGAGTTCTCCTTCGAACGCCGCATCGAGACGCGCATGCTCTCGCTCGCCGCGGACGGCGAGTGGCGTTTCGCGACGTACTTGTGGACCGCGGACGAGCGAGGCGCATCGCTGGCGCCGGAGAAGGGCGTCCCCGCCGCCTGCGAGGCCGCGCCCGGCATCCCGTTCGACATCCCCGGCCGCGCCGACTGCCTCGCCTGCCACGACGCTGGCCGCGACGCGGTGCTCGGATTCAACGCGCTCCAGCTGTCGGCCGATCGGGATCCGCTGGCCCCGCACGCCGAGCCGCTCTCCGCAGGGTCGCTCGACCTCGGCGAACTCGTCCGCCGCGGGATCGTGACCGGCCTACCCGCGCGCTTCGTGGAGACTCCGCCACGGATCGCAGCGTTGACGCCGCGCGAGCGCGCTGTCCTCGGGTACCTGGACTCCAATTGCGGCATGTGCCACTCGAGCACGGGCGCCCTCGCGGGGCTCGACCTCGACCTGTCGTACTCCCTCGCGGCCGCGGGCGAGCCCTCGGCCCTCGCCACGACCGTCGATCGCGTGAGCCGCTTCCGCTGGCCATCGGACCACGATCCGCTGCGCATTTCGTTCGCGGATCCCGATCGCAGCGTCCTCACGCGGCGCATGGCCTCGCGCCAGCCCCTGTCGCAGATGCCGCCTCTCGGCACGCGCCTCCAGGACGTCGAAGCCCTCGAGCTCGTCGCCGACTGGCTCCGCGAGGATCTCGCGCTTCACCCCTCACCCAACCACTGACTCTCCAACACCAAGGAACCCGACCATGACCACGAAGACCCTGCCCTGGAAGCTCGTCGCCGGCACCGCCGCGCTCGGCGCCGCCGTCCTCACCCTGACCCTGGCCGCGAAGCACAAGGAGGACGGCGTGGACCTCGTCGCGCGCGGCAAGTACCTCGTGGCGACGATGGGCTGCGCCGACTGCCACACGCCGCTCTCCATGGGAGCGAACGGCCCCGAGCGCAATCCGGCGCGACATCTGTCGGGCCATCCCGAGACCCTGGCGATGCCTCCGGCTCCCGCGGTGCCGCCGGGACCGTGGATGTTCGTCGGATCGGCGACGTTGACGGCCTGGTCGGGGCCTTGGGGTACGAGCTTCACGGCCAATCTCACGCCGGACAGGGAGACCGGCCTCGGCACGTGGACGCCGGAGCAGTTCATCGAAACGATTCGCAACAAGCGCCACCTCGGCCGCGGGCGCCCGCTCCTGCCTCCGATGCCGGCGGAGTTCTACGCCCACCTCACGGATGAGGACCTGCGCTGCGTCTTCGCCTACCTGCAGTCGATCCCTGCGGTGAAGAACCGCGTCCCCGAGCCCCTCCCGCCCGCTGAGCAAGGCTGAGCCGGCACGCTCGGATCGCCGCGGCGGGAGGGATGTAGAATCCCCCCCGCCGTGGCCGCCCTCGTCCCTCCCGATCTCGCCGAGTTCCTCGAGTCCGGCATCTCGATCCTGGTCGGATCGCGCGACGCGCGGATGTCGCCCGAGGGCATGCGCGCGATGGGGGCTCGCATCGAGCCCGGCGGGGGCGAGCTCACCGTCTTCCTGCCGAAGGCGACGGCGGAGCTCACCTTGGCCAACGCGCGCGAGAACGGACGGATCGCCGTGTGCTTCGCCTCGATCGATCACCGCTCGTACCAGATCAAAGGGCGCATGGTGGCCGTGCGCGAGGCCGACGAGGGCGATCGGCGGGAGATCGAGCGCTTCCGAGCGGCCTTGGCCCAGCTCTTCGGCTCCATCGGCATGCCGCCGCGGCTGACGTACCGGCTCAGCCATTGGCCGGCGCACGCGATGCGCGTGGCGGTCGAGTCCGTCTTCCTCCAGACCCCGGGGCCCGACGCGGGGGTGCCGGTCGGCTCGAGGCGCGGGAGCGGGCGCGCGTGACGGAGCTCCAGCACCTCCAGACCTGCTTCGAGGGGGTGATTCCGTCGCTGATCGCGACCTGCAGCGCGGACGGCGAGCCGAACATCACCTACCTCTCGCAGGTCTACTTCGTCGATCGCAAGCACGTGGCGCTTTCGTGCCAGTTCTTCAACAAGACGCGCCGCAACGTGGCCGAGAATCCGCACGCCACGGTGATGCTCCAGGATCCGCTGACCTTCGAGACGCACCGCTTGCAGCTGCGCTTCGTGCGCGCGGAAACCGAAGGACCGCTCTTCGACACGATGTCGATGCGCATCCAGGTGATCGCCTCGCATTCGGGGATGTCCGGGATCTTCCGGCTGCTCTCCGCGGACGTGTACGAGGTCCTCTCCTGCGCGCCGATCGAGGGGTACCTGATGCCTCCTGATCCCGTGCTCGATGCGCGGGCGCCGTCGATCGTCGCCGGGCCGATGACGGAGCTGCGCGCGCTGCAGGACGTCACGGAGCGCATCACGCGCGCAGCGGACCTCGAAGGCCTGATGAGCGAGGCTCTGGCGGCGCTCGACGAATGCTTGGGCTTCTCGCACTCGATGGTGCTGCTCGTCGACGAATGCACAGAACGCCTCGTCACGCTCGCCAGCCGCGGCTACGGAGCGGCGGGCATCGGAGCGGAGGTCTCGCTGGGCCAGGGCGTGATCGGCACGGCGGCGGAGAAGCGCCGCATGGTGCGGATCTCGGGGATGGGCGCCGATCTGCGCTACGGGCGTGCGATCCGCGGCCGGGTGGAGGCGATGGGGGAGTCGGGGAAGCTGACGCCGGAGATCCCGTTGCCCGGGCTGCCGGACGCGCAGGCGCAGCTCGCGCTTCCGCTCCTCTCGAGCGAGCGCCTCGTCGGCGTCCTTGCCGTGGAGAGCCGCGATCCGCTGGGCTTCGACGAATGGGACGAGGCGTTCCTGCGGATCGTCGGCAGCCAGATCGCCGTCGGCATCGACCGGATGCTGGCGATCGAAGGGGAATCCGAGTCGGACTCGGCGCGCCCCCGCAAGAACGGCAAGAAAACGAAGAACTCGAGCTCGGGCAGGAAGCGCAGCTTCGTCTACTACAAGAACGACGACTGCGTATTCGTCGACGGCGAGTACCTGATACGCAACGTGCCCGGGAAGATCCTGTGGAAGATCCTGCGGCTGCGGGTCGACGAGGGGCAGATCGAGTTCTCGAACCGCGAGTTGCGTCTCGATCCGACGCTCGGGCTGCCGCCGATCAAGGACAACCTGGAGAGCCGGCTGATCCTGCTGCGCAAGCGGCTCGCGGAGAAGTGTCCCGACGTGCGGATGGTGCCCGTGAAGCGCGGGCGCTTCGCGGTCGAGATCGACGTGGAGATCGAGCTGGTGGAGAAGGAGCAGGGCTAGCCCGCATCTCTCACCAGGCGTAGCGCGGTAGCTGGGGAGACCGCCAGGGCGATGCGCTCGGATCATGGGAGCTTGGTCGGGGCCTTGAGATGCGTCTGGTCGGCCGCTTTCGCGGCTCGCGC
>JBJXFB010000025.1:0-20677 GCA_046155895.1 Planctomycetota bacterium | reverse complement strand
GCGCGAGCCGCGAAAGCGGCCGACCAGACGCATCTCAAGGCCCCGACCAAGCTCCCATGATCCGAGCGCATCGCCCTGGCGGTCTCCCCAGCTACCGCGCTACGCCTGGTGAGAGATGCGGGCTAGCGAGGAGGCGCCCGCGAGGCGCGCAATGACGGGTTGGAAGGCCTTCGCGGGCGGCGAGAGGAACGCGGAAGGGCCGGATGGGACTCGCAGCGAGGACGGATGTGCCCGAATCGGGCCCGGCGGCGTAGAATGCGCACCGGAGTCGTGCGCTCGGATGTCTTGAGTCCAGCCCGCCTGGGAACACGTGGAATGTCTCGAGCGGGGTCGAAGGGTCTGGGGACACTGAAAAGGAGATCGATATGCAGCAGTTCTCGATTCGCGTGGGAACAGCACTGGCCCTCCTGTGTGGAACGATCCCGGCCCAGACGACGTCGCTCGTCAGCCGCAGCGGGCTCTCGGACTGGAACATCCAGAGCTTGAGACCGTCGATCTCCGCGGACGGGCGCTTCGTGGCGTTCGAGAGCACCGCCTCCGACCTGGTCGCGAACGACCTGAACAACTTCCGCGACATCTTCGTCTACGACCGCCGGACCGGCTTGACCACGCTCGCGAGCCGGAGCTCGAGCGGCGTCCAAGCGAATGAGCGGAGCAGCGCTCCCTCCATCTCCGCCGACGGGCGCTTCGTGGCGTTCGAGAGCCTGGCCGACAACCTCGTGCCCGTCGATTCGAACGCCCTCTCGGACGTGTTCGTCCACGACCGGCTCACCGGCGCGACGGTGCTCGCCAGCCGCAGTTCGGCGGGCGTGCAGGGGAACAACTGGAGCAACGCGCCTTCGATCTCGGGCAACGGGCGCTGGGTCGCGTTCGCGAGCGCCGCCTCCAGCTTCGTCCCGAACGACCCGAGCGGAATCCCGGACGTGTACCTCCACGACCTCCAGACCTCCACGACGGAATTCGTGAGCATGAGCTCCACCGGCGTCCACGGAGACTTCGGGGGCCACAGCCCCTCGCTCTCCTTCGACGGACGGTTCGTCGCGTTCACGAGCTGGTCCACGAACCTGGTCGGGGGCGACGGGAACGGCGAGCTCGACGTGTTCGTCCGCGACCGACTCAACGGGACGACGGAGCTCGTCAGCCGCAGCTCGCTGGGCGTCCAGGGCAACGACGACAGCATCGATCCGTCGATCTCCGCCGACGGACGCTTCGTGGCGTTTTCGAGCATCTCCGTCAACTTGATCCAGTCCGACGCGAACGGCGCGCTGACGGACGTCTTCCTCCGCGACCGCCAACTCGGGACGACGCGGCTCGTCAGCACCGACTCGAACGGCGTCCAGGGCAACATCCACGCGCTCCGACCGTCGATCTCCGCCGACGGTGGGTCCATCGCGTTCGACAGCAATTCCACCAACCTGATCCCGAACGACGCGAACGGGAACGACTTCGACGTCTACGTCCACCACTGGCAGAGCGGGACGACGGAGCTCGTGAGCCAGAGCTCGGACGGAGTGCAGGGGGATTCGGACAGCTCGACGCCATCGATCTCCGGCGACGGCCGCTTCGTGGCCTTCCACGGCGACGCGAGCAACCTGGTCCCCGGCGACGGCGTGATCTTGGAGTTCGACATCTTCCTCCGGGACGCCGCCCCTTCGCTCTCGACCTACTGCGCCGGCGACGGCAGCTCCGGGCCGTGTCCGTGCGGGAACGCCGGCGCCGCGGGACACGGGTGCGAGAACTCGGCGTCGACCGGCGGGGCGATCCTGGCGTTCGCGGGCGCGGCGAAACTGTCGGCCGACACGCTGGTCCTGACTTCGTCCGGAGAGCTCCCGAGCGCGTTGAGCATCGTGCTCCAGGGCGACGTCCCGATCGCGCCGACGATCTACGGCGACGGGCTGCGTTGCGTCGGGGGCGCGCTGAAGCGCCTGTACGTCCGCAACGCGGTCGGAGGCGTGCTCACCGCGCCGCAAGGCGCCGATCCGACGATTTCCGAGCGCTCCATGGCACTCGGAAGCGCGATCCCGGCCGGGGCGTCGCGCTACTACCAGACCTACTACCGCGATGGGAACGGGACGTTCTGCCCGAGTCCGCCGGGGAACACGTGGAACGTGTCGAACGGGATCGAGGCGGTGTGGGGGTACTGAACGTCCCTGTCGAGCCGATCGAACATCTTCCGATCCGCCGCCGGCGGACCAGGAACCCGCCGAAGAGGAGGACCAGCGCGCCTCCGAGCCACCAGACCCACGCCGCGGGTTGATCGGGCGGAGTCGAGATCCCGGAGGCGGTGACGCGGCCTCGCCTCGCACCACCACGTCGACCGGCTCCGTCCGCGCGACCCGGTACTCCCCCGGCGGCCCCGGATCGAAGTACGCGAACGGGATCGGCGGGATTTGCCACGCCTTCTCGCTCCCCGGCGCGAAGTCGTACACGATCCTCCGCGCGTCCGGACCGCGCTCGTCGATCGTGCCGAGCACGCAGAACGCGCCGATGCGCTCGATGCGCGTCGCCTCGAACCGCTCGAGGTTCCCCGCGTCCGAGGAAGCGGCTCCCGAGCGCCCTTCGGCGTCGACTCAACGCGGCAACATCGCGCGCGAGAGGCCGAGCGAGTCGTCCTCGATCGGGATGCGCGACCAGGAGCCATCGGCGCGTTGGAGGAGGATCGCCACAGCGCTCTTGGGGATGGCGCAAGGGGGGAACTCGGCTTCCAACGAGCTCAGGACCGTCGCGCTGGTGCGGGTGTTGTCTGAGAGCAGCTCGACTTGGAGGGGGTTCTGATCGGCGTCGACGATGCTGGCGCTGGCGTTGTCGGCCTGACCGACGATGCGAAGGATGCGCCTGGGGCGGAAGGCGATCTCGATCGTGCCTGCGGCGGGGATCGATTCGACCGGTAGCGAGATCGAATCGTCGCTGGTCGAGCCGACCACGATCTCGGCATGCCGGCGAGGCACGTCGCGCAACTCGAACGTGCCGTCGGCGGCCACGTCGACGAGCTCGGAGCCTTCACCCATGCTGCCACCGCCGCCGTGCGTGATGTGGATCGGATACACGACAGCGCACTTGAGGTCGGCGGGCAGCGCGCCGTCCACGCTCGTGACGCGGCCGCGCACGCTCGCGAAGAAGGCAGAGCCGGGCACCTGCACGGTGACGTTTTTGCTCTTGGCCGGGAAGGGCTCGCTCACGTAGAGGAAGCTCGTGTCCTCGCGCCACACGCGCAGACGGTAGTCGCGAGGCGATAGCCCGCCGAGCTCGAAGCGGCCCCCGGGATCGGTCGTTACCGCGCGCTCCCAGCCGCCGAGACGCCCTTCGAGCGGCGTGAACGTGATGTCGAGCAGCACCGGATCGAAGACGTTGACGTTCACGCCCGCGAGCGGCGCGCCGGCGGCGTCGAGCACCACGCCACGCAACGTGAGTGTGCGGTCCGTGAAGCGCAGTTCGAGGTTTCGGCCGCGCCTGGGATCGGTGCGCAGCTCCGCGACGAGGCCGCGGAGCTGCACAGGCCCGAAGCCGGTCTGGATGGCGGTGAGTTTGGCGCGCTCGTCGGGCTCGACGTCTACGAAGGCGAAGCGGCCGTTTGCGTCCGTCTGGACGCGTTCACGGCCGAAGACCACTTCGGCCTTCGCGACAGGTGTCCGCTCGGGATCGAGCACCACGCCGTCGACGGTGAGGCCCTGCGCGCCCTGCGCATCCGAGAGCACGATGTCGAAATCAGCGCTCGAGGTGGCGGGCGGGAGCACGTCGCGCGGCTCGAAGCTCTTGGCGGTTGCGCGCAGCTCGACGCCCAGCACTCCGACAGGCACCGAGCGCAGGAGGTAGCGGCCGTCGTCATCGGCGTTCATCGCACTGGGTGTCCACAGGCGCGAGATGTTCAAGCTGTCGAGAGCGGGCGCGAGCGCCAGCTTTCGTGACCAACGCACGCTGACGGTGGCCGTCGGAAGCGGTGCGTACGTGCCGTCGAGCACTCGGCCGGCGATGCTCACGGCGCGAGCGGCAATCAGCAGTGTCGAGCCGTCCTCGGAGTCCGCCTGTGCGAGCAGCAGCCAGGAATGACCCGACAATTCGAGTCCCGCACCTGGACCGACGCCCGCGAACTCGAAGTGCCCGTCGGCGTCGCTCGTCACGGTGCGCTCGGGCAGAGGCTCACCGAACACCACGGCGCGCCAGTCGCGCGGGTTCTGGAACCGGGCGAAGAACGCCTCGGCGGCTTTGGGGTCCGCGCGCAACTCCTCGACTCTCGACGGCGGCAGGAACAGCCCCTCGAGTCCGTCGTTGATCCAACCGAGGTCGCCGCTCTGCCAGACCGGCCACACGCTGCCTCGATGCAGCACGGGCACGCTCGCGAGCGGGCGACCACGCGCATCGACCACGCGGCCGCGGCGCACCACGGCATGGGTGGCGGGCTCCGCGGACGAAACTGGCCGAGTCGCGCTGGCGCGTTCGCCCGGCGTCGAGGCACGCGGCCCGGAGAGCATGCTGTCGCTGCTGCCGGCCACCGAGTCCTCGACCTGCAGCGCCGGTGCGCCCGCCACCAGCTCCGGCACCGCCCCTTCTTCACGGCCCAGGAACCACGCCATCGCGATCACGAGCACAACCGCCGCGCCAACGATCACCTTCGTCTGCATGAATACCGAGACTCCGATCAGGGCTGTGGAAGTCACGGAGCCGCTCGCGCGAGGCCAGCCGACGGCGGTCAGGGCCGCGAGCCATTCCTCGCGCCCACCTTGACCGGCATCGAGCCGCTCGCGCAACTGATCGAGTCCGCGCTGCAAACGCGAGTGCACCGTGTTGACCGGTACGCCCTGGCGCTTCGCGATCTCGCGTGGAGCGAGATCGTCGAAAAAGCGCAGCACGATGGCCGTCTTGTACGGCTCTGCGAGCGATTGCACGTGGCGCACCAACTCGGCGTGCCGGTGCATGCGCCCGTCGACCGTCAACGATTCGCCGGAGTCCTCGCGCCGCGCCGCATGCTGTTCACGCGTCGCCCGCCGTGAGTCCTCGCGCCGCCGATGCCCGATACGCCGCCGCAACACGCTCGCCAGCCAGCCGCGCGGATGCGCGGCGTGGGCGGGCGGGCGCGTGACGGCTTCGATCAGCGTCTCCTGCGCCAGGTCGTCAGCCGCACCGACGTCGCGCACCAAGCTGCGCGCGAGGCGTTGGATCCACGCGCTTTCAGCCAGCAGGCTTTGGGTGATGTCGGTTGTGGTCACGGACTGGACTCGATTCTGGAACCAAGCGGCCGCAGTGGAGCGACGCATGCGCGTCAGGGCCTCCAGTGCGACTTCCGCGAGCGAACGCCCGCGGATCCCGGATCCGAGGCCCCCATTCCAGCATGTGCGATGCAAAGCACTTCTCCAAGGCAAGTTAGATCCAGACTGCGCGAGAGCCCTCTCCCGTTGCCCCTGCATGATTCCGCCCGACCCTGGACGGGTCAGCCCGGGTGAGTCAGCCGACCTTGGGCACCACCCGCAATCTGAACGCGGCGCTCACCGATGCCGGCTGCGGGGCAGCGCGCGGCGCTGCGAGAGCAGACGGCTAGACGATCCCTCTCCTGATCGCCTCGATCACCGCCTCCGATTTCGAGTGCACGTGCAGCTTGGAATAGATGCTGCGAATGTGGAATCGCACGGTGTCGATGCTCATCGAGAGAGCGAGCCCCGCGGTCTTGTAGCTGTGACCCTGGCCGAGCGCGCGCAGCACGTCGAGCTCGCGCGGCGACAGATCGTGCTCGCTCGGAGTGCTCGGGAACCGGCGGAACGTGGCCACGACCCGCAACGCGATCTCGGGCGTCATCGGAGCCCCGCCCGCGACGAGTTCGTGGATCGCCTCGCGCAGGCGATCGGGCGGCGTGTCCTTCAGCAGGTAGCCCGATGCGCCGGCGCAGATGGCCTCGAACACGTGACGGTCGTCGCCGAACACGGACAACACGAGGACCAGCGCGTCGCCGTGACGTGCCCGATAACGGCGCACGCCGTCGATGCCGGACATTCCCGGCAGACCGATGTCCGTGAGCAGGACGTCGGGCGGCTCGCGTTCGATCACGGGCAGCGCTTCTTCCATCGAGGGGAACGCGCCGACGACGCGCAACTGCGGGTCGAACCCGATCTCCGCCGCGATCCCTTCGCGCGTGCGGCGTTGATCCTCGACGATCACGACTCGGTGAGCGATCGTCATGCTGTTTTCCCCTTGATCGGAGCCTCGAGCAGGATGCGCGTGCCCTGCCCGGAAGCCGATTCGATCTCGAGCTCGCCGCCCAGTTCGCGCGCCCGGCGCTCGAGGTTCGCGAGGCCGTTGCCCATGGCCCGCGCGTCCTTGTCGAAGCCGACTCCGTCGTCCCGGATGGCGAGGCGCAGGCGCCCGGCCCCGACCTCGAGTTCGATGTCGACGCGTCCGGCTCGTGCGTGCCTCGCGACGTTCGTGAGCGCCTCCTTGAAGAACAGAAGCAGGTTGCGCTTGCGATCCGGTGCGACCACGACCCCCTGGATCTCCGCGTCGACCGGAACGTCCATGGCCATGGTCGTCGTGCCTCGCGCGAACAGGTCGTTCGCGAACTGGCGCATGCGCGCCACGACGCCGGCGATCGTGTCGTGCCTCGGATCGACGGCCCACACGATGTCGCTCATCGATGCGCGGGCACCGCGAGCCATCTCCGCGATCTCGGCCAAGGCTCCACGCGCCGCTACGCTCGTCGTTCGCCGCGCGATCTCGCTCGAGATCGCGATCTGCGCCAGTCGCGCACCGATGTCGTCGTGCAAGTCGCTGGCGATCTGCGTGCGCATGCGCTCGAGGGCCAGTTCGCGCCGCAGCTTCAGCCGGTGAAGTGCGAATCCGATGACGAGGACGACGGCTGCAGCCGAGGCGATGAACCAGCCCTGCGCCCACAGGGGCGGCATGACGGCGATCGAGACGTAGGTCGCTTGCCCCGGCTCGCTCGCGTTGGGATCGACACAGCGCACCGCGAGCCGGTAGTCTCCGGCCCCGAGCCCGCCGTAGCGAACCGCGCGTTCCGGCCGCGCTCCGCTCCATGAGATCTCCAGCGGTTCCAGGCGCGTTTCGTACAGGAGCCGACTGCCGCGCATGGGATCGACCGCGGTGAATTCGAACTCGAGGCGGCTGTCGCGTGCCGCCACTTCGATCGCGGGCGGATCGAACGTGCCTTCGGCGGGGAGCGCGATCTCGGCACCCGCGACGACGCAATGCATGAAGCGCACCCGCGGCGGGGCGCGCCACACCCGCACCGGATCGGGGCGGACGCGCGACACGCCGTTCGCGGCCGCGACCCACAGATCACCGCGAGTGTCGAAGACCAGGTCATTGATCCACTCGCCGGCGAGTCCGTCGTCGGCGCCGATGGTTTCCAGCGTCTTCTCGCGGATCGAGTAGCGCTGCACGCCGCGACCCGTGCCGAAGTACATGTTCCCGTTCCGGTCCTCCGCGATCGCGAAGACCGTGTCGCTCGCGAGACCACCCTTCGTCGTCACGCGCTCGAAACTCGGATGTTCGGCCGTGGGATCACGAGTGAACGCCAGACCGTCGAAGCGCGTGCCGACCCAGAGCCACCCGCGCGAATCGGCGCGCAATGCGCGCGGCTGGGAATCGCTCCGCGAGCCGCGCCACGGCTCGTACTCCGTGATGCTCGCGCCGCGCGCGCGCCACAACGCGAGACCGTTGGAACACCACGCCGTCCCGTCCGGGAGCCAGACGATGTTGCGCACGGGACCCGCGGGTGCTGCGAACGGCATGGCCTGGATCCGTGCTCCAGCGTCGACGGTGAACAACTCGCCGTTCATTCCCGCGAGGACTGCACGTCCCATTGGATCGAGGCCGATCACGGACTTCTCGCCGCCCGGGTGACTGTTCCCGTCGTCGAGCCTGTGCGCGTGTTCTAGATCGGGCCTATCGCCGCGCACGTGATACACGCCGTCGCTCGCACCGATCCACCACTCTCCGCTCGCATCCCGGACGATGTGGCTCTGGATGCGGTCGAACGGCGGTTGATCGGAGCCCGCGACGAGTTCCGCCTCGCCGTTCCCCAGCACGAACAGACCCGAGACCTCGGTCGTGACGAGCCGCGGTTCCGCGTCGATCGAGACGAGCTTCACGGCGTGGCCGTCGCCGAGACCACTCCTGCGCGTGTAGTGCGCGCCCCCCGCGTCCGGCAGGAACGCGGCGCCGCCCTGGTGCGTGCCGAACCACAGGCCGCCCTCGGGATCGCGGTCGAGTGAGTGGATCCAATCGTCGGGCAGACCGTCCCGCGCGGAATAGACGTGCGCCTCGTCCTCGGTGACCGCGACGAGTCCGGTGCTGGTCGCGACCCACAGCCGACCGGAGTCGTCTTCGCCCACGTCGTAGAGGGACGTGTTGGCCCCGACCTTCAGCTCGAAGGGCCGGAGCCTGACTACGGCGTCCGTGTCGGACCACTCGAGGACGTGCAGCGAGCGCACGTACGCGACGAACGCTCCGCCGGTGCGCCGGAGGGCGAATGCGCGGACGTCGCCAAGGTCGCCGGCGGTGGCCAAGGTAGTGCGCCGGAGGACGCGTCCGCTGCAGCGCACGAACTCGTGCTGGTTGACGAGCAGCATTCGCCCGTCCTTATCCACGAGCATGCGGCCGAACCACTCGGCGCCGAGTTCATCGAGGTGTTCGAAGTGCAATGCCTCCTGTCCTGCGCGCTCCGCCGTGAACACGCCCCGTTCGGTGACGATCCACATGCGGCCATCGCCGTCGAACGCGATTCCGAACACGCGTCGCGCTGGATTGCTCTCTCCCTCGGGCTCGGTGACCACGGCCTGCCCCACGTCGGCGATGCGTGCGAGCCCGCCGCCATGGGTGCCGAGCCACAACACGTGGTCGGGCGCCTCCGCCACGCACCACACGAGCGGGTTCGGCAGCCCTTCGTGCGTGCTGAAATTCGTGAACTGGACGCCGTCGAAGCGGCTCACGCCGTCCCATGTCGCGAACCAAACGAAGCCGTTCGAGTCGCGGTGGATGTCGTTGACGCGCGACTGAACGAGTCCGTCGCGAACGTTCCAGGTGCGGACGGGAAGCTCTTGCGCCCCGACGTTCGCGACGGACCACAATGCGAGGACAGCTGCCGCGCGCACGAGCATGGAAGAGAGCTTGTGCGTGCCCGCCGGTCCCCGCAAGCTCGCGAGCAGGTCGCTCTACTTCTTCTTGGCCGCGGCCTCCTCGACGACCACGACGTCGAAGGGACCCTCGCGCTCGATGTAGAAGACGCACGGCTCACTGCCTTCGACGCTGGTCACGTGCGGAATCCCGGCGCCGATGGAGAACAGCGAACCCGGCGGGAGCTTCTTCATCGGCGCGCCATCGACCGCGAGACCGAGCGTGCCCGAGATGATGACCCCGCGGTCGCCGTTCGAGTGGTTGTGGGACGGCGACTTGAGCCCGACGGGGAACTTGTAGAAGACGCGGTGCGCTTCCTTCGTCGGGTCGCCGGCGACCAGCGCCTGTTGGGCGCCCTCGAGGCCGGGGAGCGGGATCCACTTGAGTTCGGATGCGGCGATCAGGGTCTTGCCGCTGATCTTCAGCGGGTCCGGTTTGGGTTCGCGGTCCTTGTTCTGGGCGTGTGCGAAGAGCGGGATGGAGAGGAGCGCGACGAGCGCGAAGAGTCCGATGCAGGTCTGCTTCAGGGTCATGGTTGTCCTCGAGTTTCCTCTGGGCTCGATGTGTCGCGTGCGGAAAGCGCGGACGTCTCGAACCGAACACGGACGAGATTGCACGTTGACCCGGCCTGCGAACAGCCGCACAAACATGCGGGGCGGACCCGGCCCGGACACGCCGGGATCGGCCCACGCGAGGTCTCGGCGTGCATTCCGGATCGGATCCCGACGGAAGTGGCGCTGCTCTTGACCGTGCTGCTCGGCATCGTGGCGTTGAGAGATCCGCTGCTCGCGGGCGGCCTGTGCGCGACGGTCGCCGGAGTACTGTTCGTGCGCTCGCGTCCGCTACTTCGCGCGCTCCTTCTTGACCGAGCACGAGCCAAACGGCTCGCCCGTCCTGGCAGAGGCGGCGTTGGTGGTGCTGCCGACGGCACTTGGTCCAGCAGAAGTCCGCTCGCCCCGCCGACCTTCCATGAGACTCCGCCGTTCACAGGCCGGGGTCTGGACAGCCCCCCCAAGAGCACCGGCGGGGGAGGAGCGTTCCCCAGGGTCATCTCCCTTTGGAGTTCCTTCCCTGAGAAGGCGTCCAGAAAATGCACCCCGGCGGCCACACCTGCCACTACCTGCGCGACTGATTCCATATCTCCTGACGTTCCCTCCCCGTGCAATCCGTCGGGTTTCCGGGTTGTGGGCCTGCCCCAGAGGCGAGTGGCGGGTTGTCCTGGTACGCGGTTCGCTTCCTCTCGACTACGAGCGGCCTCGATCCGCCTCAGGCATGATTCCCGCTGCATTCGAATCATCGCGGGCACAGGCCCCGGTGCGATCGGACGCTGACGTCTCGACGAGCGCAAAGCTGCCGAGCCAGAACCGCCGCGTAGCCCCCAACACGAAAGCAGGTGATCGATGAACATCACGAATCTCGGAGTGGCGCTGATCCGGCACGGCAAGTCTTGGGCTCCAGCATTGGCTCTCGTGCTCACGCCCGCCACGGCGCGAGCGCAGCTCAACGACATGACGCAGACGCCCAACACGGCCGGCGTCGGGATCAACAAGTCGCTGGCCGAACAGGTCGGCTCTGGCCGCGGAGACGTGTTCACCCCCGGCTCGTCGCGCTTCATCATCGCCCGCGATCCGTTCCGATCGATCCGTCGCGGACGACAGATCTTCCAGCGCAAGTTCACCATGGCGCAGGGGCTCGGGCCGCGTACGAACGACGGCGTGGGCAACATCGAGACCGAGGCATCGCACGGCGCTGGACTCTCGGACAGCTGCGCGTCGTGCCACGGGCGCCCGCGCGGCTCCGCGGGCTTCGGAGGCGACGTGTTCACGCGCCCCGACAGCCGCGATGCCCCGCACCTGTTCGGACTGGGACTCCAGGAAATGCTGGCTGACGAGATCACGCAGGATCTGCGCGCGATCCGCGCCGCAGCCGTTGCGAAGGCGCTGCAGCAGGGCACGCCGGTGACCTCCACGCTCACCAGCAAGGGCATCCACTACGGTTCCATCACGGCACTTCCGGACGGCAGCGTGCTGACCGGCGGCGTCCAAGGCGTCGATGCGGACCTGCGCGTTCGTCCGTTTTTCGCCCAAGGCGGGACGATCTCGATCCGCGAGTTCCTCGTCGGTGCGTTCAACGCCGAGATGGGGCTCGAAGCACCCGACCCTGATCTGCTCGCCGCGTCGATGGGCGCCACAGTCACGACTCCGTCCGGGATGGTGCTCGATGGCGCCAACGACGCGATCGAGGCGCCCCCGGCCATCGCTCCTGGCGCCGATCCCGACGGCGACGGATTCACCAACGAGATCGACACCGCAATCGTGGACCACATGGAGTTCTACCTGCTGAACTACTTCAAGCCGGCGCTCGGCAAGTCGACGGCGGACACCCTGAAGGGCGAGCGCATATTCATGAGCATCGGCTGCGCGGAGTGCCACGTCCCGGACCTGCTGATTCAGCGCGACCGCCGTGTGGCGGACGTGGAGACGCGGTACGACCCGACAAACGGGATCTTCAATCGGCTGTTCGCGACCGCGGTGGGCCATTTCACGACTGCCGACGATGGATCCGGATTCCCGGCGCGCAAGG
This sequence comes from Planctomycetota bacterium, assembly GCA_046155895.1. Lineage (GTDB taxonomy): Bacteria > Planctomycetota > UBA1135 > UBA1135 > DASYPQ01. Next base: position 8,974 of record JBJXFB010000025.1, on the reverse strand, counting down.
ACCCCTCACTGCAGCCATTCCTGGTCGAGAGGATCTTCACCGACTTCAAGCGCCACGATCTCGGGCCGAATTTCCACGAGCGGAACTTCGACGGCAGCGTCAGGACGCACTTCCTCACCGAGCCGCTCTGGGGCGTCGGCTCCACCGCGCCGTACGGCCACGACGGCCGGAGCATGAACCTCGAAGAAGTCATTCTGCGCCACAGCGGCGAGGCGCTCTCCGCGCGAAACTCGTTCGCGGCGCTCAACGGGAACAAGCAGGGCCAATTGATGGCCTTCCTCGGCACGCTGGTGGTCTTCCCGCCGGACGACACGGCTTCGAATCTGGACCCTGGCAACTCCGCCACGAGCGGCTTCCCGCAGTTCGGCCACGGCAGCATCAAGCTGACCGTGCTCTTCAACAATCCCAGCGACAGCGAATGAGCGCTCGGCGCGGCCCGCGGGCCACTCCCGGCGGCGCGCATCCAGTTCCTCGCCGTGTTCGTCGATCCCGATAGATGAAGCGGCTCCTCGCCGCTTCCGGCTGGCTTGCGACGCCAAGCTCCGTGCAGCGGCCCGTCGCCTCGGCCGGCCACCTCGCGCGGAACCTGATGAGTCAGCCCTGCCCGGGCACGGGGGCCCCTGTTCGCCCAGCTCTGTGCGGCTCCCGTACAGGGTCGCGTGTCACCCGGCCCGAGGATGCGGCCGCACGCTCGCGCCGGCCGCAGTGCGTTGCCCTGTAGAATCCACGCGGTTGTTCGATGCGCGCCCGACTCGCCACCTGCCTCGTCCTCGCCGCCGTTCCGACCTCGGCCTCGTGCGGATGGACCGGCGTCGACCCTCCGCCGGTCGCCGAGATCACGGCTCCCGAGGACATCGATCCCGACGTCGTGGCCCTCGCGCGCAAGACCGCGGCCGCCGCGCGCCTCGATCCGGACAACGCGGAACTCCGCGCCGACCTCGCGCTCGTCTTCGAGGCGAACGAGATCTGGTACGAAGCGGTCCGAGCCTGGCACGCCGCCCTCTTCCTCGCGCCCGACCAGACGCTGTGGCGCTTCCACTACTCGCTTTGCCTTCGGAGGCAGGGCGACGATCCGAACGCGAGGATCGAGCTGCGCCGGGTCGTCGCCGAAGCCCCTGACCTACCCGCCGCCCGCTTCGCGTTCGGGGAGATGCTCCTCGACGCCGACGATCTTGCCGGCGCCCAGGCCGAGTTCGAGGCCGCGATGCGCCTCGCCCCCACCGCACCCGACATCCATGCGGCGTTGGCGGAGGTGATGATCCGCAGGCAAGACCACGCCCGCGCCGTCGAGCTCTGCCAGCGAGCGATCGCGCTCGATCCGGCCGGGAAGCGCGCGCACTACGCTCTCGGCCTCGCCTACCGGGGCCTCGGACGCATCGAGGAGGCCGAGATCGAGCTCACGCGCGGCCAGAACTCCGTCAAGCGCACCTTGAGCGACCCGCTCTCCCCGCGCCTCGAGCCGTTCCGGGTCAGCTTCTCCCTGCGGTTCAACCGCGCCATGACCCTCGACGGCAGGGGGGACACGGCCGCCGCGGTGCAGATCTTCGAACAGCTCCTGCGGACGCACCCGAACGACGTCAAGCTCCTGAACAACCTGGCCGCCGCCTACACCGAGCTGGGTCGCGCGGAGGCCGCCTATCCGCTACTCCTCCGCTCGCGCGATCTGAAGCCCGACGAATTCGCGACCTACATCAACCTCGCCGCGGCGGACATCCTGAGAAAGGACTACGCGAAGGCCCTCGACAGCGCCAACAGGGCCGTCGAGCTCGCTCCCACGCTCGCGCGCGCCCGCTTCACGCGGGCCGCCGTCTACATGGAAACAGGCCGGCTCGAGGAGGCTTACGCGGACCTGAAGCTCGCGACAGACTACGACGCTTCCTCGGGTGACATCTTCGGCCGCTTGGGCCACGTGGCCATGCAGACGGGCCGGCTGCGCGAGGCCGTCACGTCCTTCGAGAAGGCGGTGAACCTGATGCCCGACTCGCTGGCCGCGCAAGCGAGCCTGGCACGGAGCTACTTCAAGACCGGCGAACGCCAGAAGGCGCTCGCGGCCTTCGATCGGGCGTTGAAGCTCGCGCCCAACCATCCGGAACTCCGCACGCTGGGCGCCGAGATCGGAGCCCCGCCCCGTTGATCGGAGGGAGCGCGGGGGGATGCGCGCCGCGATCCGCTAGGATCGTTCCGCGACTTCGGATGGACGAACGATTCGGATCTCGGCGCTCGGGCTTTCCGCGCCACGCCATGGCGCTGCTCGCCATGGCGAACCTCGTCGCGTGCACGCCTTCCGGGGCCGATCGGCCAGTCGTCGAGCTCGCCGCGACCGAGGCCGTCGATCCCGACGTCGTCGCCCTCGTCCGCAGGCACGCCGCGGGCGCGCGCCTGCAACCCGGAGACGCGAGGCTCCGCGCGACTCTGGCTCTCGCCTACGAGGCGAACGAGCTCTGGGAAGAAGGGACCCGCGCCTGGGCCGACGCGCTCTTCCTCGATCCCGCGCAGCCCGTGTGGCGCTACCACGAGGCGATCTGCCTCCATCACCTCGGCGACGCGGCGGCATCGATCTCCGCCCTGCGCCGCGCCGTCGCGGAGGCGCCCGACTTCGCGGCCGCCCGCCACCGCCTCGGCGAGAGGCTCCTCGATGCCGAGGACCTCGAGGGCGCCCGGGGCGAGTTCGAGGCCTCGATCCGCCTCGTCGACTTCGCTCCGGATCCCTACATCGGCCTCGCGGAAGTGATGCTGCGCAAGGGGGACCATGCCCGCACTGTGCAACTCTGCGAGCGCGCGCTCGCGCTCGATCCCGATTCCAGGCGGGCGCACTACGCCCTAGGCCTCGCGTACCGCGGCCTGGGGCGCCAGGATGAAGCGCAAGCGGAGCTCGGGAAGGGGCTCGAGTCCGGGAGGCGCTACTTGAGCGATCCGCTGACGAGTCAGCTCGAGTCCTTCCGCGAGGGCTTTTCCGTTCGTTTCGCCGAGGCGGCGAGGATGAAGAAGGAGGGCCACCTGCAGGGCGCGGTGCCGATCCTGGAGTCCCTCCTGAAGCGGCGTCCGGACGACGTGAACGTGCTCAACAACCTGGCGGGGTGCTACATCGAGCTCCAGCGGTTCGAGGCGGCGCGGCCACTCCTCGTCAAGGCTGCCGAGATCGATCCCGCCCAGTTCGCGACCTACCTCAACCTCGCGGAGGTCGAGGTCAGGACGAAGCGCTTCGCCGAGGCCTTGGCGAACGCCGACAAAGCCGTCGAGCTCGCACCGAAGCTCGGACGAAGCCACAGCATGCGCGCCTCGGTCCTCCTCGAGACCGGGCGTATCGAGGAGGCCTTCGTGGAGTTCGAGACCGCCGTCGAACTCGACCCGACGTCGGGATTCGACTTCGGGCGGCTCGGAAGCCTGGCGCTGGGACTCGGCCGGCTGCGCGAAGCCGTCGAGCACTACGAGACCGCCGCACGGCTGCTGCCCGACTCGCTTCCGGCGCAAGCCGGCCTCGCCAAGGCCTACTTCCGCGCCGGCGAGAAGCCCAAGGCTCTCGCCGCGTTCGAGCGCGCGCGCAAACTCGCCCCGAAGAGCGCCCAGGTGCAGGCCCTCGGGGTCGAGCTCGGCGCCGCGGTGCAATGACGCATGGGACGCTTCGCGACCTCGACCCTGTGGGCGATCTGCCTCGCATCGCTTCCCGCCTGCGGCGGGAGCGAGCGCGATCCCCCGGCGGCGGCCGAGGGGGCTGCGACGTCTCCCCCCGCCGAGACCCTGTGGTTCGAGGAGATCGCCGCGGCGTCCGGCCTCGACTTCGTGCACGTCGCCTACCACGTACAGCGTTTCTGGATGCCCGAGATCTCCCCGGGAGGCGTCGCCTTCCTCGACTACGACGGCGACGGTTGGCTCGACGTCTACTGCGTGCAGTCCGGCGATCCCGCGGGGGACGCGGCGAACCAGGAGACCGACCGGCTGTACCGCAACCAGCGCGACGGGACCTTCCGCGACGTGTCGAGCGAGGCCGGCATCGCGGAGAAGGGCTACGGGCACGGCTGCGCGACGGGTGATTACGACAGCGACGGCGACGTCGACCTGTACGTGACGAACCTGCGCGGGAACACGTTCTACCGCAACCGGGGAAACGGCACTTTCGAGGACGTCACCGAGGAGACCGGGACTCGCCTGGGGAAGTGGAGCGCGTCCTGCGCTTTCACCGATTACGACGAGGACGGCGACTTGGACCTCTTCGTCGTCAACAACTTGAGCTGGACGCCCGAGGTCGAGCTCGAGTGCCGGTCGGCGCAGGCCGAGCGCGACTACTGCCTCCCCACGAACTACAACCTGCCCTCGCAGGACACGCTGTACCGGAACGAAGGCGGCGGGAAGTTCACCGACGTGACGCGCGAGTCGGGTATCGACACGGCCACGGGGATCGGGCTCGGCGTCGCGATCGCGGACTACGACGCGGACGGCGACGTCGATTTGTTCGTCGCGAACGACAGCATGCCGAACGTCCTGTGGATCAACGACGGCCGGGGGGGCTTCAAGAACAAGGCGCTTCTCCTGGGTTGCGCCGTGAACGAGAACGGCGCCCCCGAGGCGTCGATGGGTGCGCAGGCATTCGACCTCGAGAACGACGGGGACTGGGACCTCTTCTCGACGCACCTGCGCGGGGAGAAGAACACCCTCTACCTGAACACGCGCGGAGCCTTCGCAGACCGGTCGAGCAGCCTGGGCATGATGGCCGCGAATCGGGCGTTCACGGGCTGGGGGCTGGGCTTCGTCGATTTCGACCAGGACGGCCGCCTCGATCTCTTCGTCGCCAACGGGCGGGTCGGGCTGTGGAAACCCCACTACCGCGAGGATTCCCCGTACGCCGAGCCGAACCACGTCTTCCGCGGCGAAGAGGGAGGACGGTTCACGCAGATCGACGGGGGTATCGGCGGACTGATCGGATCGAGCCGCGGCGCGGCCTTCGGCGACTACGACAACGACGGCGACGTGGACGTCGTCTACATGGACCGGCACGAGCCTGTGCGCCTGCTCCGGAACGTGGCGCTCAAGCGCGGGACCTGGATCGGCCTGCGCCTGCTGAACCGCCACGGCTCCGACGCGCTGGGCGCGACGGCGAGGATCCAGACGCCCGCCGGCTTCCAGTACCGGCTGTGCCACACAGCCTACTCGTACTGCGCGGCGAACGACCCGCGCGTGCACTTCGGGCTGGGCGCGGCCGACGCGACTTCGAGCGTGCGCGTCACGTGGCCGGATCGGGAGGAGGAGGACTTCGGGCCCCTGCCCGCGGGGCAGTACCACACTCTCCGCCAAGGATCAGGAAAGCCCGCGGCGAAATAGCGGCCGGCCGCCGAGGACGCGGCGGACCTAGTGAGCGCCGCCCACGAGCTGCCGGAACGCGTCGAGCGCGCGCAAGGACGCGAACAGATTGCTCGCGATCGCCCGCTCCTTGAAGTCGGGCCGGACCTCGATCGCGAGCTTGAGCGTCGTCAGCGCATTCTCGCGCTGCGAGTTCATCGCGTAGCAGCAGGCGAGATGGAACAGCGCCTCCTCGCGGAACCGCTGGATCTCCGGGGGATCGCCGGGCTTGGCGGTGCGGACGGCCCGCTCCCAGAACGGGATGGCTTTTTCGAACTTCTCCTCGTCGACATGGGCGAGCGCCGCGCGCTCGAGAGCGAACATCAGCGTGCGCGTCTGCTTCGCCGTGCGATCCTTCACGTCACCGAGCAGGTCCACCGCACGGGTGTATCCCTGGATGACGAAGCTGTGGCGGTCGTTCGCGTCCGCGAGCATTCCGAGGTAGAGCTGCGGAACCCAGTCCCCGGGACGCACCGCGCACTGCTTCGAGAGCCAGGAGAACGAGTCCGTCTCCGCCTTCGCCGCCTCGTTCCGGAAGGTGTAGACCTCCGGCGGGAACGCGAATCGGTTCACGTCGGGAACGCCTTCGAGACGGAAGGACTTGACGAGATCGATGAAGGTGTTGCGGGTGAACGTGGCTTCCTGCCCGACTTCCTCCCTCGACTGGACGAACGAGACGTGAATGTCGAAGAGGTACTCGGGAGTGGCCGGCCAGGCCTGGAAGGTGGTCTCGACGATCGTGTCGCGGACCTCGGTCCTCGACTCGCAGCAGGAGACCTCGCCGACCGCGAAGGTCTGGCCTCGGCTGCGGCCCAGAGCCAGACGCCCCGCGGCATCCTTGGAGGAGACGTAGGGGAAGTTCTCCTGGTAGAGGATCGAGACGATGCATCCCGACTTGGTCTGGCCGCTGACGAGCACGCGCTCGGGGTCGTAGGCCTGCGCGTCGGCGACGAAGCCGGGGATGGCGATCGAGACTTGGACCGGCTGGCCGGGGATGGCGACGCGCGTCGCGTCGGCCTTCGCGCCGGCGAGCACGAGCAGCAGGATGGGGAGGTGGATCACGTGGGTCTCTGGCGCGGATTCCGGGCGCGAAGCGGCCTGTCCGCGTTCGTCTCTTCGAACGGCCAGGAGGCCGAGCTTGAGGCCGAGCCGCCCATCCCCCTACGATCGCCCCCATGAGATGGGTCGCGATGATCGTCGTGGCCCCGTTGGGGCTCTCCCCAGCCTTCGCAGGGCCTCAACGCGAGCCGCTCCCGACGCGCGAGGAGATCCTGAAGCTCCCCCCGGACGGCGGACCGGAGTTCAACCGCCTCGTTTTCGAGGGCAGCCCTTACCTCCGACAGCACGCGCGCAATCCGGTCGATTGGCATCCATGGGGCGCCGCAGCCTTCGAGCGCGCGCGCAACGAGGACAAGCCGATCTTCCTCTCCATCGGCTACTCGACCTGCCACTGGTGCCACGTCATGGAGCGCGAGTCCTTCGAGGACGCGGAGGTCGCCGCGCTCCTGAACGCGAGCTTCGTCTGCGTCAAGGTCGATCGCGAGGAGCGTCCCGACGTCGACCAGGTCTACATGGCGGTCACGGAAGCGATGACGGGGTCGGGCGGCTGGCCGATGACGGTCGTCATGACCCCCGACCAGAAGCCGTTCTTCGCCGCGACCTATCTGCCGAAGAGCACGTCGCTCGGACTCACGGGGATGATCGAGATCCTCCCGCGGCTCGCCGGCGCGTGGAAGTCGCGGAGGAGCGAGATCTCCGAGCGCGCCGGACAGGTCGCCGCATGGCTCGGGGGAGCCATGGCGGGCGATCCCGGCGCCGCGCTCGAGGCGGCGACGCTCGAAGCCGCCGTGCAAGAGCTCGCGAGCCGATTCGACAAGACCGATGGTGGTTTCGGCCGGGCGCCGAAGTTCCCGATCCCCCACCAGGTCCGCCTGCTCCTGCGCTGGTCGCGGCGCAGCGGCGAGGCGAACGCGCTCGCGATGGCCGAGCAGACTCTTCGCGCGATGGCCCGCGGAGGGATCCGCGATCACCTCGGGGGCGGCTTCCACCGCTACTCGACCGACAGCCGATGGCTCGTGCCGCACTTCGAGAAGATGCTGTGCGACCAGGCTCTCCTCGCCCTCGCGTACGTCGAGGCCTTCGAAGCCACGCGGAACGAGGAGTACCGCGCCGTCGCCAAGGACATCTTCTCCTACGTGCTGCGCGATCTCGCGGCGCCCGACGGCGGGTTCTTCTCGGCCGAGGACGCCGACAGCGAGGGCGAGGAAGGACGGTTCTACGTCTGGTCGCGCGCGGAAATCCTGGAGGCCCTTGGAGAGGAGGAGGGCGCCCGCTTCGCTGGACAGTTCGGGGTCGAAGCCGAAGGAAAGAGCGTCCTCCATCTCGCTCGGCCAGCCGGATCGGAGATCGCGCGCGCCAAGGCGAAGCTGCTCGCCGTCCGCGGCCAGCGCGAGCGTCCGTCCATGGACGACAAGGTGATGACGGATTGGAACGGGTTGATGATCGCGGCCCTCGCGCGCGGCGCGCGCGCGCTCGACGAGCCGACCTACGCGGAGGCCGCGCGGAGGGCGGCGAACTTCGTCCTCGGGCGGCTCTCCGACGGCGAAGGGCGGCTCGTGAAGCGTTGGCGGACGGGGGAAGGGGCGCACGCCGCGGTGCTCGACGACTACGCGTTCCTCGCCCTCGGCTTGATCGAGCTCTACGAGACCGATTTCGACGTTCGGTGGCTGGCGGAAGCGATACGGATCTCGGACGCGATGGTGGAGCGGTTCTGGGACGAGAAGGAGGGCGGCTTCTTCTTGACGGCGGATGACGCCGAGGAACTCCTCGCCCGCCCCAAGGGAGCCTACGACGGCGCGATCCCCTCGGGAAACTCCGTGGCGGCGCTCGACCTCGCCTTGCTCGGACACCTGACGGGTCGCCCCGAGCGCATCGAACTCGCCCGCAAGGTCTACCAGGCGTTCTCCGGCGCCGTCGCGCGCGCGCCTTCGCAGTACTCGCAGATGATGATCGCGCTCAATCTGACGGTCGGCCCCGCCGTCGAGATCGTGATCTCCGGGGACCCCGGCGCGGAGGACACGCGCGCGCTGCTGCGCGAAGTCCGCTCCCGGTTCCTGCCGAACGCAGTCGTGATCCTGCGGCCGCCCGGCGACGACCCGCCGATCGCGAAGCTGGCCGAGTTCGTGCGGGAGCAGAAGAGCCGGGACGGGAAGGCGACGGCCTACGTGTGCCGGGATTTCGCCTGCAGGGCCCCGGTGACCGACGCCGGGGCGCTCGGGAAGCTGCTGGACGAGTAGTGCGGATACTGACTTGCATGCGTGTTGAACCCGAGGGCGAATTCGAGCCGCCAGAAGCCCTCTCAACGCGCTTCAGGCCGCCCGTGTGACTCTCGCGCGCACCTCCTCGATCGACTCCACCGCTCGCGCGAGTGGATGAATGCTCGATGCGCCCCAATCCTGTCGCCAGCTGATCAACTCCGATTCTCGCAACCGCCGCGCCGCGAAGCCCAAGAGTTCGGCCGGCGACTCCTCGTCGTAGTTGAAGCGGCGCCGAACGTAGTTGCGGTAGGCCATGAAGACATGGAGGCCCAGATCGAGGTAACGGCGCAGCTTGCTCACGAGCCACGACTCGCGCCGGAGCC
>JBJXFB010000023.1:0-3021 GCA_046155895.1 Planctomycetota bacterium | reverse complement strand
GCGTGACCCGCGAAAGCGGGCGACCAGACGCATCTCAAGGCCCCGACCAAGCTCCCATGATCCGAGCGCATCGCCCTGGCGGTCTCCCCAGCTACCGCGCTACGCCTGGTGAGAGATGCGGGCTAGCGGAGCGGACTTCTTCGGCATCTCCCAGAGGCCGTACTCGGTGTCTCCCTGGAAGTAGAGGGCGAACCTGCAGTAGCCGGGGATCTCCGTGGCCTCGATCGCGAACTGGCCTCCGGCCGCCGTCGCTGCCTTCACGGCCTCGCCGAGGTCGTCCACCAGGACGTAGGGACGTACGACGGATTTTTCGTACTCGTGCATTGGCGCGCGCACACCCATGCGGCCGCCGCCAGCGAGCGGCGCCGTGCGGGCATTGCCGAGCGCGGGCTCGGGCTTGCCGAAGCTCACTCCGTGCACTTTCTCCAAGGCTGAGCACGCACTGTCCACGTCGGGAGTCACGACCTCGAGGTACTGGACCTGGATCGCCTTCACCGTCTTGGAGGCTTGCGCCTCGGATGCGGCTGGTTCCTTCTTGCCTTGGTTGTAGGCGCAGAGGACGAGCGCCGGCGTGAGCAGCGCAAGGACGGACCGAAGCATCGGAGCAGTCATCATCGTCGTTCTCCTCATCCCAAGGAGCGGGACTCCTAGCCGAACCGTTTCACCAGCACGATCACCACGACCACCGCGATCACGCTCAGGAGGATCGCGGGAACGAGACCTTTCCTGCGAGCGGGGACCTCCGCGACCGGTCCGGCCATCGCCGGCTCTCGGCGAGCGGGCGGGGACACGGGTGCCGGAGCGGGAGCTGGAGCTCGCACCGGCGTTGCCGGCAGGGGCGCGGGCGGTTCCACGCGAGGCGCCGGCGGCGGGGGAGCCGCTCGTTGCTGAACCGTCTGGGGAGCTCCCTCCGGCGGACCGATCTCCACCACGCCCCCGCAATTCCTGCACTTCGCCTGCCTGGGCGCGAAGGAGGCCGGGATCTGGAACTTCGTACGACAGGTCCGGCAGGTTCCGACGCGGTGAGCCATTCCCGTCGAGGATAGCGCACCGATCGCGGGGCCGACAACGACTGAAACGCCCGGTTGAGGCAGGGATTAGGATCCCCGCCCATGGAGCGGGTCCAGACCGAGGCGCGGTTCGAGCTGGTCTGCCCCTTCACCCCGACCGGCGACCAGCCGGAGGCGATCGAGAAGCTCGCTCGCGGCCTCACGGAAGGCGTCCGGCACCAGACCCTCCTCGGCATCACCGGCTCGGGCAAGACCTTCACCGCCGCGGCGGTCATCGAGAAGGTGGGCCGGCCGACCCTGGTCCTCTCGCCGAACAAGACGCTGGCCGCGCAGCTCTACTCGGAGCTCAAGGAGCTCTTCCCGCGCAACGCGGTCGAGTACTTCGTCAGCTACTACGACTACTACCAGCCGGAGGCGTACGTGCCTTCGACCGACACCTTCATCGAGAAGGACGCCAACCGCAACGAGAACCTCGAGCGCATGCGCAACAGCGCGACGCGCAGCCTGCTCGAGCGGCGCGACGTGATCATCGTGGCGTCCGTCTCGTGCATCTACGGCCTCGGGAGCCCCGAGAACTACGCGTCGATGGCGCTCGAGCTGTCGAAGGGGCAGACGATCGACCGCGAGGACCTCCTGCGCGCGCTGACGCGCATGCAGTACGCGCGCAACCACATGGACTTCCGCCGCGGGACTTTCCGCGCGCGCGGTGACGTCATCGAAGTCTTCCCCGCCTACGAGGACGAGGCGGTGATCCGCGTCGAGATGTTCGGCGACGAGATCGAGTCGCTGCTCGTGGTGAACCCCCTGCGCGGCGAGGTGCTGTCGGAGTTGCCGTCCACGACGATCTACCCGGCCAACCACTACGTCGCGCCGGAGGAGCGGCTGCAGAAAGCCATCATCACGATCCAGGCGGAGCTCGAGGAGCGGCTCGCGGAGCTCAAGGTGGCGAACAAGCTGCTCGAGGCGCAGCGCCTGGAGCAGCGCACGCGGCACGACCTCGAGATGCTGCGCGCGACGGGCGTGTGCAACGGGATCGAGAACTACTCGCGCCACCTCGACGGGCGCAAGCCGGGGGAGCCGCCGTTCACGCTGCTGCACTACTTCCCCGAGGACTGGGTCGTGTTCGTCGACGAGAGCCACGTGTCCGTTCCGCAGGTCGGCGGGATGTACAAGGGCGACCGGTCGCGCAAGCTGACGCTCGTGGAGCACGGGTTCCGCCTGCCGAGCGCTCTCGACAACCGTCCGCTGCGGATCGAGGAGTGGGAGGGGCTCGTGTCGCAGGTCGTGTACGTGTCCGCGACGCCGTCGAAGCACGAGATGGAGCAGTCGAAGGGGCACGTGGCGGAGCAGATCGTGCGGCCGACGGGGCTGCTCGACCCCGTGATCGAGGTGAAACCCGCGCGTACGCAGGTCGACGACCTGCTCGCGGAAGTGCGCGCGGTGACGAAGAAGGGCTACCGGACGCTGGTGACGACGCTGACGAAGCGGTCGGCCGAGGAATTGACGAACTACTACGCCGAGCTCGGCGTGCGCGTGCGGTACCTGCACTCGGAGATCGACGCGATCGAGCGCGTGGCGATCCTGCGCGACCTGCGCCTGGGGGAGTTCGACGTGCTGGTGGGGATCAACCTCTTGCGGGAAGGCCTCGACCTCCCCGAGGTCGCGCTCGTCGCGATCCTCGACGCCGACAAGGAAGGCTTCCTGCGCTCGACGACGAGCCTGATCCAGACCTGCGGGCGCGCCGCGCGGAACGCCGAGGGCCGCGTGATCTTCTACGCCGACAAGGTGACCGACTCGATGCGCGCCTCGATGGGGGAGGTCGAGCGCCGGCGAGCCGCGCAATCTCGTTACAACGCGGAGAACCAGATCGTGCCGAGGACGATCGTGAAGCCCGTGCGCGACAGCCTCGAGGCGCTGTACGAGATGGACTACGTCGAGGTCGCGCAGGTCGCGGAGAAGGGCGCGGAAGAGGATCCGGCCGCTTCGTGGGAGCCCGAGAAGCTCCGCGGGG
>JBJXFB010000009.1:0-45294 GCA_046155895.1 Planctomycetota bacterium | reverse complement strand
GCTCGAGGTGTGCCGCGAGCTCGGACTCGACGATCTCCTGGCGCGCATGCCGTCGGGGCTGCGCCAGCTCCTCGGCGAGACCGGATGGCAGCTCTCGCACGGTGAAAGGAGCCGCGTGTTCATCGCGCGCGCCCTGCTCGCCCGCGGGGACCTCGTCGTCCTCGACGAGAGCCTGGCTGGGCTCGACCCGCACACGGCCCGGAAGGTGCTCGACGCGCTCGGGCGCCGGGCTCCGGCGCTCGTCGTGATGGCGCACCCTTGAGTCTGGCCCGATCCGCGGAGCCCTGATACCGTACCCGTCCCCGATCGGCGGAGCGGACGGCGTTCCGCGCGCGGGGACGCCCGCAACCCTATTCGGAGAACGAATCATGAAGGAAGGTCAAGTTCCCTTCTTCGCCCGGTTCCTGGAAGGCCAGGACTACCCGCAGGTCGAGAGTGACGTGAAGGCCGGCCCCGGTGGCGGAGGTGGTGGTGGTGGGGGCGGCGGCGGTGGCGGTGAGACGACGGCACCCGCGAAGGACCAGCTCGTCACCATGAAGTACCCCTCCGACGGCGACGACGATCCGCCGGCCATCTGATCGGGGTTCCCGACTAGCCGGTTCCGAGCTACCCTCGTCGCACGCCGCGCGGACGTTCTTCGCGGCGCAAGCACCCAGAGGAGACTGACGATCATGAAACATGACGCGCAGGTTCCCTTCTTCGCGCGGTTCCTCGAAGGTCAGGACTACGTCCAGATCGAGGCGGGCGTGAAGGCAGGGCCGGGCAACGGCAACGGCGGCGGTGGTGGGGGCGGGGGCGGGGGCGGTGGCGGTGGCGGCGGCGGCGGTCCGCCCCTCGTCACGCTGAAGTACCCGTCGGACGACGACGAAGGCGGGGGAGTCGAAATCTGATCCCCGTCGGATCCCCACTCGAAACGGGCCGTTCGCGCGCGACGCGGGCGGCCCGCACTTTTCCGACGCGCCGGGGCCCGACCCGCCATGCCGAAGACGGTCCTTCTGCTCACGCACACGGCCGACCACTTCGTGATCGAGCGCGTGGCCGAGGCGCTCGCGCAGCGCGGCGCGCGCGCGTTCCGCTTCGACACAGACCTCTTCCCGGGCGAGGCGCGGCTGTCCGCGCGCGCCGGCCCGGGTTCCGGCCATCGCCTGGCGTGCGGCGGACGTGAGATCAACCTCGAGGAAGTCGGCGCGGTGTGGGTGCGCAAGATCTGGACGCCGCGACTCGACGAGCGACTCGATCCGCAGATGCGCGAGGGAGCGCTGCGCGAGAGCGCGGCGGCGCTCGCTGGATTCCTCGACGGCCTCCACGGCGCGCGCTGGATCGACCCGCCCGACGCCGTCCGGCAGGCCGCGAACAAGATGCACCAGCTGCGGTTCGCGGGCGAGGTCGGTCTCGACGTCCCGCGCACGCTGATGACGAACGATCCGGAGGCCGTGCGGGCGTTCCGGGCGGAGCACGGACCGATCGTGGCGAAGATGCTGACGCCGCTCTCCTTCGGGATGGAGTCGCAGCCTTTCTCCGTCCGAACGAGCCTGGTCCGCGACGCGGATCTCGATCACCTCGACTCCCTGCGGCACGCCCCGATGGTCTTCCAGGAGCTGGTGGAGAAGCAGGTCGAGCTCCGCGTCGCCTGCGTCGGAGCCCGCGCGTTCGCTGGGGAAATCGACGCGAGCCGCTCGGAACGCGGGAAGATCGACTGGCGCGCCGCGCGGCCTGGCGAGGTGCGCTGGGCGCCCGGAGCGCTCCCCGAGGACATCGCCGAGCGCCTGCGAGCTCTTCTCGGACGCCTGGGGCTCCGCCAGGGCGCCGTCGACCTGATCCGCACGCCGCAGGGTCGGCACGTGTTCCTGGAGGTCAACCCGGTCGGAGAATGGGGCATGCTGGAGCGCGATCTGGGGCTGCCGATCTCCGAGGCGATCGCCGAGGAGCTGCTCGCCGACGACGAGGTTCCCTCATGAGAGCGCTGATCATCACCCGCACGAACGACAACGAGAGCGTCGGCTACGTGGCGAGAGCACTGGAAAAGCGCGGCGCGCGGCCCTTCCGTCTCGACACGGACCGTTTCCCGACGCAGGTGCGCGCCACGATCCGGGTGGAGAACGGCTCGACGAGCGGGAGGATCGAGGACCGCGGCGACTCCCTCGACGTGTCCGAGCTCGCCGGCGCCTGGCACCGGCGGCTCGAGATCGGCGGCGGAATCCCGCTCACGATGGACAAGCGCTTGAGGATGCCGAGCATCGAGGAGTCGCGTCGCGTCCTGCTCGGGATGTTTGCGAGCCTGCCCTGCTTCACGATCGACCCGGCCGCGCGCCTGCGGCACGCGGAACACAAGCAGCTTCAGCTCGAGGTCGCGCGGAAGGTCGGGCTCGACGTGCCGCGTACGCTCGTGACGAACGACGCGGACTCGGTGCGCGCGTTCTGGGAGCAGTGCTCGGGCCGGGTGATCACGAAGATGATGACGGGCTTCGCCGTCGTCGAGGAGGGGCGCGAGAAGGTCGTCTTCACGAACCCGCTCGCGGAGAGCGACCTCGAGTCGCTCGACCAGCTCGCGCTGTGCCCGATGACGTTCCAGGAACGGCTCGATAAGGCGCTCGAGTTGCGCGTGACGATCGTCGGCGAGCGTGTGTTCGCCGCGTCGATCGACTCGAGCCGGCTGGAGCGATCGAGGACCGACTGGCGCCGGGAAGGCCTGGCCCTGATCCAGGACTGGAAGCCCTGCGCGCTGCCGCAGGACGTCGAGAAGGGTCTCCTCGCGCTGATGGACGCGTTCGGCCTCAACTACGGCGCGATCGACGTGATCGTCACGCCCGAGGGCCGCCACGTGTTCCTCGAGGTGAACCCGGCGGGCGAGTTCTTCTGGCTCGATCGCGCGGGCGGGCTGCCGATCTCCGAGGCGATCGCGGACGTGATGCTCGGGCTCGCGCCGCGGCGGATGGAGCCGAAAGGACCGGCGAAGGTCGTCGGCGCGGCGCCGGCGGGGTTGATCGCGGGACCCCCGCTCAGATCGTGAAGTACTTCGCGCTCGGATGGTGGCACACGAGCGCCGATGTCGACTGCTCGGGCCAGAGCTGGTGCTCCTCGCTCATCGTGATCCCGATCTTCTCGGCCCCGAGCAGCCGCAGGAGGATCTCCTGGTCCGCGAGATTGGGGCAGGCGGGATAGCCGAAGCTGAACCGGCTGCCGCGGTAGCCCTGCTTGAAGAGCTCCTTCATGTCGCGCGCGTCGTCGCCGGCGATCCCGAGCTCGCCGCGCATCTGCTTGTGGATGTACTCCGAAAGCCCCTCCGCGAACTCCACCGACAATCCGTGCAGGTGCAGGTAGTCTTGGTAGCGGTCCGCCGCGAACCACTCCCGCGCGACCTCCGACGCCTGCTGCCCGACCGTCACGACCATCAGCCCGACCACGTCCGGCTTGCCGTCGTGCACGTGGAAGAAGTCGGACAGGCACCGCCGCTGCTTCGCGGGCTGCCGCGGGAACGTGAAGCGCGCGGCTTCCTTGCCCTCGTCCTTCGGATCGAGCAGCACGAGCGAATCGCCTTCGGGCACGCACTTCCAGTACCCGTACGCGGCCTTGCACTCGAGGATCTTCTCCTTCGCGCACTGCTTGGCGAGCTCGTGGAAGATCGGGCGCACCTTCTTCTTGATGAAGTCCTGGTAGGTCCCGACGGCCTTGCCCTTCCGCCGGTAGCCCCATTGGAACTGGAAGAGCGTGGTCTCGTTCACGTACGGGATCACGCTCTGCAGATCGATGCGCTCGACGATGCGCGGGCCGAGGAAGGGCGGCTCGGGGTAGTCGATGTCGCGCGGGATCGCGCCCTTCTTGCTCCATGCGCGGCTCGCGCCCGACGTCCCGACCGGGACGGGGCGCTCGCCTCTGCCGGGGACCGCGTCGGCGACCGCGCCGGCCAGCGCGGCGACTTTCACCAGTGCGGGAGCCTCGACGGCGGCCTCCTTCTTCTTCGTATCGCGTGCGGCGGGCAGAGCTTCGCCCTCCATGATCCGCGCCATGGTCGACAGGCCCTCGAACGCGTCCTTCGCGTAGTACAGCGCGCCCTGGTAGATGCGCCGGCAGTCGTCCTCGACGTAGGCGCGCGTCAGCGCGGCGCCGCCGAGGATCACGGGCGTCGTCACGCCGCGCCGGTTCATCTCCTCGAGGTTCTCGCGCATGATCACGGTGCTCTTCACGAGCAGTCCGCTCATCCCGATCGCGTCGGGCCGGTGCTCGCGCGACACGTCGAGGATGTGCTGGATCGGCTGCTTGATCCCCAGGTTGAACACCGTGTAGCCGTTGTTCGTCAGGATGATGTCGACGAGGTTCTTCCCGATGTCGTGGACGTCCCCGCGCACCGTCGCGAGCACGATCTTGCCGCGCGATTCGCCCTGGACGCGCTCCATGTGCGGCTCGAGGAACGCGACGGCGGCCTTCATCGTCTCCGCGGACTGCAGGACGAAGGGCAGCTGCATCTCGCCGCGGCCGAACAGGTCGCCGACGACGGCCATTCCAGCCAGCAGGTCGATGTTCACGATCTCGAGCGGCTTCTTCGACTGCAGTGCGAGCGCGAGATCAGCCTCGAGCCCGGGTTTCTCGCCCTCGACGATCCGCCACTTGAGTCGCTCGAAGACGTCCTCCGGAACTTGCCGTCGTGCCTTCTTCTTCGCGACGTCAACGCCCTCGAAGAGCTTCAAGTACTCCTGGAGCGGGTCGTAGCCCTCGCGGCGCCGATCGAAGATGAGGTCCTCCGCCACCGCGCGCGCTTTCGGATCGATGCGGTGCAGCGGTTCGATCCGCCCCGAGTGCAGGATCGCCGCCGTCAGCCCGGCTTCGCTGGCGTGGTGCAGGTACACCGAGTTCAGGACGTGCCGCGCGGCCGGATTCAGCCCGAACGAGATGTTCGAGAGCCCGAGGATCAGCCCGACGCCCGGCAGCTCCGCGCGCACGCGCCGGATGCCTTCGAGCGTCTCGAGGCCGAGCCTCCGGTCGTCCTCGTTCCCCGTGCAGATCGTGAACGTCAGGACATCGAAGAGGAGGTCCTCCGGCCGCAGCCCCCAATCCTCCGTGCAGATCCGGTAGATCCGGCTCGCGATCCGCACCTTCTCCTCGGCGGTCTTCGCCATGCCCTTCTCGTCGATCGTGAGCGCGACCACGGCCGAGCCGTGCTCCTTGGCGAGCGGTAGCACCTTCTCGATGCGCTCGAGGCCGTCCTCGAGGTTGATCGAGTTGATGATCGACCGGCCGCCGCACAGCTTCAGCGCCGCCTCGAGCACGGGCGACTCCGTGCTGTCGATCATCAGCGGAGCCGCGACGTCGGAGCGGTAGCGAGTCACGACCTTGGTCATGTCGAGGATCTCGTCGCGGCCGACGTAGGCGGTGCAGAGATCGAGCACGTGGCTGCCTTCGCGCGTCTGCTCCCGGCCCATCGCCACCATCGCCTCGACGTCGCCGGCCAGGAGGTGCTCGCGGAAGGCCTTGCTCCCGTTCGCGTTGCTGCGCTCGCCGACGAACAGGATCGACTTGTCCTGGAAGAGCGGGACGGCCGTGTAGATGCTCGTGACCTGCGGCTGGTGCGCGACCTTGCGCGGCTTCGGCCCGCGCGCGCCGATCCGCCGCACGACGGCCGCCATGTGCGCCGGCGTCGTGCCGCAGCACCCGCCGACGATGTTGACCCCGTCCTCCTCGACGAAGCGCGCGAGCCAGTCGGCGAGCTCCGCGGGCGTGAGCGGGTAATAGGGCTTCCCGTCGACGAGCTGCGGCAGTCCGGCGTTGGGGTACACCATCGTCCGCTTGCGACAGGTCTGGCCGAGGAGCCGCACGTGCTCGCCCATTTCGCGCGGCCCGGTCGCGCAGTTGAGGCCGACGACGTCGACGGGGTAGGCGTCGAGGATCGCGATCGCGGCCGCCATCTCCGTGCCGACGAGCATCGTGCCGGTCACTTCCATCGTCACGCTGGCGAGGATCGCGACGTCGCGCTTGGCCTCGGCGCGCGCCTCGAGGATCGCGTTGATCGCGGCCTTGAGCTGCAGCGGGTCCTGCGAGGTCTCGATCAGCAGCCCGTCGACGCCTCCCTCGATCAGCCCGCGCGCCTGCTCGCGGTACGAAGCCTTGAGCGTGTCGTAGTTCGTGTGTCCGAGCGTGACGAGCTTCGTGCCCGGGCCCATCGATCCGAGCACGAAACGCGGCTTGTCCTGGGTCGAGTGCTTCTCGCAGGCGCGGCGCGCGAGTTCCGCGGCCAGGCGGTTCAGCTCGCGCGCTTCCGCGGCGATGCCGAACTCGCCGAGGACCAGCGGATTGCAGCCGAAGGTGTTCGTCTCGACCGCGTCGCAGCCGACCTCGAGGTAACCCTCGTGGATCGCCTCGATCACCTCGGGGCGCGTCCGGTTGATGATCTCGACGCAATTCTCGAGGCCCAGGTAGTCGCGCTCGAGCTCCAGGTCGGCGGCATGGATCTGGGTGCCCATGGCGCCGTCGAGGACGAGCACGCGCTCGGCCAGGGCTTCGCGGAAGGAGGCGCTCATCTCGAGGTGGAGGCGGGCGCGATGCCCGTGGCGACGAGGGTCATGAAGTGGGGCGGCTGGGGATCGCGTGCCGCGCGGCGGACGAGCGAACGCTCGAAGCCGCCCTCGGCGAGCAGTTCTCCCAGCGCGACCTCGGTGAACCCGAGGTGGACGTGCTGGAGCTGGTCGCGGACCCATTCCTCGGTGTGCGCGAGCAGGTCGATCACCAGCAGCCGGCCTCCGGGGACGAGGATGCGGCGCGCCTCGCTCAGGGCTCGGGCGGGATGGACGGCGTGGTGGAGCGCTTGCGAGAGGACGACGACGTCGAAGCTGGCGTCGGGGAGCGGCAGGTCCTCGATCTCTCCCTCGACGGTCTCGATGCTCGTGATCCCCGGTTTCGCCGCGCGGGCGCGCAGCTGCGCGAGCATCTCGGGGCTGATGTCGACGGCCGTGACGGACTTGGCGACCTCCGAGAGCATCAGCGTGAGGAGCCCGTCGCCGATCCCGAGGTCGGCGTAGCGGCCGCGAGGGGCGAGCTGGAGCAGCGCGCGCGCGAGCCCCTCCCAGGTCCTCCCGGGAAGGATCTGCTCCCCGAAGGCCGCGGCGACGCGATCGAAGTAGGCGCGCGACTCGAGCTTGCGGCGCTCGCGCAGGGCCTCGAGACCGGCGAGGTCGGCCTGGAGCTCGGGGCTGGTGCGGTTCTCCTCGAGAACGTCCTCCCAGAGGCCCGCCGCCGGACCGGGGGAGATCGAGAAGAGACTCCTGCGCCCGTGGCGGCGGTCGACGACCAGTCCGACCTCCTTCAGCAGGGCCACGTGGGTGGAAATCCGGCTCTGCCCCATGTTCAGGATCTCCATCAGGTCGGTCCCTGAGAGCTCCTCGTGACCGAGCAGGTGCAGGATCCGAAGGCGGGTCTCATCAGCCAGAGCCTTGAGCAATCGTGAAGTTCCCGTGAGTCCGATCATAGTATTCAGATTCTATGATCGATGGCCTCCGGGGCGCCAGGGCTGGCCTTGGGGGGGAGAAAGTCGCCCCGGATCCGGCCGGAATCCCGAGGCCGGCCTCACGATCGGCGTCGTGGTTGCCGATACCCGAGCGTCGACCTTTGGGCGCTCCATCGCCTGCGGGTGACTGCCCCCATGGACCCCGAAGCCGCCTCCTCCTGAGCATGCCCATCGCACCTCACGTGAAGCTGCTCGCGCTCGATCTGGCGTGCCAGCGATTGGCCCGACGGGCGAAGGGGCTCGCGTCGATCAATGCGGCGATCGAGGCGGGGATGATCGAGGAGGTCGATCGCATGGTGACCCTGGCCCTGGCGATGCTGGGCGAGAAGAGCGCGCAACCGGCGGTGGCCGAGGCCGAGACGAAGAAGAAGCCGAGCGGGAACATCCTCCTGCGGATGCTGCGCGGGAAGGACGAGGAGAAGCCGGCGTCGCCGAAACCGGTCGAGAACCTCCCTCCGAGCCCGCAGCACACGCTCGCGCTGCGCGGCGAGGGCGCCAGCATCCCTCCCCCAGACTTGCTCGGGTTCTTGAGCGCGCAGCACAAGACCGGGACCCTCGAGGTCGTCACGCCCACCGAGGCGTACACGCTGGAATTCCTCCAAGGGGACGTCGTGCACGCGCACGTCAACCCGACCGTTCCCCGGCAGCGGCTCGGCGACATCCTGGTGTCGAGCGGCGCCATCACCCGCGAGGACATCGAGAGGATCCGCGCCCAGGGGATGTCCCAGCGGCTCGGCGAGGTTCTCCTGCGGGAGAACCTGGTCACCCCCGATCAGCTGACTTCGGCGCTGCGGACGCAGGTGCAGCTGCTTTTCAACCGCATGTTCGCCGCCGAAGTGACCCGCTTCCAGTTCTGGAACGGGCCTCCGATCCTCGCCCACAAGGGGATGCGCCTCAACGCAATGGCCCTGATCTTCGAAGGGGCGCGCACGCACGACGAGAACCTGATCGTGGACCCTCGCGACTACCCGGATCAGTTCCCCGTCGGCGAGACGAGCGCCGGAGCAGCGGAAGCCGGGGGACCTCCCGCGTTCGATTTCGAGCCCTTGCCTGCGGAGACGGGAAGCACTCCGCCGTCCGACGAAGGGGCTTCGGAGCCGAAGTCGCTGATCGCCGAAGCTCGCGATCCAGCATCCGAGAGCACGAAGGCCGCGCTGCTCGAGATCGACGAGACCGTCGCCGAGCCGGATGCGCACGCCAAGCAGGACGGCTAGACTGGCGCGCAAGTGCGCCCCAGGTCGACAGCGTCCAGCGAAGAGATCGAGCTGCGCGGGCACATCATCGACTCGTGGATGCTCCCGCGCGTGTTCGACGCGGTCATGGATCTCGGCGGCGAGTTCGACGTCCTCGAGATCCGCGTAGGCAAGCGCAAGGACGAGACGAGCTTCGCGCGCCTGCGCGTGAGCGCTCCGACTCCCGCCCAGCTCTCCGAGATCGTCTCGGAGCTGCAGGGCCTCGGCGCCGAGGTCGTCGGCGAGGGTGACGTGGAGACGCGCGCCGCACCGCGCGACGGAGCCCTCCCCCCCGAGTTCTACAGCACCTCGAACCTGCCGACGGAAGTGCGGTTGGGCGGTCGCTGGGTTCCCGTCGAAGGCACGGAGATGGACGTCGCGATCCTCGTCGACCGCGCGGCTGGCCGGGCCTCCACGCGCCCGATGCTCCGGGTGAAGGCGGGAGATCCGGTCGCCGTCGGCTACCAGGGGATCCGCGTGCTGCCGATCCCCCGCGCCCGCGAGAACGAGGTCTTCCGCTTCATGAACAGCGCGGTGAGCTCGGAGAAGCCGAAGAAGCTCGTCATCCACGAGATCGCCCGCGAGATGCGCGAGGTCCACGCGCGCGGCGGCAAGGTCCTCTTCGTCGCGGGTCCGGCGATCGTCCACTCCGGCGCGGGCGGACGCCTGGCGCAGATGATCCGCGAAGGCCACGTCGACGTGCTCTTCGGCGGCAACGCCATTGCGGCGCACGACGTCGAGTCGGCCCTGTACGGGACCAGTCTGGGCGTCCACCTGGAGAGCGGCCTTCCCGCGGAAGGCGGACACCGCAACCACATGCGCGCCATCAACGCCGTCCGCGCGGCCGGATCCCTCGCCGCCGCGATCGAGAGCGGCCTGTTGCAGAAGGGGATCATGTTCGAGGCGGTGCGAAAGAAGATCCCGATGGTCCTCGCCGGCTCGATCCGCGACGACGGGCCGATCCCGGACGTCGTGACCGACGTGATCGTCGCGCAGGAGCGGATGCGCGACATGCTGCCCGGCGTCGAGATGGCGGTCATGGTGTGCACGATGCTCCACAGCATCGCGACGGGGAACTTGCTGCCCGCCTCGGTCAAGACCGTCGTCGTCGACATCAATCCGGCGGTCGTGACGAAGCTCGCCGACCGCGGGTCGTGGCAGGCCGTCGGCCTCGTCACGGACGCGGAGCTCTTCCTGCGCGAGCTCGCGGACGCCCTCGAAGCCTCGTGAAGATCGTCGTCCTCACGCACCTCGAGAAGGAGGGCTCGGACAAGATCGATCCCGTCGTGCGCGGCGTGGCGGACGAACTCGCCAAGGGCGGGCACGAGGCCTCGATCCTGGCCGTGCACGCGGATCTCGAGCAGCTGGTGCGCGGCTTGACGCAGCCCGCGCCCGACCTCGTCTTCAACCTGATGGAGACCTTCGGGAAGCACCAGCTCGGCCTGGTCGGTGTCGCAGGTCTGCTCGATCTGATCGGCGTTCCCTACGTGGGCTGCGGTCCCGGCGAGTTCTACCTCCAGGAGGACAAGGGGCTCTCGAAGAAGCTCCTGGCCTTCGACGGGATCCGCTACCCCGAGTTCGCCGTGTTCGGGCGCGATCTCGAGCAGGTGGACGCCATCGGCCTGCGCATGCCCCTGATCGTCAAGCCGCTGCGGATGGACGCGTCGATCGGGATCGACGCGAAGGCGATCGTGTCGACGGTCGAGGAGATGCGCGAGCGCGTCGCGATGATCCACAAGAAGATCAGGGACGCGGCGCTCGTCGAGGAGTACATCGAGGGACGCGAGTTCTACGTCAGCATCCTCGGCAACCGCGAGCCGGTCGCCTTCCCCCCGGTCGAGATCGACTTCTCCGGCCTGCCGGAGGGAGTTCCGCGCATCCTGGATCACCGCGCGAAGTGGGTGAAGAGCAGCGTCGAGTTCAAGGGCACGAAGGCGGTCGTGGCGCAGGTCCCCGAGGAGCTCGACGCGCGTCTGCGGCAGAGCGCGCTCGCCGCCTACCGCGCCCTGCGCGTGCGCGACTACGGCCGGATCGACATGCGGCTGACGAACGCCGGCGAGCTGTACGTCATCGAGGTGAACGCCAGCTGCTACCTCCAGAAGACCGGCGAGTTCGCGATGGCCGCCGCAGCGGCCGGGATCGACTACACCACGCTCGTCAACCGCATCGTCGAGGTCGCGATGGAGCGGCGGCGGCTGAAGTAGCGCGGGTCAGCGCAGCATCCGCCCGGACTTCGTCTCGTAGCGCGTGCTCGCGATGCGCCAGCCGTACTCGCCGCGGGTCCAGCGGGAATGGATCGTGATCTCCCAGGCGACTTCCTCCCCGCCGCCGCGGAGATCGAAGAACCGCGCGTCGAGATCGCAGTCCGCCGCCGGCGGATCGGAGTCCTCGATCCCGATCTTCGGGATCTCGATCTCGACCCGGTAGGGGAAGGCCTTGGTCTGCGGGTGCTTGGCCGTGAGGAAGAGGTAGGCCAGCGCCTGCCGGACGTCCGCGCGGTCGGCGCCGGAGGTCTCGTCGCGAAACTTCTCGTCGAAGGCGACGAGGATCGGATCCATGCGCGTCTCGTCGAAGCCCTCGCGCATGTCCTCGATCGCCCAGCGGATCTTCGTTTCGTCGGAGACGAGGGCCCGGACGATCGCGCGGCCGACGAGGAAGAGGATCACGGCGCCCGCGAGGACGAGGAGGATCCGCTTCAAGGCCCGTACGTCCCCCCGTGGATCCAGTTCATCGCCAGCGCGGTGACGAGCGTCGTGACGGCGATCGTCACGGCGCGCTCGCGATCCTCGCGGTAGACGCACTTGAGCTCGTCGGCGCGCTCCTCGAGGTGCCGCACCAGCCCCCGCGTCCGCTCGGGGAAATGCCCGGTCCAGATGAAGACGTTCGCGAGGATCTCCTTCTCGGTCTTCCGGATCAGCGCCGAAGCGGGCTTCTTCGCGCTCGCGCTCTCGGCCGCCGCATCGACCTCGTCGAAGATCGCCCGCAGGGCTCCGTCGAGCCCGCGCGGGAACTCCGCCTCGCCCTTGGGCTGCTGGCTGTAGTACTGATCGATCGAGATCGCGAGCTCGCCGACGTCCTCGTCGAGGACCGCCGTGGACACGACCGGGTCCTTGCCGCGGACGGAGGCTACCGTCCGCTCGCAGTACTCGAGCTTGGCGAGCGCGCCGGCCTGCCCCGCGTACTCCGTCCGCCAGTCCAGCCCCGGCGTCATCCACACCGCGAAGGTCTCCGACCAGTCCTCGTCGGGGTGCTTCTGCGCGTACCACCCCGGCAAGTGCCGAACGTACCGCCGGCTGAAGGGCGAAGGCCGGTACTCCTCGAGGTAGGGCTGTGTGATCGACCCGAACTGGAGCACCCACTCTTCCTGCTCGAACAGGCGGAAGGCGTAGTTGACGACGTGCCCCATCTCGTGGCGCAGGTAGCGCAGGATGTCGGCCCGGTTCAGGCCCTCGACGACGCCGGCCTTCTTCTCCTGCATCTCCCGCAGTTCCGGGCGCGCGAGGTAGAAGGGGATCGCGATCGACGTGCTGCCCGTCGGCACGCCCCACTCGGTCGAGAGGTAGAAGCGCGGGCTCGCCCGCTCGAGGCCGACGCGGGCGATCTCGGCCCGGAATTCGTCCAGGATCGGCTCCAGAGGCGTCCCCTCGATCGTCAGCTCCAGATCGCGGATCGGGACCGTCGACCAGTTGCTCTCTCGAAAGGGGTCCTTCTCGGCCATGGGGTTCCCACCCGGCCTGCGGAGGTTGGCAGGCCCAGGCGAGCCCCAAATCGTCGCCGATCCAGGGGTGGGGGACAATCGACGGAAGCCGCATGGCTCCATGGACTTGCGGAGTGGACGCCACCCCGGGGCCTCCGGAGTCCTCGAAGGATTCTCCCGGTCCGTGGCACCAAGGCACGGGGACAGCCAGGGCCCCCCCTCCATGCTCCAATCCAGCGTGCACGACCGCGACCTCCGCCTCCGCGACCGGATCCTCTCTGGCGAGCGCGCCGCGGCGGATCTCCTGCTCTCCGAGCACCTCGATCCGCTCTACCGGTTCGTCCGCTGGCGCCTGGGGAGGGACGTCCACCGCGTGGAGGACCTCGTCCAGGACACGCTCCTCGCGGCGCTCCAGAAGATGGACGCCTTCGACGGCCGCTCGAGCCTCCACACGTGGCTCTGCTCGATCGCGAAGAACAAGATCAAGACGGCGCGCCGGGCGGAGTCGCCGAAGTCGCTCGAGGACGTCCTCGAGGAGGCCGATCCGAGGATCGACGAGATCCTGGCCGAGATCGCCCGCGAACCCCTGCCCGACGCGGTGCTCGAGCGCCGGGAGACCCGCGATCTGGTCGGAGCCACGCTCTCCTCGCTCCCGCCCGAGTACGCGCGGGCCCTCGTGCAGAAGTACGTCGAGGGGAGATCGGTGGCCGAGATGGCCGCGAGCCGCGGGAAGGGCGAGAAGGCGGTCGAGTCCGTGCTCACCCGGGCGCGCACGGCGTTCGGGCGCGTCTTCGAGCTGCTCGCGAAGAAGCGGGGAGGGCTCGAATGACGCGCCCCGATCCCGTTCCCGACGTGCTCGAGTCGAACCTCCAGCGGCTGTTCGCGCGCGCCTACGAGCCCGTGGAGCCCTCGGCGGAGTTCCGGGGGCGGCTCCGCCTCGCCCTGGAGCGGGAGATCGTTCGCCCGCAGCCGGTCGCCGCGGTGACAAAGTTCCCCTGGCGCGTCGCCGCCGCGATCCTCCTGCTCCTCGGCGGCGCGCTGCTCGGCTGGACGATGCTCCGTCGTCCCGCCGCGCACCGAGGGGTGCAAGAGTTCCTCTCCTCCGGGCTCCCCGCGCTGCGCGAGGCTCCTGGGATCTCGTGGCGCCAGCTCACGCTCGACGAGATCGAGCACGGCATCGAGCTCGCCGCGGCGTTGATCGAGCTCGCGACTCCCGAAGCCTCGTCCGGCCGCCCCGTGCGGGTCGAGATCGAGCCGGAAGGGGAGCTCGAAGCCGCCTCGGGCACGCGGGTCTCCGTCGGCCGTTCGGATTCGGGCTCGACGACGGCCGAGATCGCCTTCGAGGAGGGCGCTCTGGCTCTCCATCGCCGCGAGCTCCCGGGCGCCTGGCGGATCGCCACGAGCGAAGGCGACCTCCGTCTGGCTAGCGGCAGGTTCGAGATCGCCTACGTCGGCCGCGAACCCTCGCGCCGGTTGCGCGTGAAGCTCCTGTCCGGCGCCGCGCAGCTCGAATCGGAGCCGCCGTACTCTTTCCCCACGGGACTCGAGGTGTTCCTCGCGGACGGGATCGTCCTCGGCGAACCGAAGCTCGACGAGCCGGTCAAGGCTCCCGAACGCGCGAGCGCCGCTCCGGCCGAGGAACCCCAATCTCCGCCGGTCCCCTCCACGGTCGCCGTGTTGCGCGGCACGCTGATCCTCCCCGGGGGCGATGCGCTGCCCGGTTCCTTCGAGGTCACGCTCCTGCGTGCCAAGCGCCTGCCCGATGTCAGCCAGCCGTTCTCGCGGACCTTCGCGGGCGATTCGGGCGCATTCGAGTTCGAGAAGCTGCGGCCCGGGAGCTATTCGGTATTCGTCCAGGTGCGAGGCTACGCCACTTGGGTGACGCGCGGCGTCGAACTCTCCGCCGGCGGCGCCGTCGACCTGCGCTGTGAGCTCGACCCCGGCCTCGCCTTGCGCGGGCTCGTGCTCGATGCGGAGGGACGGCCGGTCGAGGGCGCGCTCGTCCTGGCGGAGGAAGACACGCCGGTCCAGGTCCTGGAGCTCGGCATGAAGGAAGCGCCCCCGGGCTGGACCGCCGCCGCGCGCAGCGACGCCGAAGGCGTCTTCCATCTCCCGCACCTCCTCCCTGGACGCAAGACGCTGCGAGCGACTCTCGCGGGGCACGGCGCGGGATGGACCGAGGGCGTCGATCCGGCCTCGATCGATCCGGCGGATCCGCGGGGCGGCGTCGAGGTTCGCTTGACGCGGGCCGGCGCGATCGAGGGCCGCATCGCGCACGACGACGGCACTGCGTGGCCGGGCGCCAACGTGATCGTCGCCTTGCTCGACTCGACCTTCCGGCGACCCTGCATGAGCTTTGGTTCCGCCACCGCCGACGAGGACGGACGCTACGCCGCCGAAGATCTCCCGCCGGGTACCTACGTCGTCTTCAACGCATCCGGCATCGGCATCCCGCAGACGGCCCAGGCGCGTGTCGAATCGGGTGAACGCGTCCAGTTCGATCTCCCCGGGACTCTGCAGGGGACTTCGGTCGAGGGACGGCTCGTTTCGGCGGACGGAGCGCCCATGAAGGGCCTCGACGTGACCCTCGTGATGTGCGGGAGGGAAGGCGAGGACTGGAAGGCAGTCCGCAGCGGTGACGACGGCGGCTTCCGCTTCCCGGACCTCGCTGCCGGCGCCTACTACGTGTTCGTCGGCGAGGAGCTCGGGGAGCAGTTCACCCTGCAAGAACGGATCGAGGTCCCCGCGGTGCCGATCTTCCGCCCGACGATCACCGTGGCCTCCGGTGCTCTTCGCGGAGAAGTCTCGTCCGCCGCCACGGGAGCGGGCCTGCCGAGGAGTGTCGTGATCCTCGAGATCGAGACGCAGGGCAAGAATGGAACGGAAGCCCGATTCGCCGGAAAGACGATTTCGGACGCGCAGGGTCGCTACGAGTTCCTCCGGCTCCAGCCGGGTCGCTACCGCGTGGCGGCCTATGCGACTTCCGGCCGGTTCGGGCCGGAGATCCGCGACGGTGTCGACGTCCCGGGTGTGACGCTCGACTTCGCGCTGGAACCCGGCGCCGCACTCTCGATCCACGTCGCGGACGCGTCCGGACGACCGGTCAGAGGCGCCAGCATCCGATTCACTTCCGCGTCCGGTTCGTCCGTTGTCTTCAGCCCCGACGACGTGACCGACGCCAATGGAATCTTCCGCGCCATGGGCGTGAAGCCCGGGCGCTGGACCGTGAGCGTGTCCCACGAGCCGGAGGGTCGAGCGGAAGTCGCGATCGACCTCTCGGCCGGCGAGGAGCGCACGCTCGAGCTCAAGCTCGAATCGAATCGTTGAACCCCGAAAGGCAATCTCATGAAGCCCCTGGTCCTCCTTCCCGTCGCCGTCCTCCTCTCGGTCGCCGCGAGCTTCGTCGTCGTGCGGATGTCCGCCAAGCCGATCGCAGCTGCCCCTCCGGCCGCTTCGGACGAGCTGGGCCGCCTCGCCGATGTCGTCGCGAGGATCGATTCACGGCAGGAATCGCTCTCGAAGTCGCTCGAGGACCTGCGCGCCCAGGTCGCTTCGGACTCCCGCGGCGACGCGCGCGTGCCCGTCGGCGAGATCGAGGCCGCGGTTGCGCGCGCGATGGCGAGCCCCCCCGCGGTCGCGCCGGTCGAGAAGGCGCCCGTCGCCGCGGCCGCGCCTCGCACCGCGCAGTCCTTCCTCGATCAGCTGCTGAACGAGGATCTCTCCGAGGACCAGACCGAAGCGATCTGGAAGGCCGCGTCGGAGGCCGGACAATTCGACGCGCTGGTCGCGCTGTTCGAGGAGCGCGCCAAGGCGGACCCGGAAAACGCGGACGCCCAGCTCGACCTGGGGATGGCCTACTTGCAGAAGGTGTTCAAGGCGGGAGGCGGACCCGAGGCGGGCACCTGGGCGATCAAGGCGGACAAATCCTTCGACGCCGCGCTCGCGGTGAACGACCAGCACTGGGACGCGCGTTTCGCGAAGGCCATCAGCCTGTCGTTCTGGCCTCCCGTGTTCGGCAAGCAGACGGAGGCGATCAAGCACTTCGAGATCCTGATCGACCAGCAGCGAAACCTCCCGTCCGATCCGAATCACGCGCAGACCTGGCTGCTCCTCGGCAACATGTACCAGCAGCTCGGGAAGGCCGATCAGGCGCTCGCGACGTGGCAGAAGGGGCTCGCGCTCTTCCCCGACAACACGCAGCTCTCGCAGCAGATCTCGAACGGGCAGGGGAACTGACCGGGGTCCGCGAATCCCGCTACCGGGCGCCGGACGCCGCGTTGAGCTTCTCTTCGCCCGCGCGGATCTCCGCCAGCGTCGGGACGCCCATGGCGCGTCGATCGGCGTCCGTGGTCGTCGGATCGATCGGGAAGAGACGCCAGGCCCTCAGCACGACGACCCATTCGTACTGCGTGCCGTAGCGTTGCGGGAGGCGCTTCCTCACGAGCTGCTTGTCGATCGCCTCGGCGGCGACGCGGCGGCCGAGTTCGACTCCCTGCTCGGCCGCCTGCAGCGCGAGCCGCTCCGACAATTCGAGGTTCCCGAGGTCGTCGCTCTCGACCAGGAGCACGGCCGCATGGAACCGGTCCATGCCTTCCTTCACGTCCCCGGCCTCGACCATCTCGCGCACCGCCGCGGCGCGCTCGGCGTGGCGCTGCGCGAGGCCCGGATCGTACTGGTTCTGGCCGCCGTGCTCGGCGATGTCCTGCTTCAGGCTGGCGTACATCCGGTCGAGGCGGTTGGACGTGGAGGAGCAGGCCGCGGCGAGCGCCGCGAGGAGTGCCCACGTCGCGGGCATCCGTGTCTTGGTCATGGGGTCGCCATCATCCACTCTGGTCCCTGCTCCGGCGATGTCCGTCGTTCCGGAGCACGACGACGAGCGATCCGCCGTCGTCGGACACTTCGAAGCGGAGGACGCCGAGGCGCGCTCCGTCCGGTCCGGCGAGCCACTGCTCGACCCTGGGCCGGAGGATGGGCTGCTGGCGGAGGTTCCCCCAGCCGCGCCCCGTGATGATCTTCAGTCGGTCCATCCGGCGCACCCGGCAGGCGTGGATCCCCTGCGCGACCCGGCGGAGGGCGTCATCCGGACGCAACCCATGGAGGTCGATTTCTTCCAGATCGTCATCCGGGAGGCCATCCGCGGGTTTTTCCCACTGTCCGGGGCGGGTCACCCCCTCATTTTATGGATCCTCGAGCCAACTCTGCGGCTCGAGGGCGGTAAACTGTCGCGCGTAACTTTGGGGGTTCCCAAAAGGCCCCCGGCACCACCTGTGGTCATTCGCCGGCCTGCCGGCCGCATCCAAGGAGACTCCCGTTGAAGAACATGATTTTCGCCCTCGCTCTCGTCGGTCTCGCTTTCGGCTGTAAGAGCAACTCGGAGAACACCGCCGTGGCGGACCCGGCCGCGGCCAACATGCCCAAGGCCGAGTGCAGCATGAGCAAGGAAGCTTGCTCGAGCGAAGCCAAGGCCGAGTGCGCCGCCAAGAAGTCCTGCTGCGCGTCGAAGGGCGAAGCCCCGCAGAACTGAGCCCGGGCTACAACCAGAATCGAAGGCCGGCGCGGACGAGTTCCGCGCCGGCCTTTTTTCGTCGGATCAGGGCCCCGTGGAGGATCCGGCCTCTTCGACCTCGAGCGCGAGCACTTCGATGACGAGGGTCGAGTCGGGAGGGATCATCCCCTCGACGCCCTGCTCGCCGTAGGCCAGCTCGGGAGGAACGGTCAAGCGCCGGCGACCCTGGGGCTGGATGCCGAGCAGGCCCTCGTTCCAGGCCGGGAGAGCCGCGCGGCCGATCTCGACCGTGATCGCGACGCCGCGGTCGTAGGTCGAATCGACGCGCGTGCCGTCCTGGAGCCAGACGGTGTACTCGAAGGTCACCTGGTCCCCGGCCTTGGCTGCGGGTCCTGTTCCGACGAAGATCTCCACGTACGCGAGGCCGGAGGTCGTCCGGACACTCTCGCGGTTCATCGGCACGGGGCTCGACCCGATCCGCAGCTGACGGCAGCTCGACCCCAGGGCGGATGCGACGAGGAGGAGCGCGATCGACGCGAGCGCGCGCATCAGGGGCGGACTCCGAGAATCTCGACGTCGAAGACGAGCGTCGCGTCGGGAGGGATTCCGGCCGCCGGGCTGCCGGTCGCGCCGTAGGCGAGGGAGGGAGGGACCTCGATCCGCGCCTTGGAGCCGACGGAGAGTCCGTCGATTCCGCGCGACAGGCCGGGAAGGACCGACGGATCGCCGATGCGGACGCGGAGGGGGGTGTCCCAGCCTTCCGTGGACGCGATCTTCATCATCTCGGCGCCCTTGACGCGCGAGTCGCAGGTCAGGGAAACCTCGTCGCCGAAGTGCGCGACGGGGCCGCCGCCGTCCACCGTGATCTCGACCGTGCACCCCTCTCCCTTGTCGACGGTGCGCGGAACCTGGGCGGGGGCCGGGGCGGGCGAAGATCCCGGATCCGAATCGCTGCCGCACGCGGAGAGGGCCAAGGAGAGCCAGAGCACCGCGGCCCTCACGACAGCACCGCCGCGATGCAGGCCACGTCGACGATGTCTTCCGCCTTGCAGCCCCGCGAGAGGTCCATGAAGGGGTGCTCGAGGCCCTGAACGAGCGGTCCGAGCGCCGTCGCGCCGGCCAGGCGTTCCACCAGCTTGTACGCGATGTTGCCCGAATCGAGGTCGGGGAACACGAGCACGTTCGCCTTTCCGGCCAACGCAGACCCAGGCGCCTTCCTGTCGGCGACCTGCGGCACGAGAGCGGCGTCGACCTGCAACTCGCCGTCGCAAGTCAGGCCGCTCGCTCTCGCTCGCAGGAGCTCCGTCGCCTTCCGCATCTTCTCCACGCGCGGGTGATCCCCGCCGGAGCCCTTCGTCGAGAACGACAGCAGCGCGACCCGCGGCGCCTCGCCGACGAGCCTCCTGTGCGTCTCCGCCGATGCGATCGCGATGTCGACCAGCTGCTCTGCGCTCGGATCCGGCACCAC
Source organism: Planctomycetota bacterium (assembly GCA_046155895.1). Taxonomy (GTDB): domain Bacteria; phylum Planctomycetota; class UBA1135; order UBA1135; genus DASYPQ01. Next base: position 25,896 of record JBJXFB010000009.1, on the reverse strand, counting down.
GCCGCAGTCGGCGAAGGTCAACGCGCGGTCCTTCACGAGCATCAGGAAGCACGACGAGAGCGTCTGGATCCCTCGCGCGAGCCCGACGATCTGCAATCCGGCGCGCAGCACGTCCGCCGTCTTCGCCTCGCTCCCGCTCACTCCGGCGTGACAGTCGCCGCTCCGCACGAGGAACGCCCCGAACACGATCGGATCCAGAGCGCGCCGCCGCGCCTCCTCGATCGTCATCCCCTTCGCCTGGCGCAGCTCGAAGAGCTCCTCGGCGAACTTCCCCGTGCGCTTGTCGCGCGCGGGAGACACGATTTCGACCCCGGCGGGCGGCGTTCCGGCGCGGCCCGAGTCGACGAGGACCGGCACGCACATCTTCTTCGAGGCCAGCGTCGCCGCAGCCTGCCGGACGCGCGGATCCTGGGATTCGGGGAGAACGATGCGCCGGCCGAGCCTGCGCGCCTTCTCCTGGATCTCGAGGACGACGTTCATGGCGCCGGCGTGCGGTCGAGCACCTCTTGCGGAACCTCGATCTCCATCCGGAGCACCGCGAGGCCGTGCGTCTTGCCTTGCGCGTCCGTCCGCAGCGACGCCGATCCGCCGCCGCCGAGGCTGTCCTCGAGCAGGAAGTTCAGGAGGCGCAGGTTGTCCGCTTCGTAGCGCTTCACGCCGCCCGTATTGATCCGTCCCATATGCGCCCGCACACGTTCCGCGTCGAGGTGTTCCTTCAGGAATGCATACGCCGCATCCGAACGCGCGAGCACGCCGACGTTCGAGCCGGCGCCCTTGTCGCCCGAGCGTGCGGTCGCGATGCGTGCGAGGGGGACGCGCGGCATGGGGCGATCAGGACCTCACGACCTCGACCTTCGAGACGATCTTGTCCTTGCCGACGAGCGCGGGCCAGAAGCCGATGATCTCGGTCGCCTTCGGCCGGCCTCCGGCGAAGCCCGTGACGCCCGGAGGACCGCTCGTCACGAGCGGGACGAGTTCCATCCCGAAACGGTCGACCTTCTCGCGGTCGGGGCCCTTCACGCCCATGCGCAGGACGATCTCGGACGGCGCGCCGTTCCCGGCCGAGGCGATCCCGGCGTGGCACACGTTGGAGCCGACGAACTCGACGAGCCTCTCCTCCGGCGCGTACGTGAATCCGTCCAGCGCGAGGCGCTTCCAGACGATTTCCGCGCACAGCTTCGCCTTGTCGAGCGCGTCGGGCCCGCTGATCGTGAGCTGCCCGACGGCCTTCCAGCCGTCGTCGTAGCTGATCGAGACCTTGTACGTCGGCGTCGGGGGCGCGCCGCGCACGCCGTCGATCCGAACGCGGTCGCGGCCGTCCGCCGACATCCGGAAGCTCGTGAAGTCCGCGCTGACGTCGGGGCCGAGATACGCGCGCGGATCGCCCATCTCGTAGGCGAGCTGGTGGGCGATCGTGCTCTCGTCGACGATGCCGCCCGTCCCTTCGTGCTTCGTGATCGCGAAGCTCCCGTCCGCGCGCGCCTCGACGATCGGGTAGCCGATCCTCGCCATGTCGGGCACGCGGCGCCAATCCGTGAAGTTGCCGCCCGTGCACTGCGGACCGCATTCGACGATGTGCCCCGCGATCGTCCCCGCCGCGAGCAGGTCGTAGTCGGTAGCCTTCCAGCCGAACTCGTGGATCAAGGGCCCGAGCACGAGTCCCGGATCGGTGCCCCGGCCCGTGATCACGATCTGCGCGCCCTGGGCCAGAGCCTGCGCGATCGGGAAGGCCGAGAGGTAGACGTTGGCGCTGGTCACCCGGTCGCGGACGCTCGCGAGAGGCGCGCCCGTGTCCATGTTGCGGAGCTCTTCGCCGCCCGCGAGGAGCTCGTCGATCCGCGGATAGACGTCGTCGCCTTCGACGATCCCGATGCCGACGCCCTGGTAGCCGTGCTTGCGGACGACCTTCATCACGGCTTGCATGCAGGCGCGCGGATTCACGCCGCCGGCGTTCGCGACGACGCGGACCTTCTTCTCGACGATCTCGGGCAGGATCCGGTCGATCAGGCGCACGAAATCGGTCGCATAGCCGGCCTGCGGGTCGCGCGACTTCAGCTTCTGCATGATCGACATCGTGACCTCGGCCAGATAGTCGAGCGTCAGGTAGTCGAGCGGCCCCTCGCGGACGAGCCGGATCGGACCGAGCATCGAATCGCCCCAGAATCCCTGGCCGTTGGCGACGAGGACCTTCTCCTTCCCGGACATGCGCGGACCAGTCTAGCGATCGACGATCGACCGTGCGCCGTTCAGCGCAGGCTGGCCGTCAGCATGCGATGGAAGTGATGGACGCCCCGCTCCCGGTCCGGGGAGTACCGTCCGCGCGTGTAGAGCCGCGAGCGGACGCCCTGCTGCACGCCCTCCACGACCGCTTCGTCCTCGTGCTCGACTCGATCGAGGTCCGCGCCGGCGCCGCGATCGAGCTTCTCGGGCCTCCCCACGTACGAGAGGAAAGAAACGCGCGTGCGGTCGACCGCGAGCGGGCGGACGACGTTGATCGAGATCCCCCAGGGGTAGAAATTCAGCATCAGGTTGGGGAAGAGGAACCAGTAGTAGCCCGCGATCCGCCGCCCGTGCTCCGGCGAGTCGGGCGGGAGCTCGAACGCCTCCTCGCCCGGCTTCGCCACGGCGATCTGCACGCTGGAGCTCTCGAAGATCTCCGTGACGTAGCTCTCCATCGAGAGGCTCGCGTTCAGCGCCGGGTGCACGAAGGGGATGTGGAAACCCTCGAGGTAGTTGTCGCAGTAGAGCGCCCAGTTCGCCGCGACGTCGTAGTCGCGCGACCTCGCCGGATCGAGGAGCAGCTCCTTTTTCGGGAACCAGGACATGCGGCGCTCGAGCGCGCCCGTCCAGGCCTCGAAAGGCCTCCCCGCCTCGAGCGAGGCGAAGACGAGCGGCCCCCAGGTCGCGACGGGCACGCGCGGGAGATCGTCGGAAGGACGCGGGAAGTCCTGCGCGCGCTCGAATCCCGGCATCGTCTTGAAGCGTCCGTCGAGGTCGAAGCGGCGTCCGTGGTAGCCGCACACGAGCGACTGCCGCTTTCCCGGCTCGCGCACGATCAGGTTCGCGCGGTGCGTGCAGACGTTCGAGAGGCCGTGCAGAGCGCCCGATGGGTCGCGCGCGAGCACGATCGGCTCATCGATCCAGCCCGGGTGCAGCCTGACCGGCTGCACGCTTCCCGGAGCTTCGAGGGATCGGAGATCGGCTGCGAGCTGCCAGCTCGGCGCGAACACGCGTTCCCTCGCGCGCTCGAGGATCGCGGGATCGGTGTAGAAGCTCCCGGGCGGCGTCGAGGCGCGCGCGATCTCCGGATCGATCTCGAACCCGAGTGAGTCCATGCGCAGGCCCGGTTCAGGCGAGCTCGATCCGCGGACGATCGTCGGCGGACGCCGGAGCGGAGGCGGCGAAGGCGCGGAAAGCGCGCACGAAGGACGGAATGTCGAGCCCCATGAACCGTGGCCCGGCGCTCTTCGAGACGTCCTCGAGCCGCGCCGTCCCGATCTCGGCGAGCTTCAGGAGTCCGCGCGGCTGCTCCATCGGGATCTTCAGGCTCGCCGCGGTGCACTGGATCAGGCCCTGGAGGAATCCGGCCTGTTGCGCGTCGTGCTTGGCGGGATGCCAGAGGTTCTCCCACGCCTCGTGCGCCTCCCACAGGTAGCCGTGGTTGTAGAGGTCGACGCCGAAGAGGTACTCCTCGTTCTCGCGCCAGCTCTCCGCGGGCAGATAGGGGTGGCGCTTCTTCTCGCCCCCGAAAGAGTGGCCGCGCGCATCCCGCGTCGGGTGCGGATCGCGTCCGGGGAGATACGCGTACGACGGGAAGGGCTTGGCGGAGGCGTAGCGCACGGGGCGCCGGCGCTACTCGACGGCGAGGGTGAAGCCGGTCTTGCCGGACATCTCCATCCCGTATTCGATGCTCATCTCCTGGCCACCGGCATCGATCTTCATGGCCATGTCCATGTTGAGGTTCGAGGGGCCCGAGAAGTCGAAGGAGTAGACGCGGCCGGCCGCGAGGTCCCACACGAGCTCGCCCTCGCCCTCGAACTTGTAGTCGATGTCCATGTGATCGATCTGCATCTCCCCGGCTTCGGGCGGGAGCTTCGCGTTCTTCATCGCCTCCTCGACGATCTCCGTCATGTCCTTCGAGACGGTGATCTTCGCGACGATCTTGATGACCGCCAGCTTCTCGCCATCGACCTCGCGGATCGAGGTGAACGTGCCGTTGGCGCTTCCCTCCAGGGACCCGCGCAGCCAGTCGGACATGCTGCCCATACCGGGCATGCCCATGGCCATCTGGTCGGCTTCCATCTCCTGGGGGAGGATCGAGAGGTTCCCGCCCGGCGCGAGGACTGACGCGAGCGAGGAAACCTCGATGTCCCACGCTTCGCCTTCCTTGACCTCGGCCTTGGGCAGGAGGACGCGCAGGTCCATGTCCTCGTCGAGGTCCTTGAGGAGGGTCTCCTTGCCATCGGAGGATTCGAAGGCCCGCGTGTACTCGCCCTTCTCCTCGTCCCAGGTGAAGACGACCTGTTTTCCTTCCAGCTCGCTCTCGCCCTTGACGTCCTGATCGTGGCTCTGGGTCTGGCCCATCATGTCCATCTTCATGGCCATGTTGACGCCGTTCCCGAGCTCGTCGAAGGTGCGCTTGAGCTTCTTGGGAGCACCCTCGCGGTTCGCGATGTACTCGTCAGTCACCACGACCTTCTGCGTGCTGTTCAGGGTCATCTCCATCTCGGGCTGCATCGGAGATTCCTGGCCGTTCATGCTCAGGGAGAGGTGGTCGAGGGTGAACTCGGCCGTGTTCTCGAACGTCTTCTTGACCGAGGAGCCTTCGGCGGGGGCGAAGCGGATCTGGACGACCGCGGCGGGGGCGGAGAAGACCGCCGGAAGGAGCAAAGCGGCGGCGAGAGTCAGTCTGTTCTGGATCATGGCTTTGGCGCGGATCGCGCGGTGGATGATGGGCCCTCGAGGCGCGGCGGCGGGGGAGGCCCGCAGAGTCTGGTGCCTGTCCCGTTCCGGCGAGCAGTATAGGAAGGACCAGACCCCGGGACGATGGTCGGACAAAGAGCTTTCAAAGCCCCAGGCCCCGACTCATCATCCCGGACCGAAGGAGGCCCGACCGTGCGCATTTCGATCGAATACTGCGTCCAGTGAAACTACCGGCCCCAGGCGGTCGGTCTGACCGCCGAGATCAAGGCCGCCTTCCCGGAGGCGGAGATCGACCTGGTCCAGTCCAAGGGCGGCGCCTTCGAGGTGCGCGTCGACGGACGGCGAGTGTTCTCGAAGCTCGAGACCAAGCGCTTTCCCGCCTACCAGGAGATCCCGACGCTGCTCACCTCGTGAGTCCGGCGAGCGAGGCCTCCTGGGTCAGGTAGCGAACGCGAACGCCAGGAGTGCAAGCACCAGCGCGAAGATCAGGACCGACGTTGCTGCAGGCACCGAACGACGGGCTAGCGAAGTGGAGGGGGGCTGCATTGTCTTGTGCCGAACCCCCTGAACTTTCAGGGGGGTGGTCGGGAGGGCTTCGAATCGGTCGCCGATCACTCGGCTCCGTCTGCTCAAGAGATACCACGGTTTTTCAATCCGTGGGGGAGTTCCCGGGAACCTGCGAGCCCGATGGGGCAGTCGGCGCCGTCTGGACCGGAGGCCAGGCGCTACTTTTTCTCCTCGGTTCGGCCGGAACGGCAGTCCAAGTCCTTTGGGCAGGCCGGGAAGCGTTCGCCCCGCGAGGCCTCGACCTCGGACCCTTGGGAACCGGAGACATGTCCGCCTCGTCATAGGCGTCGGCTTCCGCGCCGATGGAACGTAGTTCCGGTCCAGCAGGGGCTATCGGAGCAACGACCTCAGGAGCGGCGCGGACCCCCCCGAACGCCAGCCGAGATCCCTCGGCTGGCGTTCACTCGCTTTCCTTGCGGTGGAACGGACGGGACTTGTTCCGCAGGGGGCCGGGAAGAAGGATGCAGCCTGATCCATGGCCCCTGATACCGGAAACCCTCCTCGCAAGACCGCCCACACGCCGGCTCGCGCCCCAGCCCGCGCCCCGGCGCTCTCCCACACGAAGATCATCGCCACGATCGGCCCCGCTTCGGAGGATCGGCTCGGGGACATGATCGACGCGGGGATGTCCGTCGCCCGGATCAACCTGGGCCATGGAACCGAGGAGGATTTCCTCAGGCGCGTGCGGAAGATCCGCAAGGAGGCCGACAAGCGCATGCGCGCGATCGGGATCCTCACCGACATCTCGGGACCGAAGCTGCGGCTCGCCCGCTTCGAAGGAGGGAAGCGCTCGCTCTCTCTGGGCGAGGAAGTCCGCCTGCGCAGCGGCTCGGGGACCTCCGCCCAGGGCGAAGTGCTGCTCGATTTCGACGGCTTCCTCGGCGCGGTCGCCCCCGGCCACCGGATCATCCTCGCGGACGGGCAGGCGGAGCTCGTCACGGAAGCCGTGGACTCGGATTCGGTCCTCGCCCGCGTCACTCGCGAGGGGGAGATCGGCGACCGCAAGGGCGTCCATTTCCCCGAGTCGAGGCTCACGCACGAGATCCCGACCGCGCAGGACAAGAAGAACCTCGCTCTCGCAGCCGAAGCGGGCGTCGACATGATCGGGGCGAGCTTCGTCTCCCGCCCGGAGGAGGTCCGCGCGATCCGCGCGCTGATCCCCGAGGCACTGATCATCGCCAAGATCGAGCGCATGGCCGCGCTCGAGAACCTCGAGGCGCTCCTGGCCGAGGCGGACGGCGTCATGGTCGCGCGCGGCGATCTCGGCGTCGAAGCGGACATCGAGCAGCTCCCCCTGATCCAGAAGACGATCCTCGCGGCCGCCGTCCGGGCGGGGAAATTCGGGATCACGGCGACCGAGATGCTCGAGTCGATGATCGAGTCGTCCCGGCCGACGCGCGCGGAGGTGACGGACGTCGCCAACGCGGTGCTCGACGGCAGCGACGCCGTGATGCTCTCGGCCGAGACGGCGGTCGGGGCGCACCCCATCGAGAGCATCGCGACGATGCGCAAGATCGCCATCGCCGTGGAGACGAGCCAGCGCTACAACGACCTCCCGCGACCCGAATTCCGCATTTCCGAGGCCAATTTCGGCAACGCGACCGCGCTCGCGGCGGTCCAGGCCGCCGAGGCGCTCCGAGTCGGCAAGATCGTGTGCTTCACCGAGACGGGGAATTCGGTCCGCCTGGTCTCGCGCTACCGGCCGAGCGCCGAGGTGATCGGCTTGAGCCCCAATCCTCGGACGGTGAACCAGATGACCGTCCTCGCGCACGTGCGCCCCATGCTCTTCCGGCGGGAGAAGAGCCTGGAGGAGATGCTCTACATGGCCTGCGAGATGATGCTCGTGCGCGGGATGGCCAAGACGGGGGACACGATCGTCTTCGTCGCCGGAGTCCCGCCCGGGATCTCGCGGACGACGAACGTGATGAAGCTGCACCGCATCGGGGAAGAGATCAAGATGCACTAGGGCCGGGAAGGGAGTTCGCTGCACGATGGATGGAGGGAAATCCGCGCGCCAGGATGCCGAGGCCGTTGACACCCTCGCCCGGCTTCCCGAGATTGCGCCGCCCTCCTCCGGCATGCTCAACGGCACTCGCTTCGACCTCGCGCGGCTCCGGTCGCTCGGCCGCTTCCTCGCGCCGCGCGAGAGCTCGCCAGAGCCTCGGCCCCCCGGAGCTCGCGTGGTCTGCATCGCCAGCGGCAAGGGCGGCGTCGGGAAGAGCGTCCTCGCCACGAACCTGGCGACCGTCCGCGCGCAACGTGGCGAGCGCGTCCTGCTGATCGACTTCGACGCGGGCCTCGCGAACCTCCATCTCCTGCTCGGTCTCGCGCCGCGCCACGACCTCGGCCACGTCCTCGACGGCGCGGTCCCGGCCTCGGATGCCGTTCTGCGGGGTCCCGGGGGCATTCACCTGCTCTCGGGAGGCGTGGGGAGGCACAACCTGGCGAATCCGACGCGCCGCGAGCTCGACCGCCTGTTCCAAGCGCTCCAGCCGCTGGAGCACGAGTACGACCTGGTGATCATCGACCACGGCGCGGGCATCTCGTACTCGACGATGGCGCACCTGGCGGCGTCGAGCACCCTGCTCCTCGTCACGAACCACGAGGTGACGGCCTTGTCGGACGCCTACGCCGTGTACAAGCGGGCGACGGCGGTCAACGAGCACCTGCGCGTGGGAGTCGTCCTGAACCGCGTCCCGGACGAGGAGGCGGCCATGCGCGCCTGGGAGCGCTTCCGGGGGGTCGCCCTCAAGTTCCTCGGCGTCCATCCGGAGTTCGTGGGCTGGGTCCCCCAGGACGACGCCGTCTCCCGCAGCATCCAGGCCCGGACCCCCGTAGCGCTCGGCGAGCCGACCAGCCGAGCCGCACTCGCATTCCAGCGGGTCTCCGCCTGGGGCCCGCTGGATCACGCACGCACGGCGACCGCGTTCTACGAGCGCGCCCGGCGAGCCCTCACCTGACCGGGCGCGTGCTGGCTTCGCGCCGGAGAAAGGCGTAAACCAGGGCCGACCGAGGAGGGGATCGGCCGGTCCGGCGCTGCCGCGCGCCGGAGGAGGTCGCAGATGGAAGTGCCGCGGCGATCCCCCGGGAGGTAAGAAAATGGATGCGCTGGCCCTACTGTGCACTCTGCACGCCGATGGCCCGTCCACATTGAAGAACCTGCGCCAAGCCGGCTGCGAGTCGCTCCAGGCGATCGAGTCGATGGAGGAAGACAGGCTTTCGAAAGTCCTCGGCGGCCCTCCCGCGGTCGCGAGGCGGTTCGCCCGCGAGGCGAGGCAACTGCGCGAACGCCTGGATCCCGGACTGCTCGATCGGGAGGAGACGCCCTCGGTGCCGGCTCCGCTCGAGGCGGCCGATCCGTCCGATGCGCACCGGGAAGCCCGACGGGATCCGATGGCGGACGTCCTCGAAGCCTGGCGTGACCGCGACGCGGCCGAGCCTCCCCAATCGACTGATTCCTCGCCGAGCGAGCCCCTCGACACCCACGAGGACGATGTTCCGCCGCGCGCCGTACGCGCGCGACCGGAGTTCGAGTTCAGCTCCGACATCGTCGCCGCCATGCGCGACCTCGCGACGGACATCGCTCCGGCCGAGCCCATCGCGAAGCCTCTTGTGGGCGCGTCCGCTCCCGAGGATCTCGCGTGCCTCTTCGAGGGCCAGGCTCTCGAGCTGGCGGTCCGGCTCGGGGATGAGGGCATCGCCGATCTGCGCGAGCTCACGGACGAGGACGTCCTGGATCTGTCGAAGCGGCTCGGCTTCGGGTACACGCGCATCCTGCGCGTCGTCCAGATCGCGCGCCGCGCCCTGACGCCCGGTGCGGAGCCGGCCGCGGCCGCCCCGGCGGGGAACGCCGTGGCGACCGCGACCGCCGATGCCCGATCGATCCCGAAGCTCTCCCCAGCCGAGCGCCCGCGCAATCCGCAGCCCTCGATCCTGGAACTCGAGTGGAACCTCGAGATCCAGCCGCAGGCGCCGCCGCACGAGAGAGTTTCCTCCGATCCGACGATCCCCGGTGCTCGACGCGAGGAGGCGGGCGGGCCCTTCGCCTGATTCCCGGGGAGCGACTTGGGTACCCCCTCGATCCTGGTCGCCTTCGGCCTGCTCGCGCCCGTTTCCCTCGGTTCGGGCGCGGACCTCCAGGACGCGCCTCGCGCCGTCGAATGGGGCCGCGCGCCCGACGACGAGAAGGGATTCGGGCCTGAACGGACGATGCGCGACATCGAGCGCCTGCTGCGATCCTCGGCCAGTGAGGATCGAGGCCACGTCGCGGGGCTCTATCGGCTCGAGCAGGACATCCGCGTGCTCCTGGCCATGGCCACCGATCGATACGAGGAGCTGGGATACTTCGGTCTCCTGGACGTCGCGAAGCGGGAGGAAGAGCTCCAGACGCGGGCCGGTGAGGAATGGCTCACGCCGCTCGAGCGTCTCGACGCAGCCTTCCGCGAGCGGGCGGCGCGGGCCGTTCCCGAGCTTCTCGAGGCCGGCCCGACGGCCGAGCTGTTCGCCAAGCTCCTGGTCGACTCCCGTTTCCGCACTCGCGCGCTCGTGATCGAGGGCCTCGAGTTCGAGATGCGCGATCTACGATCCGGAATGGCGGTGCTGCAGGCGCACCTCGACGGCTTCGCCAACCTGCGCGATCAGGAAGGGGATTCGATCGCCCGCCGGGTCGACCTGGCGGCTGCCCGGTTGCGTGCGGCCAAGCTCGATCTCGAGGCTCTGCGCGAGGAACGCACGGACGCGACGGCGGGGGAGGCCTGGGGCAAGGACCTCGAGATCCTGCTCGCGCTGGCGCGATCGAAGGATCCGGCGCGGATCGACGCGGAGCTCCCTCCCGTCCTCGAGCGGCTCGACCAGCGCGAAGCCAGCATGGCCGCGGCCCTTTTCACGACCCGGCTCGACACGAAGATCGCCGGCGAGATCGACCGCCGGGCGCTCGCGATCACGACGGCCGCCGACTTGCTAACCAAGATCCGGCCGTACTTCCCCGGCACGCCCGAGAGCGAGGCGGCCGACGCCGAGATCAAGGCGCTCTCGAGGAGCCGCCGCTACGCCTACGCGAGCCGCGCGGTCGTGGAGGCCCTGAACTACGACCCCCTGAACGAGGAGCTGAACTGGTTCGGTGGCGAGTCGAGCGATTTCCTGTGGGGCTCGATGGAGTCGCGGCGCTGGTTCGACCGCTTCCTCGCGCTCCGCGGCATCCGCGTTCACGACTACCGCACGTTCAAGGACCGCTCCCTCACGCGCGAGGAGAAGCGGGCGATCGACGCCGTACAGGCCGTCGCGGGCGCGCCCGTCCCGGCGCAGCCGAAGTAGTTCAGCGGTCGAGTTCGGCGATCCGGGCGCGGATCTTCTCCCGCGAAGGATCGATCTCGAGCGCCCGGCGGTATGCGGCCAGCGCGTCTGCCGGCTTTCCAGCCCTTTCCAGGCACTGGCCGAGCAGCTCGAGGTGGTCGGCGCTGCGGGGCGCCGATTCCGAAGCCTTCCTCGCGGCCTCGACCATGAGGTCCCGGTCCGATTCGGCGAGCCGGGGATCGGCATGGAGCTCCCGTGCGAGCTCGCGTCCGAAGCTCGCGAGGCGATCGGGAGGGCAGTGCGTGAAGGCGAGTCGCCCATACTCGCGGGCTTCGGCGCGCCGGGCCGCGGCGGACTCGGCCCCGCTGCGGCGCAGCGCGTCCTCGGCCTGGTAGCTCGTCATGTCGCGCAGCATCGAGTAGCCCTCGAAGAGCACGAGCGGGCTGCGCTCCTCGGCGAGGAAGCGCTGGATCGCGCCCGGGTCGAACACCTGCTCTTTGCGGTAGCGCGCGTTGACCTCCTCGAAGAGCTCGTTCAAAGCCAGGCGGCGCATCGAGTCGGAGCGGCCCTCCGGATCGAGGATGCGGATCGCCGCGAGCTGCTCCTGGTAGCCTTTCTCGTCGCCGAAGAGGCGGAGCTTGCGGCCGATCGCGAACCGCTCGTCGGGGCTCTTCGTGTCGAAGCCGACGCCGCGATCGAGGCGCTCGCGCGCGGATTGCAGCTCCCGCTCCCAGCGCGGATCGGCCTTGCGCCTGAGACGGAGGGCGAGCTCGATCCGCGCGAGGACGTCGTCGGGCTTTGCGGCGAGCTTCCTCTCGATTTCGCCGATCGTCCCCTCGTTGGCCCGGATCCGCCGGATCTCCTGCACGAACTGCGTCGCGGACCTGTAGCCGTCCAGGCGCTCGCGCAGGAGGCCGTCGGGCTCGACGAAGACGAGCGCGGGCAGGTCGCGGACGCCGTACCGCGCTGCGAGCGGCACCCCGGCCGCGCTTTGCGCGTCGATCTTGAGGCAGACGAGATCGCGCATCTGCGCGACCACGGCGGCGTCGGAGAGGACATCGGCGTCGAAGCGCTTGCACGCGCCGCACCAGCTCGCCCAGAAGTCGACGAAGACGAGCTTGTCCTCCTTCCTCGCCTTCTGGAGCGCCTCCTCGAAGGTGCCCTGATGCCAGTCGGCCGAGAGGAGGAGCAACGTGATCGCGCAGAGGATCTTCAACGTTCGGCCAGGGCTTCCATGAGTATGGGGGCTGCTTGGAACCGCCGCGAGCGTTACCTTCATGGGTGGCGGCCCAGGAGATTTCGACATGCGTTCGACCGTGACCACGACCTCGAGCAGCCCCCTGATCCCGGCCGCTGCCGGACGCTCCGGGGACGACCCGATCTTCGCGCTGAACGCGGAGGCGACGGCGCGGGCGAAACGGGGCGAGTCCGTGTTGAACGCCACGCTGGGAGCGCTGATGGAGGACGACGGCACGCTGGCCGTGATGCCCTCGGCGATCGAGGCGCTCGCGCGCGTGGGCGGGAAGCGCTCGGCGGGCTACGCGCCGATCCTCGGGGACGCGAGCTTCCTCTCGGCCGTGATCCAGGACCTGTTCGCAGACGGAGCGCTGGCGGAGCAAGCCGTCGCGGCCGCGACACCCGGAGGCACGGGCGCGCTCCACCACGCGGTCGTGAACTTCCTCGAACCCGGGCAGTCCCTCCTCACCACGAGCTACTTCTGGGGTCCCTACCAGACGATCGCGACGCACACGGGCCGCGCGCTGACGACGTTCAAGACCTTCGAGGGCAAGGAGGGAGACTCGCTGCACTTCCACGTCGACGCGTTCCAGGAGGCGCTCGAACGCCAGATGGCCGCGCAGGGCCGCGCGCTCGTTCTCCTGAACTTCCCCTGCCACAATCCGACCGGGTACTCGCTGGACGACGCGGAGTGGAGCTCGGTCGCCGACGTCGTTCGCGAAGCGGGCGAGAAGGGTCCGGTCGCGTTCCTCGTCGACCACGCCTACGCGCGCTTCGGGACCGAGGCGACTCTGGGCTGGCTGCGACACGCCGAGCGGATCCTCGACACGGCGACGCTCCTGGTCGCTTGGACGGCATCGAAGTCGTTCGCGCAGTACGGTGCGCGCGTGGGCGCGCTCGTGGCGCTGCATCCCGGGAAGCCGCAGCGGGAGTCCATCCGCGCCGCTTTGGGCTTCTCCTGCCGCGGAACCTGGTCGAACTGCAACCACCTCGGACAGATCGCGATCACTTCGCTGCTCGTCGAACCCGAGCTCCGTGCGCGCGCCCTGCGCGAGCGCGCAGCGCTCGTCGGGCTGCTCCGCGAGCGCGTCGACGCGTTCAAGCGCGAGGCCGCCGCGGTGAAGCTCTCCTACCCTCGCTACGAAGGCGGGTTCTTCGTCTCGGTTTTCACGCCCGATGCCGAGATCACCGCGAAGTCGATGCGGGAGGAAGGCGTCTATGTCGTGCCGCTGAAGGGCGCCGTGCGGGTCGCGCTGTGCTCGACGCCGGTGCGGGACGTCCCGAGGCTCGTGCGCGCGCTGGCGAACGGCGTCGCACGGGCGGAGACAGGCCGTTGAGTTGGAGGGGAAGTCCCGCCCGCGACTTCTGATCCGGTCACCATGCTCTCCACGCTGCTGGCCCTCGTTCCTCTCGCGCTCTGCGGGGGAGGGAAGACCGAGAACGTCATCCTCGTGACCTACGACGGCCTGCGCTGGCAGGAGGTGTTCTCCGGGGCGGACGAGGCGCTGCTCACGAAGAAGGAGGGCGGGGTCCGCGATCCCGACGCGCTGCGCGCGAAATTCTGGCGCGACACGCCCGAGGCCCGCCGCGCGGCGCTCCTGCCGTTCCTGTGGGGGACGATCGCGCGCGAAGGCCAGATCTACGGCAACAGCGCCAAGGGAAGCGTCGCACGGGTCACCAACGGGCTGAATTTCTCCTATCCGGGCTACCAGGAACTCCTGTGCGGCTTCGCCGATCCGAAGGTCGACAGCAACGACAAGCGGCCGAATCCGAACGTCTCCGTGCTCGAGTGGCTGAACGGCAAGGAAGCCTACCGCGGTCGCGTCGCCGCGTTCACGCAGTGGGACTGCTTCCCCTTCATCCTGAACCGCGAGCGCTCCGGACTCCTCGTGAACGCGGGCCAGGCTCCGATCGAAGGCGACCGGTTGTCGGAGCGCGAGCAGTCCCTGAATCGCGTCCTCATCGACACGAACTGGCCGGACGCGGACCAACGCTCCGACGCGCTGACCTATCTCTACGGAGAGGCGTACTTCGAGAGGCGGCGGCCGCGCGTCCTGTACTTCGGGTTCGGCGAGACCGACACCTGGGCGCACGAAGGCCGGTACGACCTCGTGCTCCAGGGAGCGCACCAGACCGACGGCTACCTCGCGCGGCTGTGGGCGGCCGTGCAGGCTTCCCCCGACTACGCGGGAAAGACTTCGCTGGTCATCACGACCGACCACGGACGCGGCGAGGCTCCGGTCGAGTGGAAGGGGCACGGAGAGAAGATCCCTGCCTCCGACCGGATCTGGATCGCGATCCTCGGTCCCGACACACCCGCTCTCGGCGAACGCGAGAACTGCGCCGAGGTGACGCAGAGCCAGGTCGCAGCGACCGTGGCGGCGCTCCTCGGGGAAGACTGGAACGCCGCGGAGCCCAGGGCAGCCGCACCGATCCGGGACGCGGTCGGCGTGATGGTTCGCTGAGGCAAGCGTCGGCCGTGGTCGCGATCGGCCGGCGGAGATCGCGACGATCGTGCTCACGGGCTGACCTGCGGTCGCGTGTGCGGTAGGCTGGAGCCGCCCGATCCACTCCAGGAGGTTCCCATGCTCGTTGCCCGCGGGTTCTTGCCGGCCGTGCTGTTCCTCACTGCCCTCGCGGTCAGCGCCGCAGCCCAGAGCACCTGGTACGTCGACGTCGGCGGGATCGCGCCCGGCACGGGGACCGCCGCCGATCCCTTCACGCGCATCCAGTACGCGATCGATCGGCCGGCCACGATCTCGGGAGACACGCTGCTCGTCGCGCCGGGGACGTACCTCGAGAACGTCCACTTCAACGGGAAGGCGCTCTCGGTGATCGGATCGGGGGGTGCGAGCGCCACCGTCATCGATGGGGGTGGAGAGGGGCCGTGCGCGACGATCCACGGAGGTGCGGGCGTCCCGCGGCTCCAAGGATCCACGCTGACGAACGGCTCCTTCTCCTTCGGCGGGGGATTGCGCGTCCAGAGCGTGAACGCGATCGTCCGCGACTGCGTCATCCGGGGGAACGCGGCGGCGGTGCAAGGAGGCGGCGTCTGGATCGGCTTCTGCAGCCCGACCCTCGAGCGCTGCGTGATCGCGGACAACGTCGTCACCGGCGGCTCCGGTGAGGGTGGCGGGATGTACTCGATGTATGGGTTCTCGATGTCGGTCGTGAACTGCACGGTCACGGGCAACGCCGCCTCGACGAGCGCCGGCTACAAGAGCGAGTTCTCGACAGGAGCGACGGTCAAGAACTCGATCTTCCGCGGCAACCAGGGCGTCGACCTCATGACCTACCAGTCGACCGTCGCGATCACCTACTGCGACGTCGGCGGCGGCTGGGCAGGCCCGGGAACCTGCGACGCCGACCCGCTCGTCTGGAACGCCGCGCTCGTCGACTGGCACTTGCGGCCGGGCTCGCCGTGCATCAACGCCGGCGATCCGGCCGGACCCAACGATCCCGACGGCTCGGTCGCGGACGTCGGGGCGTTTCCGTTCGATCCGGGCCACTGCGGCCTCCCGCTCACCCGGTGCGTCGCGAAGGTCAACAGCCAGGGTTGCACGCCCGAGATCGGCTTCGTCGGGTTCCCGAGCGCCACCAGCCCGAGCCCGTTCCTGATCACCGCGGACCAGGTGATCAACAACAAGCTGGGGTTCCTCTTCTACGGCTACGGTCCAAATTCGGCGCCCTGGCAGGGAGGGACGCTGTGCGTGCAGCCGCCGCTCAAGCGCACGCCGGCCTCGAACTCGGGAGGGAACCCTCCGCCGAACGACTGCTCGGGACACTTCTCCATGGATTTCAACGCGCGGATCCGCAGCGGCGTCGACGCGCTGCTCATCCCCGGCGCAACGGTGCACGCGCAGTG
This sequence comes from Planctomycetota bacterium, assembly GCA_046155895.1. Classification (GTDB taxonomy): domain Bacteria; phylum Planctomycetota; class UBA1135; order UBA1135; genus DASYPQ01. The sequence continues at coordinate 10,013 of JBJXFB010000009.1, read as the reverse complement.
GTACTACCGCGACCCGCCGTCGAGCTTCGGGGTGGGGAGCAGCGACGCGATCCAGCTCACGATCTGCCCCTAGCGTCCCGACTTGCCCGCGGCTTCCGGGTCGCCGCCGCTACGAGCCGATGGCTCTTCCCGACGAGGTCGGCGATCTCCTTCCAGTCGAGCTTCGTTGAACAGCGCAGACTCGTCCAGCCGTACTTGCCGATGTACGGCGCGACGAAAAACCGAGCACTCTTCACGAGCGCCTGCTGCCTGGGAAGCTCGGCCTTGAAGACGATGCAGAGTTCGCCCTTGTACACCTCGTAGTAGGCGAAGCCTTTCTTCCCGACGCGCCAGCCCGGGTGGCCGAAGCTCGTGAACTCCTCGGATCCCGGGAACCTTCGGCAGATCCCGCGGAGTTTCTCGAGGAGCGGATCGGCATTCGCCTTCCTCGCCGCCATCAGATCCCCGGCAGGCAGAAGCAGGTCGTGTCGAGCTTCACGTCGGCGCGCTTCCACGCCTGGTCGAACCGCCGCGCGACCTCGCTGGCCTCTTCCGCGGCTCCGCGCATCTCGAGCGCACGCTTCAGTCCCCACAAGGACCAGCCGTTCTCGGGGAAGCGGACGAGATCCTGGCGGTAGACGGCCTCCGCCTCCCGGGCGAGCCTCGCGCGCAAGAGTACGGCTCCGAGCGTGTGGCGCGCGGGCTGCATCCAGTCCGGCGGCTCGTCGTAGGTGAGCGCGTCCTCGAGCACGGCCGCCTCGCTCAGGATCCGCGCGGCGTCCTCGAGCCTGCCCGCGGCAGCCGCGATCTCGCCCTCGAGCACGCGCGCGCCCACTCCCAGGACTTCCTTCGCCTTGTTGTTGGCCCAGATCTTGTCGTCAGCGAGCCGAGCCGTGCCTTCGCGCAGGGCGAGCAGCTCCCGCTCGGCCTCGTCGCCACGGCCCAGCGCCGCCAGGGCCGAACCGCGCGCGAAATGACGGTAGGCGGCTGTCATCGGCAGGTGCGGAGGAGGCTCCGGCACGCGCAGGATCTCTTCCCAGCGCCCGAAGCGCAGGAACACCTGCGTCTCGATCGGCAGGAACGCGTCCATGGAAGCCGCGTCCGCCTCCGAAAGGTCCGCGGGGATGTCGGCGATCAGCGCGCGAGCGGCGGCGAGCGCGGCCTTCTCCCGTCCTTCCATCATCGAGGAGAACGCCAGGAAGTGCGGATTGTGCGCCATGTAGACCCGGTAGAAACCCTGGTCGGGCGACAGGGCCCGGTAGGCGCGGTCCACCCGCATCGCCTCCTCGTTCGCGCGCGAGGCGTCGGCGAAGCGTCCCACCCGCACGTAGATGTGCGCGGGCATGTGGACGAGGTGGCCGGCGCCCGGGACGAGCGTGGTGAGCCGGTCGGCCGCGGCCACGGCTCGCTCGGGGCGCGGCGAGGCCTCGACGGCGTGGATGTAGAAGTGATTCGCGCCAGGGTGTTCGGGAGCCATCGCGAGCACGGCTTCCAGGGTCTCGACGATCTCGGGCGTGTCCTCCTTCGCCTCGCCGTCGTGCGTCCAGAGGTCCCACGGGTGGAGATCCATCAGCGACTCGGCGAAAAGAGCGCCGACATCGGCGTCCCTGCGATGGGCCTTCCAGGCCTCGCGCATCGCCGCGGCGTAGGCCCGATCGAGCGGCGCGCGGTCGGCGGCAGGGTCCGCGGCGTACCGTCGCGCGAGGGCGCCGATGAGAGCCTGCTCGACCGGACTCGCATTCGGGGAGGCCGCGGCCGCCTTCTGCACCGCTTCCCAGGCCGCGGCGCTCTTCTCCGGGGTCATCGCGGCGTTGTTGATGTGCGGGCCGTGGCAGTACGCGATGCCCCACCAAGCCATCGCACAGGATGGATCGAGACGAGCGGCTTCCTGGTAGGAGCGGATCGCCTCGTCGTGGTTGAAAGCGAATGTCAGCGCGAGGCCCTGGTCGAACCAGCGCTGGGCCTCCCTCGATCGCGTGGACACCGGCCGGCTCCAGCGGCCGAGGTCTTCGAAGATCCGAGGGCGCGAGGAATTCTCCGCGGGGGCCGAGCAGGCAGCGGGCCAGACGCAGGAGGAGGCCAGGAGGAGGAACCCGAAAACGACGCGGTGGGGAACGAGAGGAATCATGGTGATCCTTTCGTTCCCCACCCTAATGCGTGGGAATCCTGGAGTGAAATCCCGGGTCGGCGGCTCTACGGCATCTCGACGCTGACGCGGAAGGCTTCGAGCTGCGTGGCCAGCTGGTTGGCGACGATCGTCGCCGTCGCGTCGACCGCGGCTGCCTCGTTGTCATCGGTGTAGCGATCGAGCACCGTCAGCATGGTTCCGTTGGAAGGATCGCGCTGGAGAATGATGCGGTACTGGCAGAGGTAGCCCGCGCTGGTGGGCTCGAAGGCCGTCCGCAGCTCCGTCTCCTTGCCGAAGTAGGTGCACGTGACCAGACCGGCATCGGTCCAGGCGGTGCCGGGGAAGGCGTCGCCCGTCTTGGAGAACTTGCCTCCCGCCGGCAGGCCCTTGAGTCCGGTGACCTTGCCGAGGCCTTCCGTGGTGGTCAGCGCGGCCCACACGGTGGCGTTGTTGGCCTTGATCAGGATCTGGCCCTGGATCTTGACCAGCGTGCCCTTCGTGATGGCCGGCTTCGTGGTGTTCTGGGTGTTGGACTCCCGGCCGGTCGAGGTGCCTGCCTGGGTCGTTGCGGCGGCGACCAGGGCCAAGGAGACGAGGGGAACGAAAGCCAAGAGGGCTGTGCGGCGAAGCATGATGGACCTCGGTGGGTGGTGGATGTGGCCGTTTCGAGACGAAGGGTCGCGGATTGGCCCGGGATTGTAGGGATCCGAGGGGAGGCCGGCATCCGGTCGCACGCACGACCTCGGAGAATTGTGCGCCGGGCCCTCCGAGCGCCCGTTTCCTACCCGTCTACTTGCGGAGGACCCTCTGGACGTACTCCCGGATGGCTCCCAGGACCTCGTCGCTGGCCCAGGCATCGAGGATTTCCTCCGATCGGGAACCCTCGCTCTCCAGTCTCTCGAGAGCGGGACGGCGCAGGAGCCGCTTCGTGATGGCGAAGGAGCGCGCGGGCGGAGCGGACAGCTTCGCGGCGCACTCGACGGCGCGTTCCAGGAGAGCCTCGGGCGCGACGACCTCGTCGACGAGGCCGCGAGCCAGGCAGTCCTCGCCGCCGAAGATCCGGCTCTCGAGGACGACCTCGCGGAGCGCGCCCGGGGGACAGCCGAGGCGCACGAGCTCGAGCGCGGCTGGAGGAAAGGGCACTCCGACCTCGAGCTCGGGAGCGCCGTACGTCGCCCGGCCGCGCGCGAGGATGCGCCGGTCCGACGCGCAGGCCAGGACGAAGCCTCCCGCGATCGCATGGCCGTTGATCGCCGCGACGAGGGGCTTTTCGAAGGCGAGCAGCCGCCGGAAGCACGCGTCGAGAGCCGGGAGGAACTTGGCGAGGTAGTCGCGCCCGCCGTCGACGACGCGGAAGAGATCGACGCCCGCGGAGAAGATCGAGCCGGTGCCGGTCAGGACGACGGCGCGCGCGGCGGACTCCTCCTCGCGCGCGAAAGCATCGTCGATCGCGCGCAGGAGCTCGAGGTCGAGAGCGGCAGCCTTGCCGTGCGCCAGGCGGAAGATCACGACGGCTCCGCGCTCCAGTCTCTCGATCACGCCGGCAGGATAACGTCCTCGGCGGACGGCCTTGTTACGGCGGAGATTCGTCACCCCCTCCTGGGGCGCGGGTACGATGGGAAACCCCGGAAGTCCGGCGCCGACGGCTCGTCCCCTCCTGCGGAATTCGCCAGGTCGAGATCAACGGATCGCCGGCTTCCTTCGTCTGTCCCCACTCCCCATGCGCTGCCCGCCCGCCATCCTGTTCGTCCTCGCCGCCGGGTGCACTTCGGCCGCCTACGAGAGCCAGGCGGACGAGGCCGTCGAGGCGATCTTGAGCGAGGGGACGGCACGGACGCTCGGCGACCGCGAGGAGACCGTCCAGCGCCCGGAGGTCCGGCCCCCCGCGGTAGAGCCCGCCCCCGAGGTCCCGGCGGCTCCCCCCCAGGCTCCGGCGGGTGTGGAGATCCTCTCGCTGGCCGCTTCGCTCGAGCTCGCGATCGCGGGAAACCGCGACCACATCACGCGCAAGGAAGGGCTGTACCTCAACGCGCTCTCCCTCACGAGCACGCGGCGCACCTACTCGCCCATCCTCGCCGCGGCGCTCACGTACATCTTCGCCGGGAGCGATACGGGCCAGGAGACGCACACACCGAGTCTCGGCATGTCGCTCTCGAAGCTCCTGCCGACGGGAGGCAGCGTTTCGATGGCCGCGGCTACCGGCTTCACGACCCTCGGGGAGGACGAGTTCAGCTCGAGCGCGAGCATCCGCCTCACGCAGCCGCTCCTGCGCGGCGCGGGCCGCGAGGTCGCCTACGAGGCGCTCACCCAGGGCGAGCGCAACCTCGTCTACGCGATCCGCGACTACGAGCTCTACCGCGAGGACTTCTCGATCGACGTCGCGCGGCGTTTCTACGACCTGGTGCAGCAGCGGCAGGCGACGGAGAACCAGCGCCGCAACCTCGAGGGCTTCGTGTTCGGGCGCAAGCAGGCCGAGGCGCTCTACAGCGTCGGGCGCACGAGCGAGCTCGAGACCCTCCGCGCGCGACGCAGCGAGCTGACCTCGCAGAACAGCCTGATCGAGGCCGAGGAGAGCTATCACCTCGCTCTCGACCAGTTCCGGATCTTCCTGGGCCTGCCGGAAGACCGCCGGATCGAGGTCGCTCCCGAGGAGCCGGTCTTCGTCGAGGTGAACTGGGACGTGGCTTCCGCGGTCGAAGTGGCGCGGTCGAACCGGCTCGATCTCCTGAATCGCAAGGAGCAGCTCGAGGACGCGCAGCGCTCGGTCCGCATCGCGCGGAACGGCCTGCTGCCCGACCTCGACCTGACCCTCGACTACTCGCGTTCCGGTGCGGCCGACCCGGCCTTCACCCATCAGGACCTGAACGACGGCAGCTATTCCGCGGCCCTCACCCTGGGGCTGCCCATCGACCGCGTGGCGGAGCGCAACGCCTACCGTTCGTCGCAGATCGGTCTGGCCCAGGCGCTGCGCTCCTACGCCGAGTTCCACGACGGCCTCGAGGTCGGGGTGCGGAGCACCTTCCGCGAGCTCGAGCGCCGCAAAAAGAGCCTCGAGATCCAGGCGCAGCTCATCGCGGACCAGGAGCGGAACGCCAAGATCGCGCAGCTGCGCTTCGAGCAGGGGAACTTCTCCAACCGGGACGTGGTCGAGGCCCAGCAGGCCCTGCTCGAAGCTCGCAACGCGCTCATCAGCGAGAAGGTCGACTACGAGATCGCGCGGCTCCGGCTGCTCAAGGACCTCGGGATCCTGTTCATCGACGAGAAAGGCATGTGGAAGGAATGAAGACCCTGCTGATCGTCCTCGGAGGAATCGTGCTCGCCGGGGGAGCCTTCAAGCTCTTCGCCAGCGGCGCTTCGCCCGTCCAGGCGGGATGGACCGCGGGCTCGGGTCGGGCCACCACGGCCGTGCGCCGCGGCGAGCTCGAGATCACCGTCTCCGAATCGGGCTACCTCAAGGCCAAGAACTCGCTCAACATCCAGCCGCAGTTCGCGCGCGAAGGCACGATCACCTCGCTCGTCAAGGAGGGGAAGACCGTCGAGGCCGACGAGATCCTGGTCGAGTTCGACAAGACGGAGCTGCAGACGCAGATCGACGACATCTCGAACAACCTCATCCAGTACCGCACCGAGCTCGAGGCGGCCAAGGCCGAGTTCGAGATCCAGAAGCGCGAGAGCGCGGCTCTCTCCGAGAAGGCGGAGTTCGACCTGCAGGTCGCGCGGATGAAGCTCGAGATGCACGAGAAGGGCCAGGGGCCCAACGAGCTGCGCAAGAAGAAGCTCGCCGCCGAGAAGGCGCACTCCGAGCTGGAACGGGCCCGCGAGCGCTTCGACAAGGTGCCCGAGCTCCGCAAGGAGGGGTTCCTCACGAAGATCCAGGAGGAGGAGGAACGCATCGCCGTTCGCGAGAAGGAGATCGAGGTCGAGAACGCCGACAAGGAACTCGAGCTCCACCAGACCTACACGCAGCCGATGGAGCTGCGGGAGAAGCAGAACGCCGTGCAGGACGCCGAGCGCGGCCTCACGAACGCCCGGGAGAAGGCCGAGATCAGCCTGAAGGAGAAGGAAGCCCGGCTCCAGAGCCTGGACGCCAAGGTGAAGTCGACGGAAGCGCGCCTGGCCAAGCTGACCCGGGAGCTCGGGTTCATGACCATCAAGGCTCCGCGGGCCGGCATCGTGTACTACGGCAACCCGGCCGAGCCGTGGAACCACGACGACATCAAGGTCGGCAACCGCATCCACCAGGGCAACACGGTGATCACGCTGCCCGACCTCAAGGAGATGCAGGTCCTGATCCAGGTGCACGAGGCGGACATCGACCTCGTCAAGCTCGGCCAAGCGGTGGTCGTGACGCTCGAATCCGTGAAGGACCGGACCTTCCCGGCCAAGGTGACGAAGATCGGAGCGGTCGCGAACTCGAACTGGGGCAATCCGGAGAACAAGACCTTCGAGGTGGAGATCGACATGGATCCGATCGACGTCGAGCTGCGCGCCGGCACGACGGCCAAGGCGGAGATCCAGGTCGAGACGGTGAAGGACGCGCTGCAGGTGCCCGTCCACGCGGTGTTCGCCGAGGAGGAGCAGCACTTCTGCTTCGTGGACGGCGGCGCGTCCTTCGAGAAGCGCGCGGTGAAGATCGGGAAGAACAACAACCACTACGTCGCGGTGCTCGAGGGCGTGAAGGAAGGGGAGGCCGTGCTGCTCTACGATCCGCGCGAGGAGGGCCAGCCGGATCCGGGCGGGCCCGGCGTGAAGCCCGCGCCCGCCTCGGAAGGAGCTACCGCGGCGCCGGGAATGGCCTCGACGGCCGACTCGCCGTGAGGACGCGTCCCGCATGAAGGACCAGATCGTCCTCCTCGAGGGCGTCGGCAAGGTCCACGGAGAATCGACGTCCGGGCTGAGCGTCCTCCGCGACGTCGACCTCTCGATCCGGAAGGGGGAGTTCGTCGGGATCGTCGGGGCCTCGGGCTCGGGCAAGACCACGCTGATGAACATCCTCGGCTGCCTCGATCGGCCGACGGCGGGACGCTACGTGCTGGACGGCCAGGACGTCTCGACCCTCGACGACGACGGGCTCTCGCGCGTGCGCAACCGCTCGATCGGATTCGTCTTCCAGTCCTTCCAGCTGATCCCGCAGCTCACGGTGATCGAGAACGTCGAGGTTCCGCTCTACTACGGGCACGTCCAGCGGGCGCGGAGGAGGGAGAGGGCGGTCGAGCTCCTGACGCTGGTCGGACTCTCGCACCGGCTCTCGCACCACCCCGCGCAGCTCTCCGGCGGCGAGTGCCAGCGCGTGGCGATCGCCCGGGCCCTGGCGAACGAGCCGGCCATGATCCTGGCCGACGAGCCGACGGGAAACCTCGACACCAAGAGCGGCGAGGAGGTTCTGGCGCTCCTCGTCAACCTGCACCTCGAGGGACGCACGGTTCTCATGGTCACGCACAACCCCGAGATCGCCGCGCGTCTTCCGCGCGTCGTCGAGCTGCGCGACGGCGCGATCCTCCGGGACGGCAACACGCGAGCGGAGATCGTGTGAAGGTGTGGCTCGAAGGCATGTCGGAGGTATTCCGGCTGGGTTTGAAGAACCTCTTGAGGAACAAGCTGCGCTCGTTCCTCACGATGCTCGGGATGATCTTCGGCGTGGGCTCGGTGATCGCGATGCTGTCGGTCGGAGCCGGAGCGCGGCGCGAGATCCTCGCGCGGATCCAGGAGCTCGGCATCAACAACATCATCGTCAACTCGGTGAAGCCACCGGAGGAGACGAAGACCGAGACGCAGCGGAGCTGGATGGACCGGTACGGGCTGACGTTCAAGGATCGCGAGCTGCTCGAGGAGACGTGTCCGACGATCGTCAAGCTGCTGCCGGTGAACCTGGCGAAGAAGCCGGTGTGGCGCGGAAGCCGGCGGGTCGACGCCTCGGTGCTGGGAGTCCTGCCCGAGCATCTGGCCATGTTCCACCTCGACGTCGGCCGGGGACGGGTGTTCAACGAGGTCGATTCGAGGGAGTGCAAGAAGGTGTGCCTGGTCCGCAGGGGGCTCGTCGAGCAGCTCCAGATCCTCGACGATCCGATCGGGAGCACCGTCTACCTGGAGACCGAGCCGTTCGAGATCGTCGGCGTGCTGGCCGACGTGGAATTCCGGTCGCACACGCGCGCGGCGCTCGCGATCGACGAGAGGTCGCAGGAGGTGTACGTGCCGTACACCACGTCGATGCGCTCGTTCGGGACGATGACCTTCGTCAATCACGGGGGGAGCGAAGAGCGTTCGGTCGTGGAGCTCGACCAGCTGATCGCCGTCGCCAGGAGCCCGGAGCTCGTGCGGCCGACGTCGCGGATCATCGACCGGGTCCTGAAGCGGTCGCACAAGAAGAAGGACTACGAGATCGTGGTGCCGCTCGAGCTGCTGCAGCAGAGCGAGAAGACGCAGGCCGTGTTCAACGCGGTGATGATCGTGATCGCGGCGATCTCGCTCTTGGTGGGGGGGATCGGGATCGCGAACATCATGCTGGCGACGATCACGGAGCGGACGAGGGAGATCGGGATACGCCGGGCGATGGGCGCGCGGCGCAAGGACATCCTGCTGCAGTTCCTGACGGAGACGACCGCGATCGGCGCGGTCGGCGGGTTCTTCGGCTGCCTGTTCGGGATCCTGGCGATCCGCGTGATCGTGGGGTACACGGGCTGGAAGGCGGAGATCGAGGCGCACTACGTGATCGTGGCGCTCGTGATCTCGTGCTGCGTGGCGATCCTGGCCGGCATCTATCCGGCGCGGCGTGCGGCGCGCATGGATCCGATCGGGGCGCTTCGGTACGAGTAGGGGATCGAGAGTCCGAACGAGGCACTGGAACGGCCTCGGGCTCGACTCACGCGGCACGACCCAGAGTTTCTTTCCATCTATCCGCGGATCGCGGGCCCATGCTAGGCTTTGCATCATCCTAGGTTTTCCGCCTGGGAATCAGCTCCCCCCCACGGCCCCCCGATCCGAAGCCCCCCATCCATGAAGCTCTCCCGCCTGCTGCTCCCCGGAATCACCGCTCTCTCGTTCTTGGGTGCGCCCCAGCCCGCAGTCGCAGGCCCCGTTCTCGGGGACCCCTGCGTCGCTCGCCGCGAGCCCGGCAGTCTCCTGATCTTCCCCGAGTTCGACAACCGGACGGCGAACGTGACCCTGTTCACGGTCACGAACACGAACAGGGACTTCACCCACGATTCGAACACCAACTTGCCGGCCGGGACGGTCCGGGTGCACTTCATCTACGTCGGTCGCTACGACGCGAGCAACAACCCGATCCCCTGCCTGGAAGTCGACCGGGAGATCATCCTCACGCCGGCCGACACGTTCACCTTCCTGACGCGGAGCCACAACCCCCAGCAGCAGCAGGGGTTCATGTACGCCTATGCGACGCACCCGACGACGCACGAACCGATCGTCTTCAACTACCTGATCGGCAACGCGGTCTTCCTGAACGGGGGCGCCGCGCTCGACTACTCGATGAATCCGATCTCCTTGAGGGGCCTGTGCGAGGAGGAGTTGGATGGGGACGACAAGAAGATCCCTCTGCAGTCGGAATGCACCGAGACCGATGTCGACTCCGACGGGAACCTCGACCTGGACGGCCGCGAGTACGAAGAGCTGCCCGAGGAGATCCTGATCCCCCGCTTCCTGGCGTCGACCAGCATCGGCCAAGGCGCCCTGCGCAGCGAGCTGATCCTCCTCGGCCTTTCGGGTGGTTCGCAGTTCGACACCGTCGCCGACTTCCTGATCTACAACGACAACGAAGAGGTTTTCTCGGCCCAGCGTCAGTTCCGCTGCTGGGAGCGGACTCCGCTCGACGTCATCAGCAACGTGTTCACGCAGGGAGTCCTCGTGGCCACGGACCAGGCCGTCAGCGAGCCTCTCGGCGCGAGCGGGC
>JBJXFB010000003.1:0-60332 GCA_046155895.1 Planctomycetota bacterium | reverse complement strand
CACGGGCGCGCGCGCGCGCTCCGAGGAGCGCGCCACGGGGCTCGAGAGCGAGCGCGCGAGCCTCCAGGCCGAAATCGAGCGGCAGTCCGATCACGCCGGTCGCCTCGCCGGCGACGGCCGGGCGCTCGACGAGCGCCGGGCCCACCTCGCCACCCGCGTCGCTCTCCTCGAGAAGGATGCCCGCGAGGAGGACGAGCGCGCGAGGCGGCTCGACGAGGCGCAGAAGGAGCGCGCGGCCGAGCTCGCGCGGCTCGAGACCGAGCTGGCCGCTCTCGCGACCGAAGTGGCCTGCGAGGAGAAGACCGAAGCGGAGCGGGCGAGCGCGCTCCTCGAGACCGAACGGGCCGCAGCGGACCGCCGCAGCCAGCACGAGACCGCGCGCGCGCAGGGCCTCGAGATCCTGGCCGAGATGAATCGCGCGGAGAACCGCGCGCGTTCGCTCGGGGAGGCGCTCGAGCGCGCGTGGGCGCGCGCCGAGCGGGCACGCGAGGAGCTCGAAGCCTCGCTGGCGGCCGAGAAGGCCCTGAAGGAGGAGGTCGCGGCGCTCGAGGGCGAGGCCCAGCGGAGCGAGACGGAGCGGGCGGAGCGAGACGAGGCCCGCCGCCGTCTCGAGCGCGAGATCGCCCAGCTGGCCGACGAGGTGCAGAAGGCCGATCAGGAGCGCGGGACGCTCGAGGTCGAGCGCGCGCGCGCGGCCAGCCGCATCGAATTCCTCCTCGACCGCGAGCGCGACCTCGAGGAGCTCTCGCAGGCCGCGCGGACGCTGCTCGGCGGCGCGGGGGACAGTCCCTGCGCGCCCGAGGACCTGTGCGGGCTCGTCGCCGACCACCTGCGGACGGACACCGAGCACGCGCGCGCCCTGGACGCCGCGCTCGCCGCGCGGGGCCGCGCGATCGTGGCCCGGAACCGCGAGGCGGCGCGGGCGGTCGCGACCTGGCTCAAGGCGCGCGAGACGGGGCAGATCGGGCTCCTGCTCGGCGCCGGGCTCTCGAGCACGCCGCGGCCTCTCGCGCCCGCCCCCGAGGGCGCCGACGCGGAGCTCGTCCGCGGCCGCCTGCTCGAGCACGTGCGCTGCACGGAAGGCTGCGAACGCCTGGCCGAGATCCTCGTCGGCGACGTCTTCGTCGCGCGCGACCTGGACGCGGCGATCGCGCTCGCGGGGGTCCGCCCCGACCTGCGCTTCGTCACGCTGGAGGGCGACCTCGCGGACGCGGCGGGGGTCCTCGGCGGGAGCGGCGCGCTGGCGCAGGGCGCGGTCGGACGCCGTTCGAGCGCGGCGGAGCTCCGTCTCGACCTCGAGCGGATTTCGGCGCGCATCGGGGCCCTCGAGGCCGCCCGCGCCGCGCTCGCGGAGCGCCAGTCCGTCCTGGCCGAGAGCCGCAAGGATGCGGGCATGCGCCTCGAGGAGGCCCTCGCAGCGCGGACGGAGGCGGAAAGCCGCCTCGCGACCGCGCGCGCGCGGCACGAGGACGTCGATCTCGACCGCCCGGCACTGGAGAACGAGAGCGAGGTCGCGACGCTCGACGTCGCGCAGCTCGAAGCCGATCTCGCGGCGGAGAACCTCCGCCGGGACGAGGCACGGTCTCGCCACGAGGCGGCGCGGCTCTCCCTGGCCGAGCTCGAGCGCGCGCTCCGCGAGGGCGAGATCGCGCGGGAGACCGCGGCCAAGAGCGCCGCCGAGGCGCGCATCGCCGCCGCGCGGGCTCGCGAGCGCCTCGAGGGGCTCACCACCCGCCGCGGGGACCAGGCCGGCGTCCTGCGCGAGAACCAGGAAGAGATGCAGCGTGCGCGCCGGCTCTCGGCCGAGCACGCCGAGTCCGCGCGCACGATCCGCGCCGAGAGCGAGGTCGCCGCACTCGAGAGCGCGCGCGTCCTGGAGGAGCGCGGCCGCGTGGAGGAGCGGTTGCGCGAGCTGCGCGCTCGCGAGGAGGCCGGGCGTGCCGCTCTCGCCGCCGCGCGCAGCTCGATCGACGCGCAATTGCGCGACATCGACGCGGCTCAATCGGCGCTCTCCGAGACCCGCCTCGGCGAGCAGCGGCTCTCGCTCTCGCGCCTCGAGATCCTGCGCCGCGCGGCCGAGGAGCTCGGCCTCGACGAAGGGGCGCTCTCGAAGGACTTCACGCCGGAGGCCGGGCTCGAGGACGAGGCCGCGCTCGCCGCCCTGGCCGCGACCGTCCAGGAGCAGAAGGAGCGCCTCGACAAGCTCGGGCCCGTCAACATGGAGGCGATGGCCGAGCTCACCGAGGTCGGAGGGCGTCTGGACTTCCTCGCCAGCCAGCGCGCGGATCTTTCTCGCGCGCGCGAGGCTCTGGGATCGACGCTCCAGACGATCGACGTCGAGTCCAAGCGGCTCTTCCTGGAGACCTTCACGGCTGTGCGCGAAAACTTCCAGCGGATCTTCCGCCAGCTCTTCGGCGGGGGACGCGCGGAGGTTTCGCTCGAGGAAGGCGCGGACGTCCTGGAAGCCGGCGTCGAGATCGTGGCGCGCCCGCCGGGCCGCGAGCTCCTGCCGATCGGCCTGCTCTCGGGCGGACAGCGCACGCTGACGGCGCTGGCGCTGCTGTTCGCCGTGTTCGAGGCGCGCCCGAGCCCGTTCTGCATCCTCGACGAAGTGGACGCCGCGCTCGACGACGCGAACATCGAGCGCTTCCTGGCCATGCTCGACGGCTACCGCGCCTCGACGCAGTTCATCGTCGTCACGCACAACAAGGGGACGATGGCGGCCTGCCAGGGGCTCTACGGGGTCACGATGGAGACGAAGGGAGTCTCCCGCCAGGTCCAGGTCGAGCTCGACGAGGTCGACCGCTGGGCCTCGCCGAACGGGTCCAAGGAGGCCAAGGTCCCGCCCCCGGAAGCACCCTCGGCCGCTCTGGACGCCGACACCGGCGAGCCCGTGATCGAGATCGTGCCCCAACCCCCACAAGAGCCTGCGCCGGAGACCAGGGCCCGCCGGACCCGCGCGGCGGCCACGCTCGCTTCCGAGGCTTCCGACTGATCCTCACGGGAGCGAAGCGTCGAAAAAAAAGGGTACGGCGACCGCGCGTCGCGACAACGATCGCCGGGAGCTAACGTAGGGCGCGCAATGGGAATCCTTCGGATCGTGGCGGTCGCGCTGCTGGCTTGGCCGGCGCAGGAACAGGAACCCGCCCCCGGGGCGCCCGCGCCCGCGCCCGCTCCCGCTCCCGCTCCCGCTCCCGCTCCGGCCGCGCCGGTCTACGAGCCCCGCTACCACACCCTGGCCGAGGTCGAGGCGCTGGTCGCCGCCTGGATCGCCGCGGCGAAGCCCGAGGAGCTGCTGGCCGAGGCCGTCCCGCTCCCCGAGACGAGCACGGGTCTCTCCGTCCCCGCGATCGCGTTCGGTGCGAGTGGTCCGACGCCGCTCGACGAGCGCCCGACCGTGCTCCTGATCGGGGGTCTCGACGGGATCTCGCTCGCCGGCTCGGAAGCCGTGCTGGCTGCCTGTGCCTCGCTGTGCTCGGGGTCCGCGGCGCTGCCGCGCGAGCTCGCCTTCCTGGCGATCCCTTGGGGCTCTCCCGAGGCGCTGTCGGAGACGCTGGCGGGCCGTGGAGGCCACGGCAGGGACCTCACCCCGCTCGACGAGGACGGGGACGGGAAGGTCGACGAGGACGGTCCCGACGACCTCGACGGCGACGGGAAGGTCATCCACCTCCTGATCGAAGACCCGTCCGGACCCTGGGTGCGCGCGGTCGACCCGCGCTTCCTCGCCCCGGCGCGCCCCGGTGACGCGCCGCGTTACGTCCTCGTCCGGGAGGGGAAGGACGAGGACGGGGACGGCCACTTCAACGAGGATCCGCTCGGCGGCGTCGATTTCGACCGGGCCTTCCCGGTGGGGTGGAGCCTCGACCGCTCGTCGGCCCGCGGGACGCTCCTGCCCCTGGAGGTGCCGACCTGCCGCGCGATCGCGGACCTGGCCCTCTCGCGGCGCGCCGTGATGGTCCTGCTCTTCCAGGGCGAGCACGGCGGACTCGCGACACCCGGATCGCGCGCCGTGAATCCGTGGCGCGACGACTCCGACGCCGCGGCGGTCGCGCTCGTCGGCGGGATCTTCGCGCGCACGACGGGCCGGATCGCGCCGTTGCCGAGCCCTCTGCGCATCGCGCGCGGCGGTGAGAGGCCGGGGGCCGCGATCGACTGGTTCTACGCCGTCCCCGGAGCGCTGGCCTTCGAGGTCGCGGCCTGGGGACCCACCGTGGAGACATCCCCCGAGGCGGCGTCCGTCGGGCTCACCGAGGCGCTCTTCGAGAGCACGGCCCGCGCGGGCGGCGTCTGGCAGGCGAGCGCCCCCGTCTCGCCCTGCGACCTCGCCTGGGGCAAGTGGCTCGACAACACGCGCGGCGGCATCGGCTTCGTCGACTGGCATCCGGTCGACCTCGGCGACGGCCGGCAGGGCCTCGTCGGCGGCTGGGAGCCGCTCTCGCGCCCCAATCCTCCCGAGAAGAGCCTCGCGGCCTCGCTCGCGGGCCTCCCGGAGTTCGCGCGCGCGCTCGCTGCTGCGTTGCCGGTCCTCGAGGTCCGCATCGCCGAGAGCCGCCGCGACGGCGAGGTGTGCACGATCCGCGCGCGCGTCGCCAACACGGGCGCGCTGCCGAGCAGCGGCGAGACGAGCGGGCGCGCGCCCGGAACGCCGCATCGCGCGGGATCGTCGATCGAGCTCGTGCTCCCGAGCGGTGCACGGCTCCTCGCGGGCCAAGCGCGGGTCGAGCTCGGCACGATCGCCGGCGCGGGAGCGAGCGGGGAGATCGCGTGGATCGTCCTGGCGCCCGCGGGATCGGTGATGACCCTGCGCGCGAGCGCGCCGTGGACGGCCTCGGTCGCGCGCGAGGTGAAGCCGTGATCGGGATGCCTGGCGGCCTCGTCACGCTCTTGCTGGCGCTCGCCATCCAGGATCCGCCGCCGCTGCCCGAGCCGGAACCCACCGAGCAACCCGCGCCGCAGCAGCCTGCCGACACGCCTCCGCAGGCCTCCGAGGAGCCGCCGGTCGCGGTCCGTCCGCCGCCGCTGCTCGACTTCACGAGGCCTTTCGATCACGTCGCCTACGAGGCGGCGCTGGGCGCGATCGCCGAGGCCTTCCCGGACCTCATGCGCGTCCGCAGCCTGGGGACCAGCCGCGGCGGTCGCGAGATCTGGCTCGCGGTCCTGGCGGACACGGTCGCGGAGGAGCCGCGCAGGCATCCCGCCGCGGTATTCGTCACGGACCTGGCCCCCGGCCCTGCGGGCGATGTGGCCGGGCCGGAGGCCGCGATCTTCGTGCTCGAGAGCCTGCTCGTGCGTGCGCGCAACGACGCGGACCTCCGGGAGAGCTTCAAGACCTCGGCGCTGTACTTCCTGCCCGCGCCCGATCCCGACCACGCCTTTCCCGCCTCCCCGGACATGGCCAGCTCCGGCGACGGCGATCCCGGGATCGAATGCCGGCTCGAGGAGAACTTCCCAGCGCGCTGGCAGCCTTTCGGCGACGGCGTGCGAGCGCCAGGTCCGTACGCGCTCTCCGAGCCGGAGAGCGCGACGATCGCGCGCCTCCTGCTCGAGCGCGAGAACCTCTCGACGCTCGTCCTGCTCTCGCGCGAGGCACCTCCGCGCGAGCCCCCGCCGGGAAGCCTGCGCGCGTACGCCCGCGAGACCCTCGACCTGGCCCTGCTGGAGGCGCGGCCCTGGGATGGCGAGCGCATGCAGACCGATATCGGCGGCGCTCCCGCGGGCTTCGAGGCGACCGCCGCGCTCGCCGTGAGCGTGCTCGAGGGCCTGCCGCGGCTCTCGTGCTCCGCGCCGCGGCTCGAGAGGCTGCGGCCCGACCTGTGGCTCCTCGATCTGCCGCTGCGGAACCAGGGCGAGATCCCGACGCTGGGCGACGCCAGCCGGCGCCAGGGGTTCCCGAGCGTGTCCATGCGGATCAGCGGCGGGCGCATGGTCGCGTGCGCGCTCAGGGAGACCCGTTCGGAGAGCTTCCGTGCCCTCGCGACGAGCCTCGAGGTCGTCCCGATCGGCCATCTCGACGGCTGGGAGGTGAAGGAGGTCCGCATCGTCGTCCAGGCGGAGGAGGGCGCGGAACTCTCGTTCTCCTTCAGCTCCCTGCGGGCGGGCAACACCGCGGTCGGCGCGACTCTGCGCTAGGAACCGTCTTCCGTGACGAGCGAGTAGAGAACGGCGAGGCGCAGCCACCGCTCGCGCGCCGAGCGCGGCCGATCGAGGCCCACACGCTCCAGGAGGGGCCGAGTCCAGGGCTCCGGACGAAGGATGCGCGCCAGCCCGAGGACGCCTGGGATTCGGGGGCGTCCGGCGCCGATCCGCGCGCGGGTCGCCTTCAGGGAGCGCGCGAGGACGAACTCGCGCTCTTCGAGCTCCGAGCCGGATGGAAAACGCGGCAGCAGGCCCGCGCGGCGCTTCGCCCCGACGATCGCGTGCAATCTCTCCGGCCGGTTGTCTCGGCAGGCCTCGGGCACCGTCCAGCCTCCCGGGAGCTTGCCCGCGGCCCGCGCCTGGGTCGAGAGCTCCGGTTGGAAGCGCGAATCGGCGACCGAGATCATGGCCGCGCAGCACTCCGCGTCCGTGCGACCGCGCAGGTCGGCGATGCCGTACTCGGTGACGACGAGGTCGCGCAGGTGGCGGGGCAGGGTCGTGTGGCCGTAGCGGAAGACGATGTTCGAGGTCACGCGGCCACCGTGCTCCCGGGTGCTGCGCAAGAGGATCAGCGATCGGCCGCCCTCGAGCTGATGGGCCTGCGTGACCAGGTCGTGCTGGCCTCCCACGCCGCTGACCACGCGTCCGTCCTCCAGGGCGTCGGAAGCAGCCGCCCCGAGCAGGGTCGCGAAGAGCGCCGTGTTCACGAAGCGCGCGTCGCGGCGCTGCAAGCGTTTCAGCTCCTCGCCGCCGGAAAGCTGGTTCACGCGGGCCACCTTGGTCATCTCGAACAGCTCGCGCTGCTCGTCGTCGAGCGCGGCCAGTTCCCCGTAGAACCGCCGCGGACCGAGGAAGAAGGCGGCGTGCGCGACGCGCGCGCCACGCAGCCGCTCGCCCAGGCCGCCGCGCTCGAGCGCGGCGAGCGTGCCCGCCTCCCGCAGGTCCGCCGCCACGCGGCGCCCGTCCGGGAGCAGCAGCTCGCCGTCCTCGAGGCGCAAGTCGCCGCGCACGAGGCCGGTCTCGACCAGCAGGTCGAGGTCGCGCGGCGCGAGCGGGCTCGAGACCTCGCCGTCCGCGACGAGCGCCTCGAGCAGTTCCCGCCGCGGAGCGCCCAGAGACCCGCCCCCGTTCGCGATCCTCTGCAGCGCCGCCGAGGGCCAGACGCGCCGCGCGAGCACCCCGGCGCGGAAGAGGCGCAGGTAGCCGTCGACCAGCATCTCGCTCGCGGCGTACAGGCCCGTTTCGAAGGTTCCCGAACCGCCGATGCGCTCGATCAGGCTGCCGTGGGGGCGGAGCACGCCAGCCTCCTCGAGCAGCGCGCGCCAGGCGGGGTTGTCCTGGTGGCGCAGCACGAGCAGATGGCAGACGGCCGTCGACAGGGAGCCGATGCCGAGCTGCAGCGTCCCGCCGTCCTTCACGAGGGCACTGGCGTGCGCCGCGATCATCCAATCGGTCGTCGTCACGGCCTCGTCGGGCGGCCCGAACAGGGGGAAGTCGTGCCCGTCCCCTTCGACGACGTGGTCGAAGAAGGATGCCGGCACCTCGGCGTCGCCTCGCATGAACGGCAGCCGAGTGTTGACGTCGGCGATCGCGGCGCAGCGCGGCGCGCGCCGTCGCATGGCGGGCACGAGGTCGAGCGTGAGGTCGGGATTCGAGCTCAGGCTGAGCGTCGAGGTCGGGTCGGAGCCGCGCCGCCCGACCATCTGCGCGTAGACGTTCACTCCCCGGTCCAGGGCGTCGCGGGCCGCGTGCGTGTAGTTGCTGCTGACGTAGTCGCGTTGCGCGGCGGCGCTCCCGAGCAACGCGCCGGGCTGCATGTAGAACTCGTGGATGCGGACGTTCTTGGGCAGGCGGTCGGCGCGCCGGGCCTCGATCCACTCCAGCTCGGGGGTTCCGCCGAAGATCCGCTCGACGATGGGCCCGAGCAGCCGCCTCTCGATCTCGCCCCGCGGGCGGGGCCGTGTCAGCGTGAGGGCCGTCAGGATCGTGAGGTCGAGGCGCGGATCGGCCACGGCCCGGCGCCAGAACTCGTTCAGCGTCAGCACGGGCTTGCCCAGGCCGAGCGGCGTCCCGAGCACGATCTCCCGCCCGACCTCGGCGATCACCGCATCGACGCATGCGCGCACGTCGACGCCCATGCGGTCTACTTCCGCCGGAACGAGCGCTCGATCTCCGGCAGCGCCGCGAGGACGATGCGGCCCGTGATCCCGAGGCTCTCCGCCGAGCACTTGTCGAGCGTGTCCTCGACCGTGTGCCACCACGAGTTGTCCGGGCCGTAGTCGAAGTCGATGAGGTCGATGCTCGGGATCCCGACCGCCATGAAGGAGAGGTGGTCGTCCTTCGCCTCCTGGCGCGCGCCCAGCATGTGCTTGCCCAGACCGATGCCGTCGGCGGCCTTGAAGAAGAGGTCGTTCAATCGCCGGTCGGAGTAGGTCTCGCGCAGGAAGACGAGGTCCTTGTCGCCGACGAGATCGAGCAGGACGAAGGCGCGCACGCGCTCGGCCAGGCGGCTCTCGACGAGCTTGGACGCATGGTGGCGCGAGCCGTAGGTGTTGTCCGTGTCGGCCCAATCCCAGCGCAGGGATTCCTCGCCGTCGATGAAGAGGAACCGGTAGTTCAAGCTGCGCGGGCCTCCCGAGGCGATCACGCGCGCGAGCTCGAGCAGGACCGCCGTGCCGGATCCCGAGTCGTTCGCGCCGACGAAGCGCTGCGGATGGATCTTCGTGTCGATGTGCGTGCCCAGGATCACGGTCTCGGCGCCCTGGTCCTGCGCGGCGAAGTCGGCGTAGACGTTGGCCATCGCGAAGGACTCGACGGGCGGCGTGGACTTGAACCCGGGCGGAGGCTTCACGTCGAAGGGCTCGCGGACAGGGGTCAGACCGGCCGCGCGCAGCTCCCGTTCGATGTACTCCCGGGTTTTCTCCAGCTCGGGAGAGCCGGGAGGCCGCGGACCGAGAGCCACGATCGACTCGAGGTCGCGCCAGGCGCGTGCCTGATCGAACGAAGCCTGCCTCGGGGCGGGATCCTCGACGGTGCAGGCGCCGATCGCGAGCAGGCCGAGCGCAAGGAATGACGGGGTTGTGATGTCGCGACTCCTCATCGAGAAGGCGGGGCAGCATAAGGGCCGGTCCCGGGCTCGGGAAGCGACCGCCCTGGCGGGCCCGTCTTCCAAGGGGCCTCGCTGGAGTCTAGGGGTTGGCTGCCCGGTGCTCAGGTCGAGCGCGGGATCGAGACGATGGGAACCGGTCAGTCTCTCGGTCTCCCCACGCGGGCACGGTTTCTCATGAAGCACCAAGAATCCTCGCTCCACAAGCTCGTGCGCGATGCCGTCGCCCCCGATCGCTTCGCCGAGCTCTCCTGGAGAGGCGACTTCGCCGAGTACCTCTCGATCGTCGAGCGCAACCCCTCCGTCGCGCGCAACGCCTGGCAGCGGCTGCTCGACATGGTCGAGACGCACGGCTTCGTCAGGATCGCCCGCAAGGAGCGCCGTGCGGCGCTGCGCCGGTGGAAGATCTTCGACGACCCGTTCAGCGAGGGGAGCGACGCGGTGTACGGCCTCGACGAGCCTCTCGCGCAGCTCGTGCAGACGATCCGCGCCGGAGCGCGCGGGCTCGGGCCCGAACGGCGGGTGATCCTGCTCCACGGCCCGGTGGGATCGAGCAAGAGCACGATCGTCCGGCTGCTGAAGCGGGGGCTCGAGGCCTACGCCAAGACCGAGGACGGGGCGCTGTACACCTTCGACTGGGTCATCGACGACGAGGTGACGCCCTCTCCGATGAACCAGGATCCCCTGCTGCTGATCCCCGAGGACGCGCGCGCGGCGGTCGAGGAGCGCCTGAACCGCGGCAGCAAGCGCGAGTACCGCCTGACGATCCAGGGCGAGCTCGATCCCGTCAGCCGCCACTTCTACCGCATCCTCATGGAGCGCCACGCCGGCGACTGGACGAAGGTCGTCGAGCACGTCCGCGTGCGCCGGCTGCTCCTGTCGGAGAAGGACCGCGTCGGCATCGGCACGTTCCAGCCCAAGGACGAGAAGAACCAGGACTCGACGGAGCTCACGGGCGACCTCAATTACCGCAAGATCGCCGAGTTCGGCTCCGACTCCGATCCGCGCGCCTTCAACTTCGACGGGGAGTTCAACGTCGCCAACCGCGGCATCCTCGAATTCGTCGAGGTCTTGAAGCTCGACGTCGCGTTCCTCTACGACCTACTCGGCGCGACCCAGGAGCACTCGATCAAGCCCAGGAAGTTCGCCCAGACGCACATCGACGAGGTCATCCTCGGGCACACGAACGAGCCGGAGTACAAGAAGCTCGCGAGCAACGACCTCATGGAGGCGTTCCGCGACCGCACGATCAAGATCGACATCCCGTACAACCTCTCGGTCTCCGACGAGGTCGAGATCTACCGGCGGCAGTTCGGCCGCAAGCGGACGCCGGGCGGCACGATGGCGCCGCACACGCTCGAGATCGCCTCGCTGTGGGCTGTGCTGACGCGCCTCGAGGATCCGACGCACCCCAACCTCACGCTGCTGCAGAAGGCGCGCCTGTACGACGGGGTGGAGGTCCAGGGCTTCACGCGCGAGCAGGTGCACGAGATGCACGAGGCCGCCCCGCGCGAGGGCATGGTGGGGATCAGCCCGCGCTACGTGCAGGACCGGATCGCGACCTGCCTCGCCTCCGACCGCCCGGGAGTCACGGCGCTCGACGTCCTGGAAGCCCTCGAAGACGGCCTGCGCCACCACAGCATGATCAGCAACGAGGAGACGCGCCGCCGCTACGTGCAGCTCCTCGCGACCGCCCGCGAGGAGTACGAGGAGATCGTCAAGCGCGAAGTGCAGGCTGCGATCGTGGCCGACCACGAGGCGGTCGAGCGCCTGTGCGGGAAGTACCTCGACAACCTGAAGGCCTACATCACGCGCGAGAAGGTGCTCGACGCGACCGGTCGCGAGAGCGATCCCGACGAGCGGCTCATGCGCTCGATCGAGGAGAAGATCGACATCCCCGAATCGCGCAAGAGCGACTTCCGCCACGAGCTCCTGAACTACATCGCGGCCGTCCAGGCCGAGGGAGCGACCTTCGACTTCCGCCAGAACGCGCGGCTGCGCCGGGCGCTCGAGCTCAAGGTCTTCGAGGACCGCCGCGACACGATCCAGCTGACGAGCAGCGTCTCGTCGGTGGTCGATCCCGACACGCAGCAGAAGATCGGGGTCATCCGCGACCGCCTGATGCGCGAGTTCGGGTACGACGAGGTCAGCGCCGACGAGGTGCTGCAGCACGTCGCCGGTCTCTTCGCGCGCGGCGAGGCGAAGCGCACGGGCTCGGAGGCGGCCTGATCGGCGATGTTCCGCATCGAGACCGACCGCGCCCGCTTCCGCGAGATCGTCCGCGGGCGACTGCGGAAGGACCTGCGCAAGTACCTCTCGACGACGGAGCTGCTCGGGCGCCGCGGCGAGCGCTTCGTGTCGATCCCGGTGCCCCAGATCGAGCTCCCGCGCTTCCACTTCGGGGAGAACAAGAAGGGCGTGGGCCAGGGCCAGGGCGAGAAGGGCGATCCCGTCCCCGGTGATCCCAAGGACGGCGAGGGCTCGGGAGCGGCGGGCGAGGATCCCGGCTCGCACATCCTCGAGGTCGAGGTGGAGCTCGAGGAGCTCGCCCACATGCTCGGCGACGAGCTCGAGCTCCCGGACATCCAGCCGCGCGGCGACCGCAAGCTCCTCTCGGAAGGCGGGCGCTACAACGGCGTGCGCCAGGCCGGACCGCAGTCGCTGCGCCACTTCCGCCGCACCTACCGCAATGCCCTGAAGCGCTCCATCGCCGCGGGCGAGTGGGATCCATCGCGCCCGAAGATCGTCCCGATCCGCGACGACCAGCGCTACCGCGCGCGGAAGAGCTCGCAGGAACCGGATTCCTCGGCCGTGATCTTCCACGTCATGGACGTCTCGGGATCGATGGGCCGCGAGCAGAAGGACATCGTCCGCATCAAGGCCTTCTGGATCGACACCTGGCTGCGGAGCCAGTACAAGAACCTGGAGGTCGTCTACGTCGTCCACGACGCGGTCGCGAAGGTCGTCGACCAGCAGAGCTTCTTCCACCTGCGCGAGTCGGGCGGCACGAAGATCAGCTCGGCCTACGAGCTCGTCCTCTCGCTGATCCAGGAGCGCTACCGGCCCGAGGACTGGAACGTGTACCCGTTCCACTACTCCGACGGCGACAACTGGTCGGCGCGCGACACCGAGCGCTGCATCCACCTGCTGCGCGACGAGGTCCTGCCGCGCGTGAACCAGTTCTGCTACGGCCAGGTGAAGAGCGCCTACGGCTCGGGGCAGTTCAAGAAGGACCTCGATTCCGCGCTCGAGGGCGAGGAACGGCTCGTCACGGCCAGCGTGAACGACCGCGAGGGCATCCCCGAGGCGATCAAGGCCTTCCTCGGGCGGGGACGCTGATGGCCGGGGGAAGAACGCTTCCGGCGCACCTCGCGGCGCAGGCCTCCCGGATCGAGAAGGTCGCGCGCGACGCGGGACTCGACTTCTTCGACGTCCACTTCGAGATGCTCGACGCCAAGGACGTCAACGCGATCGCGTCCTACGGCGGCTTCCCGGTGCGCTACCCCTCGTGGCGCTTCGGGATGGAGTTCGAGCGCATGGAAAAGGGGAGGCGCTACGGCCTCTCGAAGATCTACGAGCTCGTCATCAACAACGATCCGACGGTCGCCTACCTCGTGCGCACGAACTCGGGCGTCGAGCAGAAGCTCGTGATGGCCCACGTGTTCGGCCACGCGGACTTCTTCCGCCACAACGTATGGTTCGCCCCGACCGACCGCCGGATGCTCGACCGCATGGCGGACCACGGCACGGCGATGCGCGCCTGGATCGACGCGCTGGGCCAGGACAAGGTCGAGACCTTCCTCGACCGCGCGCTGACGATCGACAGCCTGATCGACCCGTTCCTGCCGCTCGCGCGGCACCTGCAGAAGCGTCCCCGGCCGGCGCCGCCCGAGGCCTCCCGGATTCCGCGGCAGACCCTCGACGAGGTCCTGCACGCCCCTCCCGCGGACGGCGCCTCCGGCGCGGCTCCGACCTACGACGTGATCGGGTTCCTGGTCGAGCGCGCGCCGCTCGAGCCCTGGCAGCGCGGGATCCTCGAGATCGTGCGCGCGGAGGCCTACTACTTCGCGCCGCAGCGCACGACGCGGATCATGAACGAGGGTTGGGCCTCGTTCTGGCACAGCCGGATCCTGACCGGGGGGGTGCTCGACGCCAGCGAGCTCGTGGATTTCGCGGACTGCCACAGCGGCGCGACGGCGGCGAGCCCGGGCCAGCTGAATCCCTACAAGCTCGGGATCGACCTCTACCGCAGCGCGGAGGAGAAGGGGATGGACCTCTTCAAGCTGCGGCGGATCCACAACGACGCGAGCTTCGTCGCCGAGCTCGTCGACGAGGAGTTCGCGGAGAAGAGCCAGCTCTTCGTGTACGGCCGGAACGGCCGCACGGGGCGGACGGAGGTGCTCGAGCGCTCGTTCCGCGAGGTGAAGGAGCGGATGCTCCAGGATCTCGCCTGGGGCGGGCTGCCGCAGATCGAGCTCGTCGACGACGACCACGAGGGCCGGGGCGAGCTCATGCTCGTCCACCGCCACGACGGGCGCGACCTCCAGCTCGCGAGCGCCGGCGAGACGCTCAAGGGGATCGCGGAGCTCTGGCGTGCGCCGGTGCACCTCGCGACGATGGAGGAAGGGCAGCCGCGGCTCCTCTCGAGTGACGGGAAGCAGGTGAAGTCGGGCGACGGCCCGCCCGTCGAGCCCGCGCGGAAGAACGAGGCCGTCTGAGACCTGGGTCGCGGGGGGCGCGCCGCTAGACTGTCCGCCATGCGGACCTCGGAACCTCGCGCTGCCGTCGCGATCCTCGCGACGTTCCTCCTCGTGGCCCTGACTTCCTGCCGCGATTCGTCCGGAGGCGGCACGGGCGTGCTCGTCGTCGTCCCGAGCCCCCACGGCGCGAACGGCTGCAGCGGCCCCGACCAGGTTTTCTCTCCGCCGCAGACGCCGAGCGTCGTGACGCTCGCGGCGCTCGTCATCGGCCCGGCCAGCCAGATGACCGCGGATTCCGCGGGGGACATCCTGTACGCGACCGGCGACGGCGCGACCGTCGTCATGCTCGACGTGTCCGTCGATCCGCCGGCCGAGGCCGTCCTGGTGCCCGGCGGCGCGGGACCCGGCACCGTCGCCGAGCTGCTCGCGGGCGCCGGCATCACCACGCCGCCGGTGCTCTCGGGGATCGCCGTGCTCGACGCGGACAGGCTGGTGGTCGTCGAGCAGACCTCGAACACGCTGATCGCGATCGACCGCATGCCGCCGAACGCGCTCGCGTTCTACGCCGGGCAACCGAACGAGACGCCGGGCTTCGCCGACGGGCTGGCGCGGGGTTCGGCCTTCCTGGCGCGATTCAGCTTCGGGAGCGCGACGCAGGTCTGTCCGACGGGGGACTCGGCCCCCAAGGTCTTCGTCGCCGACGCGGGCAACCACGCGGTGCGACTCGTCCAGCCGGACGCGGTCGGCGAGCTCCAGGTGACCACCGTCGCGGGCAACGGCACGCCGTTCCACTCCGACGGCGATCTCGCGCAGGCGTTCTTCGACACGCCGACGGGTGTCTCCGCCACGTGCGGCGGCGCGCTCCTGGTCAGCGAGCGCGGCGGCAGCGGCTTCGGACATCGCCTGCGGCGCCTCGAGATCGGGCAGCCCAGCCCCTTCGGCGGGTTCTTCGGGACGGCGAGCACCCTCGCCGGAGACGGGACGGACGCGACGAGCGCGGGAATCGGAGAGCTCGCGCAGTCGGCCGGACCCGTCTCGCCGCTCGTGACGGCGACGGGCGAGGTCTACTGGATCGACTCGAACAGCGGCGTCCTGCGGCGGCAGAAGGTCGACGGCGAGGTCGATTGTCCGCTGGCGGCGGATTGCGTCGCGGCCGTGGGAACGCCCTCGTTTCCTCCGGGCCACGACTTCTGCCTGACGCAGACCGCGGGGGGAATCCTGTTCGTGATGGACGCGACGGACGGGGTTCTCCACCGCGTGAGCCCCTGATCCTTGATCGGCCCCCCCCGGAAGCTAGCATCGGCCGCTTCGAGGCCCGCGGAAGGGCCGTGAGCACGAGGGGAGGACCGGCCGCTCGCCTGGGGCCGCTCCTCCCGTTCTGGAACCGGAGGACGCCTTGGCACACGCCTCACCGACGCCCGAACCGAAGCCCGCGGCCGAGCACAAGCCCTTCATCCCGGCGAATCAGGAGGTCGCGGAGTTCACGCCGAAGGCGGTGATCTTCGGTTCGATCTTCGGGATCCTGTTCGGGGCGTCGACGGTCTACCTGGCGCTCAAGGCCGGCTTGACGGTCTCGGCTTCGATTCCGATCGCGGTTCTCTCGATCTCGGTCCTGCGCCTCTTCGGGCGCGCCACGATCCTCGAGAACAACATCGTCCAGACGATCGGTTCGGCGGGGGAGTCGGTCGCGGCGGGAGTCGCGTTCACCGTGCCCGCCCTGCTCTTCCTCTCGCCCGGCGCCGAGGGAGCGAAGTACTTCGAGTACGTGACGATCATGACGCTCGCCGCGGTCGGCGGCGTGCTCGGCGTGCTCTTCATGGTGCCGCTGCGGCGTTCCCTGATCGTCAAGGAGCACGCGACGCTGCCCTACCCGGAGGGAACGGCCTGCGCGGACGTCCTGATCGCCGGCGAGCGCGGAGGCCGCATGGCCGGCCTGGTGTTCGGCGGAGTGGCCGTCGCCTTCGTCTACAAGCTCCTGAACAGCGTGTTCGCGTTCTGGGGCGAGCAGGTCAAGTGGGTCACGAGCCGGACTTCGACGCTGCCGAACGCGACGGTCGCCAACGAAGTCTCTCCGGAGTACCTGGGCGTCGGCTACATCCTCGGCCCGCGGGTCGGCGGGATCATGGTGTCGGGCAGCATCCTGACCTACCTGGTCTTGATCCCGCTGCTCTCCCTTCTCGTTCCGTCGGAGAAGGTGATCGCCGATCTCGTGAGCCTCGGTTGGGCCGCGGACGTCGTGAACGGCAAGGACGACGTCTGGCGCTTCAAGGAGGCCTACACGCGCTACATCGGCGCCGGCGCGGTGACGATGGCGGGCATCATCACCTTGATCAAGACGATGCCGACGATCGTGCGATCGCTCAAGGAGTCGATGCGCGCGCTCGGCGGCGGCGCCGGGGGCGAGAAGGTCCTGCGCACGGAGCGCGACATCCCGATCACGTGGGTCGCCGGTGGAGCGGTCGCGCTGGCCCTGATCCTCGCGGTGCTGCCCGTGATCCCCGGGGCTTTCGGCGGGAAGCTCGTGATGGCCGTCCTGATGCTCGTCTTCGGCTTCCTCTTCGTGACGGTCTCTTCGCGGATCGTCGGACTGATCGGAAGCTCCTCGAATCCGATCTCGGGCATGACGATCGCGACGCTCCTCGGGACGGCGCTCGTGTTCCTCTCGATGGGCATGGGCGGCGAGTCCTATCAGCCGATCGCCCTCTCGGTGGGTGCGATCGTGTGCATCGCCGCGGCGAACGCGGGAGCGACCAGCCAGGACCTCAAGACCGGCTTCCTCGTGGGCGCGACGCCGATCCGCCAGCAGATCGGGCTCGTGATCGGCGTCCTCGTCAGCACGCTCGTGATCGGCCTGACGATCAAGTTCCTCCACGACGGCTTCACGATCGGCTCGGACAAGCTGCCCTCGCCGCAGGCGACTCTGATGGCGACCGTGATCAAGGGCGTCATGTCCCAGAATCTTCCCTGGGGCTACATCATGGTCGGTGCGGGCCTGGCGTTGATGGTCCACCTGTGCGGCGTCTCCCCGCTCGCCTGGGCGGTCGGCGCGTACCTGCCGATCGGCACGACTCTCCCGATCTTCCTCGGCGGCGGCCTGCGCTGGATCGCCGAGAAGCTCTCCGGGTCCAAGGACGGGAGCGAGATCTCGCCGGGGATGCTCTTCGCGACGGGACTGGTCGCGGGAGGGACTTTGACGGGCGTTGCGAGCAGCGTGCTCAAAGCGGTCCAGACGAAGGACGGAAACAGCGACCTCCTCACGGACACGATGGGGATCGGCGAGGGCTTCCAGCACAGCCTGGGGCTCGACGGGAACCTTCTGGCCCTCATTCCCTACGTCATCCTCGCGATCCTGCTCGTGAAGATGGGCATGAAGAAGATGAGCTCCTCGGCCAGCTGACATGGCTGGATCCGCCGACGGCTTCAAGCCCTACGTCGCGCCCGAGGAGCAGGCTCCCGAGCTCACGTTCCGCGCGCTCGCGCTCGGCGCGGTGCTCGGCGTCGTCTTCGGCGCGGCGTCGACGTACCTCGCGCTGCGCGTCGGGCTGACGACGTCGGCCTCGGTCCCGATCGCGGTCCTCGCGATCTGGGCGATCCGCAGGAAACGCGGGCAGCGCGCGATCCTCGAGCACAACATCGTCCAGACGACCGGCTCGGCGGGGGAGTCGGTCGCCGCGGCCGTCGTCTTCAGCGTCCCGGCGCTCATCTTCCTCGGTTACCCGCTCCAGGTCGGCCTCACGACGCTCGTCGCGCTGACGGGCGGCATGCTCGGCGTGCTGATGATGGTGCCGCTGCGCCGGTACCTGATCGTCAAGGAGCACGGCGTGCTCCGCTACCCCGAGGGCAAGGCCTGCGCCGAGATCCTCCACGCCGGCGAGCTCGGCGGCACCTCCGCGAAGAAGGTCTTCGTCGGCCTGGGCATCGGCGCGGCCTTCAAGGCCTTCCAGGCGCTCCTCGGCGGCGCGAAGGCGAGCGTCGGCACCGCGGTCGGCGGCTTTCGCGGCGCCTCGATCGGCTGCGACGTCGCGCCCGAGCTCCTCGGCGTCGGCTACATCATCGGCTACCGCACCTCGCTGATGATGGTGGCGGGCAGCCTCCTCGCCTCCTTCATCCTCGTCCCGATGATCGTCCTGTTCGGCTCGGGGCTCGCCGATCCGCTGGCGCCGGCCACCACCCTGATCCGCGACATGTCGCCGGGCTCCGTCTGGTCGAACTACGTCAAGCACATCGGCGCGGGCGCCGTCGCCGCCGGCGGCATCTTCGCTCTCGCTCGCGCGCTGCCCTCGATCGTCTCCTCGATCACCGCCTCGGCGAAGGGCCTCGCCGGCGGCGGCCTGCGCGGAGCGAGCGTCGCGCGCACCGACCGGGACACGCCGGTGCCCGTCCTCGCGATCGGCGCGCTCCTGATCATCGTCTTCATCGTCTCCGTCCCGGCCTTCGAGATGAACCTCCTCGGGGCCGTCCTGATCCTCCTCCTCGGCTTCCTCTTCTCGGTCGTCTCCTCGCGCATCACGGGCGAGGTCGGCTCGTCCTCCTGCCCGCTCTCGGGCATGACGATCGGCGTCCTCATGGCGACCTGCGGCGTCTTCCTCCTGATCGGCCGCGAGGGATCGCAGTACAGCCGCCTGGCCCTCATGATCGGCGCGATCGTGTGCATCGCGATCAGCAACGCGGGGACTTGCTCGCAGGACCTCAAGACCGGGTTCCTCGTCGGCGCGACCCCCGTCAAGCAGCAGGGGGCGCTCCTCTTCGGCGTCGTGACCTCCGTGCTCGCGGTGGGCTGGACGGCCTACCTCCTGAACCTGGCCGAGACGCGCGAACACCCGATTGCGCAGCCCTTCGCCGTCGCCGCGGAGCTGCGGGCGGATTCCGAGACGGTCGAGAGCCTCACGGACCAGAAGACCTACCAGTTCGTGCGCCTGACGCACGACCAGGCGCCCGAGGGTGCGCAGCCGGGCATCTACCTCGTCGATCCGGCCGACGGACGCGCGCAATACCTGCGCGAGGACGGGATCGGCGCCGGGCGCCTCCAGGCGCCCCAGGCGAAGCTGATGTCGGTCGTGATCGACGGGCTGCTCACCAAGAAGCTGCCCTGGGACCTGATCCTGATCGGAGCGGCGATCGCCGTGTTCATCGAGCTCCTCGGATTCCGGTCCCTGACCTTCGCCGTCGGCGTGTACCTGCCGATCTCATCCACGATGCCCGTCTTCGTCGGCGGGCTGGTGCGCAAGATCTCGGACAAAGTCTATAAGCGCGAGCCCGACGCGGAGGACGAGCCGCAGGGGATCCTGTACTGCTCCGGACTGATCGCCGGCGCGTCGATCCTCGGGATCGCGGCGGCGATGCTGGGCTTCCTCCCGGGCTTCGACCGCGACACGGGCTACCACCCGAGCGTCGCGGTCCTGAGTCACCTGCCGTTCGGACTGGCCGAGAGCGACCTCTTCGGCGTGCTCGTCATCGCCCTGCTGGGCTTCCTGATGTGGCGTGGCGCTGCGAATCCGAGGAAGACCTAGCCTCCTCTTCCCCGGCCTTGGGCAGCGTGAACGAGAACGTCGTGCCCTCTCCGATCTGGCTCTCGACGGTGATCTCCCCGCGGTGCAGGCGCACGATCTCGTGACAGAGCTGGAGGCCGTAACCGATCGCAGCCTGCGCGGCCGCGATTTCCCGCGTGCGCCCGGGGCCGACGACCTCCGTGCTGCAGAAGATCGTCAGCATGCGCTGGACGGCGGCGGGATCCATGCCCGGACCCGTGTCGCTCACCGAGACGTCGAGGAACCCCGGGTCGATCGGGTCCTCGTTGGCCTCGACCTCGATCCTCCCGCCGGCCGGCGTGAACTGGAGCGCGTGGTCGACGAGGTTCGTCAGAACCTGGCCCACCCGCTGCCGGTCGATCAGGCCGGGCTCGAGGCCCGGCTCGACACGCACCTCGATGGACACGCCCAGGCTCCTCGCGCGCGGCTCGAGCGTCGCGATCGCCCGCTCGACGACCTCGCCGAGATCGTCGGGCTTCACCCACATGGCCAGGCTCCCCGCTTCGAGGCGCCCCACGTCGAGGACGTCCTTCAGGCACAGGGCGATCTGGTTGCAGCTTTCCCGGATGGCCTCGATCGATTCCCGATGCCCCGCGGCGAGGGCTCCGTCCCCTCCCTCGAGCAGCCCGTTCAGGAGCTGCAGCGCCGATCCGAGCGGCGTGGTCAGATCCTGCGTGATCGTGCGGTAGAAGCTGCGGATCTCCTCGTTCCGCCGCTCGAGGCTCTCCTTCGCGCGCTCGAGGCGCTTGCGGTACTCGGTGATCGCGAGCTGGAGGTTGCGCCGCTCGATCGCGCCCTCGACGGCGCGTTTCAGCCACTCGCTGGTCAACTGGTCCTTCGAGATGAAATCGACCGCGCCGGCCTGCAGCGCATGGACCGCCGACCGCGCGTCGTCGCGCACGGTCAGGAAGATCGCGGGGCAGTCCGTGCCGGCTTGGCGAGCCTCCTTGAGGAGCTCGATCCCGTTCACGGCTCCGAGCGTGTAGTCGATCAGGAGGACGTCGAAGGTGCGGCTCTCGAGGGCCGCGAGGAACTCGGCCGGACCCAGGCAGCTCACGAGATCGGCCTCCCAATCGCCGATCGCGCTCACGGCGCGTGCGAGGATCTTCAGGTCGGAGGGGAAGTCGTCGACGGCCAGCAGGGAGACGCGCCGCTTCCCGTTCGCCGAGGGGCCGCCGGCCGAGTGCTGCGCCGGGATCGAGCTCGTCTCCTCCAGCAGGGCCCTCACGGGGTCGGGCCGGGTCTGCGAGGGGGGTCGCGTCATGGTGTTTCTCGAGGTGCTCTTCCGGGTAGCTGGGGTCGCGTGGGGTTGTATCGGCCCTCGGATCGGGCCGGGTTGAGGCCCTCCGGGGCTTCCCGCGGCCGCGCGAATCCGGGGTACACCCCGCACCCTGCCGGCGGCGATACTGCCGATTCGTGGCGCCTGGCCAACCTGCCCCGATGAGCTCTCCCCGCCTCTCGATCGTGCTCCCGACCTGGCAGGGGGAGAGGGACCTCGAGCGCCTCCTGCCGGCCCTCGCCGCGCAGGAGATCGCGGGCAGCCCTCCCGGCGAGGGATTCGAGGTCCTCGCCGTCGACTCGAGTTCGACCGACCGTTCCCGGGCGCTCCTGGAGCGCGCCGGGGCACGGGTGGAGCGCATCGAGAAGTCCGCCTTCCGGCACGGCGCGACGCGCAATCAGGCGGCGCGCGCTGCGCGAGGGGAGTTCCTCGTCTTCCTGTCCCAGGACGCTCTGCCGCGCGACAAGGGCTTCCTCGCGGCGCTCGTCGCGCCCTTCGTCGATCCCAGGATGGGCGGAGTCTACGCCCGGATCCTCCCGCACGAGGACGACGATCCGCTGACGGCGCGCACGGTGCTCTCGGCGCCGGAGGCGAGCGCGGAGGGGGAGACGCGGGAGATCGGGACCGGGTCGACGCTCGCCGCTCTGGACGACTCCGCGCGCGCCCGCCTGTGCGGCTTCAACGACGTCGCGAGCGCGATCCGCAGGTCGGCCTTCGAGGCCATCCCGTTCCCTGACGTCGAGTTCGGCGAGGACGTCGCCTGGGCCGCGCGGGCGCTCGAGGCCGGGTGGAAGATCCGCTTCGAGCCGCGGGCCGTCGTCTACCACTCGCACCGGTACTCGCCGTCGCGCGCCTACCGGCGCTACAGGGTCGACGCCGACTTCCACCGCAGGCAGTTCCAGCGCCGGTTGCGGCCGAATCTCGCCTCCGTCGCGCGCGGGGTCGCCTACGAGGTCCGCGAGGATTGGCGGCACGTCGCGCGGCACGGCGGCTTCGCGCACCTGCTGCGCTCGCCGTTCCTGCGCGCGGCGCAGGTGCTGGGGCAGTACGCGGGGAGCCGGGCTTGAGCGTGCGCCCGATCCGCTCCGTCTCCGTGCTCGTGCCGACCTGGCAGGGCATCGCGTTCCTTGAGCGCGCGCTCGACGCGCTCGCGGGTCAGGCCTTCGACCGGCCCTGGGACGTCTACGCGATCGATTCGGGATCGACCGACGGCACTTGGGAGCTCCTCGGGCGCGCGGCGGAGCGTTTTCCGGTTCCCTTGCGCCGCGAGCGCATCCACCAGGTCGAGTTCGACCACGGGGACACGCGCAACGTGCTCGCGGCGCGAACTTCAGGCGACCTGCTCGTGTACCTGACGCAGGACGCGATCCCGACCTCGCCGAAATGGCTCGCGACGCTGGCGGCGAACTTCGACGACGCCCGAGTCGCGGCGGCGTACTGCCGGAACCTTCCGCGGTCCGATGCGGACCTCCTGACGCGCGCCTTCAGCGAGAACGATCCCGGATACGCGGCCGGCCGGCGCGAGAGGCGCATCGAGGACCGCGCGGCCTACGAGCGGATGACGCCGATCGAGCGGCGGCTCCTCTACAACTTCAACGACGTCGCCTCGGCGATCCGGCGGGAGATCTGGGAGCTCCATCCCTTCCCGCGCACCTCCTTCGGCGAGGACGTGTTGATGGCGCGCGCGCTCCTCGAGGCGGGTTTCACGGTCGTGTACGACGACCAGGCGACCGTCGAGCACAGCCACGACTACGGTCCCGAGGAGACCCGCGCGCGCGCGGTCGTCGACGGGCGGTTCAACGCCGAATGGCTCGGGCGCACGTGCTTCGATTCGCTCGCGGCGGCGCGCAGCCACGTCTCGCGGCAGCTCGAGAAGGACCAGGAGGCGCTTCGAGCGGCCGGCGTCGAGGGAGAAGAACTCGCGCGGCAGCTCCGCACTGCGGCCTTCGAGGGCCTCTACGAAGGTGGTCTCTCGACGCGGCGCCGTCCGCGGACGCGCCTTCTCTCGGATCGCAAGCTCTCGCTGCTCTACGTCGTGCACGGCTTCCCCCCCGACACCTGGGCCGGCACCGAGGTCTACACGCTCAACCTCGCGCGCGAGATGCAGCGCCGCGGGCACCGCGTGACGATCCTGGCGCGCGCGCCGGCGGCCGAGGGCGGTCCGCCCGACTTCAGCGTCCAGGCGGGGGGGTTCGAGAGCCTGCGCGTCCTGCGCCTCGTCCACCGGCTCGCCCACCGGTCCATTCGCGACACCTTCGAGCGCCCCGAGGTCGACGCGGCCTTCCGCGAAGTCCTCGACGCCGAGCGCCCCGACCTCGTCCACTTCATGCACCTGATCCACTTCTCGGCCGGGCTCGTCGACATCGCGCGCGAGCGCGGGCTCAAGACCGTGATCACCTGCCACGACTTCTGGTCGATCTGCGCGCGCGTCCAGCTCATCCGTCCCGACGGCGTGCGGTGCGAGGAGAACATGGGCAGCGGCTGCTACCTGTGCATGCGCGAGAAGAACCTGGGCCAGATCGAAGCCCTGAAGCGCCTCGATGCCGTCGCGCGGCCCCTTCTGACGAAGGTCTCCGATGGGCTGGCCGACGCCGCCGACCGGAACCAGGCCGTGCTCGCGGCCTACCAGCGCGCTGATCTCCGGATCAGCCCGAGCCGCTTCCTGCGTTCGAAGCTGGTCGACACCGCCGGCTTCGATCCCGAGACCTTCCTCTTCTCCGACAACGGCATGGCGACCCACTCCCTGCGGGGCTTCGTGAAGCGCCCGGATCCCGCCGGCCGGGTCCGCTTCGGATTCGTCGGGTCGCTGGTGTGGTACAAGGGCGCCGAAACCATGCTCCGGGCGATGAGGCGTCTCCTTGGGACCCAGGCGGTCCTCTCCGTCCACGGGGATTTCGAACCCGAACGGGATCCTCACCACGCCGCGCTCGCGAAGCTGGCCGGGTCGAACGTGTCCTTCCGCGGACGCTTCGACAACGCCAAGCTGTCGGAGGTGTACCGCGACATCGACGTGCTCCTCGTGCCCTCGATCTGGTGGGAGAACTCGCCGATCACGATCCACGAGGCCTTCCTGACCGGCACGCCCGTCGTCGCGAGCGGCATCGGGGGCATGGCGGAGTACGTCCGTGACGGGATCGACGGCCTCCACTTCGCCGTGGGGGACGACGCGGACCTCGCGGCCAAGATGCGGCGGTTCCTGGAGGAGCCGGGCCTGGCCGCGAAGCTTGCGGGGGGCGCTCCGGCGGTCAAGACGATCGAGCAGGACGCGGCCGTGACCGAGGCGCGCTACCGGGCGCTCTGCTGCCTGGTGCACGAGGCGACCGCGTGAAGCCGTCTTCCGGTTCGAACCCGGCTCGGGCCGTGCCGACGCCGGAGGAATCCCTCGGCGTCGTCCCCGGACCGCCCCTCAAGGAGAGCCAGCTCCCTCGCGCGGGGATCGTGATCCTGAACCTCGACGGCCGGCACCACCTGAAGGAGCTCTTCGAGAGCCTCGCGGCCGTCGACTACCCCAAGGACCGCCTCGAGGTGTTCCTGGTCGACAACGGCTCGACCGACGGCTCGCTGGAGGAGATGCGCGCGAATTTCGGCTGGGTGCGACTGATCCAGAACGACCGCAACCTCGGCTTCAGCGTCGGCTGCAATCAGGGAGCGCGCGAAGCGAAGGACTGCGAGGTCCTCGTGTTCCTGAACAACGACATGAGGGTCGACCGCGGATGGCTGAAGGAGCTCGTCTCGCCGATCGTGCGCGGCGAGTGCCAGGCGACCACGGGGAAGATGCTGTCGTGGGACGGCCAGCGCATGAACTCCGCCGGCGGCGGCATGAACTACGTCGGGATCGGGATCCAGTACGGCTACGACGAGGAGCTCGATCCGCGCTACGACGTCGCGCGCAAGACGCTCTTCGCCTGCGGGGGCTCGATGGCGATCGACCCGAAGGTGTACCGCGAGACCGGCGGTTTCGACGAGGAGTACTTCGCCTACTACGAGGACGTCGACCTCGGCTGGAGGATGTGGGTCCAGGGGTACGAGTGCCGCTACGTCCCGACTTCCGTGTGCTGGCACCACCACTCGAGCACGAGCTCGCGCCTGCCGCGCGCACGCGTGCGCGTGCTCCAGGCGCGCAACCCGGTGCTCTCGTGCGTCAAGAACTACGACGATCAGAACCTGTCGCGCCTCCTGGGCCCGATCTTCGGCCTCGCGCTGCGGCGGATCTGGCTGAACTCGGGCCTGGAGAACGTCGAGCCGTTCCGGATCGAGAAGGCCCCCAAGGCGCTCGGGCCGGGCGCGGGGATGCTGGCGGAGCTGACGCGGTGGAGGGAGCACGAGCGCGTGCGACTGCGGCGGTCCGCCGCGGCCGACCTGATCGGGCTGAACGACCTGCTCGGGAACTGGGACCACTGGATGAAGAGGCGGGCGGAGGTCCAGTCGAAGCGCCGGCGGAAGGACGAGGAGATCTTCCCCCTGTTCCTGAAGCCGCGCTGGTGCATCGAGACCGACGAGACGTACCAGACGCTCTCGAAGCGCCTGTGCGAGCTCCTGCGCCTGGACGAGGTGTTCCCGCCGGACTCGATCGGCGAGCCGCGCAAGTAGAAGGGCCAACACGTTCCCAGTCGGCGGCATCCTTGGTTGCGGAGCTCGAGCCCGTGTCCGTGATCGAGTCGACGACTCCCGAGGCCTCCGGTGAGAGCCGCGTCGCGAGTAGCGCCCCGACGGACACGCCGACGCCCGTCATCCCGACTCCCTTCGCGGGGCCGCGTGCCCTCGCGCCGTTCGTCGACGGAACGAGGAGCCGGATTCGTGGCGTGTCTTGCCGGTTCGTCGACCTAGAGGGCGTCGAGGCCAGCGATTCGGGCACGTGCGAGCGCGTCGTTCTGCACGTGAACCTGGACGGACGGCGCGGTGCACATCCGAAGCCTAGCGGCCGACCTGGGTGACGCACTTCGTGCGGAACCCGCTCGAGCCTGGCAGGGCGATCCAGATCAGGGAGCCCAGATGGCGCTGACGGCGTTCGTCAGGTTGAGCCCGCTCGCCGTGCTGCCGCACGGTCCCGCGGCCAGCGGATCGCGGTAGACATTGAAGTAGTAGCGCATCTGTCCTGGGGTGATCGGCGTTCCCAGGGCCGCCGAGCGGGCGCTGACGGACGGACTTGCCCCCGAAGGGCGGATGATCATCCCTCCCGATGCGTTGCCAGAGTACAGCCGCTTCAGGTTGTTCGTGACACACCGCACCCCGGCCGCGTGGTGGACGCCCGGAGGAGAGTTCGTGGCTGTGCCCGTGAAGAAGATGTTGAGCGCCGTCGCATTCTCTCCAGTGGCTGTCAGATAAAACTGATCGGGGAAAAGGGCCGGCACACCCGAGCCCGCCAGGGTGGCCCCGCCTGTCATCGAGCCGAAGTTGTTGCATCCGCGCCCGGGTCCCGAGGGCGGATTCCCGCACGGACAGGAGACGACGCCGCCCGCGCCAGGGAAACAGAAAGAGCTGATCGACTGGGTCATCGTCATCTCGTAGGTCGACGCGGCACCCGGGGAGCCGCTGATGTAGATCTTGTACACGCTGCCCGCGACGGCGTAGAACGCGACGGTCGAGCAATCAGCGGTGGACGGTTCCGTGTCGTCGTTGCAGGCGAGCATCGAGCCGACGCACGCGGACGTGTCGTATACGACGAGCTTCGTGTTGAACAGGGTGCCCGGATTGCAGAGCGTGACGTAGGTCGCCCCCGTGACGGTCGCGGTCCAGTCGTACCAGACGTCGGCGCCAGCGTGTGGGAAGCACGGGGGGAAGCCGCTGTAGGTCGCGCCGATGTTGTCCCCCAAGAAAGGGCCGTTGCCCGAGATCGGGGTCGCCGTGGCGCAGCTGTCGCTGCCGCCGCTGACGAAGGACTGCCCGCGTACGAGACCGGAGACGACGAGGAGGGTGCCAGTGGCGAGTGCGATGGATCGAAACATGCTGGGCATCCTGAGATGAGGTTGTAGTGGGTGCTGACGCAGTGCTCGGATGGGCTGATACGGCGCTCGAGCCGCCGAGTCTAACGGGTCACGGGATTCCGGGGGCTTGAAAGAGTTGTGGGGGTGGGCAGAGGTCCAGTCGAACGGCCGTAAGAAGGACGAGGAGATCTTCCCCCTGTTCCTCAAGCCGCGCTGGTGCATCGAGACCGACGAGACGTACCAGACGCTCTCGAAGCGCCTGTGCGAGCTCCTGCGCCTGGACGAGGTGTTCCCGCCGGACTCGATCGGCGAGCCGCGCAAGTAGAAACTGCCCCCATCCCTGCTAGGCTCTCGGTGCGCCCATGTCCCGCTTTCCCCTCGAGATCTCCCGCTACGTCTCCACGGTCGTCGTCCTGGTCGGTCCACGCCAGCCGCTGTCCGAGGCGATCCGCTTGATGCGGCTGCACGAGGTGCGCCATCTGCCCGTCGTCTCGAAGGGCCGCCTCGTGGGGCTCATCAGCCAGCGCGACGTCTACCGCATGCAGAGCCTCGATAAATCGGATCCCCGCGAGGTGCTCGTCTCGGAGGCGATGACCCCGGATCCCTACACCGTCGAGCCGGACGAAGCGGTCTACGTCGTGGCGCGCGAGATGGCGCGGAAGAGGATCGGATCCGCGCTCGTGACCCACAACGAGATCCTGCTCGGGCTGTTCACGTCCACGGATGCCCTCCTCGCGCTGGCCGCGCTGGTCGAGGACGACCGCGTCCCCGGCGAAGACGACGTGCTCCCGATCCGCGAGCAGGCCCGGGCGCCACGCCGCCCCAAGCCGAAGACCGCGCCGCCTCGGGCCAAGCGGAAGGCGCCCGCGGGCCGCAAGCGCTCCCGCTGATCAGACGGCGAGGTTCTCGCCGACTTCGTGCTGGCTCGCGACGAGGACGCGCACGTCGGCGCGGCCGAGGCGCGCCAGGGCGGCCGTCGCGCTCGAAAGCGCCAGCTCCGCCGTGTTGTTCTTCGAGGAGAGGTGCGCGAGGACGACCGTGTGCAGCTCCCTGCCCGCGAGCATCGCGAGCATCGTCGCGCTCTGCTCGTTCGAGAGATGGCCGCGCTCGCCCGTGATGCGCTTCTTGAGCGCGTCCGGGTAGGGGCCGTTGCGCATCATCTCGGGGTCGTAGTTGAATTCGAGGACGACCACGTGGCAGCCCTCGAGCGCGCGCGCGACCTCTTCGCTCGGCCGACCGATGTCGGTCAGGATCGCGGCCGCGCGCCCCCGGTGTTCGATGCGGAACGCCACGGTGGGGTCGCAGTCGTGCGGGAGCACGACGGACCGGACCTGCACCGCATCGCCGTTCGTTCCACCGATCTCGAAGGGACGGCCGATCGCGATCGTCGAGAGATGCCTGGCCCTGCGCGCCGAGGGGTGCTTCATGATGCTCTCGGCGCAGTGGAGCATCCCGCGGGCCTTGCGCGCGATCCCGCCGGCGCTGCGCGCGTGGTCGAGATGGCCGTGGGTCACGAGGACGTGCCCGATCGAGTCCAGGGGGATCCGCGCGGCTTCGATGCGCGCCTCCATCTCGGCCAGCGGCAGTCCGGCATCGACCAGGAGGTTCGTCTCGCCGGCCCGGATCAGGGCGCTGTTCCCTTCGCTGCCGCTGGAGAGGACCTGGATGTGCACCGCGAAAGGCTAACCGACAGCCCGAAAGGGAGGCCGGAAGGGCGGCGGGATTGTAGGCTCTGGCGCTCATGGAGAACCCCTCGATGACCCAGTGGATGTCCAGACCTCTCGTCCTGCCGGGCGCGCTCGCCCTCTCCCTCGCGGCCTCGTGCACGGCGCCGGAGGCCGAACGTTTTCCCGGCGGCCCGGCGACCACCGCCGATCCCGCCCGCCTCGATCTGGACGTCCGTTGGCTAGCCGACGACGCGCGCGCGGGAAGGCGCGCGGGAACGAAGGAAGCCGAGGAGGCCGGGAAATGGCTGGCCGTGCGGCTGGCCGAGGTCGGACTCGAGCCCGCCGGCGAGCAGGGCTACCTCCAGGAGTTCTCGGTCGCGCTCGAGCCCAGGGACGGCGGGCAGTCCGACGTCGTCCTCTTCGACGCGGGGAACGCGGGCGTGGACGTGAGGGGGGCCGACGAGGTCTCGCCGCTCTTCTGCGCCGAGCGCGGGCGCGTCGAGGGTCCGCTCGTGTGGTGCGGGTACGGCATCGAGAACCCAGACCGCGGCCGCGACGATTTCGCCGGCCTCGATCTCACCGGCGCGATCGCGTTCCTGGTCCGGGGAGCGCCCGATCTGCCTCCGGAGGCTCCGGCCGCTCCGCAGCCGGGCGCCGCGGACGCCCACGCGGTCGCCGCCGGCGCGCACGACACCTCCATCTCGTCGCGTTCGGAGGGTTGGGGTGGGTCGGCCTCGATCTTCGTCAAGGTGATGAACGCCAAGCGCCACGGCGCGATCGGCGTCGTGCTCGCGCCGTCACCGCGCGGCGAGCCGATCCTGCGCTTCGACGCGGGCCACGGAGCGCGCTCGGGCATCCCCGGAGTCGCGGTGAGCGCGGACGCGGCGGAGATCCTCGTCCCGGGCTGGAAGGAGCGCGCGGACGCGCCCGCGCGCCCCGCCGAGTCCGCCGGGCGCGACGGAGATCGCCGCGTGGCCGTCTTCGCCGACGTCGTCCGGGAGAAAGGCCCCGCCTTCAACGTGCTCGGCCGCCTCACCGGCCGCACGCGCGAGCGCACCGTCGTGGTCGGGGCCCACTACGACCACCTGGGCCACGGCGGCTCGGGATCGCTCGCCCCCGATGCGGGGCGCCAGATCCACAATGGAGCGGACGACAACGCGAGCGGCACGGCGGCCGTGCTCGAGATCGCGCGGTTGCTCGCGGGCGGGCCGAAGCTCGACTGCGACGTCCTGTTCGCGCTGTGGTCGGGCGAGGAGGAAGGCCTGCTCGGGAGCGAGCACTGGGCCCAGAATCCGACGGTCCCGATCGAGTCCGTCACGGCCAACCTGAACCTCGACATGGTCGGGCGCGCGGGCAACGGGAAGCTCCAGGTCCTCGGAGCGGGCACTTCACCCGTGTTCGCGGGCTGGATGGAGTCCGCCGGCGACGATAGCGATCTCGATCTCATCGTCAGCGTCTCGGGCGGAGCGCTCGGCGGCTCGAGCGACCACCAGACCTTCCTGAAGCGCGGCATCCCCGCGCTCCACCTCTTCAGCGGGCTGCACGCCGACTACCACAAGCCCACCGACGACATCGAGAGGTTCGAAGCGGAGGGAACGGCCAAGGTCGCCGTGCTGGGTACCGACCTCACGCGCCGCATGACGGATGCGGGCCGAATCGCCTTCGTCGAGCCCAAGGTCGACAAGGAACGCCAGGAGCAGGTGAAGGGCGGCTTCCGCGCCTGGTTCGGATCGATTCCCTCGTACAGCTATGACGGGGAGGGCGTCCTGATCGACGGGACCTCGGGCGGGAGCCCGGCGGAGCGCGCGGGATTCCTCAAGGGAGACATCCTGATCGGGGTGGGGGACGTGAAGATCGTGAACATCTACGACTTCACGTACGCGCTGAACCTCTACAAGCCCGGCGACGTCGTCCTGGTCAAGTTCAAGCGCGACGGCGCGGACCAGGAGATGCGGGTGACGCTGTCGACGCGGGCGCTGCAGTAGCGGGTCAACTCTCGAAAGGGGCCGGTCTCATGACGAGGAGAGCACCGATCCTGCTGACAGCGGTCCTGGCCGCGCTCGTCGCGTCCTGGGTGTGGTGGATTCGCGGTGGTGAACCCGCCGTGGTCGCGAGGCAGGAGGCGCCTGTACTGCCGGAGACGCAACCAAGCCCGCCCCTCACCGGAATCGATGCCGCGGACACGAGTGATGCGGTGACACGCGAATCCGCAGTTGCCGCCGAGTCCGACACCCTTGCCGAAGGGGCCACGGCAACCGGCGAGGACAAGCAGACCGCCACCCTCAGCGTTCGAGCGACCGACGCGGTCTTCGGGGAAGCGATTCCGCGGGTACGCATGTATGTGATGCCGCAGCCGCTCGGGTCGTCCTGGAGCTCGGCGCATGTTGGAGGGAACAAGGGCACGCCGAACACATCTCCGATCAGTGGCCGCGACGGAACCGTGGAATTCGAATTGCCCGCGGGAGTCGAGTTCAAGCTCACGGCGACGCCTGAGCTGGCGAACGCGGGCACCGTGAGCCGCGACATCACGGCCCTGCTGCCGGGGGAGCGGTACGAGATCACTCTGAAGCTGCCTACCGGATTCGACCTCCTCTACTGCGGACAAGTCTTGTCTCGCGAGGACATGAAGCCCATCGCCGGCGCCATCGTCACTCCTGGGCAGGGTGGCCGATCTAGGTCCTGGTCGGCGCCGCGGGAATCCCGGAGCGATGCAGCGAGTCCACGGCTCGATGCGCAGACCACCGATGCCCAAGGACGCTTCGAGCTGCGGGGTGCTTCCTGGATGCGCCTGGATGCTCGTGTCGATGCCTCCGGCTACGCACCGTATTTCATGGCGGTCGTCGAGGGTCACGAAAGTCACCAGGTCGCCAAAGTCGTTCTCATGTCCCGATCCGCTTCGCTCCTGGCTCGACTGGTCGACGGCGGCGGCGGATCCGTTGCAGACGGGACGGTTCGCCTTTGGACGGAGTCCTACTACATCGGCGAGGACGATGAGGGCCAGTCGTTCGGCGGCGAAGATCCCGAATGGAAGGGGAGCGCGGATGCCACGGGACTCTGCTGCATTGAGGGGCTTCCTCCCGACATTCCCCTCCACGTCGAGATCAGTCGCGGCGGGAACGTCGTCAAGAAGGACATTCCGACCGTCTCCTTGAATCCCGGTGAAGTGCGCGAAGTCGAATGGCGCATCGGCTCGGGTTGTCATCTGCGAGGCTCCGTCGCAGACCAGGACGGAACACCGGTTGGACGGCATGGGATCTGGTTGCAACGAGCCGATTCCGATTCCCCCCGGATCTTCCAGAGGCACCACTCGGGGGAAGTGATCCTGAAGCAACGGTCCGATTCGGACGGCCGGTTCAGCTTTTCCGACGTGAGCCCGGGAAGGTGGTGGATCGGTCCTGCTGCCGAGCACGATGAGAACTCTGCGATCGATGCGGACGGAATCGCCGCCTTCGCAGTGGTCATCGAGATTCTGGACGGAACGACAGAGCAGGACGTGGCCCTACGCGCGCATCGGGGCCTCTACATTCGTGGCGTCGTATTCGATCCTGACGCGAAACCGAAGGACGAGACGTACGTCTACGCGCACACGCGGGACGTTTATTGGATGATGGATGCGCGCACCGGGGCGGATGGAAAGTTCACGATCGGGCCTCTCATTCCGGGATCGTATTCGCTCGTTGCCCATGGATGGGAGCTCGTCGATTCCGAACCGGTCGAAGCCAAGGGAGGAGACGAGGGAGTCGTGCTGCGATTGAGGACCGGCGGCAGCATCCATGGGACGGTTGTCGACAAGGCGACCGGGAAGGCCTGCCGGGCAGAGATCTCTTACTCGGTCCAAGACCCTTCCGACCGGCGGATCGGAACGACGGAGTCGCAGGATGACGGCACTTTCGATTTCATGGGAATGGAGCCGGGAACCTACGGTCTCGCAGCCAAAGCCAGCGGACAACGAGTTGGCCTGTTGCGCGGCATC
This sequence comes from Planctomycetota bacterium, assembly GCA_046155895.1. Lineage (GTDB taxonomy): Bacteria > Planctomycetota > UBA1135 > UBA1135 > DASYPQ01. Next base: position 28,020 of record JBJXFB010000003.1, on the reverse strand, counting down.
ACGGTGAAGGCGGGAACCGAGACGCGCGATCTCGTGTTGACCGTTGAGCCCGGAGCTACCCTTCGGCTGCGTTACGCGGGGGAGGCAGGCTACCTGCACTACCGAATTCGCAGCGGGGGAATTGCCGTGGCGGGGGACGGCATTCCAGCTGGCGGAAACGTGGAGGAGTCCGTCCCTGCGGGCATGGCCGACATCGAAGTCTGGTGGCCCGAGAAGAAGCACGAGGAGCGAACCATCGAGGTGTCGATCGGAGAACGGAAGGAACTGGTCTTCGGTGGGTCCTAGCGCCACTCCGCCAGGAACAAGTTCGTCTCGCGCGGGTGCGATCCGCCGCGGTTGCTCGCGAAGACGAGCCACTTCCCGTCCGGGCTGAACACCGGGAAGCCGTCGAAGACGTCACTGCGCGTGATCCGCTCGATCTTCGTGCCGTCGAGGCCGATCGCGTACAGGTCGAAGTTCCGCCCGCGCGGCGATTCGTCCTCGAAGTTGCTGGAGAAGATGATCCGGCTGTCGTCGGGGAAGAAGTAGGGCGCGAAGCTGGCCTTGCCGAGCTTCGTCAGCTGCCGCCGCTCGCTGCCGTCGGCCTTGCAGAGCATGATCTCCATCTTCGTCGGCCGGACTTTGTAGTCGGCGAGCAGTTTCTTGTAGTCGGCGATCTCCTCCTCTTCCTTCCCGGGCGTGAACGCGCTCGAGCGGAAGACGAGCCATTGCCCGTCGTTGCTGAAGAACGCCCCGCCGTCGTAGCCCGGCGTGCGCGTCACCTGCTGGAGGTCCCCGCCCTCGAGGTCGCAGGTCCACAGCTCCAGGTCGCCCGTCCGCGTCGACGTGAACACGATGCGGTCCCCGCGGGGCGAGACGGTTGCCTCGGCGTCGTATCCCCAGGTCGTCGTGAAGGCCCGCTCGACGCCGGTCGCGAGGTCGCGCAGGTAGACGTCGTACTCGGGATGCACGCTCCACACGTACCCCTGGCTCATGTCGGGGCGCGGCGGGCAGTCCGCCTGGAACGCGTGCGTCGACGAGTAGAGGAGGTGGCGCCCGTCGGGGAGGAAGTAGGCGCAGGTCGTGACGCCCTGGCCAGATGACAGGAGGAGCGGCCTCTGCCCCTTCCCGCCGATCACGTAGATCCGGTCGCACTCGGCGTCGCGCGGCGTCGCCTGGTAGACGAGCCCCTGGCCGTCGAAGCTCCAGTAGCCCTCGGCCGCGTTCTCGACGCCGTCCGTGATCCGCCAGAGACGCGCGAAGTGCTCCTCCCCGGGCAGGATCAACTCGTCCGCCGGCCGCACGCAGGGGATCGGCGGGGCCTTCGGGTTCCCGTCGACGTAACCGAGCGCCTGGAGTCGCTTCTTCGCCTCCTCGGGGAGCTTCACGGATCCTGACTGATCCGCCTTGCTCTCGGAACGGCAGGCGGACAGGGCGACCAGGATGAGAAGGGACGAGAACGGCCGAAGTCGGTTCATGAGGGACAAGAGATTGACCGCGCGGACGATCCCGATCAAGGCCGCGTGCGCGAGGGAGGCACGGGATCGTGGCCTCCCCGGCAGAAGGGGTGGCAGCGCAGGATCCGCCACACCGCGTAGGCCCCGCCGCGGAGGATCCCATGAGCCTCGACGGTCTCGACCGCGTACTGGCTGCAGGTCGGGCTGAAGCGGCACATGGGAGGCTTCAGCGGGGAGATGAACCGCTGGTAGAACCGGATCGGCCACGTCGCGAGCCGTCGGAGGAACCTCACGGAGCCTCCCCGGTCGTCCTCCTCGCGCGCGCGGACTTCCGCGCGAGCGCTTGCGCCAGCAGCGGCGCGAGCTCGGCCTGGATCTCCGCGAGCACCGGAACGAGCTTGGGCCGCGCCGGGATCAGGATCAGGTCGACGCCGACCGGCAGGTCGGCATAGGCGAGCCGGAACGCCTCGCGGAAGACGCGTCGGATGCGGTTGCGCTTCACGGCCGACTTCCAGATCGTCTTGCCAACCGAGAGGCCGAGGCGCGTCCGGGGCAGGCCGTTCTCGCACGCGACGACGACGACGTGCGAGCCCCGCGCCCGCGCGCCTTCGCGGTAGACGCGCTGGAAATCGCGTCCCAGGACGAGGCGCCTCTCGCGCGGGAAGGAGAAGGGTCGGGGCACGAGATCCGCGCTGCTTGTTCGCACGTACAGCGGCCCCTAGCATATCCGGCAGACGGTGCCGCGCTCGATGGTCAGGGGCGCGGCGCCTGTGACCATCGAGCGCGGCACCGTCTGCCCGCTTGACCGACCTCCACGGCAACACGATCGGCGGCGAGCGCGTGCCCGCGCGTAGCGGAGGCACCTTCGAGGTCGTGGCCGCCCGGCGCAGGCCGGGAGAGATCCCCCGATCGATCGGTCGGTACGCGCGTTCCGGAGCCGCCGACGTCGAGGCCGCGCTCCTCGCGTCGCGCCAGGCGGAAGACGCGTGGTGGGAGCTCGGCTCCGCCGGCCGGAGTGAGATCCTCGTGCGCGCGGCCCGCGATCTCTCGCGCGACCCCGACCCCGGCGGGCGGCTCGCGCTGCGCCTCGGGGTCTCGGAGGGCGAGCTCTCGTCGCACCTCCAGGACCTTCCCGAACGCCTCGGTCGGGCGCTCGAGGACCCCGCGGCGTCGTCCCTGGATCCGCGGATCCGCGAGCGCGGCCTCCTGGTCCTCGCTCCAGCCTGGGCCGAGCTGGTGTCGGGCCCAGCGTCGGCCCTCTTCGCGGCGCTTGCGCTCGGCCGGACGGTCCTCGTCGTCACCGATCCTGTCGCGCCCACGATCGGCGACTCGTTTGCCGTGGCGCTCGCACGCGCGGGACTCCCGGACGGCGTCCTGGGCGTCCTCCACGACGACGGCCTGGACGCGCTCCGAGCGGCCTTGGGGAGCGCTGTCCCGACCTTCGTCCTCGCCTCCGGTTTCCCCGAGCGCGTTCGGCGCCTGGAGCGCATGACGCCTCGCCCGGGCGTGACGAGGTTCGGCGCGGGAGTCTCGGACGATCCCGGCCTGGCGGTCGACTTGCGCATCCTCGGCTCGAGGAGCGCCGCCGTCGCCGGGGACGCGGACCTCGCCCGCCGCGCCGCGGAGATCGCCGAGTCCGCTTTCGGCCGCGCTCGCACCCTCTCGGGGCAGCTCCCGGGACAGGTGGGGCGGGTGAGCATCCATCCGCGCGTGTTCTCGCGCTTCACGGAGGAGTTGCTCGCCGTGCTGCGGGGGAGCGCCGATCTCGAGCGGCCGGTCCCCGTCGTCGACGAGGAATCGCAGGTCGAGTTGCGGCGGGCGCGCGTCCTGGGCCACGACGAGGGCGCGACGCTGATTTTCGGCGGGCGGGCCCCGGAAGCACCGGTCTCGGGCAATGGCAACGAGGCCTCGCCGGACGATCAGGATGACGCTATTCTCGCTCCGAGCGTCTTCACGAACGTGGAGCAGCGGATGCGGCTCGCCTCGCTCGCGAGGCCGAGCTCGCTCCTCTGCCTCCTGCGTGGAGATGGCGAGCCGAAGAAGTCATGACCCATCCCGCCCGAGTCCACGAGGTCCTCAAGCGCCACATGCTGGCGGACGGCCTCCCGATCGTTTTCGACCTCGAGAAATCCCACGGCGCGTGGCTCGTCGACGCGAAGACGGGCGAGGAGTACCTCGACTTCTTCACCTGCTTTGCGAGTTGGCCGGTCGGCTACAACCACCCGGGGATGGCAGATCCGGCCTTCCTCGAACGGATCCAGGCCGCGGCGGTGAACAACCCGAGCAACCCGGATCTCTACACGACGCTGATGGCGGACTTCGTCGAGGCCTTCGCGACGAAGGTGACGCCGCCGGGCTTCCCGCACCACTTCTGGGTGACCGGCGGCGCGCTCGCGGTCGAGAACGCGCTCAAGGTCGCCTTCGACTGGAAGGCCAGGAAGATCGGGCTCGACCGGGTGCGCGACGACGGCGCGAGCCTCGCCGTGCTGCACTTCCGCCAGGCCTTCCACGGCCGATCGGGGTACACGCTGTCCATCACGAACACGGTGCCGGCGAAGACGGCGCTCTTCCCCAAGTTCCCCTGGCCGCGCGTGCACAACCCGGCGATCGAGTTCGATCTCGACGGCGCGATCCAGAACGACATCGAGGCCGAGGAGGCCCGCGCCGCGCGCGAGATCGCGGCGGCCTTCGACAGCCACAGGGACCGCATCGCCGCGATCATCATCGAGCCCTTGCAGGGCGAGGGCGGGGACAACCATTTCCGGCCCGAGTTCCTGGCTTCCCTGCGCCGCACCGCGGACGAGCGCGAGGCGCTGCTCGTCTTCGACGAGGTGCAGACGGGATTCTTCGGGTCGGGCAAGCCCTGGCACTGGCAGAACCTCGGCGTGGCGCCCGACGTCGTAGCGTTCGGCAAGAAGAGCCAGGTGTGCGGGCTCTACGCCTCGCCGCGCGTCGACGAGGTCGCCGAGAACGTCTTCGCGGTCCCCAGCCGGATCAACTCCACCTGGGGCGGCAACCTGGCGGACATGGTGCGCTCGCAACGCTTCATCGAGATCATCCTGGGAGAAGACCTGGCACGCCGCGTCGCCCAACGGGGAGCGCGCTTCGTCGCCGGGCTGCGGAAGCTCGGCCGCGAGCGCGGGACGATCTCGAACGTGCGCGGGATCGGCTCGCTCGTCGCGTTCACCCTCGAGAGCCCCGAGGTGCGCAAGCAGATGCTCGAGGCGCTCCGTGCCAGGAAAGTCCTCGCGCTGGCGTCGGGAGAACGCGCGATCCGCTTCCGCCTTTCCTTCGTCGTGACGGAAGCCGAGATCGACACCGCGCTCGAGCGGATCGCCGCCGCGCTGCCGGCACGCGTCCGCGCCTAGTTTCCCGGCACGGAAGTCCGCCGAGACCTTCCGGGGCGATCCGCGCCTGCGGCCGCCTTGCGGCTCCTCCGGAAGCTCAACACGTCGCGCCGTCGCCGCGCCTTGACCCCGATGAGGCTGCCGTAGGACCGTGACGCCGGAGCTCCGGGCGGGGCACTAGCCGTCCTCGAGCTCCTTCTTCAACTTCTCGAGCTCGGCGTCCGCGTTCTCCGCGTCGATGCGCGCGGCCGCATCGAGCGCGGCCTGTTCCTCCATCGGGACCGGCGCCGCGTCGTCCGGGAAGAGCGGCGCCTCGGCGACGGACGTCGAGGGGCCCGCGGCGTCGGTGCCTCCGCAGGCTCCGGCGATCGTGGCGATCACGAGGAAAAAGGCCGAGCGAGGAGCTCCGTTCGATCGCTTGATGGTGTTCATGATCGATGTCCTGCTCAGGAGTCCTTGGGCTTGTCCTTGGGTTTGTCCTCGCGCTCCTTCGTCCTCGGCGGCTTGGGTTCCTTGCCCTCGGCCTCCTTCTGCGCCTTGCGGGCGTCGCGCTCGGCGGCGTTCTCGTTCGCGCGCTCGTTGCGGACCTCGAGGGCGCGGGCACTCGGCCCGCCGAGGTGCTTCTCGACCTTGGCCCACCGTTCCTCGCCGAGTTGCTTGCGGAACCCCTGCATCGCGTTGGCGTGGCGCTTGTCGAGTCGAGCGCGCATCTCTCTGAGCTCCACGAGCTTCGTCTCCGCACCCTCCTTCTTGTAGATCGCCTGCAGCCGATCGATGCGGGCGGCGCGGTCGCGGTACGCCTTCTCGAATTGCGCTGCCTTCTGCGCGATGGTTCGGGCCTCGGCGGCGTCGTCGCGCTCCTGGCGGGGTTCCGGGCGCTGGTCCTGTGCCCGGGCGGCGGGAGTGGTCGAGGCGAAGAGCGTGATCGCGAGGGCGACGAGTTTCATGTTCGGATCTCCTGGGACGGATGTTATCAGCCCGGTCGGGCGCCGGCACGGCTGCGGACCCGGAGCTGTCCGCAGGCGGCGTCGCCCTCGAGCCCGCGCGAGTAGCGCACGGTGACGACGATTCCCGCCTGCGAGAGAGTCGTCTGGAACGCCTCGATCGCCGCGTGCGCGGGCCGGTGGTAGGGACTGTCGTCCACGGTGTTGAACGGGATCAAGTTGACGGTGCAGCGCTTTCCGCGCAGCGAGCCGGCCAGCGCGCGCGCGTGCGCGGGCGAGTCGTTCTCGCCGGCGAGCAGTGCGACCTCGTAGGTCACCTCGCGCCCGGTCTTCTCGAACCAGTCGTCGCCCGCGGCGAGGATCTCCTCCACAGGCGTGCCGCGCATCGCGGGGACGAGCACGTCGCGCTGCTCCTGCACGACGGTGTGCAGCGAGATCGCGAGCTGGAACCTCGGCTTCGACGGCGCGATCTTCCGCAGGCGCTCGGGGAACCCGACGGTCGACACGGTGACCTTGCGGCTCCCGATCCCCATCTCGTCGTGCACGGCGTCGAGCGCGCGCGAGAGGCTCTCGAAGTTCAGGAGCGGCTCGCCCATGCCCATGACCACCGCGCGGGCGACCGGCCCGATCGCGCGCCCGCGGAGGAACTGCTCGAGGATCTCGTGCGCCTCGAGGTTGCGCAGGAGGCCGAGCTTGCCCGACGCGCAGAAGGGGCAGGCGATCGGGCAGCCGACCTGGGTCGAGACGCACAGCGTCGCGCCCGGCAGGGGGCCCTCCTCGTCGGGATCGAGGTAGAGCGAGGGCATGTGGACCATCTCGACGCTCGCGTCCTCGTTCTTGCGCGGAGGGAACGCGACGAGGAGCTTCGTCGTGCGGTCCGGAGCGACGCGACGGTCGATCTCGCGCCCGGAGAAGATCGGCAGGTCCGCCGCGAGCCGCGCCCGCAGGGGCGCGGGCAGCGAGGTCATCCGTTCGTACTCGAGGACGCCTTGGCCGACCACGGCGCGCCGCGCGATCTTGGCGTGGAAGGGCTGGCCGCCGCGCTCGAGGACGAAGCGGACGAGATCGGCGGGCTCGAGCTCGAGGAGAGAGGCCACTAGGGGACCTGGCACCCTTCGCTGTTCCTGCCCTCTCCCCAACCCCGCGCGGCTTCGGCCTTTGCGTTCGACCTGGTCACCGGGCCCCGGCCTGGATCCCGGCGAACCGTCCGAGACGAGCAGGGGCAAGGACTTGCGCGAACTCGTTGCACAATCAAAGGGGCCAGCTTCTCAGGAGGCCCGTGCTTCGGCGACGCGCAGGGTCTCCGCGACCTCCGCCGCGACCTCGCGCGCCGCCTGGAGGCTCGCCGGATTCGCCCCGCCGACCGACACGTGCCCGCCGCCGCCGTAGCGTTCCATCAGGGCGCCGATGTCCCGGCCTCCCTCGGGCGGGTTCCAGGGGTTGATGCCGGCCGTCACGTGGAATCCTGCGCGCGTCGGGATCACGCCGACGCTGTAGCGGATGTCGGGATGGTGGTAGAAGGCGGCGAAACGCTCGCGCCGGATCCGGTCCGAGCTCGCGTCGTAGAGCAGCACGCCGTCGCGCTTCCAGAGCACCGTCGGCGGGAACTGCTCGAGGGCCCGGTCGCGGTTGCGGGAGGCCCGCTGGTGGGCCTTCTCGACCTCCGGATCGGCGGCGACCGTGGCCAGATCGGAGCGCGTCATGAGCCCGACCAGGGTGTCGACCCAATCCTGGGTCGGCGCGACGGTGATCGCACGCGCGATCCGCAGCGCGGGGTCCTCGCCGAACACGGCCTGCTCGACGTTCTTGTACTTCGCGCCGTCGACGATGTCCGACCAATGCGCCATCTCGACGAAGCTCTCGGGCGGCACGTAGCCCCAGTGCTCCCGCGCGTGCTTCAGGATCAGCGGCGGGCAGGAGGGCGAGGTCTCGTCGAAGCACCACCGCTCGGAGGGCGCGTACTGGGCGCGCAGCTCCGGCGTCAGGAACGTCGTGGGGTGGTGGTCGAACCAGTACTCGGCCCTGGGGTGGAAGTGGAAGTCGACGATCGCGAAGCGCTTCCCGGCCTCGAATTCCGGCCAGTTGCCGCGCTGGTCGTAGTTCACGCTCTTCCAGGCGGCCTTCTCGCCCCGCTTGTCCGCCAGGATCACCGCGAGGACGGCGGCGGACACCATGCCGTCGAAGTCGCGGTGGTAGTGGATCGTCAGGGGAGGAGCGCTCGTCATGGCGGGCATTCTAGGATCCCGGCCGGCAGGTTGCGCTCGCTTGCCTTGGATTCGAAACTTGCCCGCATGCGCGGAAGCCTGATCCTCGCGACGATGCTCCTGGGCGCGTTCGGCTCGCCGGGGCGCGTCGAGGAGCGCTCGGCGGTGTCCGAGGCGCTCGCGTTCGCCGAGGACGCCCTGTCGCGCAACCAGGCCGCCGAAGGCCTCGTGCACGTCGATCGGGCCCTCGAGCGCGACGCGAAGTCGATGCGGGCCTGGGACCTGCGCGCCCGCTGCATGGAGGCGCTCGGCGAGCGCGATCTCGCCGCGCACGCGCTGCACCAGCAGCTGCGCTTGTCGATCGGCCAGAAGCGCCCCGCCGCGGAGATCGAGGCCCTCCAGGCACGCGTGCTGGCCGCCGATCCCGCCGCGCGGGATCTCTTCGATCTCACCCGCATCTTCGTGCCGAGGCTCCGCGCGGTCGCCGAGCAGTACGTGAAGGACGCGCGGCCCCATTCGGCGATCCGCGCGTACAAGGAGATCCTCGCGCTCGCCCCCGACTCGCCCGAGATCCAGGCCGCGATCCAGGCCGTCGCCTCCACTCCGGACCCGAGCCTGGCCGGCGACGCGAAGCCGAAGGACCTCCTCGCGGACGTTTCCGAGGAGTGGATCCGCGAGCGCGACGCCCAGCACTCGACCTGGGAGGACCGCGACCGGCTCGAGCGCGAGCACTACGTGACGATGACGAACTCGGGCTACGCCAACCTCGTCCGCGCGGCCGAGGCGATGGAGCAGATGAACGCCTTCTACCGCGAGTTCTTCCAGTACGGCACGGAGGAGGACGGCCACACCGTGCCGGCCATCGAGCTGCGCATCTTCAAGAACCGCGACGAATACCTGAAGCTCGGCAGCAGCCCGGCCGAGTGGAGCGGAGGGCAGTTCACGGGCGACGCGGTCGAGACCTACGTCAGCGAAGGCGGCTTCGAAGGCATGGTCGGCGTCCTCTTCCACGAGGCCGCCCACCAGTTCGTCTCGCTCGCGACGGGCGCCTCGGGGTGGCTGAACGAAGGCCTGGCGTCCTTCTTCGAGGGCACGCGCATCCTCTCGAACGGCACGGTGATCATGAACCTGCCGGCCAACCATCGGCTGTTCCCGATGGTCGATCGCCTCGAGCGGGGCTGGATGGAGGACGAGAACGACGGGATCGACCCCGCCGACGCCGCGAAGAGCGATCCGAAGAAGGCACCGACCTTCCGCATCGTGCTGGAGAACAAGTACGAGTGGGGGCCGCCCTGGTACGCGCCGACCTGGGCGGTCGTGTATTTCCTCTACAACTACCAGGATCCCGTCGACGGCCGCTTCGTGTACCGCGGCGCGTTCAACGAGTTCATCGACAGCTCCGGCGGCCGCGTGGGGGAGGGCGCCGTGAAGAACTTCGAGGAGGTCGTGCTGGCGAACCCCTCGAAGCCGATCCCGGGCTTCAAGCGACCCAAGGACGCGCCCGAGATCAGGCTGCCGAAGACCGCCGAGGAGCTCGATCCCGTCTGGAAGGACTGGCTGATCGCCCTGAAGAAGGAGCAGAACGGCGAGATCGACGTCGAGCGGCCCTACCTCGACTGGGCTCGCGCCGCGATCAAGGGCAAGGACGACGCGGTCGCGCGCGAGCACTTCGAGAAGGCCCTGGTCGCCGCGCCGAACGACGTCACGACCCTGCTCGAGTTCGCCGCGTTCCTGGCCGAACGCAAGGGGACCGACCGTGCTTCGAAGCTGGCGCTCGAAGCGCTGCGCCTGCTCGAATCGCAAGTTCCCGTCGACCAGAAGGCCGTCGACGCGGCGGAAGCGAGCCTCGACAAGTGGGATCCCAAGCGCAAGGCGCTGGCGAGCATCCACGAGGACCTGTGGGCCGCCGCGAAGCGCGTCGTGCTCGGCTACCGCGCCGCGGGAATGCCGACGATGGTCCTCGACCTCTCCTGGCGCCTCGGGAGCGACCTTGCGGTGCCCGGGATGACGGATCTGTACGAGGCCGCACTGAAGGAAGGCGCGCGCCCGGTCCAGATCTGGCAGCTCGCGTACGACGAGGCGAGCCTCGAGGGCTGGGACGCCCGGCCCGATTCGGGCTACCGCGCGGACGGGCCGAGCATCGTGGCGGGCTTCGCGCCCTACGACGAGAAGGTCTTCGACTTCCGCATGCTGACGCTCGACGAGGTGACCTCGGGCGACTGGTCGCTGCAGGCGGACGTGCTGGCGCCCAAGGGCAAGGTGAACTTCTGCGGCCTCGTGTTCGGCAAGAAGGACGCGCAGAACTTCCACGGCCTGATCCTGTTTCCCGGCCGCACGGAGGCTTCCGGCTCGCGCGAAGGACTCGCCTCGACGGGATTCATCGATCTGGCGAGCTGCTTCGGCGGGACGAGCTTCAAGACCTGGCGCCACAACCCGGTGGACACCGCCTCGGAGGGCCCCGCCCGGGACCGGACCGGCGTGGCGGAGGTGTGGCATACGCTGCGGATCGACGTCGCGGACGGGACGGTCGACACCTGGTTCGACGGCGAGTTCCTGTCGACACAGGAGTTCCACAGCGCCGATCCGCTGCGCGGGAGCCTCGGCCTGATCGTGGGACCGGGCGAAGCGCGCTTCCGCAACGTGCGCTTCCTCTCACGCCCTCCGCGCGATCCCTCGGCCCGGATCGAGCGCGCGGTCCGCATGCAGGAGATGGAGAGCCAGGGCGGCCCGCCTCCCGGCGGCAGCTTCCTCGGGCGCGTGCCTCCGTTCCCCAAGATCGGCCAGTGGATCCAGGGCTCGCGCAAGAGCTGGGATGAGGTCGGTTTCGCGCCGCAGCTCCTCGTGCTGTGGAGCATCGAGCAGAACAACATCGTCCCGATCGACGAGTGGCTGCGCGGCCTGGCCGTGCAGCAGGCGGGCGTCGGTCTCGAGATCGTCTCCGTCGCGAGCCCGAACGACGCCGACAAGATCGTGGAGTACCTCCAGACGCACGCGCTGCCCGGCGCGGTCGCGGTCGACGCGCGGGAGAAGCCGGGGCTCGGCGAGACCTTCGAGCTCTACTCGATCGCGCGCTTCAACCTGCCGCGTCTCCTCCTGATCGACATCGACGGGAAGGTCGCGTGGGAGGGCGATCCGGGCTTCACGCGCGGATCGACGGCCGCCGGCGACAGCTTCCTCGACGGCCCGCTGGCGGAGCTGATCGGCAAGCGCAAGCTCGAGGTGCTCGCGGCCTGGATCGCGCGCTGGAAGTCGACCGCGGCGCCGGCGATCGCCGCGGGCGATCTCCAGGCCGCGCTGCCGGTCCTCCAGGAGGCGCGAGCGCTCCCCGAGGGCCGTGTCCCGGCCGTCGAGGAGGCGAAGAGGAAGCTCGGCGCGGTCGAGATGGCCCTGGGCGGGCTTCAGGCGACGGCGGCCTCCTTCGCGGAGATCGGGACGGATCCGTCGCTCGCCGTGCTCCTCGAGTACGGCAGGCTGCTCAAGCGCCCCGTCGACAAGAACACGCAAGTCGTGCTGTCGCGCATCCAGGGCGGCAAGCCGACGCGCGACTGGGCGGAGGTCCTCAAGCGCTGCGAGCCGATCGTCAAGTCCGTCAAGGACGAGCGCAAGCTGGCGCTGGCTCGTGAGCTCGTCGAGAAGCTCGCCGAAATGGAGGGCCGGTTCCCGAAGGACCTCCTCGCCGAGCTGGGCCCCGCCGTGGAGGCGCAGGACGTCGCCCGCGTGGTCGAGCTCGCGTCCGGCGCGGCGGAACGGCCCCGTCGCTGGCTCTGCGCCGAATACCTGCGCTGGTAGCGGTCAGGCGCTCTCGCGCTCGCGAGAGTCGCCGGCTTCGCCCGCGAGAGGTTCGGCAGGAGGAGCTTCCTCCTCCTCGCGCGGCTCGGCGAAGAGCCCGCGCGCGAGCGACTTCTTCTTGCGCACGATGTCCTCGTCCACGACGAAGAGGGTCTGGTCCTTGCGCGTCGGGATCTCGTAGAGCACGTCGACCAGGATGTCCTCGAGGATCGAGCGCAAGGCGCGCACGCCGGTCTCGCGCTCGAGCGCCACCTCGGCGATCGCCTCGAGGGCCTCGGGGGTGAACTGCAGCTCCTTGCCGCTCATCTCGAAGATGACCTGGTACTGGCGCACCAGCGCGTTGCGCGGCTCGGTCAGGATCCGCACGAGCGCGGGGCGGTCGAGCGTCTCCAGCGTCGCGATCACCGGGAGGCGCCCGACGAACTCGGGGATCATGCCGAACTCGACCAGGTCCTTGGGGATGATGCAGCGCAGGAGCTCGTCGCGCGCGGGCTTGTCGCCGACCGTCGGCGGCAGGTTCGCCGGCGTCGGCCCGGCGCGTTCCTGGGCCTTCTCCATCTTCTCGCGGTGCGCGTAGCGCCGGCCGAAGCCGATCACGTCGCGTCCGACGCGCCTCGAGATGATCTCCTCGACCGCGCTGAAGGTCCCTCCGCAGATGAAGAGGATGTTCGACGTGTCGATCTGGATGTAGGACTGCTCGGGATGCTTGCGCCCGCCCTGGGGCGGGACGTTCGCGACCGTGCCTTCCAGGATCTTCAGGAGCGCCTGCTGGACGCCCTCGCCGGACACGTCGCGTGTGATCGAGACGTTGCTCGTCGTCCGGGCGATCTTGTCGATCTCGTCGATGTAGACGATGCCCTGCTGCGCGCGGTCGACGTCGAAGTCGCAGTTCTGGAGGAGCTTGAGCAGGATGTTCTCGACGTCCTCGCCGACGTAGCCCGCCTCCGTAAGCGTCGTGGCGTCCGTCATGGCGAACGGGACGTCGAGCAGGCGCGCGAGCGTGCGCGCCAGCAGCGTCTTCCCCGAGCCCGTCGGGCCGACGAGGAGGACGTTCGACTTCTCGATCTCGACGTCCGGACCGGGCCCGGGATTGCGCGCGCGGTAGCGGAGACGGTTGTAGTGGTTGAAGACCGCGACGGCGAGGACCTTCTTGGCGCGCTGCTGGCCGATCACGTACTCGTCGAGGTGCCGCGCGATCTCGATCGGCGTCGGCACGCGCCGGGCGGCAGTCCCTTCCGCGGCGCCCGCGCCGGGGGGTGCGGCGATTCCGCGCCGCGGCATCGCGCCGGTGCGTGCTCCGGCCGAGGGGGCCGCCTGCGCGCCCTCGGGCGTGCGGCGCTGCTCCTCCTGGAGGATCGAGTTGCAGATCTCGATGCACTCGTTGCAGATGTAGACCCCGGGCGGGCCCGCGATCAGCGACGCGACGTGGTGTCGGCGCTTCTCGCAGAAGGTGCAGCGCTCGACGTGGCGCCCGCGTCCGGTGGAGGAGGTCATCGTCTCTCCCTTGGATCCTAACCCGGATCTACGCGGGAGGGGTCTTGCGGGCCGGATCGACCTCGGCTTCCTTCGAGACGATCGCGTCGATCAGGCCGAAATCCAGCGCTTCCTTGGGGGACATGAAATTGTCCCGCTCGCAGGCCTTGCTGATCACCGAGGCGTCCTTCTTGGCGTGGCGGCCGAGGATGTCCTCGAGCATGGCCTTCATCTTGAGGATCTCCTTGACGTGGATCTCCATGTCCACGGCGGTCCCCTGCGCGCCGCCCCAGGGCTGGTGGATCATCACGCGGCTGTGCGGGAGCGCGTAGCGCTTGCCCGCGGCTCCGCCGGCGAGCAGCACGGCGCCCATCGAGGCCGCCTGGCCGAGGCAGTAGGTCGCGATCTGCGGCTCGATGAGCTGCATCGTGTCGTAGATCGCCAATCCCGCCGTCACCGAGCCGCCGGGCGAGTTGATGTACATCTTGATGTCCTGGCTGCGGCCCGTCTTGTCGAGGAAGAGGAGCTGCGCCATCACCGAGTTCGCGACCTGGTCGTCGATCGCGGTGCCGATGAAGACGATCCGGTCCTCGAGCAGGCGCGAGTAGATGTCGTAGGTCCGCTCGCCGCGGCCGGTGCGCTCGATGACGAAGGGGATGAAGGCTTGGGTTTCCATGCGGTCGGGTCGCTCCGTCTCGAAACCGCGGGCTCCGCGGGGCCTGGCGCCAAGGGAATGGGACATCGACATGTCGAAATTTCTCATCGGGGCTCCGTGATCGTGGCGTTCTCGCGCAGGAAGCGTCGGACCTTGCGCTCGAGGATCTCGATCGCCATCTGGTCGAAGAGGTTCTGCTTCTTGTAGTACTCGGCTACCTCTTCCATCGTCGCGTTGTTGCGCGCGGCGATCGTCTCGAGCTCGGCCTTCATGTCGGCTTGGGTGACGAGGAGGTTCTCCTTCTCCGCGATCGTCTGGACGAGGAAGAGCGCCTTCAAGCCCTGCTCGGACGCCTTCCGCGCGGCCTCGCGCTGCGTCGAGAGCTGCTCGGCGATCTTCTCCTTGGGCGTGCCGGCCGCCTCGAGCTCCTTGGCGGCGTCGGCCATGCGCGCCTCCACCTGCTGGTCGATCAGGACGGTCGGCAGGTCGAAGGTGTGGCTCGCGAGGAGCTGCTCGAGGAGCTTGCGCTCGATGCGCGCCTGCTCGTTCTCGATCTTCGCTTCCTCGATCTTCGCGCGCACCTTGACCTTGAGGTCGGCCTCGTCCGTCGCGGCGAAGAACTTGCGGACGTCCTCGTCGGTCGGCGGGACCATCTTGTAGGCCTGCGAGACCGTGATCTTCGTGACCCCGGCGCGCCCGCGCAGGTGCTCCTTGTCGAAGTCGTCGGGGAACATCATCGGGACCGTGCGGACCTCGCCGTCCCTGGCTCCGACGAAGGCGCTCTGGAACGCCTGGGCGTCGCAGCCCGGCGTCGGGGTCTGCGGCGAGAGGCGCAGGCCGTCGCGCGTGAGGACGACCTCCTCGCCGGCGAGCCATTCGATCTTGGCCAGCGCGAGGCCGTCCTCCGGGAGCCCGGCGTCGCCGGCGGGCTCGGGATGGGCCTGCTGGACCTTGAGATTCGCGAGGGCCGAGTCGACCTCGGGATCCATGACCGGCTCGAGCTCGCTCTCGACCGAGATGCCCTTGTAGTTCTGGAGCTCGAACTCGGGGCGAAGACTGACCTCGAAGGCGGAGCTCCAGTCGGCGCCCTCGAGCGGCTGGATCGTCTCGAGATCGACGCGGGGGTGCCCGACGACCTTGAGCGAGTTCTCCTTGACCGCCTGCTGGAAGGCCTTGCGGACGAAGTCCTCGACGGCGCCCCGGCGGACCTCGGTGCCGAACTGGCGCTCGATGACCTGGGGGGGCACGTGGCCGGGGCGGAAGCCCTTCATGCGCACGTTGCGGCCGGCTTCGCCCAGGGCGCGCTTGACGGCCCCCTGGAACTCTTCCTTGGGGACGGTGAAGGACACCTTGGCCTGGCAGGGTCCGAGCTTTTCGACGGTGACTTGCACTGGGGGATCGGTTCGGCCTGCCCGGTGGGGAGGAGGCCGCTTCATGGATCGGAAGCCTGGGGCTTGCGAGTGTTGCGGAACGAGGAAAGGGGCGGACTCTACCCCTCCGGGAGAGGGTCGTCCACGGGGTGAGGAGCCCAGGAGGGCCGGAGGCGCGGCTTGCGGTGGGGGCCCAGGTACGGGAATCTCGTCGGTGAGCGATGGACCCGCGGATTCGCAACATCGAAGACCCGGAGGAGGCGCTGGCGCTGTCGACGGCGCTGGAGGCCTACGTCGCCCAGGCGACGGCGGACGTGCGCGACGAGCCTCTGCCGGAGGGGACTTGCCGCCGGTTCTTCGAACGGTGCTTCGACGACCGGGAGACGTTGCTGCTCGTCGCGGAGACACAGGCGGGCCGAGCCGATCTCGGCGTGTGCATCACGGGCCCTTTCGAGGATCCGCTGCTCGCGACGCGCGTGCCGATGATCCTGGTGCTCTTCGTGAGCCCGAGCGCGAGGCATCGAGGCCTCGCCAGGGCCTTGGTCGACCGGGCGACGGGGATCCTCAAGAGACGGGGACTCCCGACGCTCGCCGCGCGCGCGGGTCACAACGACGACGCGCTGATCTCGATGGGAGAGCGGTGGGGATTCGTGCGGCAGTGGGAGATCATGCTGCGGGAGTGAGCTTGTTCCCGCCGGTCAGACGATCGGCTTCAGGACCAGCCGGCCGTAGGCGAGGAACGCCATGAGGAGGCCCAGCACGGCGCACATGATCATGGGCGGGATCTCCCGGGTCTGGACGTGCACCCAGATGAACACGAGGCTCTCCAAGGCCAGGAGCGCGGCGGCCATCCCGGTGAGCGAAGGCCGCCAGTGGAATGCGGCCGGGACGATCAGCCCGACCGTGCAGACGAGCTCGAGGATCCCGAGAGCCATCCAGGCTTCCCGGGGCAAGGCATCGAACGATCGTTGCTCCGCGCTGATCTTGTCGAACATGAAGATCTTCATGACGCCCGACGCGCCGTAGAGGAGCGCGGCCAGCACCTGCAGGACCCACAGGAGGACGTTCATCGCCGGCTGCTTCAGCCCTGCTCCGCCAGGGCCTTCATCTTCGCGAGGCCTCGATCGAAGTAGTCGTTCATCATCCCTTCCATCAGCGGACCCATGAGGCGCATGAAGGGATTGCCTCCGAGTGTCCCCTCGTCCTTCCACGTCACGCGCGTGCCTCCTCCCTCCTTGGCGTAGCAGATCGAGCCGTGAGCCTCCTCGCTCATCTCCTCCATCCTCATGACGTATTCGAGGCCCGTCGCGGCGTCGCTCTTCACCGCCGTCAGGCTGCCGTTCCCCATCTTCTCGCTCTTCCAGATCATCTTCTGGCCCGCCGCGCCCGCGGTGCCCTCGAAGGAGAGCTGCATCGCCGGGTCTTCCTCCATCCAGGGCATCCACTTCGGCCAGCCCTCGAGGTTCCCCACGTGCGGATGGATCTTGGCCGCCTCGGCACTGACGACCGTCGACCGCTCGACGGACCACACCTTCGGCATGCACAGGCCGATGACGAGCAGGATGCCGATCAGGGCAAACAGCGCGAGAGCGATGTATTTCAGGACCTTCATGCGCGCATGTTGTCCGATCGCGCGCACGAGGGCAAACTCACGGGGTGGCGCATCTGCGGATCATCAGCGCGGGCGGGCCTCCCGCGATTTCGGTCACGGCCGAGGACTGCGCGGCCCTGCCGGAATCCGTGCAGGTGCCCGACGTCTCCGCGCTCGTCCCGGGCCGCGCGGGCCGGGGCGTGAGGCTGTCCGCGCTGCTCCCGCGCGCGCCGGGGCGCTACCTGCTCGTCGCCTCGAGCGATCCCGCGTTCGCGATCAGCATCCCCCTGGCCGAGGCCTCGAACGCGATCGTCGTCTACTCCCTCGACGGCGCGCCGCTGCCCGAGAAGAAGGGCGGCCCTTTCCGCCTCCTCGTTCCCGGCCATCCCGACGAGTGCGTCCACGTCAAGCAGCTCGCTTCCCTCGAGATCTCCGACCGTCCGGGCCGCGACACGCGCCCCAAGGACGACGCCGCCCACGAAGCGCTCCACCGCAAGTGCAAGACCCCATGACGCAGACGCCGCTCCCGCCCACGGCCCAGCCCGCGCACGCGCGCCTGCTGGAGATGATCACGGGCTACTGGATCTCGTGCGGCGTCCACGTCGCGGCGCGCCTGAAGCTCGCCGACCACCTCGCGCAGGGCCCGATGAAGATCTCCGATCTCTCCAAGGCCGCCGGCGCGAACGCTCCGACCCTCTACCGCCTGATGCGCATGCTCGCCTCGGAGGGCGTTTTTCGTGAGACCGATGGACACCGCTTCGAGAACACGCCTCTCTCGCACATGCTCCGTTCGGACCTCCCCGGCTCGATGCACGGCATGGCCGTGATGACGGCCGACTCCTACAACATCGACGCGTGGAAGGACCTGATCGGCAGCGTGCGGACGGGCGAGACGGCCTTCCACAAGGTCTTCGGGATGCGCGCGTTCGAATGGCTCGCGACTCACCCCGAGCAGGCACGCGAGTTCGGTCAGGCGATGACGAGCATCTCGGGCTCCGAGAACCCGGCCGTGGCCGAGGCGCTCGACGTCACGGGTGTCAGGAAGCTCGTCGACGTCGGCGGGGGACACGGCAGCCTCACGGCGGCGATCCTGAAGCGCAATCCGGGGCTGCGCGGGGTCGTCTACGACCGACCCGAGGTGATCGAAAACGCGCGCAAGGACGCTCACGTCTCCGAGAATGGCGTCGCGGAACGCTGCGAGCTCGTCGCCGGCAGCTTCTTCGAGTCCGTGCCGCCCGGCGGCGACGCGTGCATCATGAAGTACATCCTCCACGACTGGGAGGACGAGCTGTGCGTGCGGATCCTGTCGAACTGCCGCAAGGCGATGGGGCCGAAGGGCAAGCTCTTCGTGGTCGACAACGTGATCCCGCCCGGGAACGACCCGCACTGGGGCAAGCAGCTCGACCTCCACATGCTCGTGATCGCCGGCGGGCGCGAACGGACGAAGGAGGAGTTCGAGAAGATCTTCGGGGCCGCGGGATTCCGCCTGGTCCGCGTCGTGGAGACGAAGTGCCCGCTGTCGATCGTCGAGGGCGTCGCGGCCGGCTAGCTCACTTCTTCCGCATCGTCTCGATCACCATCGTCTTCGTGCCGGCGCCTTCGCCCTTGTAGAAGGTCATCACGCGGGCGTCCGCCGTCTCCGACGATTCCGACCGGTGCAGCACCGGCTCGCCGGTCGTCTCGTCCGGCGCCATCCAGTGGAGGACCAGCTTCCCGGAGGAGTCCTTCCTGCCCTCCATCCATGCGAAGTAGCTGGTCATGCTGTCGACCCACGTGCCGACGTACTTCTGCGTCGCGGGGTCGTACCCCACGCAGCCGGTGCCGTGGTAGGGCATGCCCATGAAGTCGCAGGTGAACTTCGTCTGGATCCAGAACGGTCCGACGGCCTCGACGGTCTCCTTGACGGGGATCGGCTGCGGCGTCGCGTTCTCGCCGTACATCGTCAGCGTGCCTTCCCAGTCGCCCGCGCCGGTGACGATCTCCTTGTGCTGCTCGGTCGGCGTCATCCAGTCCGCCATGAGCATCGTCGGCTTCTTCTCGGGCGAGGAGGAGCAGGCTGCGAGGAGGATCGAGAAACACAGGGCGAGGCGCGTGCGCGGCATGATTCGGCTCCGGGATTCAGGGGTGGCGGAAGGGCGGGGAGTCTAGGGCGGCGTCCACGCGATCCGCAAGAGCCTCCGGACCGAGTCGTCGGTCTCCAGATCCGAGGCCTCCTCGCGCGTGAACCAGCGCAGCTCGATCGATTCCTCGCTCGCGCGCCCGACGGCGCCCTTCGGCGCGTGGACGAGGAAGCGCGTGTCGAGGTGCAGGTGCTTCGGCTCGCCCCTTCGTGCGGGGATCGGGTGCACGTCGAGATCGATCGGCAACGGGTCGATCTCGAGGTCCTCGATCCCGCTTTCCTCGATCGCCTCGCGCAGCGCGGCCGCCGCCAGGTTCGCGTCCCCGTCGCAGTGGCCACCGAGCTGCAGCCATTTCCCGAGCTTCGCATGGTGCGTGAGCAGCGCGCGCTCGCCCGTCGCGTCGAGGACGAGCGCCGAGGCGGTCAGGTGTCCTTCGAGGCAGGTGCGCAGGTGCGCGTCGCGCGGATGGGCGTCGACGAAGGCGAGGATCCGGTCGCGCGTCCGCTCCTGCTCGAGCGTCGGCGGGTCCCACGCGGCGAGGAGGTGCCTCGCGACCGCGAGATCGGGCGTCGAGACCAGATCACCAGCGCGCAAGCGCATGCCGCAGCTCCCGGGTGTCAGGTCCGCAGGAGTTGCCGGTACTTGCCGGCCTTCGACACGGGCGCGACGCCGCGCGCGGCGCGGTCCTTCTCGCGCCACTCGTGGTACTGCTCGTAGTCGCCGTCGAAGAACCGGACGACGGCGTCGCCCTCGAACGCGAGGATGTGCGTCGCCACGCGGTTCAGGAAGTAGCGGTCGTGCGTCACGACGATCGCGGAGCCCGGGTACTCCTGGATCGCCTCCTCGAGCACGCGCAGCGTCTCGAGATCGAGGTCGTTCGTCGGCTCGTCGAGCAGGACGACGTTCGCCGGGTGCCGCAGCATCTTCGCGAGCAGCACGCGGTTGCGCATCCCGCCCGAGCATTCGCCCAGGAGCTTCTGCTGGTCCTCGCCCTTGAAGTTGAAGCGCGCGAGGTAGGCGCGGCTGTCGAGCAGCTTGTTCCCGAACGGGATCTGCGGGTTGCCCTCGGTGATGTTGTCGAAGACCGATTTCGTGTCGTCGAGGATCGTCCGCGACTGGTCGAGCCACGTGAGGCGCACGGTCGAGCCGATGATGACCTCGCCGGAGTCGGGCTTCTCCTTGCCGACGAGCATCTTGAGGAAGGTCGTCTTGCCGACGCCGTTGTGCCCGATGACGCCGAGGACGCCGCCGGGGGGGATCTCGAAGGAGAGATCCTTCATCAGCGTGCGCTCCCCGAAGCCCTTGTTCACGTTCTTGAGCTCGATCACCTTCGTCCCGAGGCGCGGACCGGGCGGGATGCGGAGCTCGATCGCGTCCATCGCTTCTTCCGCCTTCTGCTCGATGAGCTCCTTGTAGCGCTGGATGCGCGACTTGCTGCGCGTGCTGCGCGCCTTGGGCGTCTTGCGGATCCACTCGAGCTCGCGCGCGATGACCTTCTCGCGCTGCTCGCTCTGGCCCTTGCGCGTCTCGAGCTCGTTCTGCTTCTGCTGCAGGTACTCGCTGTAGTTCCCCTGGTAGGGCCGCCCCTTGCCGCGCTCGATCTCGAGCATCCACCCGACGACGTTGTCGAGGAAGTAGCGGTCGTGGGTGATCAGGATGACCGTGCCCTGGTACTGCTGCAGGTGGTGCTCGAGCCACTCGACGGCGTCCGTGTCGAGGTGGTTCGTCGGCTCGTCGAGGAGAAGCATGTCGGGGTGATTGAGGAGCAGCTTGCACAGCGCGACGCGCCGCCGCTCGCCGCCCGAGAGCTTCTTGACGTCCGCGTCCATCGGCGGGAGTCCGAGAGCGGTCGCGGCCTGCTCGAGGTGGCTGTCGAGCTCCCAGATCTCCTTGTGCGCCATCTCCTCGGAGAGGCGCTCGAACTCATCGCCCATCTCGCCCGACTCCGCGAGCTGGTTGTAGCGCGCCTCGATCTCGAGGAGCGGCTTGACGGCCTCGCGCAGGTTGCCGAGGACGTCGAGGTCCTCGTTCAACGGCGGCTCCTGCTCGAGGTAGCCGATCGTGAGGTTGCCGACGGGCTTGGCGACGCCTTCGAACTGCTTGTCCGCGCCCGCGAGGATGCGCAGGAGGGTCGATTTCCCCGCGCCGTTCGGGCCGATGACGCCGATCTTGGCGCCCTCGAGGAAGGAGAGGGTGATCCCTTTGAGGACCTCGCGCTGGCCGTAGAACTTGCGGAGGTCCTGGATCTGGAAGATGATCTTGTCGGGCATTGGGGCAAGCAGGATACAGCGCCCCGCCACGGGCGCAACGGAGGCGGATCATGGGCTGCAGTCACGCCCGAAGCGTCGCGTTCCTCTTCCTCGGGTCCCTGGTCGGCGTCGCGCGCGGGCAGGGCCCGTGTCCCTCCTGGGCGCCCGGATTCGAGCACGTCGACTACGGCGTGCGGCTGGTGAACTCGATCACCGGCGAATACGAATCCGGTATCGCCGGCGCGATCGCTTTCTTCGACGAGGGTTCGGGTCCACGGCTCTTCGTCGGCGGCTTGTTCAGTGCTGCGGGCGAGACCACCACCTCGTACGTCGCGCGATGGGGAGGCTCGGACTGGTCGGCCGTCGGCGCCTTCCCCGGCATCAATGTCGTGGCGCTCGTCGTGCACGACGACGGGAGCGGACCTGCGTTGTTCGCAGTGGGCGAGTGGGTCGGCAACACCACCGTCGCGCGCTGGAACGGGATGACTTGGACGGACACCGGCGCCGGAGCCTTTCCGGGGACCATCCGGGCGATGACCGAGTTCGACGACGGCAGCGGATCGAAGTTGTACGCCCTCTACGAGGGCGATCCCTCGCGCGTGTACGTCTGGGACGGAGTCACCTGGTCCCAGTTCGGAGCCGACTTTCCGGATCCACTGTACGCGATGGCCGGGCACGACGATGGGACGGGGCCGGCGCTCTACGTCGGGGGCTTGGTTACCCCCAGTTTCCCCGCCCAGGGCGTGTTCGCGAGGTGGGACGGCAACGCTTGGTCGCCCGTCGGCTCGGGGGCCCAACCGGACCACGCGGTCTTGGGCATGGCCACCTATGACGACGGCAGCGGCCCCGCCCTCTTCGCTGGCGGGGGCTTCACGAGCATCGGTGGCGTGCCGGCGATGCGCATCGCGAAGTGGGACGGCTCGAGCTGGTCCGCGTTGGGTACGGGTGTCGCTGGGTATGTCGGCGTACTCGCGACGATCGACGCGGGAGCAGGGCCGAGGCTACACGTCGCAGGCGGCCCGATCAGCGCGGGGGGCCTTCCCCCCGCAGGCGTCGTCGCCTGGGACGGCTCGACCTGGACCTCCCTCGGCAGTGCGCAGGAAGGTCAGTTCGAGGGCGGCATCGGGGTACTCGTCGCCGATCCCACGGGAACGGGCCTCTACGCCGCCGGGGACTTCCAGTACGTGGATGGCGTCGAGATGAACTCTCTCGCGCACTGGGACGGGAGCTCGTGGTCCCCGGTGGGGCCTCCAGCCGGGGACGGCATGAATCACACCGTGCACGCGCTCGCATCCGTCAACCTCGGCAGTGGCACGACCCTGTACGCGGGCGGGAGTTTCTGGACGGCGAGCGGGAGCTACGCGCAGGATCTCGCGCGCTGGGACGGATCTTCCTGGCAGGGGATCACCTCGTACACAGATTCTGACGGTCCCACGGTCAGCGCCCTGGCCGTGTGGGACGACGGCGGGGGGCGAGATCTCTACCTCGCAGCGGGACCCGAGGTCCGTCGCTTCGACGGATCGACCCTGTCCGCGAATCTGGCCCCGTTCGGCAGCGGCGCGCTCCTGCTCGCGCTCTCGACGTTCGACGCTGGATCGGGCACGAGACTCTACGCGGCCGGATCGATGCATCCCCAGTCCCCGCACCACAACATCGCGAGCTTCAACGGCGCGAGCTGGTTCGCCCTGGGGGGCGGTACGAACGGCGCGATCCATGCCTTGGCCGAGTTCGACGACGGCGGCGGACGTCGGTTGTACGCCGGCGGCGCATTCACCCAGCCCGGCAACCACCTGGCCTCCTGGTACGGGAGCACCTGGTCCACGCTGCCGTCGACTCCCGATGGTCCCGTGAAGGCCTTGTGCGTGTTCAACGACGGCACGGGACCGGCGCTCTACGTCGGCGGCGACTTCACGCTCGTCGGCGGACTCCCGGCGAACAACATCGCGAAGTGGGACGGCACGTCCTGGACCGCGCTGGGCTCCGGGGTCGACGGGACGGTGCTCGCGATGACCGTGCTCCACGACGGCTCGGGTCCCACGCTGTTCGTGGGCGGGGAATTCTCGACGGCCGGCGGGTTCGGCGCTTCTTTCATCGCGCAGTGGGACGGAGGCGCCTGGTCACCGCTCGGGAACGGCACGAACGGACCCGTGCTCACCCTCGCGGGCCACGGACCCGATCTCTTCATCGGCGGCGAGTTCACGAGCGTCGACGGCATACCTTCGGACCACGTCGCGAAGTGGCGCCTGTGCGCGAGCCCGGGTACTCGCATCTGCTTCGGTGACGGTTCGCTCGCGACGCCCTGCCCGTGCAACAACTTCGGCGGGACCTCCCGCGGTTGCGAGAACTCCTCCTCGACGGGCGGGGCGACGCTCGACAGCACGGGGACAACCGTGCCGGACACGATGGTGCTCTTCGCCGAGGGCGAGCGTTCGACGGCACTGACGATCTTCCTGCAGGGGACGGAGAACCACACGGGCGGGTTCGTGTACGGCGACGGCCTGCGCTGCGCAAGCGGGACGCTGAAGCGCCTGTACACGAAGACCGCGTCGGGAGGAGCGGTGTCCGCGCCGACGATGGGCGAGCCGTCGATCACGGCGCGCTCGGCCGCGCTGGGCAATCCGATCGCGCCGGGGGCGAGGCGCTACTACCAGACGTACTACCGCGACGGGAACGCCGCGTTCTGCCCCACGCCGGCGGGGAGCTCGTTCAACAGCTCGAACGCGGTGAAAATCTTGTGGTGAGGCGGAGATCCCGGATCTGATCGATGACCTTGCCGGGCAGCGGAGCGGAGAGGATAACTCTCCTGGCGCGGATGGGAGTAGCGCCCCGCTCTTCATTGTCACTCGAGGTGCCGTATGTCCTCGTTCCTCGCAGCCGCAGCACTCGCACTCTCCTTCACCGTCCTCCCCGGGGGCCCGCCCCGGGTCGAGAAGCTCGAGCCGGCCAACGGCGCCAAGGACGTCGACGCGAGGAAGGTCACGAAGCTCGTCGTCACCTTCGACCGCTCGATGATGACCGACGGCTGGTCGCTCTGCGGCGGGGGAGAGACCCACCCTGTCTGGAAGGGCAAGCCGAAGTGGGACTCGACGAAGAAGCTCGTCATGGAGGTCGAGCTCGAGCCGGACCACGAGTACGTGATCGGGCTGAATTGCCCGTCGGCGACGAACTTCAGAGGCGCGGACGGCACCGCGCTCGAACCGGTGACGTGGACGTTCCGCACGGCGCCCGAGAAGGGGGCGAAGGCCGGTAAGGCAAAGCCCAGCGGGCCGCCGAAGGTCGTGTCGCTCGAACCCGAGAGCGGAGCGGCAGATCTCGATCCCAAGGCCGTGAAGCAGCTGGTCGTCACCTTCGACAGGCCGATGAGTCAGACGGGCTGGTCGTTCTGCGGCGGGGAATCGGAGGTGCCGAAGATCATCGGCAAGCCGCGCTGGGAGACGCCGCAGAAGCTCGTCGTCCACGTCGTGCTGGAGCCCGATCACGAGTACCGCATGAGCCTCAACTGCCCGGCCGCGACGAAGTTCCAGGGCGCGGATGGAACGAAGCTCGAGCCCGTGCCCTGGTCGTTCACCACGGCGGAGGCCTCCCCGGCGGATCCGGCCAAGCAGGAGGCCGAGAACCGGGCGGCCCTGGATGCGCTCGCGAAGCTCCTCGCCGAGAGCTACTCCTACTACGACCTGCGCTCGATCGGCTGGGGTGCGCTCTTCAGGGAGCACGAGCCGAGGATTCTCGGCGCGAAGTCGTCGAAGGAGTGGACGCGCGCCGTCGCGGGGATGCTCGGGGTGACGCAGGACATCCACATGTACTTGAAGGTCGATGGGCAGATCCACGGCACCGGCAAGCGCGCGGTCGATCCGCTGTACCGAGAGGCGCTCCTGACGAACTACCTGATGGTGAAACCGGTCGGCGCGAAGGCCCGGCGCGGGAGAACGGACGACGGCATCGGGTACCTGATGATCCCGGAGTGGACAGATTCTGGTGAGATCAACGCGATCGAGGAGGCGCTCCCCGCGCTGAAGGACTGCCAGGCGCTCGTCGTCGACGTGCGCCCGAACAGCGGAGGAGACGAGCTGCTGGCCCGGCGCATCGCCGCGTGGTTCGTCGAAGGATCGCGCGTGTACGCGAAGAACCGCTACCGCACCGGCCCAGGCCCGGACGGGTTCGGACCGGTCTACGACCGCGCGATCGAGGGGAACACGGAAGCCGAGAATCGGCTGACGATGCCCGTCGTCGTGCTGACGAGCCGGTACGTCATGAGCAGCAACGAGTCCTTCGTGCTGATGATGCGCCAGGCCCCGGACTGCACGGTCGTGGGGCAGCGAACGTACGGGAGCAGCGGCAATCCGAAGCCCCACGAGCTGCCGAACGGCGTGACGATCGTCGTGCCTTCGTGGCAGGACCTGCGGCTGGACGGGACTTGCTTCGAAGGCGAGGGGATCGCTGCGGATATCGAGGTCAACGTGAGCTCCGACGAGCTGAAGGAGAAGGACCCGATCCTCGAGCGCGGCCTGGCGGTGCTGCGTGAGAAGATCGCGGCGGGATTGGGCTCTCCGAAGTGAGGCGGTCTCGCAGGTCGAGCCGGCGAGGATCGCTGCGTTCCCTTGGCGATCTCCAGGAGCCATGATGAGTCGCATGAGCAGCGAAGAGCCGGCCCGATCGGACGCCATCGATTCGCCGGACGGAGTCGACCTCACTCTCGTCCGCTGGATGCTCTCCCTGACGCCGGAGGAGCGGCTGCGCGTCCTTCAGGATCGCCAGACCTTCCTCGAGGAGGCCCAGGCGGTTCGTGAACGAGGCCCACATTGGATTCCCGAGCCCTCCTGAGCGCGCTCGTCGAGGGAGAGGTGGGCTTCGTCCTCGTCGGCGGAGTCGCGGCCGTTCTCCAGGGCGTGCCGGTGGACACGTTCGATGTCGACGTCGTGCACGCGCGCGATCCCGAGAACGCGCAGCGGCTCGCAGCCGTGCTTCTCTCTCTCGAGGCGTGCTACCGCGACCCTTTGCCCAAGCGACTGGAGCCGCGCCAGGAAGACCTGACGTTTCCGGGGCGTCACCGTTTGATGACGCACTTCGGTCCCCTCGATCTCCTCGGCCGGATTGCGGGAGAGAAGGGATACGAAGATCTGATCGACCGCGCGCCCCTCACAGACCTCGGGAAGGGGCTGCGGGTGCACGTCCTCGACCTCGAGGTGCTCGTCGAGGTGAAGGAGGCTACCGGCCGCGAGAAGGACCGCGCCCAACTTCCCGAGTACCGCCGAACGCTCGGGGAGCGTCGCAGGCGCGGCGGGCAGGAAGAAGCTGCGCGCCCGGATTGAGGGACCGCCAGGCCCATACCATCAATCCGGCTCGCCCGTCATTACCCACGCCGCCCAGTCGCGCGTCGAGTAGCGCAGGCGGCCGGACCGGTCCACCGCCTCTCGCAGCTTCTTCTTCGCTTCCCACAGCGCCTGCCATTTGGGCTTCTTCTCGACCCACATGCGATGGTAGAAGTCGACCATCAGCTCGCGCGTCGCTTCGTCGGGCACCTTCCACAACGAGGTGATCACGCTTCGGGCGCCGGCCATCTGCAGCGCCTGTTGCAGGCTCGCGACCCCTTGACCGGCGCGACGCTCGCCGACGTTCGTGTCGCAGGCTGACAGCACCGCGAGCTCGCAGCGCGCGAGGTCGAGCGCCGCGATCTCCTCCGCGGTGATCAGCCCGGGAGCGCGGCCGGCGTCGTCCTCGGGCAGGTTCGCGCCGGCGAGCGCGAGGCCGCAGAGCAGCATCGGGCTCATGCCCTTCACCTGCTCCTCGCCCGAGAGGCGCATCCCGAGGCCCGAGTGCGCGTCGAGGGGCTCCTCGTCCTTCCACGACCGGATCGACTCGGGCGCGAACCATCCGTGCGTCGCGACATGCAGCCAGCGCCCGCGAGGCGCAAGCTCCATCCAACGTCTCCGAGTCGCGTCGGCGCCGCGGAGGATCGAAATCTCCTCCGAACGCCCCACATGTTCCCTGAAACTCTCGGTGAGCGCTTCCACTTCCGATCTCGTCGCCGGGAGGGGAGCGAAGCCGCCGAAGTCGCCTCCACGGAGGATGGACGCTAGCTCGCGCGGATTCCCTCCGGAGCCGGGGATCTCGGGTTCCTCGGGCTCCTCGGGCTCCGAGGGCGATCCGGCCAGAGCGGCGAGGGAAACGGAGGGGCCGGGAAGGACAGCTTCACTGCCGTTCGCAACCGAATCGAAGTCGACGTCCCCGAGGGCGACGAGCCGTCCGCTTCCCGCGTCGAGATCCGGAACGACCGAAAGCTCGGTGACCGTCGCGCGGGTCTCGATGCGCAGGTGATCGCCGACCAGCTCCTCGGAATCTCCGCCCCGCGGCAACGCGTCGAACGGAACGAGGTGAACGACGTCGTCGGGAACGATCACGCATCGGGATGCGCCCGCAAGCTCGGCGGCGAGGGGATCGAGGAGGAGGCGGCGAAGATCATTCCCCTTCTCGGCGAAGCTCCCGGCCGCGGGCTTCGCCTCGGTGCCCACGCCTCGTCCCGTGGCGGTGCCCAGACCTTCCCGCCAGTTGCGGACGGCTCCCGCGATCGGTTCGATCGGGCCCAGGTCGACCGCGGCCACTACCCCTCGCGACGCGTCGGATTCGCGAGAGGAGCCGCTCCGACGGAGGACGAATGCGCACAGGCTGGGCACCGGGGTCCGAGTTGGTCGCGCGTTGGATCCCTGGACCTCCTTCGGCTTCCGATCCCAGCGGTCGTAACGGCGGTAAGCGACGATGGCCTCGTCCTTCGCGAGAGATCGGGCCAGTGCGTCGACGTCGAGATGAATCCCCGGCCAGCGCTCGCCCGACAAGGCCCGGGCGAG
>JBJXFB010000193.1:0-5827 GCA_046155895.1 Planctomycetota bacterium | reverse complement strand
TACGGTACCAGGTCAATTCTTGCGCCAGCCGAGTAGTGGCTTCGCGCGCGCAGTGGCGTTGCTCGGCTGGCGCAAGAATTGACCTGGTACCGTATTCCGGTTGGTACCGTATTCCGGTTCCGCTACTCGACCACGACGCTCGCGAGCTGCGCCTCGATCTGGTTCGTCCCGGAGTTGTAGCGGCCGATCCCTGCGACTTGCGCGACGTCGGCGCCGAGCGCAACGAGGTTGGCGACCTCGGCGGAGAAGGCTGCGAAGGTCACGAACAATTTCGCCGTGTTCAGGCTCTTGTCCCGCACGACGTAGAACCGCGGACCCGTGAGAGAGGGGATGAGCCCCGGCGCCGGGGAAGTCGGGAGGTTCTGCACACCGACGAACCCCGCGTCGATGACGGCGAACTCTCCTAGAGTCGGCACGCCGCTCAAGGCGACCACGATCTGGGTCGGATTGGCCGTGACCGCCACCGTCATCCCCGCGGGGCGATTCCGGACGAGCATCAACGAGGGCGCGGTCGCGCGGTTGGTCAGCGAGGCGGCCTGGAAGTCCTCTGCCGCGTCGTCGAACGCGGGGAAGAACCCGCGCGCCTCCACGGGCGTCGTCGCCACGATCCCGAGTCCGGTGCCCAGCGCGCCGACCTGGATGTCGAAGGCGTTCGGGTCGGGAGGTGTCGGCCCGCCGCCGGGCCAATTGAAGTCCGTTTCGGGCCGCAGGTCGACGCGCGCGATGTCGATCGTCTGGACCCCGCCGGCGGGAGCTCCCGTCGCGAAGCCGAGCACGCGCGTGATCTGCATCCGGACGACGCTCGTTGCGCTCGTCGCGTCCATGGTCACACCGGTCAGGGTGCCGAAGATGCGCACGCGCTGACCGACGTTCAGGTCGTCGGTGTCGAACGCCTGGTCGACGGCCGTGCGCACGACTTTGGTGTTCGGGAAGCTCGCCGAGACCGTGAACGACGTGTTGAACTGGAACACGGTGTGCGCGGCGTTCGAGCTGTACCCGAGCACCGTGAGGATCGGATCGGTCCCCGCGCCGCCCACGCGGTCGACGATGTGCCCGTCGACGATGTCGTCGCCTCCGTTGTAGGTGCCCGCGCCGGCCTCGACGTAGATCGCATCGAACAGCGGCAGGAGCGGATCGTGAGTGGCCGCCAATTGCACCCAGGTGCCCGGCGCAGCGGCCGCAAGTGAAGTCAGTCCCGCCGCGCCCAGGGAGGACACGCCGTCGATGTGCCAGAGGGTCGTCGCGTCGGATTGGAAGGTCGCCGTGTTGAGCAGCGTGCCGCCGAAGGTCCGGATCTCCATGTCGAACGTGCTCGCGACCGTATCGACGCTCACGAGCGTTCCGACGGCCAGCAGGGGCTTGGGCGCCGCCGGATCGACGTGCATCACGAAAGCGGGCTCGACCGTGGCCGAGTTGCCGACCGTGTCGGTCGTCACGGATTGGTTCAGGTCGAAATCGAACTCGAGCAGCTTGTGGCGGTTGACCGGGCAGATCAGCCGATCCGTGCCGAAGTGGATCGGCAGCACCACCGTGCCCGTCAGCGGGTTCCCGTCGACGTCGAGGAGCGTGGCCGGGGTCGACTGGCCGACGAGCATGCACTCGGCGTTCGTGAAATCGAGCGTGATGTCCGCGGAGAGATAGGTTCCGACCGGGACGTTGCCGACGGACAGGATCTGGCTCGCATCCGTCAAGGTCGCGAGATCGATCGTCGCGGGCGTCGTGAGCACGTCGACGAGCGCTCCGCCCAACTTGAGGAGGCGGATCTGCGTCACCTCGACCGTGAACGACTCGATGTCGTCCGAGGCCGAGTCCGTGATCGCGAAGGTCAGCGTCGGATCGGCGCCGCCGCTGCCGGAGCCTCCCTCCGTGCAGGCCGATAGGAGCGATGCCGCTGCCAGGGAGGTCGCGAAGAGAAGCTGTCGAAGCGTGCGCTGCATGGAAGTCCTTCCTACTCGATTGGGTGCGATCCGTGGTTCGACCTCGACGAACCCCGGCTCGCGCCTGGAGCGACGACGGGGATCTTACATGTCCAGGTGGACCGCGTCCGCCCCCCGGTGCGCGCGCGGATCAGCTGCGCGCCGGCTCGATCTCGAAGCGGAGTCGATCGACCGCCGCGCGAGCCCGCTCGTACGCCGCCCGGCTCGAGCTCGGATGCCGCGCGAGCGCCCACCCGAGGTGGGGCGACGCGTCGGGATGCGGTGGAGCGTGCAGATGCTCGCCCACGTGGACGGCCGAACCGGCCATCACTCCCTCGCGCTCGAGCTCGGACATCTGCGCCGCGGACGGAAGGCTCGCGATGATCCCGTCCGCGTAGCTCGATCGATAGGCGACCGCGCAGCGGACGTCCGAACGCCTCTCGATCCGCGGCCGGACCCCCAAGCTCGCCTGGAGGCAGAGGAAGGCGGGCTGCGATCCGGCCACGATCTCGAAGAGATCCCCGAAGCCCGCGTCCCACCCGAGACGTCCGTTGACCTCGATGACGGCGGCGCGGCCCTCATGGAGGCGCATTTCGATCGAGTACCCGGTGTCGCTGATGCCCAGGGCGGCCAGCGCGGCGTCGGAGACGCGTTCGATCTCGTCGATGTCGGCCGAGGAGCGGTCGGCCGGCAGCAGGTAGCCCTCCATGAAGAAGAGCGGCGGCTTCGACAGGACCTGCTCTGTCACGCCGAAGGAGATCGGCTCGGAGCCGAAGACGATCCCGTCGGTCTCGACCGGAGCTCCGTGCGCGAAGGCCTCGACGAGGAATTCCAGGGACGGATCGTAGCCGAGGTCGATCCCCGCGCTCCGCGCGAAGCTCGACAGCCGCACGATGTCGGTCGCGGCCGGGAGAGCGGTGAGCGTCCTCTCGACGGCTCTGTCGACTTCGGAGTCGCTCCGAACGAGGGTCACGAGGCGGCCGAGCGCCGAGGCGGTCCCTTTGATCACGACGGGCCCATCGACCTCGCGGGCGAACTTGCGCACGTCCGCCGCGCTGCGGGCGATCGCGAAACGGGGCTGGCGAACGCCCGCCCGCTCGAGCGCACGCCGGCACAGGAACTTGCTGACGGTGAGTAGCGCCGCTTCGGGCCGGATTCCGCGCAACCCGAGCCTCTGCGCCAGGAGCGATCCGAGCAGGAGCGAACTTTCCGACTGCGCCAGGACCGCGTCGAGGCCACCCGACGCGAACCGGCGCTCCAGGACGAGCTGGCCTTCCTCGACCCGGTCGCAAGGCGGCATCGGGACGAGCTCGTCGAAGACCTCCCGGTCGTCGTCGGTCAGGAAGTCGTCGGCCAGCACGAGCCGGACGCCGAGATCGCGCAGGATGGTCCGGTACCTGCGGACCTGCTGAACGCGGAAGGTGACCGTGCCCGGGTAGAGCGCGAGCACGGTGGGCATGGCTTGATCACACCGAAACCCCGATCCATCGCCCGATCCCGTAGGTCGCGCCGCCCGCCGCCGCTCCGATCGCGACCATCCGCAAGCTGCCGATCCAGAAGCTGCGGCCGGAGAAGAGGCTGAGGAATCCTCCGACCGCCAGGAGAGCCAGAGCCGAGAGGAGGATCGCGAGCGCGATGCCGTTTTGCGTCGGGCCGAAGAAGAAGGGGAGGAGCGGGATCAACGCGCCCGCCCCGAACGCGGCGAAGGAGTAGATCGCCGCGCTCCAGGGCGAGCCGAGGTCGTCCGGATTCAGCCCGAGTTCCTCGCGCGACAGGGTCGCGAGCGCCTGCTCGGGATCCTCCAGGACCCGCCGCGCGACCGCACGCGCCTGCTCGATGGGCACGCCGCGCGCGTTGTAGATGAGCGCCAGCTCCTCGGCTTCCTCCTCGGGGTAGCGATCGAGCTCTTCGCGCTCTTCCCCGATCTGCCGCTCGTAGAGCTCGCGTTGCGAGCGCACGGAGACCCACTCGCCGGCTGCCATCGAGAACGCGCCCGCGAGGAGTCCGGCGATGCCCGTGGTCGTGATCAGGGACGGGGAGTCCGATGCGCCCGCGACGCCGAGGATCAAGCAGGTGTTGGAGACGAGCCCGTCGTTCAGGCCGAAGACGGCTGCGCGCAGGGTGCCGCCGCGCCCCGTGCTGCGGTGCCGCTCGCCCACGTCGCTCGACGAGACCGGCATCGGGTGCCCGACCACCGCCGATGCCTGGTACACGGAGAGCCCTCGCACCTTGAGGGCTGCGAGCATGGGTTGCATGCGCCGCGGGCCGATCCTCCGGGCGAGGAAAGCGACGAGCCGGGCCCGGGTCGAAGGCTCGAAGCGCGGTGCGGGCCGACCCTCCTTCTCGAGGTCCCCGCGGAGGATCTCCGCCTGTTCCTCGGCGGCGACGGCCAGCGCCTGGAACATGTGCGACTTCGTCTCGTCCTCCTCCCGGTCCGCGACGACGCGGTAGAGCCAGGCGGACTGCTTCTCGGAGTGCCACCTCTCGAGCGCCGACATGGGCCAGATCCTGCGAATCCGCTTCTGCCGCGTCCACAGAGGTGCGCGTCCGGCGCGCAGCAGGGCCGGACTACGAACGTTTAACAGGCGGGCCGGAAGCGCTCTCGTCCGGACTCTTCGGATCGCCGAAGAGACGGCTAGAATCGCTCGATCCAGGCTGGGCACTCCGATCGTCGGAAGGCCGCCGAGATCCCCGAAAGGACTCCTCCATGCTGCTCACCTCCCTCGCCCTCGCGGTCCTCTCCTGCCCGGTGGCGGTCCCGGCCACTCCCGCCGCGACGTCCGTCGTCGCCGGCGACCATGGCAAGATCCCGTGGTTCAAGGGCTCGTTCGAAGCCGCGCTCGCCCAGGCCAAGTCCGAGAACAAGCTCATCTTCATCGACTTCTGGACGGACTGGTGCGGGTGGTGCAAGCGCCTGGACAAGGACACGTTCTCGAACGACTCGGTGGTCGCGGAGATGAAGGACATCCTCTGTCTCAGCATCGACGCCGAGAGCGAGTCGGGGGCCCCGATCGCGAAGAAGTTCGCGGTTCGCGGATTCCCCGCCCTGATCCTGCTCGGGCCCGATGGAAAGGCCGAGGACAGCATCGGCGGCTACTTGAAGCCCGACGACTTCAAGAGGGCGATCCAGCGGGTTCGTTCCGGCGAGGGCACCGTGAGCGGGTTCCGCAAGAAGATCGCGGCCGATCCCTCGAACATGGACCTGCGCCTCCAGCTCGCGAGCAAGCTCGAGTCGCTCGGAGACCTCGATGGGAAGGCCCGAGAGATCGTCGAGGTCAAGAAGCTGGATCCGGACGGGAAGTCCCTCGCCATGCGCCGCATCGAGCTCCAGTCGGTCGGCCAGAAGATCAACGAGATCTACGAGAAGACGCAGAAGGTCGACATCGCGCTGATGGCGGCCTTCCTGGCCGAGGAGAAGCACAAGGAGCTCCTGTTCGAAGGCTGGAGCTTCATGGTCCAGATGAACGCGTTCATGGCCATGCAGGCCGAGAACGAAGGCCGCCCGGCCGATGCGAAGCAGTACCGGGTCGACCAGCGCAGCGGGCTGAAGACCGCCTGGTCGCACGTCCCCGACGCGCAGATCGGCCCCTTCGGCAACAGCCTCGCCTGGAGCTTCTACGAGATGCGCGAGGAACTCTCCGACGAGGAGAAGGGGTTCGCACTCGAGATCGCGACCAAGGCGAACGACGCCTCGAAGAACGACGTGAACGTGATCGACACCTACGCGGCCTGCCTCGACATGAACGGGAAGAAGGAGGAGGCGATCCGCCAGATCCAGCGCTGCATCGAGCTCCAGCCGGACAACCAGCAGTGGAAGGAGCGTCTGGCGCAGCTCCAGAGCTGACCGCGAAATACGGAACCAGGTTCGTTCTCTCGCACCGCGAGCCGGGTCGAAGCGCGCGCTTCGGCTC
>JBJXFB010000192.1:0-10390 GCA_046155895.1 Planctomycetota bacterium | reverse complement strand
ATCGCGATCACGCTGAATCATGCCGGACTCTCCGAGTCCGCCCTCGCGGACGCCCGCGCGTCGATCGCGCGCGAGACCGGGCTGCCGGTCGTCGCGCCGCTCGTGGACGGCTGCGCGAGCCTCGTGCCGGTCCTGCGCGAGATCGTCCGAGGGGAGCGGCGGGCGTGAAGATCGCGCGGATCGAGAGCTGGCGGGAGGACGTGCCGCTCACGCGGCCGTACTCGATCGCATTCCAGAGCACGGAGGCCGTGACGATCCTCGCGCTCTCGATCACGGCCGACGACGGAACCGTGGGTCTCGGCGCCGCGACACCGGAGCCCTTGATCACCGGGGAGACGGTCGAGGCCTGCGCGCGCGCCCTGGCGCCGTCCGAGCTCGCCTGGCTCGTCGGCCGCGACCTGCGAACCCTGCCGCGTCTCCTGCGCGAGATGGCAGCCGCGACGCCGGGCGCGCGCGCCGCCGTCGACATGGCGCTCCACGATCTCCTTGCCAAGCGCCTCGGGCTGCCGCTGGCCGACTTGCTCGGGCGCGCGCACGATTCCCTGCCAACCTCCATCACGATCGGGATCAAGCCGGCCGACGAGACGCTCACGGAGGCGCAGGAGTACCTCGAGCGCGGATTCCGCATCCTCAAGGTGAAGATCGGCGCCGGTCTCGAGCTCGACCTCGAACGCCTCGTGAAGCTGCGCGAGCGCTTCGGAACGGACTTCGGCCTGCGCGCGGATGCGAACCAGGGCTACGACGCGCGCACGCTGCGGGAGTTCCTGCGACGCACCCGACATCTCGCGATCGAGCTCGTCGAGCAGCCGCTGAAGCCCTCCGCGGACGAGGAGCTGGGCGCGCTCCCGGAGGAAGACCGCGCGCGAATCGCAGCCGACGAGAGCCTGCACGGGGACCGCGACGCGCTGCGCCTGTCGGGTCCGCCGCGCCCCTTCGGCATCTGGAACATCAAGCTGATGAAGTCGGGCGGGATCGCCGGCGGCCTGCGCATCGCGGCGATCGCCGAGACGGCCGGAGTGCATCTGATGTGGGGCTGCATGGACGAGAGCGTGGTCGGGATCAGCGCGGCCCTCCACGCCGCCTTCGCCTCGCCCGCGACGCGCTACCTCGACCTCGACGGCAGCCTGGATCTCTCGCGCGACTTCGCGCGCGGCGGATTCGTGCTGGAGCACGGCCTCATGCGCACGAACGGCCTACCGGGGCTCGGCGTCGAGCGCTGATACACTGACACTGCCATGTCGCTTGCGCCGCGACCTCCCGCACGTTCCAAGCGACTCCTCGCTCTTGGGCTCCTCGGATTCGTTGTGTGCAGTATCGCCATCGTCTTCGCGTGGAGAGTCGTCTGGCCCGCATTCGAGGACGGAAGGCTGTTGCACGCGCTCCTTCCCCGTGGACCGACCCACTCGGGCTGGTCTGCGGAGTGGGCAGGAGATCTCGATGGCGACGGGAAGCAAGACATCCTGCTCTGCACACCGTTCGAGCCTCGCCAGGGTGGCAATGGTTGCGTGCGCGCGTTCTCGGGCGCGAACGGGGCCTGCCTCCTCACGATCGAAGGGGTCCGAGAGGACGCACCCTTCTACCGATTCGTCATCTCCGCTCAGGATGTGGATGGAGACGGCCGCGGAGACCTCCTGCACGCGAACACCGAGACGACCTGCACGCTCTCCGGACAGAACGGGGCGATCCTGCACTGCGTCCAGGATGATTGGGCGTATTCCATGGCTCCGGCCGGTGACATCGATCGAGACGGAGGCACGGACTGGCTTAGGGGTGCGCCCCTCGATGGAAAGCGGGCGCCAAACTACGACAACCACTACGGAGACACGGCGGGCTTCGTACAGCTGATCTCTGGTCGCACGGGAAAGCCGATCTGGGAGGTGCATGGACGGCCCGGTGACGTGCTCGGCTGGGATGTGTGCGGAGTCGGGGACACGAGCGGCGATGGAGTCGATGACTTCCTCGTGACGAAGAACGGAGACCAGTTCGAGCGACACTCGGCAGTCGTATTCTCCGGTGCGAGTCGTGAGCCACTGTGGGAGCTTCCGTTCCCATCCGGGCAGTACCGTGAACACGCGGCGTCTGCGGGTGATGTTGACGCCGATCACTACCAGGACATTCTCCTCGGCTCGCATGCCGTGCATTCGGGTGGTTCCGTTCGCGTCTACTCCGGGAAGGACGGGAGCATCCTCCTAGACGTCCAACGTGACACCTATCGCTTCGCGACGCTCCTGGACGGCGTCGGTGACGTCGATGCCGACGGTCACGCGGACATCTTCGTGGGCAGTTGGGACGAGGCCGTCGTGATCTCTGGCCGCACGGGAGAAGTCGTGCGCGAGTTGCACGAAGCTTGCATGGGCTACGGTCGCGCCGATCTCGACGGTGACGGACACGCTGATCTCTTGATCACGCGCAACGTCCGGATGAGCAAGGACGACCCAATCGATGCCGCTTGGAACAACGGGAGTCTGGAGGTGATCTCCGGACGCGATGGTTCCGTGCTCCGCGCGATCACCGGGCAGGACATCGCCGCTCTTCAGAAGTGAGCGAAAGTGGCACCTGCGCTACAGGCGATGACGAGTCACTGGGCTCCGGAGAGCCAGTGCAGGATGTTTAGCGCGAGCTTGCGGTTGTCGTTGCCCCGCCGGTTCATCCCGACCTTCTCCTCGCCGTCCAGGAGCGCCGTGAGCATGGTCGCGTCGCCGAGCACGACGACGCGGCCGGCTCCATGGCGCAGCGCGAGGCCTTGGCCCCAGTCGACCGCCGATCGCTCGGCGCCGAGCTCCAGGTGGATGTCACTGCCCTGGGCGCCCCCCTTCGCGCCGCCCACGGAGGCGAGCGAGACGCTCGGCCGGGCTTCGCGCAGGACCGCCGTCGGGCCGTGCCG
This sequence comes from Planctomycetota bacterium, assembly GCA_046155895.1. Taxonomy (GTDB): domain Bacteria; phylum Planctomycetota; class UBA1135; order UBA1135; genus DASYPQ01. The sequence goes on along the minus strand of JBJXFB010000192.1, from coordinate 7,506 downwards.
CAGGAAGAGGGTCGATCCCTCGGGCCCTTGCACCGACTGGCCCGTGAACGTCACGACGCGCTCGAGGCGCTCGCCGCTCCAGCGTCCCTCCGTGACCTCGTGCCTGCGGAGGAGATGGTTGGCGCGCGAGTACGCCAGCTCGCTCGGGTCGCCGAACTCGCGGTCGAACTCCATGTCGTCGAAGCTCATCCCCGAGCTCATGCGCACGCCGAAGCGCGCCCCGAGCGATTCGACCGCGGAGCCGAATGGATAGTGGTCGGTGACGAGCAGGAGCGCGCCGCCGTCGCGGACGAAGGCTTCGACCGCCTCGCACTCCGCCGGCTCGAACGCACTCGCGGCCGGATCGTCTCCGGGACCCTGCGCGCAGGCGATCACGAGGACGCGCCAGGGAGCCAGGGCCCCGCGCGTGAAGCGCTCGCGAACGGGGGCCACGTCGTATCCATCGTTCTCGAGGAGCTCGACGAAGGGCTCGTAGGTCCCCCGGCACGTGTGGCGGTTTCCGTGCCCCTCGTCGAAGCCGACTTCCGGACGATCGACCGCGTACGCGGCCACCGCGACCGAAGTGTCGAAATCGTGGTCGACGGGGTCGTGGCAGGACGGGAGGAGGGCGAGCCCGAGCACGAGCGACGCGACGACCGGCACGGGATCCTGGCCCATTCGGCTCTACTTCGGTGCGTTTCGAAGGAGACTTGAGCGGGGGATCCGGCCTTTCCCAGGCTGGGACCGCTAGGCCGGCCGCTACTTCGTCGCGACGAGGAAGTGCGCCACGTCCGAGTCGCGCATGACGTACTCGCGGCCCTCCACGCGCATCTTCCCGTGCGACTTGATGGCCGACTCGCTCCCGTAGGCGACCAGGTCGTCGACGGAGTAGACCTCCGCGCGGACGTAGCCCTTGAGGAAGTCCGTGTGGATCACTCCCGCGGCGATTGGGCCGGTGTCGCCCTTCTGGATCGTCCAGGCGCGGATCTCCTTCGGGCCAGCCGTGAAGAAGGTCTGCAGCCCGAGGAGCTCGAAGGCCTTGCGGATGAGCCGCGGTAGCGCGAGCTCGGTGATCCCGAGCTCCGACTGGAAGGCCTGCCGGTCCTCCGGGCCCATGTTCACGAGTTCGCACTCGATGTCGCCGCAGATCGGCAGCCACTCGGCCCCCATTTCCTTGGCGTGGCCGGCGACCGCGAGCGCGCGCTCCGACTTCCCGGCCACGTCCTCCTGGTCGACGTTCGCGACGTACAGCATCGGCTTCGACGTCATCAGGAACAGCGGGCGGAGCGCGGCCGCCTCCTCGGGCTTCCACTCGGCGGTGCGCAGGATCCGGCCCTCCTCGAGCAGGCCCTTCGCTTTCGTGAAGACCTCCTTCTCGAAGATCGACTGCTTGTCGCCGGCCCGCGCCTTCTTCGAGACGCGCTCGAGGTTGCGCACGACCGTGTCGAGGTCGGCCATCGCGAGCTCGAGCTCGAGGGTCTCCATGTCGCCCTTCGGATCGACCGGCCCGTCGCGCACCACCTGCGGATTGTCGAAGCAGCGCACGACGTGCAGCAGCGCGTCGGACTCCTTGACCGAGCCCAGGAACTTGTTGCCCATCCCCTCCCCCTTCGACGCCCCCGCCGCGAGCCCGGGGATGTCGACCACGCGCATCGCGGCCGGCACGATGCGCTCCGTCGCGATGAAGCGCCGGATCGTCTCGAGCCGGTCGTCCTGGACGTTCACGACCGCGACGTTCGCCTCGGTCGTGCTGAAGGGGTAGATCGCGCGATCGGCCGGCGTGGCCGTGAACGCGCTGAACAGGGTGGACTTGCCGACGTTCGGCAGCCCGACGATTCCGCAGGCGACTCCCATGGAAGGGCGGGGAGTCTAGCGCAGAGCTGCGCAGGGCGAGAGGGTCGGGTCCGGAGAATCAGGCCGGGCGCTGGCGCGCGGGCTTCTCGTCGGGGAGCCGTTCGCCCTCCGCCTTCTTCGGCAGCGGCGCGGAGACGTCGTCCAGGCGGTCGCGCCCCCGGACCTGCCGGAAGATCACCCGCACGATCTCGTGCGGATCGATCGGCTTCGTCGCGTAGTCGTCGCAGCCCGCGGCCAGGCACTGCTCGCGGTCCCCCGTCATCGCGTGCGCGGTGAGGGCGACGATGGGCCGGGAGAAGCCCTGCTCGCGGAGCTTCTTCGTGGCCGCGAATCCGTCGAGGCGGGGCATCTGCATGTCCATGAGGACGACGTCGTAGCCTGTCCCCGCCGCCTCGGCGGCGAGGGCCTTCTCCATCGCGATCAGTCCGTCCTCGGCCACCTCCACCTGGGCGCCGGCGCGGCGGAGATGCCAGGAGACGATCTTCTGGTTGTCGCGCGCGTCGTCGGCCAGGAGGACCCGGACCTTGTCGAGGATGCACTCGCCTCCCGCGCCCGCGCGGACGTCGTGGCCCGGCGGCGGCTCGTCCTTGCGCAGGAGCTCCGCCCCGGAGACCGGGCGGATCATCTCCACCGATTCGAGCGGGCCCGTCTCGATCTGCACGTGGAACGTGGTGCCCTTCCCTGGCGAGGAGGACACGGTGATGCTCCCGCCGAGCATCTCCGCCAGACGGCGGGAGATCGCGAGCCCGAGACCCGTTCCGCCGAATCGTCGCGCCATCGAGGGATCGGCCTGCGTGAAGGCCCGGAAGACCGCGGAGATCTGCTCCTTGCTCATCCCGATCCCCGTGTCGATCACCCGGAAGGAAATCCTCGGCTTCGCGCCCTTCCTGGTCTCGACCATGCCGACCGCGAGCCGGACGCCGCCGCGCTCCGTGAACTTGATCGCGTTGCCGATCAGGTTCATCAGGATCTGCCGGAGCTTCGTCGGGTCGCTCTCGAGCGTGGCCGGGATGCGGCCGTTCCAATCGACGGAGAGATCGAGACCCTTCTCCAACGCGCGCGGCCGCATGAGCGCCGCCACCTCGGTGATGATCTCGTGCACGGAGAACCGGAGCCTCTCGACCGTCATCCTCCCGGCCTCGATCTTCGACAGGTCGAGGATGTCGTTCAGGATCGTGAGCAGGTGCCGGCCGTTCTGGCGGATCCGCTGGATCCCCTCGCGAGCCTCCTCCGGGGAGAGGCTCGGGTTCGCGAGCAGGTCCGAGTAGCCGAGGATCGCCGTCATCGGCGTCCGGATCTCGTGGCTCATGTTCGCGAGGAACTCGCTCTTGCTGCGATTCGCCGCTTCCGCGGCCGAGCGCGCGAGCTCGAGCTCGGCCGTCTTCGCCGCGAGCTGCGCGGCCTGGGCTTCGATCTGCGCCTTGGCCTCCGCGATGCCCTGGAAGCGCAGGAGACTCTCGATCGCCGCCTTGTGCTGCGTGATGTCGGTGATCGAGCCGGCCATGCGGACCGGCTCGTTCTGCTCGTTCCACACCGCCTGGCCCCGGATCCGGAACCAGATCGGATCGCCCGTTCCCGAGAGGAGCCGGCACTCGACGTCGAAGGGAGCGCTCTCCGCGAAGTGCCGCTTCAGCGCGGCCTCGACCTCGTTGCGGTCGTCCGGGTGGACGCGCTCGAGCCAGGCGGCTTTGGTCTTGACCTGGTCGAGATCGTCGGCGTGGAGGAGCTCCGTGCACCGCGGGGACAGGTAGAACTCGTCCCACGGGATGTTCCAGTCCCACAAGCCGTCGCTCGATCCGCGCACGGCGAGATCGAAGCGCTCCTCGCTCTTCTTGAGCGCTTCCTCCCCCCGCTTCCGCTCGGTGATGTCCCGCAGGAACGCGCTCAGGACGACGCTATGGTCCGTCCGCACGATCGTCGCCGCCATCTCGGCCGGGAAGAGCACTCCCCCGCCGTGGAGCGCGATGACCTCGACGCAGCGCCCGAGAAGTTCCGATTCCTCGCCCCGCACGCAGCGCTCGAACTCGAGGCGGAACCTGTCCCGGTCGCCGTGAGGGAAGATCATGTCGACCAGCGTGCGGCCGATCGCCTCCTGGCGCGCGCGGCCGAAGACGGTTTCCGCCCGGGCGTTCCACTCGAGGATCTTGCCCTTGGCATCCACGGCCACGAAGGCGTCATGGGCCGAATCGAGGATGCGCCGCATGCGCTGCTCGCTTCCCCGCAGCACGGCCTCCGAGTGCTCCAGCTCGCGCGCGGCTGCCGAGGCGCGGTGCCACATGCGACGCCCGTACAGGCAGACGCACACGACGAGCATCGTGACGACCAGGGCCACGACCAGTCCGATCTGCATGAGCGCAGCGACGGCCGCTTCCTGCTCGCGCAGGTTCGTGTTTTGGATCCCCCGGGCGCGCTGGCGGAGATCCTCGATGCGGTCGCGCGCGTCATCGAGCGCCCGCCGGAGGGTCAGCGCGTGCTGGAGGTGCTCACCGGACCTCTCCCTGGAAGTCTGCGAGGCCATGGCCTGCGCGCTCGCGTGGACCTTGGCCGACAGCGAGCTGATCCGCGAGAGCTCCTCGGCGTGGACGTCGTGGAGGATCCCGTTGTCGCTCACCCCGGCTTCGAGGATCGCCTGATAGACCCCCTCGCGGAGGGCGCCCGCGGCGCGCTCCAGGCCCTTCGCTTCGATCTTGGGATTCCCCCTCGGCGTCGAGCCCGTGTCCATCTCGACCACGTCGTTCGCCAGGCGCGCGAGACTCGCGTAGGTCTCCTGCCGCGCGGCCCACACGCGCGTGTGCGCGACCGAGCGGGAGTAGATCTCGCTGATCTGCGTGTCGAGGTAGAGCACCGACCCGAGGGCGACGAGGGCTATCGTCCCCAGGCCGTACAGCACGTAGTGCCAACGGGGCGGCTGCCTCACCGAACAGGTGGCAGGAAGGTCCTCGGGCAAGGAGGGCCGGTCGGGGATCTCGGCCATGGAGCAGCGCGTTCATCGGCCGTCCGAGCTGCCCATCCTGAGCCCGCGGGAGCCCCGGCCAGGGCCCCGGGGCGCTCCCGGCGGGAATCCCCCCGCAGGGCTACGCCAGGGCCGTGCAGTCGATCTCGACCAGGGCTCCCCTGGGCAGGTCCAGGACAGCCACGGTCGCGCGCGCGGGCGGCGCATCGCCCGGGAAATGGCGGGCGTAGACCGCGTTGACCGCGGCGAAGTCGGCCATGCTGCGCAGGTAGACCGTGCACTTCACCGCGCGCGAGAGGCCGCTTCCGGCGGCCTCCAGCACGGCGGCGAGATTCGCGAGGACTCGCTCGGCCTGTGCGGAGACGTCGCCCTCGACGAGCATCCCCGTCGCCGGATCGAGGGCGATCTGCCCCGAGCAGTGCACGAAGCCGCCGGCGACGATCGCCTGGCTGTAGGGGCCGATCGCGCCGGGCGCGTCCACCGTGGCGATGCGACGTCGTTCCATCACCGGGCGCGCGGAAAACGCGCGCGGAGCGCCGTCACCACGTTGGGAGGAACGAGGCCGGAACAATCGCCGCCCATCGAGGCGATCTGGCGCACGAGCGTGCTGGAGACGTGCGCGAGTTCCGGCGCGGGGGCGAGCAGGACCGTATCGATCCGCGGGAGGAGCCCGCGGTTCATCCGCGCCATCTGCACCTCGAAGTCGAAATCGGTACCGCTGCGGACGCCGCGGACGATCACGTCGGCCCCGAGGTCCTCGCAGGCCTGGACGACGAGGCCCGGGATCAGCGTGACGCTGACCCCGCCGATCCCCGACAGCGCGCCGCGCGCGAGCTCGGCGCGCTCCTCGGCGCTGAACAGGGACTGCTTCTCGGGATTCTGGGCGACCGCGACGGTCACCTTCCCGAAGAGCCGCGCGGCGCGGACGACGAGGTCCTCGTGCCCGCGGGTGAAGGGATCGAAGGTTCCCGGGAAGAGGGCGTGCCGCGACATCGGGGGCATTCTAGGGATTCCGACCAGGCGCACGGCAACCGTGGCGTTTCCGTCGAGTCCGTGGAGGCGGATGGCCGCGTCTTCCGCTTCATTCCTGTCGGCTCTCGCGCGGCGTCCCCTGCTCGCCGCTTCGGTGGCCGTCCTGGTCGGTTCGGGACTTGGCGCTGGGGGCGTGATTCCGGCGCAGGGCGCGCGCCTCCTCCTGGTCGCCGTGCCGATGGCGTGGATCTGGATCCGCAGACGCGGCGACCTCGCCGCATGGCCGGCGGTCCTCGCCCTGCTCCTCGGTGCGAGCGCTCTCCGATCGGCCCTGGATCGCGGTGAGCCGCCGCCCTCGAGCCTCGAGCCGATCGCGGGGACCTGGAGCTCGATCGGGAGGTCGGCGGAGCGCGATCTCGGCCGGCTCGCGGGCTGGCGGGAGACCTTCGCCGTTCCCCCGGGGAGTATCGCGGACGGCGACGAGGCCCTGGTCCTCGCTCGCGAGCGACCGCCGGAGTGGGCCCGCGGGCGGGAGCCTGGACCCGCGCGGCGGGCAGGTCGCGACCACCCCGCGGGAGAGGTCGATCTCGACGGCCTAGTGAGGATCTCCGCCGCGAGGCCGGGGCCGCTCCGCGGCGCCTTCGAGCTTCTGTCCGAGGTGCGCGTGGAACTCCTCGAGCGCCTGTCCCGCCTCGCGCGGCCGCTGACGCGCGGCCTCGTCGCGGGACTCCTCTTCGGCGACCTCTCGCGGATGCCCGAAGGCGTCCCCGATCTCTTCGTGCGCACGGGGACCTACCACCTGCTCGCGATCAGCGGCCTGCAGGTCGCGCTCGTCGCCGTGCTCCTCGCGGGACCGATCGCGCGGGCGCTCGCGCTGCTCTCGAGCTTCGTCTCTCTGGGCCGGTTGAGGCCCCGCGCGGAAGTCCTCCGCGCCCTCCTGCTCCTCCTTTTCGTGCCGCTCGCGGGCGCCGGGGCTCCGGTCGCGCGCTCGGCGCTCGCGTGGGCGCTCGGATCGATCGGGCCGCTCTTCCCGGTCCGGCTCTCCTTCGCGGCGAACTCTTCGGTGCGCATGCCGCGTGCGCCCGATTCGCTCTCGCTGTGGTCCGCGGCGCTGCTCGTGGAGTGCGTCCTCCATTCCGATGCGGCGCTCTCGCTCTCCGTCCAGCTCTCGTACGCGGCGACGCTGGGCCTGATCCTCGCGACCTCGCCGCTGGCGCGGAACCTCCGTGCATTCCTCCCGGAGGGAGGGCGGATCGGCGAAGTCGGACGGATGGGCCGCCCGCGGCCGATCTGGGCGCGCGTCGCGGGCCAGCGCATCGTCGACGCGGTCCTGTACGGGATCGCCGCTTCGATCGCAGCGGTCACGGCCACGGCCCCGATCACGTGGTCGCGGTTCGGCGAGTGGTGTCCTGCGGGGATCCTCGTCACGCCTCTGGTGGCTTTGCCGGTCGCCTGGACCCTCTGCTTCGGTTGGGCCTGGCTCCTCGCGCCCGCGCTCGTGCCCGAGGTGATCCTCGACTGGCCGCTCGAGGCGACCGTGCGCACGCTCGAGTTCGTCGATCGCCTGCCCGGGTCCCCGTGTCCACTCCCGCCGCGCCCGCTCGCGCTGCTCGCCGCCGCGGCGGTCCTGGCGCTCGCGGCTTGGTGCCGCAATACGGTACCAGGTCAATTCTTGCGGGATCCGAGCGTCGTCGCGTCGCCCCGCGGAGCCGCTGCTCGGATCCCGCAAGAATTGACCTGGTACCGTA
>JBJXFB010000175.1:0-48555 GCA_046155895.1 Planctomycetota bacterium | reverse complement strand
CACGGTTGGCATCCTCCTCGGCGGCCTGAACAGGGCCTGCCGTCGGGATGACTCGCCGGAGGAGCTGGGGTTGCACGCGAAACCCCCTTGTTCCGCAACCGGGGCAACACCAAAGCCAGTCAGTTCAGATCAGTTCTTCCGACGCTGTCCGCCGTCGGGGCCGACTTCTTCCTTCTCGACGTCCTCGACCTTCTCGTCCTCGTCGCGCACTGGCCGCCCGAAGATGTCGAAACGCCGTCGGCTGTCGTCCTCCATGCGCTCGAACTCGAGCCGGTGGCCATCGTCGCGCGTCATCGTCATCTTCTCGCCTTCGAACGCGACGTCGTAGCTCCGGGTCGTGCCGGGGGGCTCGAACTCCAGGCTCCCGTCGCGTCGCGTTCGCGTCGCAATCACCGAGGTCGTCTTCATCGAGCCGATCCCGTCGAGCTCGATGCGGTGAAGCCCCGACACGAGGCTCTGTCCGTAGTCCGCCTCCAGCTTGTCGACGAGGCGCATGTGGAACTCGAGGGATAGGTATTGGCCGTGAACGACCGCGTATCCGATCTTCTGGATTTCGAGGTCCTCGCTCACCCGCAGGTCCTCCGCGAGCATCCGCATCTCGGTGAGCTTCCAGACTCCTTCCATCTGGCGCTGGATCTTCTTGGCGGCGGCGCGATCCGCCTTCGTCAGCGCGGGCTTCAGATCCTGGGCCTCCTGCATTCCGGCGCTCGGCGGAAGTCCCGTGAGGAGCATCGAGGCAACGAGGAGGGCAATCGAGGGTCGCATGATCGTGGACTCCGGCCTTTGAGCTTTACCTGGCCCTGGCTTGCATCAGCATAGGCCGCCTCGTAGGGCGGGTGATAGGATCCCCGCCCTCCCAGCCCGCCGAATGAAGCACGTTTTTCTGCTCTCTCTGTGTCTGGGCTGGTGGTTCGCCGGCCCGGTTGCAGCCCAGAACGAGGCCAAGGGAACTCTCTACGGCCGGTTGGAGGGCTCCGAAGCGAGGCTCGCGCTCGAGATCTCGATCGGCCGCGGTTGGCACCTCTATCACGGACCCACCGAGAAGGACATGTCCCCCGACGGCGCGGTGGGCAAGCCGACGTCGATCGAGCTGCAAGGCGACGGCTTCGAGTGGGGTGCCTTCGAGTTCCCGGTGCCCGACGAGATCGAGCAGCCGTCCTTCGAGGAGGGGGAGCCCCCGACGCAAATCCGGCAGCACGACGGGACGATCGTGATCCGCGTGAAAGGCAAGGCGGATGCGGGAGCCAGTCTCGCATCGATCGAAGCCCTCGTCAGGGGCCTCACCTGCCAGGATGATGGCGTCTGCGTTCCCTACGAGGAGACGTTGAAGGTGGTGGGTCCCGGGGCGGACGCGCTGTTCGCCGTGGCGCCCGCACCCCAGCCGACAGGCGAGACTCCGGCTGGAACGAAGGCCTCCGTGCCGGAGGAGGAGGACGAAGGCCTCTGGCTCTTCCTGCTCTCCGCGGTCGGCTGGGGGCTGTTCACGCTGCTGATGCCGTGCACGTACCCGATGATCCCGATCACGATCTCGTACTTCACGAAGCAAGCGGCGCAGCGGCAGACGGGGACGCTCGGACTCTCGCTCGCGTACGGCGTCGGGATCGTCCTGGTCTTCGTCCTGATCGGCGTGGCGGTCGGACCCTTGATCATCCCGTTCGCGACGCATCCCGTGACGAACCTCGTGATCGGCGGCTTCTTCCTCCTCTTCGCCCTGGCCCTGTTCGGTCTCGTGAACCTGCAGCCGCCGGCTTTCCTCCTCTCCGCCGCGGGCAAGGCCTCCTCGCAAGGCGGTTACGCCGGCGTGTTCCTGATGGGCGCGACGCTGGTCGTCACGTCGTTCACGTGCACGGCGCCCTTCGTGGGCACCCTGCTCTCGACGGGAGCGACGAGCGGGGGTCTCGGCACGGTGGCGCTCGGGATGGGCGTCTTCGGAGCGACGATGGCCGTGCCGTTCGTGTTCCTCTCCATGGTGCCGCAGCGCGTGAAGGCGCTGCCGCGCAGCGGCGAGTGGATGCACGTCCTCAAGGTCACGCTCGGCTTCGTCGAGATCGCGGCCGCGCTCAAGTTCATCTCGAACGTCGACCTCGTGTGGGGCTGGGCCTTCCTCTCTCGCGAGCTCTTCCTGGTCCTCTGGATGGGGATCTTCCTCGTGGCGGCCGTCTACCTGTTCGGATTGATCCGGCTCAAGGACGAGAGCACGACCGAGATCTCGCCCGGGAGGATGGTCGCGGGCCTCTTCTTCGCCTTGTTCGGCCTCTACTGCGGCTACGGATCGCTCGGGAATTCGATGGATCCGATCATGACCGCGATCATCCCGAACTACTCGGGGCGGATCGCGACCGCCGGCGAGGAAGTACAGGGGTCGGCGACCGCGCACGCGATCATCAAGGACGATTTCGAGGGTGCCCTCGAGCGCGCGCGCACCGAAGGGAAGCTCCTGCTGGTGAACTTCACCGGCTTCACCTGAGTGAATTGCCGACTCATGGAAGAGAAGATCTTCCCTCGCCCGGCGGTCGCCAGGGAGCTCCAGCAGAACTTCATCGAGGCCCGCCTCCACAACGACGGGGGGCCGAGGATGGAGGAGAACCGGAAGCTCCAGGACGAGAAGGCGGGATCACGGGCCGCACCCATCTACCTCGTCATCGACCCGAAGAGCGGCCAGACGCTCCGCAAGCGCGCGGGCGTGATGACCGAGACGAAGTTCCTCGAATTCCTCCGAGGCGAGGTTCTCGAGTAGGGAGCGCTAGCCGAGCCCGAGCCAGCGGCCGCCCTGGTACACGACGAAGCTCGCCAGCCAGGCCAGCACGCTCATGTACACGAACACGAAGAGCGGCCAGCGCCAGGTCTTCGTCTCGCGCCGTACGGCCGCCAGCGTGCTCATGCACTGGCACGCGAGCGCGAAGAAGACCATGAGGGAGAGCCCCGCGAGCGGGGTGTAGACCGTCCGTCCGTCCGCGTGCGTCTCGGCGCGGATCTTCTCGCGCAGCGTAGCCGACTCCTCGTCGGTGTCCCCCCCGACGCCGTAGACGACGCCCATCGTGCTGACGAAGACCTCGCGGGCCGCAAAGGCGCCGATCAGGCCGATGCCGATCTTCCAGTCGAAGCCCAGGGGCTCGATCGTGGGCTCGATCGCGCGTCCGAGGCGGCCTCCGTAGCTCGAGCGCAGCCTTTCGCCGTCCTCGGCGCGGTCGATGGCCGCGATCCGTTCGTCGCGCTCTTCGGCCGGGGCTCCCGAGGCTTCCACGGCCGCGCGGTCGGCGTCGAACCTGGCCGTCTGCCCCGTGCTCCTCGGGAAGGAGAGCAGCGCCCACAAGACGACCGTGCAGACGAGGATGACCGTGCCCGCACTCTCGAGGAAGCTGCGCGTCCGGAGCCACATCATGCGCAGGACCGAAGGCAGGTGCGGCATCCTGTAGGAGGGCAGCTCGAGGATGAGGGGAACCGGGGGACCCTTGAAGAGCGTTCTCGAGAGCACCATGGCGGCGACCAGCGCCGTGAGCGTGCTGAAGACGTACATCGCGATCATCAGGAGGCCCTGCACGGGCAGGAATCCGAGCACTCGCGACGGGGGGAAGAGCGTCCCGATGATCAGCGTGTACACCGGCAGGCGCGCCGAGCACGTCATCAAGGGGATGACCATCATCGTCAGCGTGCGATCGCGCTGGCGCTCCATCGTGCGCGTCGCCAGGATCGCCGGCACCGCGCACGCGTAGCCCGACAGCATCGGGACGAAGGCGCGGCCGTGCAGCCCCATGGCGCGCATGATGCGGTCCATCAGGAACGCGACGCGGGCCATGTACCCCGAGTCCTCCATGAACCCGATGAAGAGGAACAGGAGCAGGATCTGCGGCAGGAACACGACGACGCTGCCGACGCCCGCGATCAGTCCTCCCTCGACGAACTCCTCGACGATCCCGTCGGGGACCCACGCACGGGTTGCCGATCCGATCCACGCGAAGAGTCCCTCGACCGCGCGGATCGCCGGATCCGCCCAGCTGAACAGGGACTGGAACACGATGCCCATGACGAGCAGGAAGATCGCGAAGCCCGCCACGGGATGGAGCAGGACGGCGTCGACGCGGTCCGTGGACGACCTGCGCGCGGGCGAGCCCTCCGTGGAGGTTTCGCGTCGCTTGAGGAACGCCGGCATGCGGGCATCGATCCATGCGTAGCGGCTCCGGATGATCTCCAGGTCGATCTGCCGGCCGGCTCTCGCGGCCCGGTCGCGCACCTTCGCGACGGCGGCGCGAACGCCGTCGGGCACGGCGTCGAGCTCGTCTTTCTCCTCGAGGGAGAGCAGCGACCAGATCGCCAGGGCCCGGGCGCGGCCGGAATCGCCGGAGTTCCACTCGGCGGGCAGCGTCTCCGCGATGGCACGGAGATCACTCTCGAGCGACGGATCCTCGGGGGTCCATCTCCCGCCGGGGCGCGCGCGACCCGGATCGTCCAGCGTCGCCTCGATCTCGTGGCGCAGCTCGTCGAGACCGCGTCCGTGGAGGGCGGAGGTCGACACGACGGGAATGCCGAGCTCGCGGCGCATCGCGTCGAGATCGAGGACCTCTCCCCGGGTCTCGAGCATGTCCGCCATGTTGACGGCCAGGACGAGAGGAACTCCGAGCTCCAGGATCTGGAGACACAGGTAGAGGTTGCGGGAGAGCTGCGTGGCGTCCGCGACGACCACCACGAGATCGGGAACCTCGAAGGGCGCGAGCCCCGCGATCGTCTGGATCGCCAGCTCCTCCTCGCGGCTGTGCGCGGAGAGGCTGTAGCTCCCCGGCACGTCGAGGACGTCTACGACGACGCCGCTCGTGAGCTCGATCGTCGCCGTGTGCCGCTCGACCGTGACGCCCGGATAGTTCGCGACCTTCTGGTCGGATCCCGTCAGGCGGTTGAAGATCGTGGTCTTCCCCGTGTTCGGATTGCCGGCGACGACGACGAGCGGCCGGCGGATGGACTTCCGCAGGCCCGGGGCGGCCGAAGAGGTCATCCCTCGGTCTCGAGGAAGAGCGATCCCGTCTCGGATCGACGCAAGCTGATGCGAGAGCCGCGGATCTCGAGCTCCAGGAGGTCGGCGATGTCCACGCTTCGAACGAGACGGACGACGGTGCCGGGCAGGAAGCCCATCTCCATCAGCCTCCGCCGGAAGGACCGGTCGCCCCCCACGTGCGCGAGGCGGGCGGTCTGACCCGGATCGAGGTCGCGGAGGAGTTTCATGGCCGGTCTCTTGATGAGATCTGTTCTCAATTATAGCCGGATCCCCGACCCGCCGCGCCCCCCCGCCCCGACGCAGCTCGCACGCCCCGTTCGCGGAGCGGAATCCGGGTCCTCGGCAGGGCTTGCGTCACTAGGATCTGGGCTCCCCCGGCCCCCCGTCGGATCCCCCCTCGAGACATGCAGGACCCCAAGGAAGTCGCCGGCCGGGAAGCGGCCGGGCTCGTCGAGGACGGCATGCGCGTCGGCCTCGGCACCGGCTCGACCGTCCATTTCACGATCCTCCGGCTCGCCGAGCGCATCCGGGAAGAGGGCCTCCGACTGCGCTGTGTCCCGACCTCCGTCGATACGGAGCAGAAGGCGCGAGCGCTCGGCATCCCCCTGATCGGCCTGGACGAGGTGGAGGATCTCGACCTGACGATCGACGGCGCCGACGAGATCGATGGTCGCTTCGACATGATCAAGGGAGGCGGCGGAGCCCTGCTGCGGGAGAAGGTCGTCGCATCGATCAGCCGTCGCGAAGCGATCGTCGTGGGCGCGAGCAAGGTCGTGACTCGGCTCGGAACGACCTTTCCGCTTCCCGTGGAGGTCGTGCCGTTCGCGCTCGCCTCCGTCGCGCGCGCCCTCGCCCGTTTGGGGTGCACGCCCTCGCCCCGTCTCGCGTCAGGCAAGCCGCGGATGACGGACAACGGCAACGCGATCCTGGACTGCCGTTTCGAGCAGGGGATCCCGGACGCGGCCGAGCTGGAGAGACGAATCGACTCGATCCCAGGGGTCGTCGAGAGCGGTCTCTTCGTGGGACTCGCCCACGTGCTCTTCATCGGCCGCGCGGACGGGACCTGCGAGGTCCGCCGCCGCGGATAGTGTCTCGACGAGGGGGATTCATACTGACTGGGTTCCGTGTTGCGTCACGAACCTAGCCCTAGGCTACGAGATGGGTTGCGACGCTGGAGAAGCTCGCCAGACCCTATCTCTCTCCAAGTTCCGAGCTCCACCGGAGTAACGTTGCGGCCAACCACACGAAACCCAGTCAGTTCGAGAGGGATTCGTCGAGATCCCCAGCCGGGGCGCTAGAGGGACTGGATGTAGGCGAGGATTGCCGCGATGTCGGCCTCGATCGTCGCCGGAGTGCTCACGAGGGTCTGCTGGACCTGCGATGAGCCTGGGACGAATTGCTCGTGCCCGCGGACATCGTGCACGTCGTTGAAGACCTTGTTGAGACCCGGATAGGGAGTCTGGGCCGGGAAGGCCGGGCTTCCGTAGATCGAGCTCAGGGCTTGCGATTCCGGATCGACGATGGCCCGCAGCGAGTAGGCCGAGTGGTCGTGGAAGTACGGTGCGCTGGAGAAGACCCCGAGCTTCGTAGGGATCGAGAACACCTGCGGGTTGCGCAGGAAGATCCGCTTGCCCGTTTGCGCGTCGCAATTGGGATCGACACCCACGACGCAGGGGCAGGGGTAGCTGTTGGGATCGTCCCGCTGGAAGTCGTCGGCCGTGTCGGCGTTCATGACCGCGTACGTTTCGAGGTCGACGAACCCGTCGCCGTTCCGGTCGGGATCGGGGAACCCGTTCTGGTCGAGGTCGACGTCCGCGCCCGTGTTCACGTCGCGGAGGTTCGGGGCGACGATGTTGTCACGCAGCGAGACGCAGTTCGGGTCGTAGGAGGACATCGTCTCCCCGCCGGTCAGCGTCGGATCGACGAAATCGTGCGTGTAGAAGCGGGGGCCCGGGAAGCTCCCCTGGTTGATCTCCACGTCGGGGTGGCACGTGGCGCAGCCCGCGCTGCGAAGCGTGGGATTGAGCCCGGTCGCGTTGGTGCCGAAGTAGAGATCCTTGCCGAGCGCCGCGGTCGCGTTGTACTGCCCGGTCACGGGATCGAGGTTGGGGTTCAGCGGAATGGCGAGCTTCTCGTGGTAGTCGACGAGCCCCTGCTGCTCGGCATCCGAGAGGATGCCGTCGCCGCCGTTCTCGCCTCCGAACATCGGGCCGGTCTCGCCCATGTTGAGGCGGACACCCTTCCAGAGGATCAGACCCGTCCCGAGCGTTCCGCCGTAGACGGGCATGGTCGAACGGGGTCCGGCGGGGCGCTGCCAGACGTTCGCGTCGTCGCCGCCCTCGAAGTGGCAGGACGCGCACGAGTTGTTGAAGTTGCCCGCCGTCTGTGGCCTGGACGCGTCCTCGAAGAGCTCCTGGCCGATCCGCTCGGAGAGCGTGAAGGCGTCGGGGCCCTGATGGAGCGGGATCTGGTCCTTCTGCCAGTGGATCGTGCCGGTCACCCAGTTCACGCGAACGGTCGACAGCGTCCGGGTCGCCTCGTTCACGATGTAGACGCGCGCGTCGTTGCAATCGGGCGTCGTGAGGTCGGGCTTGAGAGCCATGCCGAGAGGCAAGTCCCCGGTCGCGGTCTTCGTGTCGAGGGCGTCGCGAGGCACGAATCCGTAGCGCGGGGGAAACACGCTGCGCAGCTCCAGGTTGCTGCCGTTGATCTTGTAGAGGAAGAGATCCTCCGAACCGCGGTTCAACATCAGCACGTGATCGCCGGCGGGGCTGAAGAGAACGCGCGAGGGATGCCCCGCCCGGTATCCCATCTTGCCGGCACCGAAGCCCTGGGAGCCGACCACGAAGCGCAATCCGGTGCTGTAGACCTGCTCACCCGTCCCCGCGCGCGTGATGAAGGCCTGCGCCAGGCCGACGACGTTGTTCAGGAGCGCGCTCGTCTGGATCGGGAGGCTCGCCGTGTTGCCGGCGATCGGAAGGCTGAAGCGGGGCTTCAGGAGTCTTCCGGGCGGCGTGGAGGTGGATCCGTCCTGCTCGATCTGCCCGATGAGCACGACCCCCGTGTCACCGGGCCGCATCCCGTCGACGACGAACACCGCGGTCGTCCCCGCCACGGGCGCTCCGATTCCGCCTAGCGTCAAGAGGTTGCCGAAGCTGTCCCGCCGCGTGCGGCCGTAGGGGACGTACTCGGCCGGGCGAGCGGGATCGGAGAGCTCGTGGTGGAGCCGCTCCGAGGCATCCCCCGAGACGCCGTAGGTGTTCTGGGCCGTGTCGATCACGGTCAGCGCGGGATAGACGCGATTCGCGAAGTGCCCGGCGAACCCCGGACCAAAATTGAAGTTCACGTCGTGGTTGACGTTGTGGAGCACGTGCGGGGTCAAGGCTCGCGAGCCGTCCGGGGAGAGCGCGACGTCTTCGAGGAAGCGGGGCTTCCCCTGGCTCTGCAGCGACCGCACCGGCACGGGGTTGAAGACCGGGTCGAACGGGTAGTCGTCGACCCCGATCTTCCCTCCGAGGCTGACCGCCGTCGGAATCCCGCTCGGGTTCAGGGTGACGTCGAGGTAGGAGACGAACGGCGACTTGTTGTGCGTGACGTAGAGTCTCTGGCTGTCCGAGCGGATGACGAAACCGCGCGGCTGGTCCAAGTCCGCGAGGCCGTCCCGGTTCGAATCGACGTCCGCGATGGTGAACGGCGGCGGGATGTCGTTGACGTTGCGCAGGTACTGGAAGGAGAGGATCTGGGACAGGCTCGTCGTGTCGTAGAACTTCACCGTGCCCGACCGGAATCCGGTCACCGCGAAGTACTTCCCGTTGGGAGCGACCGCGACGCCGTAGGGCTCGACCCCGACGTTGGTCAGCGTGGTCGTGACCGAGAGCGAGGCGGTGCTGATGACGCTCAAGGAGCCCCTCATCTCCGAGCCCGTGAACGGCGTGACGAAGTTCACGTCGACCGGCACGTTGCCGCGCTGGTTCGCGACGAACACCCGGGATCCGTCCGCGCTGAAAGCGAGCGAGCGCGGGTGCACGCCGACCGGAATCTCCGCCAGCACGGTCCCGCTCGAATCCTGGACGACCGAGACCGTCCCGTTGTCGAAGTTGCAGACCCAGATGCGGTTCGGATTCGTCGGATCGACGTTGACGGCCGAAACCTGCGCGTGCTGGGCCGGGGTGTAGGGAGTTAGAAACGAAAGCGTCGCGGCGACGAGGCCGAGAGGGAGGAGTTTCATGAGCGGATGGGCGGTCTTGGGGGCTGCGGAGGGTCGCCGGATGTGCTCGGGGAGGCCCGGAGAGCGAGGCAGGGCTGCGGCTTCGGACGTCTGGGCGGTGACAAACGTTCCGTCAGGATAACCCTAGCGCGAGAGCGCAGTTCGGGGAGGGCTCTGGACGGAATTGTGTCGCCGAACGGCCTTCCTGACGGGTCCGGACCCCGATCCTAGGTCAGGCGGAGCCGTAGTTGGCGGGAAACATTTCCCGTTCGACCGCCTCGATGACGGCATGGAGGACCTTGATGTGGACCTCCTGGATGCGATCCGACCCCGTGGCGAGAGGGACGACGATCGGGATGTCGGCCAGGGCGAGCGCTCGGCCGCCGCCTCGGCCGAGCAGCCCGACGGTGACGATCCCCTTCGACTGGGCGACCTCGAGGGCGCGCATGACGTTCTTCGATTCACCGCTGGTCGAGATCGCAAGGAGCAGGTCACCCTTCTTACCGAAGGCCTCGACGGACCGGGCGAACACTTCGTCGTATCCGAAATCGTTCGCGATGCAGGTGATCTGGCTGGCATCGGAGAACGCCATGGCCGGGAGCGCCGAGCGGTCCTTGCGGAAGCGGCCGGTCCACTCCTCGGCGAAGTGCATCGCGTCGCACATGCTCCCGCCGTTGCCGCAGGCCATCAGCAAGCCGCCGCGCTCGAGCGTGCCCGCCGCGGCTCGCGCGAACTTCCGGACGCTCTCGAGATTCCGCTCGTCGCCGAGGAAGGCCGCGAGGACGCGCGAGGACTCCTCGAGCGCCGCGCGGATGGGGTCGCCTCGACTCATGCCCCGGATTGTGGCGAGCACCATCCCGCGGGACAACATCCGCGAGATTCCGGATCCGCTTGACGACCTCGGCGTGCCTGGATCATGCTCCCTCGCTTCCCCGATGCCGAAGCCCTCGATGAGAGTCCTGCCCTTCGTCGCGTTCGCCCTGGCCGCCACCGGCCTGGCCTTCGTCGCGTTGCGGGCCTCGAAGCCCGACTACGTCGCACCGACGCTCGCGGACGTCGAAGCGCACAAGCCGGCTCCGCAGAAGCTCGAGGGTCCGACGCCCGAGGGCTGCAAGGTCGTCACGATCGAAGTCGACGGCATGTGCTGCACGGGCTGCACGGGCAAGCTGTACGAGCGCCTGCGGGCCACTCCGGGGTTCGTGCAGGGGGCGGTGAGCTTCGAGGAAGGCGTCGCGCGCGTGGTGGTGTCGGAGGATGCGGATCCCGCGTCCTTTGCGGCGGCTCTGGAGTTCGACAAGTACGTCGCGACCTGGAAACCGTAGGAGCGGTCGCGCTCGTCCGGCATCGACGCGCCGCCGCCGCGAAGCTCTCCTCTGCGGCGCGAGCGGCGATCCGCGCTAGATGCAGAGCGAATTGTCGATCGCGTCTTCGCCGCGAGCTTCCTGCAGCCGGAAGAGCAGGCTCGCCTGGCGCCGCCGCAGATTGCCGAGCATCTGGAAGGAGGTCTGCTCGAGGGCCTTCTGCTCCTCGCTCTGGGCTTGCGCCCTGCACGCGGCGATCTGTCGTTCGGTCTCCGTCTTCACGCGCGCGATCTCGTTCAGGACCTCACGCAGGCCGCGCTCCAGCACCCCGAGATCCGTGGCGCGCTCGCCGAGGGAGACAGGCTGGGCGGGCGGAGGCTGGATGGTCGCCGCGCGGGGATCGAGGCGCGATTCGAGGCGCTCGAGGACCGTCGCGATCCGCGTCAGGGTCGTGCCGAGGTCCTCCACGGCGGCCGGCGCGGCCCCATGGCGCATCCGACGATGCGTGGCGATCCCGCGCGGCGAGAAGAAGCCACCGCATTCGGGGCATGCGACCTGGTGCGGGGAACGGTCCGGGGTGATCGGGGCGTCGGACATGGCTCCGGGACTTGGCTCTGGCCTGATCGTCCACTCGATCGCGGCGACTTGAGCCGTCCGTTCGCGATGATGGCCGAATCCCTCGCGGGGGAGGTGGCCGCCGCGCGGCCTGCCGCAGCGGGCCGGGAGTTCTGTCAGCGGAGCAGCTTCGCCATCTCCCTCGCGTAGTACGTCAGGATGAAGTCCGCTCCCGCGCGCTTGATGCTCGTCAGCGACTCGACCATGACGCGCGCCTCGTCGACCCACTTCTTCGCGGCGGCCGCCTTGATCATCGCGTACTCGCCGCTGGCCTGGTACGCGCAGAGCGGCACGTCGAAGCGCTCGCGCACACGCCGGATGATGTCGAGACAGGGCATCGCCGGCTTCACCATCACCATGTCCGCGCCCTGCTTCACGTCGAGCTCGACCTCGCGCAGCGCTTCGTCGCTGTTCCCGAAGTCCATCTGGTAGGTGTTCCGGTCTCCGAACTCGGGCTCGGAACCAGCGACGTCACGGAAGGGGCCGTAGAAGGCGCTCGCGTACTTCGCCGCGCAGGACAGGATCGGGAGGGTGAGGTGGCCCGCTTCGTCGAGGGCCGCGCGGATCGAGCCGACCTGCCCGTCCATCATCCCGCTCGGCGCGATCACCTGCGCTCCCGCGTCCGCGAGCGACGACGCCTGCAGCTCGAGGTTCTCGAGCGTCGCATCGTTGTCCACGTCCCCCTCGGGCGTCAGGACGCCGCAGTGGCCGTGGTCGGTGTACTCGCAGAAGCACAGATCGGCGATCCGCAGCAGGCCCGGAGCGGCCGTCGCGATCCGTTCCATCGCGCGCTGCACGAGTCCCTCCGGAAGCCAGGCCTGACGACCCTCGGGGTCCTTCCTCTCGGGGACTCCGAACAGGATCACCGCCGGGATGCCGAGCTCCTCGGCCTTCTGGCAAGTCTCGGCCAGCCGGTCGATGGACTCGCGGAACACGCCCGGCATGGACGGGACGGCCGCGCGCACACCGCGCCCCTCGACGACGAAGAGGGGGAGGACGAGATCGTCGCGGGAGAGCTGCGTCTGGCGGACGAGGCGCCGCAGAGCAGGATGCGACCGCAGCCGGCGCGGCCGGCGGACGAGGTATTCCGGCGGCAGCGGCGGCGGCTCCTCGCCAGGTCCCGGGGTCATCGCCTGGCCCATGCCCGGCGTGGGTGAGTAGCTCATGGCGAGTTCTCGAGTTCGAGGTGCGCGAGGACCAACCCCGGGGCTTGCGGGGCCGGCTGCGGAAGGGAGATCGTAACGAAGAAGCGCGGCTCCGTCTCCTCGAGGAGAGAGTGCAGGGGTCGCCGCACCGATCGCCATCCGCCGCGCGAGCACGCCATCGGCTTGGTGCCAGGCACGCCGCGCCGGGGACACGAGGCGCGGAGGAATCACTTGCCCCGCGGATCCGGCGCGGGCAGAGGCTCGCCAGCGTAACCGAGGACGCCGAGCCTGCGCGCGAGATCGGGCGCGATCTCCACGCGGCCGGCTTGCGACTCGCGTGCGAAGCCCGATGTCCTCTCGAGCTCGCGCTGGAGACGCTGCAGCGCCGCGGAGAGTCGCGGCGAGGGCTCCGCGATCGGAGCCGCTTCGCCCGGGTCGCGCACGAGGTCGTAGAGGAAGCTGGTTCCCGCGTGCCGCCACGAGATCACCTTCTCCGCCTCGCCCCGGGAGCCGCGGATGTCGTTCCGGTCGACGAGGAGCTCGATCAACGCCGGCTCTGGAGTCATCGGCTCTCCCCGCAGGAGCGGCGAGATGTCGCGGCCCTGCATCGGAGGTCGTTGCGTGATCCCCGCGAGCGACAGGATCGTGGGAGCGAGATCCACGAGGCGGACCTGATCGCGCACGAGCGTTCCGGCCTGGAGGCGACCGGGCCAGCGGACGATCAGCGGGATTCTCACGACTTCGTCGAAGAGCGTCTTCTGGTGACCCTTGCCTCCGTGCTCGAAGAACTCCTCGCCGTGGTCGGCGGTCACGATGACCAGCGCATCGCGGAGACGGCCCCGGCGGTCGATCGCTTCGAGGATCCGGCCCACGATCTCGTCCGTGAAGCGGATCTCGCCGTCGTAGAGGGCGACGAGATGCTGGAGATCCGCCGGCGCCATGTCGGGAGCGATCGCCGGGTTGTGGGGAAAGTCGCTCGCATCGAGCGTGCCCGCGTACCCTGGGTCGAACATCTCCACATAGCGGGCGGGCGGCTTGTAGTCGTAGTGGACGTCCCACAGGTGGATGAAGAGGAAGAAGGGCCTCCTCTCTCCTTTCTCCACCGTTTCCCCGAGCCAGCGTTCGACCGCGTCGACGGTCCGAGGTCCGGTGACGTCCTGGTGCGAGCTCCCGGCCTCCGGGCTCATGCAGCTCTCGTAGCGCGCGAAGCCCTGGTCCAGCCCGAAGATCGGAGCGAGGTAGGGGCCGCCGTAGAAGCCCGCGGTGTCCCAGTCCGATTCCGAGAGCACTTCGGGGAGGGTGACGCGCGCGGGCGAGAGGCTCAGGCCGTTGTCGACGACTCCGTGAGCGGAGTCGTAGAGCCCGGTCAGCATCGCGGCGTGGGCCGGGAGGGTCCAAGAGGTCGTGCTGACCGCCACCTCGCACCGAACCCCCTCGCTCGCGAGGCGGTCGATCGTCGGACTGGTCGGCTTGGGGTAGCCGTAACAGCCGAGGTGGTCGGGCCGGAGGGAGTCGATCGAGATGAGGACGACATCCGGGGCGCCCGGGCGCCCGGGACGGAGGGAAGGAGGGGTCGAACCGGAACCACAGGCCGCCTGGAGTGCACCCACCACCACGACCGCTAGGGTGGGTGAGCGGGGAGGCGGCACCCTAGGGTTGGACATGTTCGAGGGGGGGTCGGGTCACGGACCTGGGCGCCCGGAGGCCCCTGGGGGAGCCGCTCCGGCCTCCGAAAGTTTCCAGGAGATCTGCCCTTTTTCTAGGAACCCCCATAGAATCCCGATTGGTGGGGTGCTCTCCCCGAGTTCCTCATCCGCGCCCACTAGGCAAGGGAGTCCGATCCTCCCTGGCGGTCGCGGCTCGAGAGACGGAGAGATCTTTCAAGCGCCTGCTCCGAGAGCCCTCCCCCCTACATTCCCAAACCCACACAGGAAAATTGGTGTCATGAGATTCATCACAGTTTCGGCCGCGATCCTGATCGGATCGGCCATGAGCGCGGTGTACGCGCAGCAAGTCGGCTCGGCCGCCGACCAAGGCACTCCTGCCAAGCAGCTCCCCGTCAAAGGCGCACCCAGCGTGGTCGCCCATCAGAGCACGGGTGGATCCGGATCGATCCCCGTGGTTTCCGGCGCAACCGACTCCTGCATCGGTGCGACCATGATCTCGGGCCCCGGCAACTTCATCGGCGACAACATCGGCGCGGCGGACGTCGAAGATGCCGACACGACTTGCCGATCGTTGGCCAATGAAGCCAACGACGTTTGGTACGAGTGGACGGCAGGGGGGACCGGTGTGACCTTCATGTCGATGTGCCCGGCCTTCGGCGGGGGCGCGACCGCGAGTTTCGACACCCTGCTCACGGTCTTCGCTAACGCCGCGTGTGCCGGTGCGCAGATCGCGTGCAATGACGATGGCCCGGGCTGTACTGCCACCTACCAGTCGACTACCTCGTTCGCGTCGACTGCGGGTGCCGTCTACAAGATCCAAATCGCGGGCTGGGCCGTGGCGGAGGAAGGGACCTTCAACCTCAGAATCGATCCCCCCGTTGTCGCACCGCCGAATAACACGTGTGCGACGGCGATTGCGATCACCGGCATGGGCCCGTTCGCCGGCACCACGGTCAATGCCACCACGGACGGCGTGGCTGGCGCGTGCGGACAAGCCGGCCAGGACGTCTGGTACAACTGGACCTCGTGTTTCACTGGATCGGCGGACGCCACCTTCTGCGCGGCGGACGGCGCCAGCGCGGCCCACGACTCGATCGCCTACGTCTACGCCGGCGTTGGGTGCGCCCCAGTCGGCGCCACGCTCGGGTGCAATGACGACTTCTGCGGCCTTCAATCGAAGGTGACCTTCGCTGCGACGGCGGGCAGCGTCCACAAGATCCGGGTCGGCGGCTTCGGCACTGCCACGGGAGCCTTCTCGATGAAGGTCCTGGGTGGTCCCGTTCTCGCGAATGACTCCTGCGCCACGCCGGCCCCCTACCTGGGTGGCGTAATGCCCTGGACGAACGTCTGCGCGACCACCGACGGTGGTGCGGAATCTTGCGGCACCCCCAACCAGGACGTCTGGTACCTCTGGAATTCGACCTTCACGGGTGCAGCGCAGTTCAGCCTGTGCGGCGGCGGCACCGCCCCCGATACCATCCTCGCGGTGTACGCCGGCTCGGGATGCCCGACCGCGGGAACCGCGATCGCTTGTGACGACGACGCTTGCCCCGGCCTCACCTCGGTCGCGCTTGCTTGCTCTGTCGTGTCTGGGCAGGACTACCTCATCCGCATCGGCGGCTTCGGCGGTGCGAGCGGATCCGGTACGCTCGAGGTCACTCAGGCTCCGTCGGCCCCCGAGGGCACCTGCGCAACCTACGACGACAGCACGACCGAGAACTCGGTCGGCTTCGGCGCGGCGGGCTTCGACATCCTCTGGATGCACACCCACGGCGTCGCGGGACAAACCACGGTCGTGAAGGCAATCAACACGGCTTGGGGTAGCCCGCTCTTCGGTGGCGGCAACGGGCCTCCGAACTTCTCCCCCGCTCGCGTGGCGGTCTGGCAGGACGTCGACCAAGACGGCATCCCGGGCAACAACCCGGGCGACGCCGTCGAGCTCACCCCCGCCGGCGGAGTCATCGTGGGCGTCCAAGGCACTGACACGGACGTCAAGCAGAACATCCCGCTCCCGACCCCGCTCCTCATCACGGGGACGTACTTCATCGGAGTCAGCAGCGACCTGGGCACCTTCCCGGCACCTCTGGATCAGTCCAGCGGCAGCTGCCCGGGAAGCAAGGCTTGGATCGTCGGCAGCACCACGGGACCGATCAATTACGCCGCCCTGGAGACCGCGGGCCTTCCGCCGAGCGACGTGAACGATCTCGGATTCCCGGGCTACTGGCTGCTCGATCCCGATTGCAAGGACCTCGACATCGACGAGATCTGCGGCGTCGTGGTCAGTGCTGCGGTCGAGTGCCCCTGTGCTCCGCTCGGCGGCTTGGTCGGCAACGGCTGCCCGCACTCCGGTGCGGTCACCGGCTCCGACGGTGCTCACCTCGCGGGATCGGGCCAGCCCCTCCTCGCTCCGTTCACCGACACGTTGTCCGTGTTGGCCACGAACGTGAGGCAGGGCAACGGCGCCATCTCTCTCTTCCTCCAGGGTGACAACGACCCGCAGGTCCCGTTCAACGACGGCCTGATCTGCTCGTCCAACAACATCCTGAAGCTGTGGCTGTGGAAGGACCCCGTCGGCCCCGCTGGTTCGGGTGGCGGAATCACTTCGCAGACCGGACCTGGTGCCAGCACGATTCCCCCGACCACTTCGATCTCGCAACGGTCGAGTGATCTCGGGTCTCCGATCCTGAACGGCCAGACCCGCGTCTACACGATGGCCTTCCGTGACCCGTCGGTCACGCAGGGCTGCCCCAGCCCGTCGACCGTCAACACGACGAACGGCGTGAAGGTCCTCTGGTCGGGAATGTGATCTGACAGGAGCCGCCGAACCGTCGGCGGCTACCTACGAGTTCGAGCGCGGGGTCGACCTTCGGGTCGGCCCCGCGCGCCTTTCCGGCCCCTGCCGGATGCTGGGTCGCCTCGTCCATCCTGCCGGAAGTCCCATCGCGCGATCGGTGCCACGGTCGAGGGCGCGCGGCACGGATACACTCCCTCGGCTCCCGATGGTCCCGCGAGCTCGAGAAGGAGAACGACCGTGCCGATCCCCCTGATCCAAGTCGACGCGTTCAGCTCGAAGCCCTTCGCCGGGAACCCGGCTGCGGTCTGCCTGCTCGAGGATGCCCGCCTCGCCCGCGACGAGCGGTGGATGCAGCACGTCGCGCGCGAGATGAATCTCTCCGAGACGGCGTTCCTCGTTCCGCGCGCGGACGGGCACGACCTGCGCTGGTTCACGCCCACGATCGAGGTCGACCTGTGCGGCCACGCGACGCTCGCGAGCGCGCACGTCCTCTGGGAGAGCGGCAGGCTCGCGCCCGACCGCGCGGCGCGCTTCCACACCAAGAGCGGGCTCCTCGTCTGCGAGCGGAAGGACGCCTGGATCGAGATGGATTTTCCGAGCCATCCGCCGCGCGAAGCCGTGCCCCCGGAGGGCCTCCTCGAGTCGCTCGGCGCGCGCCCTCGCTTCGTGGGCCGCAGCCGCTTCGACTGGTTCGTCGAAGTCGAGAGCGAGGAGGCTCTGCGCTCGCTTGCGCCGGACTTCGGCCTCCTCCGGCGCTTCGAGACGCGCGGGACGATCGTCACGAGCCGCGCGGCCAGCGCCGGGCGCGCGTCGAGTTCCGGGCCGGGCAGCTTCGACTTCGTCAGCCGCTTCTTCGCGCCGAACTCGGGCATCGACGAGGACCCGGTGACGGGCTCTGCACATTGCTCCCTCGCACCCTACTGGGCGGAGCGGCTCGGGAAGGACGCGATGTCGGGATGGCAGGCCTCCGCTCGCGGCGGGGAAGTGCGCGTGCGCCTCTCGGGAGACCGCGTCGTGCTGTCCGGTCAGGCCGTGACCGTGATGCGCGGCGAGCTCGTCTGAACGCGCGAGGCCGTCGTGGCAACCGAGACGAAAGGACCCGCGACCCCGCCTACCGAGCCCGGTGGGCCGGGAATCCCGCGCTCGTCGCCGGTTCTCTCGGGCCGGGAACGGTGGGGATGGGTCGCGACGATCGCCGGCCTCGTCGTGATCCTCGCCGGCGTGCTCAACCTCACGAGCGCGACCGTCGGCGGCCGCGTCCGCGAGTTCAAGGAGCGCAGGACCTACACCGAGGTCAAGCTGGCGACTCACCGCGCGATCCCGCTCACGGCGCTCCTCGGTTTCGCGGGGATGGGGCTCGTTTTCTTCGGGAGCAAGCTGCGCGCGTCCGGCCGGAAGGCGGATCGTTCGGAGTGATTCGCCGGGCTTCCCGGGCGGGGCTTGGATTCCCAGCGCCGATTGGAATCATGTCGGGGAGCGATCATGGAAGACTGGGAAGCACGATTGGCCGATCTCGAGGGACGCCTGCGCGAGTGGAACGTGCGCTACGCGAAGGAGATGGCGGCGGTCTCCAAGGAGCGAGGGCTCCGCGGGTTCCTGAAGAGACCGCGACCCGAGCAGCTGCAGGCCGCGGCCGAGGAGGCCCAGCGCCGGGCCGGGACGGAGGTTCTGGCCGACTTCGCCGCGCTCGTGGACGAGATCTGCGATCGCTACGAGACCTCGCTGCCTCAAGATCGGGCGACGATCCGCGCGCGAGTCGGGTCCCTCGAGAACGTATTCGAGCTCTTCTGGAGCGCGATCGAGCAGGCGCCCGAGCGCGTGCGCGGGCCCGGCGCCGAGAAGGCGTTCCGGCGCGCGCTCGTCGCCCTCGTGATCGACGACCTGCGCGCGGAGATCGGTCAGGTCGACGAAGCGCTCGGCCGGCTGCTCCTCGCCGCCGCGGCGGCCGGGATCGACTGGAGGTCGCACGTGGCCGAGGTCGCGAAGGCCGCGAACAAGGGGATGGGCGGCGGCGGCGGAGGCATGCGCGAGTACTTGACCGAGTACGAGAGCTCGCACTACTTCCGGCACGAGCTCGGCGAGCGCCTGCGCGAAGCCGGGCGTAGCTCGTTGGCGCGCTCGGGCGCCTGAGCGGGACGCGGCGTCAGCTCTTGGGCGAGCCGGGCGTGCCCGCGATCATCCGATCGAGCTCCACGCGGAGCTTCGGGAGGATCTCGTCGTAGGAGTAGGCGCCGATCTCCTCCGGCCCGCGCTTGAGATTCACCGTCGTCGGCCCGCACCAGAGGCCGAGGTCCGCGTCGTCCGTCTCGCCCGGCCCGTTCACCCGGCAGCCCATCACGGCGATGGTGAGATCGTGGTCCTTGGCGAACGCCGTCAGCCGCTTGACCTCCTCCGCGAGCTCGATGAAGCGTTCGTTCTCGACGCGCGAGCACGAAGGACAGGCGATGATGTTGAGGCCGTCGAAGAAATTCGGGGGCACGGAACGGAATCGTCCGCTCTGGATGTCGCCCAGGATCTCGCGGCCGACCTCGATTTCCTTGCCCTTGTCGTCGAAAGGAACCGTCAACGAGACGCGGATCGTGTCGCCGATGCCGCGCGCGAGGCACTGCTCGAACGCGATGCGGGTCTTGATGATGCCTTCCGGTGGCAAGCCGGCTTCCGTGACGCCCAGGTGGATCGGAACGTCGGGCCGCTCCGCGGCGAAGCGGACGTTGGCGTCGACCACGAGTCGCGGATCGGAGTCCTTGATCGACACGAGATAGTCGGCGAACCCGAGTCCATCGAGGATGGCGCAGTGGTCGACCGCGCAGGCGACGATGGCCGCGACGTGGTCCTCGCCGAATCGATCCAGGTAGGCGGGCGCGATCGAGCCCGCGTTGATCCCGATCCGGATCGCGCATCCGTGCTTGGCCGCGACGTCCGCGATGAAACGCACCTTGTCCTCGACCGGCTTCTGTTTCTCGTGGTGGTGGAGATGGCCCGGGTTGTAGCGGATCTTGTCGACGAAGGGCGCGACCTCGGCCGCCAGCCGGTAGCTCTCCTGGAGATCGACCGACAACCGCGCGCGTGTCTTCTCCCGCAGCTTCGCCAGCGCCTCGACGTCGGCGCGGCTGTCGACGGCGAGGCGCACGAGATCGGCTCCGGCGGCTTCCAGGATCCGGATCTGACGCAGGGTCGCGTCGAGGTCCTGGGTCCTCGTCGCGGCCATGCTCTGGACCGCGATCGGGAAGCTTCCCCCGATCGAGAGATCTCGGATGCGGATCGATCGCGTCTTGCGGGGCGGAATCATGCGCGGGAACGCGGCATTGTACGTTTTGAGACCTTTCTCCACCCGGCGCAAGCTGCCGGAGCGGACTCCGGCCGGGGAGTCGATCCACGACATCCGGCGACGCACGGTCGCATGCGCGTTCCCCTCACAGCGCTAGCTCGTGCGATGCCGTCGAGGCTCGCTCCCCACCCGATCAGCCCCGCCGGCCCGCTCCCGGGCCGGCGGGGTCGTCTCGCTGGACACCGGGACCCGCGAGAAGTTACTGACGACTTCGGGACTCGATGAAAGCGAAGGTCGTCGTGGTCGGCGGGGGCGTCATGGGCGTCTCGATCGCCTGGCAGGCCGCTCTGCGTTCGAACCCCGGGGAACACCCGATCGTCCTCCTCGAGAAGACCGCGCTCGCGGCCGGCTCGTCGGGACGCTCGGGGGCCATCCTGCGGCAGTTCTACTCGCAGCGCGAAGTCGCGGGGATGGCGCGCGACTCGCTCGCGGTGTACGCGGGCTTCGAGCGCAGGACCGGACGGCGGATCGGCTTCCAGCGTTCGGGCGTGATCACCCTCGTCGGTCCAGGAGATCCCGAGGGCGCCGCGCTCGTCGATCGCAACGTCGAGATGATGCTCGGGATCGGGATCGACGTGCGGCGCCTCGATGCGGCGGCGATCCGCCGGTTGGTTCCTGGGATCGAGGTCCGCGACGGATCGATGGCCGCCTACGAACCCGGAGGCGCGGCCGTGGATCCCGTGGCGACCGTCGAAGCCTTCGCGGCGCTGGCACGCGAGAATGGGGCCGTCACGCGCCTGGGGAACGCGGTGAGAGGCTTTCTGCGCTCGGGAAGCCGCGTGGTGGGCGTCGAGACGGACGAAGGGCCCGTCGAGGCCGAGACGGTCGTCGTCGCGGCCGGGCCGTGGGCGCGCAAGCTCCTGTTGCGCGCGGGGATCGACCTCCCGCTGCGAGCCGTCCGGCCCGAGCAGCACTTCCTCGAAGGGCCTCCCTCTCGCCTGACAGCCGCGCCTTCGCGCCCTGGGACCGAGGAATGGCTGCGTGATCCCGAGGAGCTCGAACCGGCGGAGCATCCCGTCCTGCTCGACCTCGAGCACGCTTTCTATGCGCGCATCGAGATGCACCCCTCGCGCGAAGGCCTGGTCGCGCCTCGCACGCGGATCGGGGGCATGGACTTGTCCCGCGACGCCGACGTTCCCGATCCCGACGATCTCGACCCGAACGTGAGCGACGAGTTCCGCTCGTGGGCCCGCTCGCGCCTCGAGTCGCGCATGCCGGAGTACACGAAGCGCCGTGACGTCGGCTCCCTCGTCGGCATGTACACGCTCTCGCCGGACAGCCAGGCGCTGATCGGGCCGATCGAGGGAGCACCGGGGCTCCTCGTCGTCGCCGGATTCTCCGGCCACGGCTTCAAGCTCGCTCCCTCGGTCGGCGAAGGGGTCGCGCAGATGCTGGCCCGGGAGCCCGTCAGTGCCTTCGACTCCGGGTTCTTTTCGCCCGGGAGATTCCACGCGGGCCGCGAGAGCGCGCGCGGCCGCGGCTTCGGGCTCTGAAGGTCGAGTATGGCCGGCTAGGCGACGAGCCCGGCCGCCCGCCAGATCTTCATCTTGTTGCTGAGCGTTCGCGCCGTGAGCCCGAGGCGGCGGGCCGCTTCGGTCTTGTTGCCGCCGGTCGCTTCGAGCGTGGCCAGGATCGCGACGCGCTCGATCTCCTCCATCGGCCGGTTCGCCAGCGAGGGGCCGAGCTCGAGCGTCGATACGGTTCCCGCGGCCGCGGCCGACTCGGCCGGCGCGGCGAGAGTCGCGATTCCCAGGTCGCCGGCGCTGATCAAGCTCCGCCGCAGGGCCACGACGGACCGATGGACGGCCGACTCGAGCTCGCGCACGTTGCCCGGCCAGGTCCACGCGGCCATCCGCTCGAGCGCTTCCGAGGTGAAACGAGGCGACCCCGTCCCGCTCGCTCGACCGAAGTGGTCGGCGAAATGGCGCGCGAGCGGAAGGATGTCCTCGGGGCGCTCGCGCAGCGACGGGACGCGGACCTCGAGCGCCTTGAGTCGCTCGCAGAGATCGCCGCGGAACTTGTTCTCGCGAGCGAGCTCGTACAGGTCGCGGGTGCACGTCGTGAGGACGCGCACGTCGACCGTGATCGGCCTCGTTCCCCCGACGCGCTTGATCTCCTGCTTGTCGATCGCCTGAATCAGCTTCTGCTGCATGTCCACCGAGACTTCCGAGATGGCCTCGAGGAGGATCGTCCCTCCGTCGGCGAGCTCGAAACGCCCCGTCCGGAGCCGGTAGGGGCCCGCGAAGGGTCCCTGCTCGCGACCGAAGAGCTCGGACTCGAGCACTTGGCCGGGGAACTGCGCGCAGTTGATGCGGATGAAGGGCCGGTCGGCGCGCGGGCTGTTCTGGTGGATGTACTGGGCGAGGCGTTCCTTGCCCGAGCCTGCCTCTCCCGAGATCAACACCGTCCCCTTCGAGCGCGCCAGGCGCGAGGCGGTGCGCATCGCGAGGACCATCGCGGGGCTCTTCGCGACCATGTCCGGGGGCGCGCCGCCCGAGATCTCCTGGCGCAGGTACTGGTTCTCGCGCTCGAGGCGGGCCACGTGCTCGAGGCGCTCCAGCACGAGCTCGATCGCCTCGGGTGTCCAGGGCTTGAGCAACACGTCGCTCGCGCCGTGGTGCATCGCCTGGACGGCCGCCTCGACCGAATCCTCCGCGGCGACCGCGATCAGAGGCATCTCCGGGTAGCGCGCCTTCACTCCGCGGACGAACTCGATCCCGTCGAAGGAGCCTCCGTTCTTGTGGAGGTCGACCAGGACGACGTCGGGGCTCGTGGCGCCCGCGCGATCGAACGCGTCCGCAGGGGTCGCGGCCTGGGAGACGTCGTATCCGAGTTCCGAGATCGCCTCCACGAGGCACTTGCGGCCGAGCGAGTCGTCGTCGACGACGAGGATGCGTTCGATGGACATGGTCAACCTCTGCGGGGAGGGAGTGGGAGGGTCAGCAGGGGGACCTCCCTCCGGGAAGATGGACGCGGTGACGGAATCACCGTGTCCAGAAGGGGATTGTAGGAAGGAGGGGTCATTTCAGGGAAATCGAAGACTTCTCGGTCTCCCTTCAGCGGTCAGAAGGGACGGGTCGGGCCCCGCGAGCAATCTGCCCAGGACGACGGCGATGGCGGGTGAAATGCCCGTTACCTCCGGGGTTTTCCCCTCCATCAGGCTCACCAGGGTGTCCCGGGCGCGTTCTGGGGTCAGGAAATCCGCCTCGGAGAGATCGTCCTTGGCGTCGGGGAAGGCGACCGAGGAGACGCAGAAGCGCAGGCCGATGCGAGTGCCGGCCCCCGGCGAAGTCGAAAGGTCGAGCCCGTCGCTGAGGGCCTTCGCGCGAGCGAGACCCGTGAGGGCGGGACCGAGGGGCAGCGCGGCGCCCGGCGAGCGCGGATCGAAGCCCGC
Organism: Planctomycetota bacterium; assembly: GCA_046155895.1. Taxonomy (GTDB): domain Bacteria; phylum Planctomycetota; class UBA1135; order UBA1135; genus DASYPQ01. The sequence continues at coordinate 25,117 of JBJXFB010000175.1, read as the reverse complement.
TCCGCCGTCCTGGACCTCGACGTGCAGCCAGTTCCTCTCGAAGTGACCCTCCACGCGGATCCGGCTGCTCCCGCCGAGTTCCCCGTGACGAAGCGCGTTGTCGACGATCTCGCACACGGCTCCGGCGATGCGCGCCCGGGTGGACGGCGGCACGCCGTGAAACGTGCAGAACGAGACGAGTTCTCGCGCGCAGCGGTCCATCGAGTCGGGCACGGGCGCATAGGCCCGGCGGAACTCAAGGTCCGCCGCGGGCGATGCGGGGAGATCCAGGCCGGCCGTCTCGTCGCGCGGTCGGCGGCGCGTCGAGGCCTCCTCGGCTTCCACGGCGCGCACCAGATCGGCCAGGCGGAAGGGCTTCGTGAGGAGGGCGGCGGCTCCCAGGCGGAAGGCGCGCAGGCAGTCCTCCACGGTCGGTTCCGAGAGCAGGAGCACGGACCTCGCGCGCTCGCCGCGCTCCGTGATCGCCGACAGGAGATCGAAGCCGCAGGCTCCGGAAAGCCGCGCTTCGCAGACGACGACGTCGGGTGTCGGCAGAGCCAGCGCCGTCTCGACGTCCCGGGCCGTCGCGACGCGATAGCCTCGCTTGCCGAGAGCCGTGGCGAGGGCCGTGGTGATCGGGTCCTCGCCCTCGACGATCAGGATCTCGAGGGAGTCCGCCATCACGCACAGGCCTTGGCCGCGACCTCGACGGGAAACCGGAACTCCAGGACGGTGCTCCCGCCCGGCTGGTGTCGGCACACGAAGCTTCCACCCATGCGTTCGACGTCGCGCTGCGCGATCTCCGCGCCGAGAGCCGTGGCGGCCGAGCGGAAGCGGGGAGGCGCCCCTCGAGCGTTCCAGGGCGGAGGCGTCGCGTGTACGAGGGCGAAAACGGCTTCGCCCGAGTGGAGGCGCGAGCGCAAGAGGACGTGCGAGCGAGTGCCCGCCAAGGCCGTCTCGAGCATGCGCGCGATCGACCTCGAGAGCAGCGCGCCGTCGACCGTGAACCTGGCGCGGCGGTCCTCGATCGCGAGGAGGACCTGCGCGCGATGCTCGGGCGGGAGCGCGGCTCGGGCGGAGCAGGCGATCTCGAGCAGGGAGCAGGAGAGCGGCCGCGTGGGTTGCGGGAGCGCGTAGTCGAGGATCGTCTGGACTTCGTGCCCGAGCCGGACGACCTCCTCGAGGGCACCGTGGACGGCGAGGGAGCGCGGATCCCCGGGCTGGAAGGCGTGCGAAAGCGATTCCATCGAGGCCCGCAGCGCCGCGAGCGGCGCCCGCACGCCTTCCGTCACGGCCGCGTTGATTTCCTGCCGTGTGGGAGACTGCGACATGGGTTCCGTCGAAACTTGCATGGACCTTGGAAAGCCTTGCCCGGAGACCGGCCCGGGTCAGAAGACCTTTCGTCCGCGGGCAGCACCGCGCTTGAACACCGGAATGGGATTCCCGCGGATCCCTCGCAGGTCACGCGCAGGAATCCCTTGAAGTGGAATCCGCCTCCCTTGCCGCTCCGCGGCGAGCCGCGCATCATCGGCAGCCATGTCCTGGGGCGTGCGAAGCCGGCTCCTGACCTTCGGGCTGCCGGCGGCGGCCGGGTGCGCCCTGGCCCTGCCCGGCGCGGCGCAAGTCGAGGAGGGACGCTCCTGCCGGACCGACTATCGCATCCAAGCGCGAGTCGACGTGGCCGAACGCGCACTCCAAGGCGAGGAGACGATCCTGTGGCGGAACGAGAGCCGCGACGACGTCCCCGACCTGTGGTTCCACCTCTACTGGAACGCCTTCGCCAACGATCGGTCGACCGTCGCGCGCGAGGCGGGCAGCCGACTCGAGCTGCAGGACAAGGCGGACGAGTGGGGCTGGCAGCGCGTCACCTCGATCCAGGTCGACGGCGTGGAGCTTGCCGGCGACCTCGTGTGGCGGGCTCCCGACGACCGGAACGAGGACGATCGGACGGTCTTCAGCGTGAAGCTGAAGAAGCCCGTGCGGCCGCGGGAGAGTCTCGCGGTGACCGTGCGGTGGGAAGCGAGGATCCCGCGCAACCGGCGGCGCACGGGATACAAGGACGACTTCCTGTTCATGGCGCAGTGGTTCCCGAAGCTCGGCGTCTACGAGAGCGGCAACGGTTGGAACTGCCACCAGTTCCACTCGAGCACGGAGTTCTTCTCCGATTACGGTGCCTACGACGTCACGCTCGACCTCCCCGCCGAGTACGCGGGCCGGATCGGGGCCTCGGGCGTCCTGCACGAGCCGGAACAGGTCTCCGAAGGCCGGGTGCGAGCGCGCTTCGTCGCCCCGTCGCCGGCGGACCAAGCCGCGGCGGACCGCACCGGCAGGCTCCCGCTGGTCCACGATTTCGCCTGGACCGCGGACGCGGACTACGTGGTCTCCCGAAAGCCCTTCCACTTCGCCGACTGGGCGGCGCGGTTCCCCGAGGAGGTCCCCAGGACCGCGCTGGCGCTGGGCCGGTCGATCGAAGACGTGGCGCTGCGCGACGTCGATGTCACCGTCCTCCTCCAGCCCGAGCACGCGCACCAGGCCGAGCGCCACTACGAGGCCACGTGCACGGCGCTCTTCTTCTACGGTGTGTGGTTCGGCGCGTACCCCTACGAGCACGTGACGGTCGTCGATCCCGCCTGGGGCAGCGCCGCGGGAGGGATGGAGTACCCGACCCTCTTCACGGCGGGAACGAGCCTCCTTGCGACCGAGGGCATGCACAGGCCCGAGAGCGTCACCGTCCACGAGTGCGGCCACCAGTTCTGGTACGGCCTCGTCGGGAACAACGAGTTCGAGGCCTCGTGGCTCGACGAGGGCTTCAACACGTTCACCCAGAGCGAGGCGCTGCTCCGGCGCTACGGCTTCTCGCACCGCACGACCGAATTCGCGGGCGTTCCCTTCGACGGGGTCGCGATGGCGCGCGGGCCCGGGGGCGGGCCGATCGCCGACGCACTCGCCCTGAAGCGCTGGGATCTTCCGCGCGGATTCCATCTCGATCCGGCGGCCCCCTCGGAGATCCTCGACTGGTGGAGGCTCCAGCCGATGCTCTCCTTCGCGCGCATGCGCACCGATCCTCGCTCCGGCGATCGGAACGGCTACCTCGCCGATCCCGACACGGATCCGATCGACACGCCCGGCTGGCTGTACGCGGATCGGACGAGCTACCGGACGAACAGCTACCGCCGGACCGCGAACGCGCTGCGCACTCTCGCCGGGATGGTCGGATGGGAGCCGTTCCTGCGTGGGATGCGGCTCTATTCCGAGCGGTGGCGCTACGGCCATCCCTACCCGCACGATTTCTTCCAGGCGTTCCAGGAAGGAGCGCGCGTCGACATCCCCTGGTTCTTCGACTCCGTGTTCCGCGACACGGCGACCGTCGACTGGAGCGTCGAGGTCGGGCAGAAACGCTCTCGCAAGCCCTCCGGATGGTTCCAGGACGCGATGGGTTCGTGGAAACGCGCGGCACCGGAGGAAGGCAAGGCGGAGACGGACCCGGTCTCGTCGATCGAGCCGAAGCCAGAAGAGAAGCCCGAGCTCGGATGGGAGATCGAGATCATGGTCCGCCGGAAGGGGACCCTGCTCCTGCCCGTGAAGCTCGAGCTCCGCTACGAGGGCGGGGCTTCCGAGACCCTGCTTTGGTCCCGCGAGGAGCAGGCGCGTTCGACCTGGTGGAAGCCGCTGGAGGGCCGGGGCGCGTTCAAGCAGAAGCTCACAGCCGCCATCCTCGATCCCGACCGCGTCATCACGCTGGATCTCGACTACTCGGACAACCAGTGGTTCGACGCGACGGACGAGCGCACTCCGTTGCGCTGGGCGGAGCGCGTTTTCACCCAGTACTCGCACCTCCTCCATGGGTACGGAGCGATCGGTGGCTGAAGCCCTCGAGTCCCGGGTCTCCGCGGACGCGGCCAGTCTTCCCGTCTGGATCAGGGCCTTGCGCGCCGCGCTCGGCCGCCCGCCCGTCTGGCTGGTCGTCTGGGGCCTCGAGGCCGCGCTCGCGATCGCTCCCGCGCTGCTTCTCCACGCTTGGCTCGAGGATGCGATCCGCCATCGGTACGAGCCGGGAAGCCTGTTCCGCGATCTCGGCGAGCCGTTCCGCTTCGACCACCGTCTCCAGTCGGCCATGCTCGACGCCACGACGGGCCGGCTCGGGTCGGTGCTCGTCGTCCTCGCGGTGCTCCTCGGGATCTTCTCCGCCGGGGGATGGCTCCAGGTCTTCCTGGAACCGACGCGCGGCCACTCCCTGCAGCGCTTCTTCCTCGGCGGGGCGCGCTACTTCTGGCGCTTCTTCCGGCTCGCGATCGTCACGCTGCTCCTCCTGTCGCTCCTGACCTGGCTCGTGCAGGGGTGGGCTTGGAACACGATCGCGCTCGAATGGATCCTGGGTGTGCCGGCCGGCGATGCCGGCCGGCTCGAGACGCTTCCCTCCGAGCGCACGGTGTTCCTCGTCCGCGGAGCCCAGGAGCTGATCTACGCGCTCGGATTCGCGCTGCTGCTCGTCTGGGGCGACTATGGCCGCGCGCGGCTGGCTCTGCACGACACCTCCTCGGCGGTCTGGGCCGGCCTGTGCACCGCCGCCTCGATGATTCGGCACCCCGTGAAGATGCTGCGGCCGATGATCGGTCTCCTGCTCGTCGAAGGCGCGCTCGTAGTCGCCGCAGGGGTCCTCGCTCGTTCGATCGAGGGCGAAGTTGGCCGCGACGCGGGGCTCGGCGGCGTCGCGGCGCTCCTCGGAATCGGACAGCTCGTCCTGCTGTGGAGGATCGTCCTGCGCGGGTCGCGGTACCATGCCGCGATCCAGGTCAGCCGCGAGGTGGTCCTGCCGATCGCGCGACCCGACCCCTGGAAAGGGAGCCTGGGTCCCCCCGGCGGTCCTCGCTATCCGCTTGGCGGGGACGAGTTCGGAATGTCGCTGTGATCAGCGGATGAAGGGAGCTGAAGCGTGAAGACGATCATGGCCATCGCGCTCGCCGCGATGTTCCTCCTTCCGACGGAGCCCGACCGCACCCGCAAGTGCGGACTGGGATCCGCTTTCCACTCCGGCCGGCGCGCGGCGCTGCGCGCGAAGCTCGGCGACGGCCTCGTCCTCGTCCGAGGACTCCCGCCGACGCGCGACTACACCGCCTTCCGCCAGGACAAGACGTTCTGGTACCTGACCGGCGTCGAGAGTCCGAACGCGGCGCTGCTGATGGACGCGAGGTCGGGCGAGGAGATCCTCTTCCTGCCGAAGCCCAACAAGATGAGCGAGTCCTGGGAGGGCGAGCTGTGGGACACGGGCGACGATTGGGTGAAGGAGGTCACGGGGTTCCGCGACCTGCGGCCGATCGGCGACCTCACCGAGGTGCTGAAGGAGAAGACGGCCGCGCAGAAGGTCGTCTGGACCTCCTCGCAGCCGCACGTCGAGCTCGCGGGCTGCTTCGATCGCGCGAAGCCCTACGACCGGCAGATCGAGAAGGACCCGCTCGACGGACGGATCAGCCGCGAGAAGGCGCTCGCGGAACGCCTCGCGAAGGACTTCGGAGCCGAAGTGAAGGACATGCGTGAAGTCCTCGACGAGATGCGTCGCGTGAAGACTGCCGAGGAGATCGACGCGATCCGCCGCGCGTCTCACGCGGGCTCGATGTCCATGATCGAGGCGATCCGTTCCACGCGGCCGGGCCTAGGCGAATGGGAGATCGAGGCGTTGATGACCTTCGTGCACCGCCGCGCGGGCGCCGACGGCCCCGCCTACCACGCGATCGTCGGCTCGGGGCCCAACGCCCTGGCGCTCCACTACTCCGCGAGCTCGCGCGTCATGAACGCCGGGGAGATGCTCCTGATCGACTACGCGCCCGAGCTCGACCACTACACGAGCGACATCACGCGCTCCTGGCCGATCGACGGGAAGCTCACGCCGCGGATGGAGGAGATCTACCGGGCCGTCCTGGCCGCGCAGGAGGCCGGGATCGCGGCGGTGAAGCCCGGGAAGACGATGGGAGACGTCGATCGGGCCTGTCGCGCCGTGCTGAAGGAGCACGGGATGGAGAAGCTCATGCCCCACGGCGCCTGCCACTACGTCGGCCTCGAGGTCCACGACGTGGGCCGGGGGAACGCGCCGCTCGAGCCCGGGGTCGTCTTCACGGTCGAGCCGGGGGTCTACGAGCCCGCGACCGGGATCGGCGTGCGCATCGAGGACGTCGTCGTCGTCACCGAGGACGGCTGCGAGGTCTTGAGCGCGGGAGTTCCCAAGGCCCTCGGCGAGGTCCTGCGTCTGTGCGCCGAGGAAGGCCTCCTCGACCGCGCGGGGAAATGAGCCTTCCCGGAGGCCCGGGGATCCCTACAATCTCCGCCCCATGACTTCCGCCCGAGAACTTCGCGAACGCGTCGGACAACTGCAGGCCCGCTTCGTCCAGCTGAAGGACTCTCTTTGACTTCGCTTCCCACGAGAAGCGGCTGAAGGAGATCGACGAGCTCCAGTCGTCCCCTGATTTCTGGACGAACCCCGAGCGCGCCCAGAAGGTCATGGTCGAGATGAAGTCCGCGCGCTCGGTCGTCGAGCCGGTCCGGAAGCTCGGCGTGCTCCTCGAGGAGTTCGAGACCCTGCGGCAGATGGGCGAGGAAGCCGGCGAGGGAGAGGTCCTGGCCGACATGGAGGCGCTCCTGCCGAGCATCGAGGACGCGGTCCACGAGCTCGACTTCCGCGTGATGCTCGGCGGTCCGAACGACCGCAGCGGCGCTTTCGTCCAGCTCAATCCCGGCGCGGGCGGCGTCGATTCGTGCGACTGGGCGGCGATGCTGATGCGCATGATCGTGCGCTGGGCGGAGCGCAAGGGCTACGTCGTCACCGAGCTCGAGCGTTCCGACGAGACGGAGGGCGGCATCCGCACCGCGACGCTGCAGATCGAGGGCGACTACGCGTTCGGCCGCCTCAAGGCCGAGACCGGCGTGCACCGTCTCGTGCGGATCAGCCCTTTCGACGCCCAGGCGCGGCGGCACACGGCGTTCGCCTCGGTGGACGTGACGCCGGTGGTCGAGGACGTCGGCGAGATCGAGATCAAGGAAGCCGACGTCCAGGTCGACACGATGCGCGCGGGCGGGGCCGGCGGGCAGAACGTGAACAAGGTCGAATCGGCCGTGCGCATGACCCACATCCCCACCGGGATCGTCGTGCGCTGCCAGAGCCAGCGCAGCCAGGGCAAGAACCGCGAGATGGCCTTCAAGCTCCTCCAGGCGAAGCTCAACCAGATGAAGGAGGCCGAGCGCGACGCCGAGCTCTCGAAGCTCTACGGCCAGAAGGGCGAGATCGCGTTCGGCAGCCAGATCCGGTCCTACGTCCTGCACCCCTACCAGATGGTCAAGGACCATCGGACCGGGCACGAGGTCGGGAACATCCAGGCCGTGCTCGATGGCGACATCGACGAGTTCATCGAGGCGTACTTGCGGAGCCACAAGCCCGCGAAGAAGGGTTGATGCAAGTGGGCGAGCACCGGAGACATCCGCATTTCGACGACCGGGGCACGATGTCCTGGCACACGAGCTTCGAGGACGCCCTCGCGGAGGCGCGCAAGGAGAAGAAGCTCGTCTTCATCGAGATGGGGCGGGAGGCTTGAGGCCAATGCCGCTCCCTCGTGCAGGGAGTCGTCCCGCGGCCGGACGTCGCGCCTCTCCTGAAGGAGCACTTCGTGGCGCTCGCGAGCGACGCGGACGACACGGAAGACGGCGTGCTGCGCCTGGCCTACCGCCTGGAGGACGCCACGATGCTCCCGTTCGTGCTCTTCGCCGACGCGGAGGGCAAGTTCCTGGCGGGATCGTCGGGATTCGTGAACCCCGCGGCGTTCCGCGCGACGCTCGAGAAGCTGACCCGCAAGTAGAGGAGTAGCCGTGGCACACCGGATCGAACGCGCGCTGATCAGCGTCTCCGACAAGACAGGGATCGAGAATTTCGCCCGAACGCTCTCCCAGATGGGCATCGAGATCCTCTCGACCGGGGGGACCTTCGCCGCGCTCCGGAAGGCGGGGATTCCGGTGCGAGAGGTCTCCGACTACACGGGCTTCCCCGAGATGATGGACGGGCGGGTGAAGACGCTCCATCCCAAGGTTCATGGCGGGATCCTGGCTCTGCGCGACGTCGAGTCGCACCGCGGCGCGATGGCGGAGCACGAGATCCTCCCCATCGACCTCGTGGTCGTGAACCTCTATCCCTTCGAGCGAACGATCGCCAAGGAAGGCGTGGATCGAGCCGAGGCGATCGAGCAGATCGACATCGGCGGCCCATCGATGGTGCGGTCCGCGGCGAAGAACCACCGATTCGTCGCGGTCGTGACCGATCCGGCGGACTACGGTCGCGTCCTCGACGGGATCGGGAAGGGCGGCGGGGAGATCCGGGACGAGCTGCGGCGCGAGCTCGCCGCCAAGGCCTTCGGCGCGACCGCGCGCTACGACGCGGCGATCGCGCGCTGGCTGTTCGAGCGCGAGAAGGAAGAGGGGCGCGTGGCCGCGCCCTTCCCGGAGAGCTCCGCTCTCGCCGGGACGAAGGTCTCGGACCTGCGCTACGGCGAGAACCCGCACCAGGTCGCGGCGTTCTACCGGATGGGAGGCTCGCGGGAACCGAGCGTCGCCGCCGCGCGCGTCCTGGGAGGCAAAACGCTCTCCTACAACAACCTGGTCGACCTCGACAGCGCGCTCGGGCTGGCCAAGGAGTTCACCGGCGCCTTCGTGTGCGTGATCAAGCACAACAACCCCTGCGGCGCGGCCGAAGCGGGCACGATCGCGGAAGCCCTGGAGCTGGCCTGGGCCGGCGATCCGGTGTCGGCGTTCGGCTCGGTGCTCGCGTTCACGCGGCCGCTCGACATGGCCTGCGCGGAGTTGCTCGTGACCGGGAACCGCTTCGTCGAGGCGATCGTCGCGCCCCGCTTCGAGGAGGACGCCCTGGAGCTCCTGACGACGAAACCGAAGTGGGGGAAGAACGTCCGGCTGCTCGAGTGCGGCGAATTCGGCCCCGCGAGCCGCGACGCGCGCGACTTCGAGGTGAAGAAGCTCGTCGGCGGGTTCCTCCTCCAGGATCGAGACCTCCTCGCGGCCGAACCGACGGATTGCAAGGCCGTGACGAAGCGCGCGCCCACCGGGGCCGAGATGAAGGGCCTCCTCTTCGCGGACAAGGTCGGCAAGCACGTCAAGTCGAACGCGATCGTGCTGGCGGTCGGGACGAAGGTCGTGGGCGTCGGCGCCGGGCAGATGAGCCGCGTGGACTCGGTGAAGCTCGCCGTTTCGAAGGCGGGGGACCGGTCGAAGGGCTCCGTGGTCGCTTCCGACGCGTTCTTCCCGTTCCCCGACGGCGCCATCGCGGCGATGGAGGCCGGCGCGACGGCGATTCTCCAGCCGGGCGGCTCGGTGCGCGACGCGGAGGTGATCGCGGCGTGCGATCAGCGCGGAGCCGCGATGGTCTTCACGGGGATGAGGCACTTCCGGCACTAGGGCCGGAGCGCGGCTTCAGCGATCCGCGGCGGCGGACTGGGCCTGCGCGAGATCCTCGTGACCCTCGAGCTGGCCGTAGCCGACACGCTCGAGCCAGTCGTACACGGTCCCGAGCGACGTGACGAGCCCCATGTGGGGGATCACCGTCGGCCGCAGCGTCCCGTGCGTGTAGATCTTCGAGAAGATGCCGAGCAGCTCGTGCGTGCGCGCGTCGAAGATCCCGCCGCCCGAGTTGCCGATGTAGGTCGGAGCGCTGATCATCCAGTAGCTCGACCCGTCCACGGTGTGATGCGTGTCGGCGACCTCGCCGAAGGTCGGGATCGGCTCGTTCCCGAGCGGGCATCCGACCGCGTAGATGCGATCGAAGATGTGCACGCGATCCAGCCTGGAGCGCGGCGCGAGCTTCGCGCCGCAATCGATCTGCCGTGATGTGTTCAGCAGCAGGAGCGCGACGTCGATCCCCGCGTCGTACTTGACGACGGTCGCCGTCTCGGCCGTCGTCCTCCGGTCTTCGCCATAGATCGTCACCGGCACCGAGAACGACAGGTCGTCGGGCGCGGTCTGAAGATCGCGGATCACGTGCCAGGCGGTCAGCGCGTAGGTCCGGAACTCGCCTGTCTCCCCCACGGGCTCGGACCGGAACAGCACGCCGCTCCCGACCGACTCCTCGCCGAGGATCTGCACGGTCGGCGCGACGAGCTCGGCCCACATGCGCTCCTCGTCGCGGGCCATGCTCCTCTCGACCTGGCCGAGGCCCGCGCGCGCCGACTCGGCCATCTCGCGCGCGACGCGGGCCGCCTGGTCGACGCGCTGCCATTGCGCCTCCGTCCCACGCCGATACTCGTCCATGCGCGCGTCGAGGGCCTTCGGGCCGATCTGGTCGCGGAGCGCTTCCCACTCCTCGAGGCGCTTGCGCTGCTCGGCGAGGTTGCTCGCGGCGCCCGAGAGTCCGCCCTGGAGCTTGTCGAGCCTCTTGTCGATCTCGACCGTGTACTCGCCCTGACAGCGCAGGTCTTCGATCTCGTTGAGCGATCGCGCGATGCGGTTCTCGACGTGCGCGAGGGAGCTCGAGAGCCGTGCGACCTCGAGCGGGTCCGCCCGCGGCACGAGTTCGACGTGCTCGAGGCGCGCCTCGATGGCGTGCATCCGCATCGCCGCCAGGACTGCCCCCGTTCCGACGAAGGCCAGGATGCCGAGGCGGAGGGCGCGATCTGAGGTCGGCATGAGGGGAAGGGAGGGGCGTCCGCGGCCACCGTTCGGCCGGCCGTGCGCGGAGTACCTCATCGACGCTACGCGACGGGGGAATTGAGCCCGAGTGGGCGGGGACCCGGAGCCCGGAGCGGGCCCCGCGGCCTACCGGGCGTCGCCCGAGGCGAGGACCCGCACGGAGCGGATCGAGTCGCCGACTTCGATCGTGTCCAGGACCTCGAACCCCTGGCGCAGCTCGCCGAAGAGCGTGTAGCGCCCATCGAGGTGGGGCGTCTCGCGGTGGGTGACGAAGATCTGGCTGCCGCCGCTGTCCGGGTCGTCGTTGCGCGGCATGCCGAGCGAGCCGCGCGCGAACTTGCGCGGCGTGAATTCCCTTCGCAGCGGAACTCCGCGCCAGGTCGTCCCGCCGTTGCCGTCGCCGCGCGGGTCGCCCCCTTGGACGACGAAGTCGGGCACGACGCGATGGAAACCGAGTCCGTCGTAGTGGCCGCGGCGAACGAGCTCGAGGAAATTGTGGACGTGCACCGGCGCGTCCGCGGGGAAGAGCTCGAACACCATCGCGCCACGCTCCGTCACGATCTCGACGCACGGGTTCGGGCTCGAGGGCGGGATCGAGAGCGGGGGTCTTGCCTCGGATGACGGTTTCGGGGCTGGAACGCCCGCGACGTGGAAGCTCTTCGCCAAGAGGTCCATCGCTCTCCGTCGCACGAAGGGATCGGGGTGCTCGAGTCCGTGCTCGACGACCGCCCGTCCGTGCTCGCCGCCGATCTTGGCCGCGGCTTCGACGATGTTCACGGCGATCTCCGCGGCGATCTCCCCGCGGCTCGAGGCCAGGCATCGGTCGAGCGACTGGAGATCGGCCGGCCCGCCGATCTCCTCGAGGATCTCGACCGCGGCGAGGCGCAGCCCGTTATCGGCGTCCCCGAGCAGCTCTTCGATGCGCTCGCGGGCCGGGGGTGTCGGATGATCCTTGAGCCCACGGACGGCGATGTCGGCGACGCGCAGGTTCGGGTCGCGCGTCATCTCGAGCAGGATCGGCACCGCGCGCCCGTCGGACAGCCTCGCGGCTGCAGCCGCGGCGCCCGCGCGCAGCCTGGGATCGCTCCTCTCGGCCAGGGCTTCGACCTCGGTCGCGACCTCGTCCCCGAAGACGCGAGCCTGCGACACGATCGCCGCGGCTCGCACGTTCGGGGAAGGATCCAGTCGGGCGCGTTCGAGGAGCGTCCGGACCTCCTTCGGAGAAGCCTCGAATCCGCCGAGTGCTTCCGTGGCAACCCGGCGCACGTGCGCGGAATCGTGCTCGAGCGCCCTCGCGAGCTCGGGCAGCGAGTCGGCGTGGGGGTGCTCGCCCAGAGCGAATGCGGCTTCGCAGACGACTCGCCAATCCTCGTCCCCGAGGGCAGCTCGCAGCCGATCGCGGCTCGCCGGCTCGAAGGGCAGACCTCGCAGCCCCTGCGCCGAGAAGATCCGCGCGCGCGCGTCGATGGAGCCGAGCCCTGCCTCGAAAGCGGAGCGGGCTCGGACGCAGGCGCGGCGGGCGAGCGAGAAGAGGGCCCGCCAAACGGTCTCGGCGTCCTGGTTCTCCCGCTTCAGGAAGCCGAGCAGCGCGTCGTCGGCCACGGACGCGTCCGGAGCATCCTTGGGCCAGCGATGGGGACCGAGCGCCGCCTCCGCGCGGACGATCGCGGCGGGATCGGCGAGCGCGCCCAGCACGAGCTCGCGCAACCCCGGATCGTCGATGCGGCTGGCTGCTTCGACGATGCGCGCGCGCACGGCGTCGTCGCCATCCGCTCGGGCCTGGAGAATCGCCTCGGCCGCCGCCCGATCGGCGCGCATCCCCAGCGAGAACGCCGCCGCTCGGCGCACGCGAGGCGATTCGTCACGAAGGGCGCCGCAGAGCGCGCTCGTGACCTCCGCGCCGTGCTTGGGGAACGACAATCGCCCGAGCGCGACCGCCGCCCTCTCCCGCGTCTCCACCGTGCCGCTGGCGAGCAGCCTCTGCAGCAGTCCTTCCCCGTCGCTGTCCGCGTCCTCGTGCCGTGCGATCGCCGCGATCTGGGCCCGAGTTTCCTCCTCACCCCCTGTGCCGTTCGGCCCCCTGCACGCCACGCTGGCGGCGAGCACCCAAGCCGCGAGGACCACCAGGATCCGCGTTGAACTCGAGGGGATCATGCCGAGGTTGGTCGCGTCCGGAACGAGCCGATACTATGGAGGGTCGCGGTCGTTCCCACCACCTCCCGACATGACCATCTCCGACATCCCCGAGATCCTGGACGATCTGCGGCGCGGCCGCATGATCATCCTGGTCGACGACCCTGGCCGCGAGAACGAGGGCGATCTCGCGATGCTCGCCGAGCACGTCACCCCCGAAGCCGTCAATTTCATGGTCCGCGAAGGGTGCGGGCTCGTGTGCATGCCGATGGCGCCCGAGATCTGCGACCGGCTGCAGCTCGAGCCCCAGGTCCAGCGCAACACGAGCAAGCTCGGGACGGGCTTCACCGTCTCGATCGAGGCAGCGCACGGCGTCACGACGGGGATCAGCGCCAAGGATCGCGCCCACACGATCCGGGTTGCAGCCTCGCCGAGCTGCCGGCCCGAGGATCTCGCCAGACCGGGCCACGTCTTCCCGCTGCGCGCCCGCGAGGGCGGCGTCCTGGTTCGCGGCGGCCAGACCGAGGGCATGGTGGACCTCGCTCGCCTCGCCGGATCGACCGCCACCGGCGTGATCTGCGAGATCATGAAGGACGACGGATCGATGGCGCGGATGCCGGATCTCGAGATCTTCGCCGAGCGCCACGGCCTCAAGATCTGCACGATCGAGAGCCTGATCGCCTGGCGGCGGCAGAACGAGCGCCTGATCGAGCCGGTCGAGATGGACGTGCCTCTGCCGACGCGCTTCGGTTCGTTCATGGCCCACCTCTTCCGATCGAAGATCGACGGCAAGGACCACGTCGCGCTCACGATCGGGATGCCGGGCCCGGGTCTCGACGGTCCCCGCGCCGGGATCGAGGCTCCCGTCACCGTCCGCGTCCACTCGGAATGCCTGACGGGGGACGTCTTCCATTCACTGCGCTGCGATTGCGGTCCGCAGCTCGACCAGGCGCTCGAGATCCTGGGGCGGCAGGATCACGGCGTCCTCGTCTACATGCGGCAGGAAGGGCGGGGAATCGGGCTCGAGAACAAGCTCAAGGCCTACCGGCTCCAGGACGACGGGATGGACACCGTCGAGGCCAACCAGGCCCTGGGGTTCCCCGCGGATCTCCGGGAGTACGGCCTGGGCGCCCAGATCCTCCAATACCTGGGCGTCCGCCGGATGCGGCTCCTCACGAACAATCCGAAGAAGATCGCCGGTCTCCACGGCTACGGCTTGGACGTGGTCGACCAGGTCCCGCTCAACACCCCGCCGAACCTGAACAATCTCAAGTACTTGCGCACGAAGCGCGAGAAGCTGGGGCACACCCTGCGGGAGGTCGAAAGACCCTTCCCCGGCCATGGACAGCGGGAATAGAACCCCCCAGGACGGCGTCCGACGTCGTCCCGTGGAAGCCGAAGCCGCCCTCATGGAATCCCCGCAGTCCGGGGACGACACGCTCGTGCAGGAGACCCTGGCCGGGAACCAGGCTTCCTTCCAGCTCCTCGTGGAGCGCTACCAGACCCGCATCTTCAGCCTGGCGCGGCACTACACGCGGAACACGGTCGAGATGGAGGACCTGGTCCAGGACACCTTCCTCAAGGCTTTCAGCCGCCTCGCGACCTTCCAAGGCGAGTCTTCGTTCTTCACGTGGCTCTACCGCATCGCGGTGAACACGATGCTCGACGGGATGAAGCGGCGGGGCCGCTCGCCGGTGCACACGGTGGAGGACCCCGAGATCCTCGCGACTCCGGGCCCGGCGCGGATCTCCGGTCCCAGCGCGAACATGGAGCGCGAGGAGATCGCCCGGATCACCCACGCCGTGCTGGAGGAGCTGCCGGAGATCTTCCGCACCGTCCTCGTCATGCGCGAGTTCGAGGACATGGCCTACCAGGACATCGCCGAAGTGCTGCAGATCTCGATCGGTACGGTCGAGTCGCGGCTCTTCCGCGCGCGCGCGAAGTTCAAGGACAAGCTGCTGCAGATGCATCCGGAGTTCGGACAGGAGTGAAGGACGCTGACATGGATTGCCGTCAAGCCGAGCCGTTGATTCCGAGCTACCTCGATGGGGAGCTCTCCGAGGTTCGCGCCGCGCCGCTGCGGCGGCACCTCCTCGATTGTCAGCCCTGTCGCGCCGGCGCGCAGGGGGAGAAGAATCTCAAGCGCTGGTTCACCCCGGCCGCCGCAGCCGTGATCCCGCAGGGATTCGCCGCGCGCGTCGCGCGTCGCGCCTTCGCCGGCGACGTGGGCGAGGGCCAGCCCGGCGGGCTGGTCCTCCAACCCCAGTCGGCGCCGTCTCTACGTGCCGTCGGATCCGAGGAGCGGAACTTCCAGTTCGTGCTCGCGCTCACCGCCGCGGCCGCCCTCCTCGTGATCGCTCTCGCCGTCTCCATGAGGAGTTGGAGCCTGCCCTCCGGCACGAGCCTGCGGGCGACAGACGGCCGCGAGCAGATCAGCGTCGAGGAGGCGATCGAGCGCCTCGACCACCTGAACCGGGCCGAGCTCGCTCGCCCCGTGGCGGATCGCCGGCCGTGAAGAGCCTCCGGCTCTGGATCGTCCTCCTCGCCGTGGTCTGCTTCGTCGCCGGCACCGCCGCCGGCGCGCTCGCGACCGCGGCGAGTCTCCGCACGCCGCCGGAAGGCGGGCCCTTCGCGGCCTACGAGCGCGATCTCGTCGCGACTTTCTCGCTGTCCGACGAGCGCGCCCGCCTCCTCCGGGCGCTGCTCCTCGGCTACGAACGCGACATCGAGCGGATCAAGGCCGGGAGGATGGCCGAGACGATGTCCGCGATGGAGCCGGAGCTCGCCGCGCGCGGACGGTGGTACCACGAGCAGATCCGGGATAAGGTCTTGCCCCCCGGTCGTCAGGCTGAGTTCGACGGACCGGCATTCGTCTCGACCTGGAGCCCGGCGCGCTAGCGAATCCTCATGGCCCGTTCCTGCGGAGTCCGTATCGGCGCACGCCGTTTCGAGCTGGTCGTCCTCGAGGGGAGCCCGAAGAAGTGCCGCATTGCGGCTTCCGCCGTGGGCGAGTTCCCGCGCGCCAGCAGCGAACCCGCGACCGCGGGCGCCGATTCGGCCGCGGATGCCGTGGCGGCGCTGCACAAGGTGGTGAAGCAGCACACGATCCCGACCGACAACATCGGACTCGCGATCGACACCGGCCTCGCCGCGTTCCGGAACCTCAAGATGCCCTTCGCCGATCGGGCGAAGATCGAGCAGGTCCTCCGGTTCGAGGTCGAGAGCCTCCTCCCGCAGTGGAACATCGAGGACGTCGTCGTCGACTTCCACACGCTCGAATCGACGAGCGACTCCAGCGACCTCCTCGTCACGGCAGTTCCCAAGGCGGAGCTGCGCCGGCTGCTCGTCCTGTGTGCGAAGGCGGGCGTGGAGCCGCAGGAAGCCGAGCTCGAGGCGACCGCGATGGTCAACGCCGCCCTCGCGGCCGGGGTGTGCGGCATCGACAACGCCCAGATCCTCGTCCACGTCGGCGAGGTCTCGACCTCCGTCGTCGTGGTCGACGCCGGCAAGGTGCGGGAGATGCGGGCGATCCACCTGGGAGCCTACAGCCACGAGCTCGCGGCTCCCGGCGCGCCGGATGCGGAGACCGCTCCCGAGGCGCCCGCGGCCGAGCCGGCCGCCCCCGGCTCTCCCGTGGATTCGGCGGACATCGAGCGCCGCGTCGATCAGGTCGTCCGGCGCGTCCGTCGCGAGCTCGGGCGAACCGTTTCGGCGGCGCGGACGCTCCATCCGATCGATGCGATCTACGTGTGCGGGCTCGAGGTTCCCGGCCTGGCCGAGGGTCAGGTGCTCGACGTTCCGATCCGGCCTCTGGACGTCTTCCAGTCGGTCGGGGATGCGCCGAAAGAGCGCGCCGGCGAGCTCGTGACGGCCTACGGGAGCGCCCTGCGCCAGCTGGGTGGCGGTGAGCTCCGTCCTTCTCTGCGCCGCGACGAGCTCCGCTACTCGGGCGCGCTCGAGCGCCTCGAGCTGCCGCTCGCCGTCGTCGCCCTGCTCCTCGTGACGCTGCTCGGCGTGTGGAACATCTTCCTCTACAAGGACGCGACGTTCCTCGAGGCGAAGCTCGGGGTCTGGCGCGACTGGACCAGCACGTACCTGGTCGGAGACCTCAAGAAGGGTCAGGGCGGGGTGCTCAAGAGTCCGTCGGAAGACGTCAACCGCTACTTCGCGACGATCAAGTCCAACTCGGACAAGGAGCGCACGATGTTCGAGCAGCTCGAGCACGTGAAGGCCCTCCTCAACGCCGAGGTCAAGAAGCTGGAGAAGGATCTCGGCCAGGACGCCGAGGTGAGCCAGCCGCAATCGGCGCTCACCGCGCTCACTCTCGTGCTCGACGTGCTCGAGAAGCACGGCTCGGGGACCGCGCGGCCGTCGCTGCGGAAGGTGACCTCGGTCTACCAGCGCGGCAAGTCGAACAGGCCGGACTCGGTCAAGATCAGCTTCGACATCGTCTTCTTCGCGGACAATCCCGCGCTCGCGACGAACTTCTACGAGTCGTTCAAGCGCGAGCTCGCGACCCGGCCCTGGTACGTGGATTTCGAGGAGCGCACGAACACGGCGCTCGACGATGGCAAGGGCATCTTCCTCTCCGGCATTTCCGTCACCGTCGACGTGTCGAAGGCCCCGAGCAGCTGAGCGGCGCCATGAAGAGCTTCTTCCGATCCATGAACCTGGCGCGCGCGATGATCCTGCTCTCCGTGCTGGGCTCGTGCGTCCTGGCCTGGACCGGCTGGCGCAGCTCCGTGCGGGTCGAGGAGATGCGGCGCAACTACGACACGGACATGTCGAAGCTCGCCACGCAGCTCGTCGAACTCGCCCGGAAGCACTCGCAGCTCACCGACAGCAAGAAGGGGGAGAACCTCCAGGGCGAGGCGGACTTCCAGTCCTACATCTACAAGATCGCGGGCATGGACCGGGTCGAGGTCGGAAACATGAACCTGACCCAGTCCGAGGACCCGTTCACGAAGGGCGTCGTCGACAAGAAGATCACGATCCGGCCCGACAATCGCGAGCGCACGTTCCGTCGCACGACGCTGGCGAACTTCCTCTACACGCTCGAGCAGCAGAGCCGGCGCGTGAAGGTCACGATGGTGAAGCTCGAGGTCGCCGACCGCCGCTTGAAGCCGGAGATGCTGCCCGAGGACCTGTGGCTCTTCGAAGCCGAGGTCACCTCCCGCCAGCGTCTCGACCAGTAGCACCCGCCCGCGAGCGCGCAGGACCCCGCCGGGGGACGCTCGTCAGGCCCGCGAACGCGCCTTCGCGGCGGGCCTGGGGCGCAGCGTGGCCTGATGCTCCTGGATGGAGCGCACGTCGTAGTCCCCGCGGTGCATCGCCTCGAGCGCGCTGACGACGGCCGAGATCCCCGCGCGCGTCGTGATGCAGCCGATGCCGCTCGCCACCGCCGCCGCCCGGATCGCGCTGTCGTCGACGCGCTGCTGCTTGCCGTAGGGCGTGTTCAGGACGAGGTCGATCTCGCGGTTCTTGATCATGTCCACGATGTGCGGGCGGCCCTCGTGGACCTTGTTCACGCGCGAAATCGCGATCCCGTGCGACTTGAGGGCCCGCCACGTCCCGTCCGTCGCGAAGAGCTCGTACCCGAGCCTCGCAAGCGTGCGCGCCTCCGGGATGATCGCGCGCTTGTCGTTGTTCTTGACCGAGACGAAGACCCGGCCGGACTTCGGGAGCTTCAGCCCGGCGGCCTGGTAGGCCTTGACGAATGCACGTCCAAGGTCGACGTCGATCCCCATGACCTCGCCCGTCGAGCGCATCTCCGGCCCGAGGAGCACGTCGACGCCCGGGAACTTGTTGAAGGGGAAGACGGGGACCTTGACCGAGAAGTAGGGAGGAATGACCTCTTCCGTGAACCCGAGTTCCTCGAGCGTCAGCCCGCACATCACCTTGGCCGCGAGCTTCGCCAGCGGCACGCCGATCGCCTTGCTGACGAAAGGCACCGTGCGCGAGGCGCGCGGGTTGACCTCGAGGACGTACACGCGGTCGTCCTTGATCGCGAACTGGACGTTCATCAGACCGACGACGTCGAGCTCCTTCGCCAGGGCCTTCGTCGCACGCCGGATCTCGTCGAGCGTAGCCGGGACGAGCGTGTGGGCCGGGAGCACGCAGGTCGAGTCCCCCGAGTGGATCCCGGCCTCCTCGATGTGCTCCATCACGCCGCCGATGACCACCGTCTGGCCGTCCGAGATCGCGTCGACGTCGACTTCGATCGCCTCTTCGAGGAACTTGTCGACCAGGATGGGCCGGTCGGGCGTCGCGTTGACCGCCGTTTCCATGTAGTGGTCGAGCGACTCGTCGTCGTAGACGATCTCCATGGCGCGCCCGCCGAGCACGTAGCTCGGCCGCACGAGGACGGGGTAGCCGATCTTGCGCGCGATCTCGAAGGCTTGCCCCGCGTTGGAGGCCATCCCGCTCTCGGGCTGGGAGAGCCCGAGCTTCTTGATGCACTGGTTGAAGAGGTCGCGGTCCTCGGCGCGGTCGATCGACTCGACCGAGGTGCCGATCAGCGGTGCCCCGGCCTTCTTCAGCCCCTTCGCGAGGTTCAGCGGAGTCTGCCCGCCGAACTGGACGATGATCCCCTCCGGCTCGATCGCCCGGACGATGTTCATCACGTCCTCGTGCGTCAGCGGCTCGAAGAAGAGGTCGTCCGACGTGTCGTAATCCGTCGAGACCGTCTCCGGATTCGAGTTCACCATGACCGCCTCGCGTCCGATCTCGCGCACCGCGAAGGCCGCGTGGACGCAGCAGTAGTCGAACTCGATGCCCTGGCCGATCCGGTTCGGTCCGCCGCCGAGGATCGCGATCTTCCGCTTCTTCGAAGGACGCAGCTCGTTCTCGTCCTCCCAGCTCGAGTAGTAGTAGGGCGTCGCCGCCTCGAACTCCGCCGCGCAGGTGTCGACGAGCTTGTAGACGGCGTTGATCCCCAATTCGGCGCGCAGCGCGGTCACGTCCGCTTCGCTCCCGCCCGTTGCGAGAGCGATCTGGCGGTCGCTGTAACCGAGCTTCTTCGCCTCGAGGAGCAGCTCGCGCGTCAGCGCGGCGCCGGAGAGCTCCTGCTCGAACTCGACGAGCTCGCGGATGTTCTCGAGGAACCAGGGATCGATGTGCGTCGCCTCGTTGATGTCGTCGGTGCTCCATCCGGCGCGGTAGGCGGCGCGGATCGCGAGCACCCGGTTCTCGTTCGGCACGCGCAGCGTACGCGTCAGGGCCGCCTCGTCCCCGGCCAGGATCTCGGCGGGGTCGCGGGGATCCAGTCCGAGGCCCGGCCGGCCGGTCTCGAGGCCGCGCAGAGCCTTCTGGAGCGACTCCTTGAAAGTCCGTCCGATCGCCATCGTCTCGCCGACGCTCTTCATCTGCGTCGTGAGCGTCCGGTCGGCGCCCTTGAACTTCTCAAAGGCGAAGCGGGGGATCTTGACGACGCAGTAGTCGATCGTCGGCTCGAAACAGGCCGGCGTCTCGCGCGTGATGTCGTTCTGGAGCTCGTCGAGCGTGTAGCCGACCGCGAGCTTGGCCGCGAACTTCGCGATCGGGAAGCCCGTCGCCTTGGAGGCGAGCGCAGAGGAGCGCGAGACGCGCGGGTTCATCTCGATGACGATCATCCGCCCGGTCTTGGGGTCGATCGCGAACTGGACGTTCGAGCCGCCGCACTCGATCCCGATCTCACGCATGACCTGGATCGAGGCGTTCCGGAGGTTCTGGTACTCGCGGTCCGTGAGTGTCTGGGCCGGCGCGACCGTAATCGAGTCCCCTGTGTGCACGCCCATGGGATCGAAGTTCTCGATCGAGCAGATGATGACGACGTTGTCGGCCTTGTCGCGCATCACCTCCATCTCGAATTCCTTCCACCCGATCAGGCTCTCCTCGATCAGCACTTCGCTGTTCATCGAGGCTGCGAGACCGCGGGCGACGATCGCCTCGAACTCGTCGACGTTGTAGGCGATGCCGCCGCCCGTGCCGCCGAGCGTGAAGCCGGGTCGGATGACGCAGGGCAGGCCGATCTCCGCCAGCACCCGCCGCGCGTCCTCCATCGAGAGGGCGACCCCCGATCGCGCGCAAGCGAGGCCGCAGTTCGCCATCGCGCTCCGGAAGAGGCCGCGGTCCTCCGCCTTGCGGATCACCTCCGCGCGAGCGCCGATCATCTCGACCCCCAGGCGCTCGAGGACTCCCTGGTCATGGAGGGCCAGGGCCGTGTTCAACCCCGTCTGCCCGCCGAGGGTCGGCAGGAGCGCGTCCGGCCGCTCCTTTTCGAGGACTTTCGTGACCGCCTCGACCGTGACCGGCTCGATGTAGACCGCGTCCGCCGTGTCGGGGTCGGTCATGATCGTCGCCGGGTTCGAATTGACCAGGACGACGCGGTAGCCCTCCTCCCGCAATGCCTTGCACGCCTGCGTGCCGGAGTAGTCGAACTCGCACGCTTGGCCGATCACGATCGGTCCGCTCCCGATGATCAGGACCGATTTCAGGTCGTCGCGGCGGGGCATCTAGGGGGGGGCGCGGCGAGGCACAGGATTGAACCAAACCCGGGTGCCGATGTCGATGCGGACTCACCCCTCCCGGGGGCTCCGGGGTATCCTGGCCGGCGAGGTCGGCGCCTCGCAGCCGTCTCGAGAGGCCAATCATGAAGCTCACCAACCCGTTCGCCGCCTTGGCAGTCGTCGGTTCGGCATTCCTCCTTTCGAGCTCTGTTTCTTTCGACGAGTTGCCCGAAGTCGGAGCGCCGGCGCCGGAGATCCACGGCAAGGCGTTCCTGAACTCGATCGGGACCGAACCCAGCATCGCGAGCCTGCGCGGTCAGGCGGTGCTGCTCGAATTCTGGTTCACGACATGAGGCCCCTGCCGTGGGGCGTGGCCTCACCTCAAGGATCTGCACTCGGAATTCGGTCCCCAAGGCCTCAAGGTCCTTGCCATCTCGTTCGAGACGCTCGAGCTGGTCGAGCCGTACGTGGACGAGCACGATCTCCCCTTCACCGTCGTCGCTGGATCGAAGTCGCCTGAGGCCTACGGCGTCGAGGGCTACCCGCAGACTTTCCTGATCGATCCGGACGGGAAGGTCGCCTGGGTAGGGCGCCCCAGCGAGCTGTCGAAGGGCATCGTCAAGAAGGCCATGAAGGGGGCCAAGCGGCCCAAGGGCGAGTTCCTTTCGGTCCGGGTCGACGGAGACGAGGAAGCACGGACGGCGAAAGCCCGCGGCCTCGCGGAGGATGGCGACCTCGCCGGAGCCGTGAAGGAGGTCGACGCGGTCCTCGCCGATCCGAAGTCGAGTGAAGAGCAGAAGCAGTCGGCCACGGCCATCCGGGACGAGATCGACTCCCACCTGAGGCTGCTTTCGAAGCAGGCCGAGGGTTTCGTCAAGTCGCGCGACGTCGACAAGGCCGTCTTCGTGCTCGAAGCGGTCAAGAAGGCTCTTCCGTCCTCCGAATCCGGGACCGCGGCGACCCAACGCCTTGCGGAGATCGCGGCCGACGAAAACCTGATGAAGGAAGTCGACGCCGGTAAGGCCCTGGCGCGCCTCAAGGACCAGATCCGGCCGCTCAAGAAGGACAAGGCCAAGCCGAAGATCGAGGACTTCGTCAAGAAGTACTCCGGCACGCGGGCGGCCGAGCGGGCCGGGACCCTGCTGAAGAAGTCGAAGGGTTGATCCGGCAGGGACCGGGTCTCACCCCGTTCGGATGATCTCGGCGAGGAGGCCGGGGTCGACCTCGACGTCGATCTCGATCCGGCCCACCGCGCGCGGGAGGACGAGCCGCGGCCTTCCCGCGGCTCCTTTCTTGTCGTGGCGCATCCCCGCGAGGAGCTGTTCGGGAGCGAAGCGCGCGCCCGTCGCGCTCCGGAGCGATCCGAGGTCGCCCGGCAATTCGAGCGCGGCGAGGAGGGCTTCGAGCCGTTCCGGCAATCCCGCATCCAGGAGGAGGCCTGACTCCCGGCTCGCGCGCAACGCCAGCGAGATTCCGACCGCGACCGCGATCCCGTGAGGCACTTGGCCGTAGCCGGCCGCGCGCTCGATCGCGTGCGCGAAGCTGTGTCCGAGGTTGAGCGCTTTGCGCTGGCCTCGCTCCGTGGGATCTCCCGCGACGATGCGGGCCTTCGTCTCCACGCAGCGCCCGACGGCCTCCTCGAGTGCGTCGGCATCGCGCCGGATGACCGCGGCCGTGTTCCGCTCGATCCATGCGAGCGCGGGCTCGCCCTCGATCAGCGCCGACTTGACGACCTCGCCGAGGCCGGACCGATACTCGGCCCCGGGGAGCGTCGAGAGCGCCTCGGGGTCCGCCAGGACGACTGCGGGCTGATGGAAGGTCCCCGCGAGGTTTTTCCCCGCGGCGAGGTCGACCGCCGTCTTGCCGCCGACCGACGCATCGACCTGCGCGAGCAGCGTCGTCGGCACCTGCGCGACCGCGATCCCGCGCATGTAGAGGGAGGCGGCCAGGCCCGCGAGGTCGCCCACGACCCCGCCTCCGAGCGCGATGACGCAGGAGGACCGGTCCAGATCGCTCGCGGCGAGGAACTCGAGCACGCGCTCGAGCATCGGCATCCGCTTGCTCCCCTCTCCGGCCGGCACGGACATCGACGGGGCGTCGAGGCCGAGACGTGCGAGGTAGAGCGGCGCGACCCGATCGTCCGTGATCACCGCACGCCGGGCGTACCCCGAAGTCGCGCGGTCGACTTCAACCAGGATCCCGCGTCCGATCCGTACCTCGTAGGCGGGATCGGTGACGACCCGGACCGTTCTCAAGCTCTCCCCGCGGCGGAGGCGACCGGGTCCCTCGCGACACGCCGGCCCTGGAGCACCGCCGCCCCGACGAGGCCGCGGAAGAGCCGGTCGTTCGGGCCGCCCTCCGCGGCCAACTCGGGATGCCACTGCACCCCGATCGCGAAGGTGTGCCCGTCGCGCTCGATCGCCTCGATCAGGCCCTCTCCATCGAAGCCGCAGACGCGCCAGGGGGCGGCGACCTCGGAGAGCGCCTGGTGATGGCGGGAGACGACTTGGATCTCCTCCGTTCCGAGGATCCGCGCGGCCTTCGAGCCGGTGACGACGCCGACCGAGTGCACGACTCCTCCGGAGTGCTCCTGGCGGCCGGGCCGGTCCTCGGGGAGATGCTGGTGGATCCTCCCCCCCTCGGCGAGGCCGAGGAGCTGCATGCCGTAGCAGATGCCGAGCACGGGGATGCCGCGGGATAGGACTGCGTGGGCGAGTACGAAGTCGAAGTCCTGCTTCTCGCGAGGCACAGGCGTCGCCTTGGGATGAGTCGGCCCGAGCCCCAGTCGAGCGGTGTCGAAATCGTCGCCGCCGGGAAGGAGGACACCGTCGAGGCGCTCGAGCACCCGGTCGATGTCGGTGGGCCCTCCGATCGGAGGAATCGCGACCGGAATCCCACCGGCCTTCAGGATGGCGTCGGCGTAGCGCGCGCCGAGCACGAACCGCGAGCTCGGAGGACCCTCGAGGGTTCCCAGGATCCCGATCAGCGGCCGCATGCCGGCGATTCTACGCCGGCCGCAACGTCAGTGCGTCACGACGCGCAGGACCCAGGGATACCGGTAGGACTCGCCTTTCGACGCCGCGCGCGCCGCGAGCATGCAGAAGATCAGGGCGACGAGCCACACGAGGGGGACGAGCGGAGTCCAGAGGCAGGTCGCGCCGAGAATGGCGGTGACCGCGGCGACGTTGATCTGGAAGTTGAGCGCCTCGCGCCCCTGGTCCTCGACCTGGGCGTCGCGCTTGCCGAAGACCTGCCAGACGAAGAAGGTGATCACCGCTCCCAGGAAGACGGTCGGGATCACCAGGAAGAGGAGCAGGTGGCAGATTGCGGCCCAGAGGTGGGCTCTCCAGGGGGGCCGAGGAGGAGGGGCCGAGGACAACACCGGCGGCTCTTGAGGCGCTTGGGGTGGGGGAGGCGGAGGGACTTCGATGGTCGGCCCGGAGGTGTCTTCCGCGAGCGCGGGGATCGCCTCGACATCGATCACGGGCTCCCGCGGGGGGTAGGGAAGGGGGGGCGGGGTCTGATCGGTCATCGGTGCGCGCTCGAAGTCGGCGCCCTACGACTCCTGGAGAAGGACATTTCTCGCGCGAGAGACGGACGTGAAGAACCTGCGCTCCTTAATTGAACTCCGGCTTGGGGGCGGGCCGTACTCGGCCCGCCCCCAAGGCGGAGTCCGGCGCCGGCGGTCACTGCCGGCGCCGTTCGGTCTGCCGCGCCGGGGTGCTCGCCGGTCGCGTCCGCGCACGGCCCTGGAGGCACGCACGCGAACGCAACGGCAGCAAGGAAGCAACTCGCCACCGCAAGCTCGGCCGCCTGGCGCGGCCTCGCGACTTCGGGTTCCGGGGGGG
>JBJXFB010000174.1:0-3593 GCA_046155895.1 Planctomycetota bacterium | reverse complement strand
CTCCATGAGTCCAGTCCTCCAACGCGAGAAGGCCCCCGACGCGGATCCCTCCCGCGAGCTCGTCCAGCTCGTCGCCTCCGTCCTCGCCCGCGGAGGGCTCGTGGCGATGCCGACCGAGACCGTCTACGGCATCGCGGCGCGCGCGGATCTGCCAGCGGCACTGGCGGCCCTGCGCGACCTCAAGGGGAGGCCCGAGGACCTGGCGCTCACCTGGCACATCGGTTCGCGGGCTCTGATCGATGCGGAGCACCTGCTGGCCCCCCCGGCGCGGCGACTCGCGGACCGCTACTGGCCGGGACCGCTGACTCTCGTCGTCCCGGTCGTGCCTCCCGGCCTCGAGAGCGCCGCTCGAGAGGGTTGGACTGGCATCCGGCTGCCGGCGCACCGGGCGACGGCCGGCATCCTCGCGCAGCTCCCCTTCCCGGTCGTCCTCTCGAGCGCGAACCGCCACGGCGCCAGGCCGGCGACGAATGCGGACGAGGTCCTGGAATCGATCGGAGACGCGGGTCGAGTCGAGCTCCTGCTCGACGGCGGCGCGGCCAAGCTCTCGGAGTCCTCCTGCGTGCTGCGCATCGGTCGGGGCCGCTTCGAGATCCTGCGCGAGGGGTTGATCGGCCTCGACCAGCTGCGCGCGGCGTCGGGGATGCGCCTTGGGTTTGCCTGCACGGGAAACACCTGCCGGAGCCCGATGGCGGAGGCTTGGGCGCGGAAGAGGATCGCCGACCGGCTCGAGGTCGCTCCCGATCGACTGGCCCACTTCGGCTTCGTGGTCGAGTCGATGGGCGTCCAGGCGAGCCACGGCTCCCCGGCCTCGCGGCTCGCGGTCGCGGTCATGAAGGAGCTCGGCGTCGACCTCACGGGGCACCGCTCGCGCGCCGCGCAGTCCCGCGACCTCCTCGCGTTCGACAAGATCTACTGCATGACCCGCGGCCACCAGGAGGCGCTCGCGTTCGTGCTGCCACCCGGGAAGACGCAGCACATCGAGCTCCTGGACCCGCAGGGCCGCGACGTTCCTGATCCGATCGGGGGAACGCGCGACGACTACTCGCAGGCGCTGACGCGGATCCGCGCCGCGATCGAACTGCGGCTGCCGGAGTGGGCCTGAATGCCCTCGGCAGGGAGGACTACTTCGAGCCGGCCTTGGCGCCCTGGCGCGCGTAGCTGATCTTGAATTGCTCGGCTTCCCGGCCCGCCTCGTCCTTGCCGACGAAGCGCAGCGTGTAGTGATCGGCGTCGGGGAAGTGGAAAACCATGTCGACCGGCGAGCCGTCGGGGCTCTTCGATCCGAAGGTCAGGGTCTTCGCCTTCTCGTCCCAGGTGCCGTCCTCGACCGCCATCTTCGGGGTCATCGAGTCGACCCAGACGTTCTGGTACTTCTTGCCTTCGAGGTCGAATCCCATGACGCCGCGGCCTTCGAACGGGATCCCCATGAATTCCCCGTGGTAGGTGGTCATGAGGAACATGCCGCCGCAGGTGAGCGTGGAGGTCTGCTTCCCCTTCGTCGGAGCCCCCATGCCGCTGGTCACGGCCTCCCACTCGCCCACGAACCGCTCGAGCACGGCGTGCTCGGCGCCGGGCTTGGGCATCTCCATGTCCTGCGTTCGGCTGGTGCGCAGGGAGGCGCCGGTCAGGGTTCCGGCGGCGAAGACGGCGGCGACGATCGACGTGACGATGATGGTCTTCATGTTCAGCTCCTGAAGATGGTCGGGGCGAGAGGATTTGAACCTCCGACCTTTTGGTCCCGAACCAAACGCGCTACCAAGCTGCGCCACGCCCCGAGAACGAGGCGGAGAGGATAGGGCGGGCCCCGGAGGCCGTCAACCGGCCGGAGTTTTCCGGCCTATTTCCCGAGGTCGACGAAAACCCCGCCGTTGCGCTCGGCGATCTTGCGCATGAAGTCCTTCTGGAACTCCCCGATCGCGATCGTGTGGATGACGACCTTGCGCAGCTCGTTCGCCGCGGCTAGCTCGCGCAGGATGTCGTCGGGGTCGACGAACGGACCGACGGTCGGACGACCGTCGGAGAGGAAGAAGATCGTGTCGACTTCGACTGCGTAGCCCTTGTCGGTCGCGCGCGTGCCGGCGGCCTTCACGTCGAGCGCCGCCATGAGCGCGCCGTAGGTGTTCGTCTTGCCCTTGTCGAGGCTGGCCGAGCCGGTGAGGCCCATCGACGCGAGGTCCTCCTTGGAGGCTCCACCGATCGCCTGGAGACGGCCGACCCAGTCCTTGGCCGCGGACTTGTTCAGGATGTTCGCGGCGACGAGCCCCTTCTTCCACGGGTCGATGTCGGTCGCGAAGGCGAGGACGTTGAAGTTCACGAACGGCTCGAGATGGTCGATCGTGCGCTGCAGCTCGGTCTTGACGATGTCGATCCGCATGAAGGAGGGGTACTTGCCTCCCTCGAAGCGCTCCTTCTCCGTGACGAGCGCTTCCATCGAGCCCGAGCAGTCGATCACGAAGATGATCGAGCGGCTGGGCGTGTCGATGCCGTGGTACTCGACGACTCCCGACTTGAGGTAGTCGCGCGGCGGTCCGCCGGTCGTGGCGGCGCGCGAACCGCGCAGGTATTCGATGGCCTCGGGCGTGGGGAGCTTGAAGGCGGGCCCGGAATCGGCCCACCAGGCCTTCCACTCGTCGACCTTGGCGCCGAATTCCTTGCCTGTGAGCCCCGCGAGCGCTTCGCCGATCTCGGGGACGAGGAGGCCCTCCTCCTTCTGGAGCTGCGCGATGAGGGGCGGAACCGACTCCGCGCTGCGGACCTTGGTCAGCGCCGCGATCGCGCTCTTGCGGACCTGCCAGACGTCGTCCGAGAGCGACGCGATCGCGGGCGGGACGACGTGCTCGGAACCGAGCGCGGTGAGCGTGTCCATCGCCGTGCAGCGCACGCCCGGCTCGGGATCCGTGCAGAGCGGGACGACCAGGGTGGGGATGGTCGAGGGATCGAGCTCTCCCGCCGCGGCGAGGGCCTGCAGGGCGCGGCGGCGGACGTCCCAGGACTTGTCGAGCAGGCAGGCCTGGACGTTCGGGCCGAGCTCCTTGTATTTGCCCTCGGCGAGCGCGCGGAGGATGCCCGTGCGGATCGGCTCGTTCTTGTCGGTCTTGAGGATTCCGAGCAGGGCGTCGATCGGCGGCCGGGTCTTGAAGCCGGATAGGACGCGCACGGCCGCGCGGACGATCTCGGCTTCGGCCTCCTTGAGCTTCGGCACGAGGACGTCGACGACCGCAGTTTCCTCGTGTCCCTCGAGCGTCAGGATCGCCTCGACGCGGCTCGGGGTGTCCTTGTACGAGCCGTAGTAGCGCTTGAAGTTCGCGATCGTGTCGTCGTCGCCGGGCGCAGCGCGGGAGACGCCCGCGACGAGCGCTAGAACGACGAAGAGCAGGCGCAAGGCGTGGAGCGCGGATCCGGTCATGGGGTCGCCATTGGACCGCCAATTCTAGGTGGCCGCGCCGGGAGCGCGAAGGGGTAATGAACTGACTGGCTTTGGTGTTGCCCCGGTTGCGGAACAAGGGGGTTTCGCGTGCAACCCCAGCTCCTCCGGCGAGTCATCCCGACGGCAGGCCCTGTTCAGGCCGCCGAGGAGGATGCCAACCGTG
>JBJXFB010000153.1:0-2774 GCA_046155895.1 Planctomycetota bacterium | reverse complement strand
GTGAAGAGATGCCGGACACCCGCCCGAGTCGCCCACTCCCGGGGTCGGTGGCGTATCCGCGCCCGCGTCGTTGGAGCTCCTCCGAGTCTTGCGGCGCGATACGCGTCGTCGTTGCGCCTAGCCGGCGCGAAGCCTGACGACTCGTTCGGGCACCCGGCATTCCTCCACAGGCTCTGAATTGGGCGCGACCGCCGGTTTCACAGCCTTCTTCGCGCTGACGCTCGTTCTCCTCGGCCTCGTGGTCGCCACGGGGTTGCGCGCGAAGCGGCGCTGGCACGTGACGTTCGTCGCCGCAGCGGTCGCGAGCCTCGGCGTGACGATCGTGTTCGCGGTCGCGCTCGGGAAGCACTACGACTTGGAGGCGGCCGGACCGATCACGCCGATCCACCTGACGATCGCGAAGCTCGCGGCCGCGTCCTACGTGCTGCCGATCGTCACCGGGTTGCGGACGATCTTCGTCCCGTCGACGCGGCGGCTGCACCGCAAGGTCGCGTTCCTCGCCCTCGCGTTGACCGTGGCGGCGGCGATCACGGGGACGTGGATGATGTGTCTCGCTCCGCGAGTCTCGTGAAACTCATCCGCTCCGGTAGGCGCGCAGCGTCTCGATCAGCCCGGGGACGAGGAAGATGCTCGCGTTCGCGCAGAGCGGGACGAGAGTGAAGAGGAGCCACGTGCGACGCGCGCGGATCGTGAACACGGCGACCGCGAAGCCGAAGGCCGCGAAGGTGCCCGCGAACCAGCTCGCGGCGAGCATGCTCGGCGCGACGCTCGGGAAGTAGCGCATGAGGAAGACGGTGATCCACCAGCTTCCCCAGCCGAGGCTCGCGAGGCACATCGACAGCATCCACGTGCGGTGCCTGCGGCGCACGACGGTGCGCACGGTCCACAGATTCCGCAGCGGCCGGGCCACGCGCGGAGTGTAAGGGCTCGGAAGCGCTTTCCCACGCCACGCGAGCGACGCGCGCAGGACGGAGCGCGAACCTCGTCCGCGCTCGTTGACGGAGAGCGAAGGGCTCCCTATAACCGTCGTCCCATTCGCGTCGGGGCGTGGCGCAGCATGGCTAGCGCGCTGCAATGGGGTTGCAGAGGTCGTAGGTTCAAATCCTATCGCCCCGACCATACTCCGCCTGCGTGCGGAGCGCGCCGCTGCACGTCGTTGGCTCGCCGAGACGCCGATCCACCGCGCTCGAACGGCCGCTCCGCGGTGCTGCAGGCAGCCGGCCGACTGGACCACGCGCGCCTGTCGAGAGCGAGGGCTGCCCGTCAGCGTGGCGCCTCGTCCATGGATGAATCTCCGAGCGGAGATCCGGCAGCGCGCTCGAGGTCGATCCGGGAGAGCGCTGCCTCGAGCAGCGCCTCGGTCTCGATGCGCCGCGCTTCGAGTACCGCCTTCTGGGCCTGGAGAAGCGCCAAGACGGTCGTGTCTCCGAGCTCGTACGCCTTCTCCGCCAGCGTGGCCGCGCGCATCGCCTGAGGCGCGAGCTCGTTCCTCGCGAAGACCGCCGCGCGCGTCGCGACGTCGGCTTTGTCGAACGCCGCCCGTACTTCCTGGCGGACGTCCGCCGCGAGCGCGTCGCGTTCCTTCCTGAGCCCGGCGAGCTCGAACTCCGCGCGGCTCACTTGGGCCTGGTTCTGATCGAAGATCGGCAGCTCCACGGTCGCGGCGGGGCCCACGAGAAAGTCGGCCGAGCTCCCGGCTTCCGGACGTTCCGCAGACACTCCGGCGCCCAGCCCGACCCTTCGCTTGCGCTCCAAGGCGACTCGTTCTTCGGCCGCGACGACGGCACGCTCGGCGGCACGGAGGTCTGCGCGTGTCCTCGTGCACTTCTCGACGAGCTGCTCGCGCTCGAGACCCTGCCAGGACGGATCGGGAAGTGGATCGGTCAGCGTCACCGCGAGCAGGTCGTCCTCGAGCGAGAGCAAGGCTGCGAGCTTGCGCAGCAAGGCGACCTCCTCGCGCTCCGTGCGCTGGAACACGAGCTCGGCGCCGAGAGCCAGGCTCTCGGCGAGTCCCTCATCCACTTTCGAGGCCACTCCCGCCTCCACCTGCCTGCGGACGCCGGCGAGGGAACGGCGCGCGAGCTCGACACTTGCTCGTGCCACCGACCTCGCCTCGCGAGCCGCGACGCTCCCGAGGTAGGTCTCTCTCGTCTCGGCGACGAGCGCGCCCGCAAAGCGCGAGAGCTCGAGGATGCGCTGCTCCAGACCGGCTCGAGCGAGCGCCTGTCGAGCCGGGATCTGCCAGATCTCCGCCAGGCTCCCGAACAGCTCCGCGGTCCAGCGCACGCGTCCGCCGGTATCCGGGAACAGGAATGCGAGGCTCAGGCTCGGGTTCTCGAGCAGGCCGGCTTGGACGTACTCCGAACGCGCGACGCCGAGCGACAGGAAGCCCGCCTGGAGCCGGCGGTTGTTGAGCAGAGCGAGCCTCGTCGCTTCTGCGAAACCGAGACCGTCCTCTAGGACCGCCCTGATCTCGTCCCTCGTGAGCGCGGGTCCCTCGGGGTCGTAGAGCTCTGCCTCGCCGGTCGTCGCGCGGATCTCCTGACGGGCTTGCTCGTAGTCCGGCCTGGGATCGACGGTCGCACAGCCGCTCGCCATCGCGAGCGCGAGCAGGGGAGGCAGACAAAGGTGAAGGTGCCTACGCATGTCGGACCTCGATTCGGACGTCGACGGGCTCGCTGCTGCCGGCCGGCTCGGCGTAACGCAGGAACAGCGCGGGCACGACCAGCATGTTGAGCAGGGTCGAGGAGAGCAGGCCGAACAGGATCACGATC
>JBJXFB010000148.1:0-7034 GCA_046155895.1 Planctomycetota bacterium | reverse complement strand
CCGCGCGAAGGCCTGGACGAGCACGTCCAGGCCGCGGTTCTTCTCGATGCGCCCGACGTAGAGCAGGATCCTCCCGCGGATCCGGTGCCGCTGGAGCAGCGGGCTCACGACGCCGGGCTTGTATTCCGTCGGATCGACGCCGGGGGGTAGCGTGACCACGCGTTCCTCGGGGAATCCGCCGACGAGCGCACGCTTCCTCGCGATCGGATCGAGCGCGACGAGCGCGCTCGCCGAGTTCCGCACGTACCGGCCCCAGAGCATCTCGGTCGCGCCGTGGTAGATGCGGGAGATCCGGCCGCGCTCCTGGCGCGCCCCGGCCTCGACGAGGAGGAGCGGGATCGAGAGAGCGCGCGCCGTGCGGGCTCCGAGCATGGCAGCGGGCGAGAGAGCGTCGTAGGCGACGATGGCGTGAGGAGCGAAGCGACGCGGGACGAGCGACTCGAGCGGAGTCTCCGCGGCTCGAGTGCCTTCATCCGGCGGCGATCCGGAAGGCGAGGAGGATCCAGGGTCGGAGGCGGGCTCGTCGGGTTTCACGACCCGCGTCGCGGAAGGTCCGAACACGCGCACCGTGTGACCGAAGGTCGAGAGCGCCCGCGCGAGCTCGGTCGCATGATCCCCGCCCGCGCTGAGCGGAGTGAAGGGATTCAAGAGGAGGGCGATGCGCAGAGGGGCGGTCAAGGGGAGGGCTCGCGGGAGAGGCGCGGGGCCGCGGGCGGCCGCACGGATTCCACTGGGAAGCATATCGGTCCCGCGCGCCCTCGATCCGAAAAGTGCGCCGGGTTCGCGGCAGGCTCGGCCTTGTTTTCGCGTCGCACCCAGTCGAATTCGTCGTGTGCTCCGGGCGCGGGGTGAAAAAACTTCCTCGACGGCGGCGCGGCTCTTGGCGTCGGACAGGACGGCCGCGAGCGAACCGTCTTCTTCCTCAAGTGCGGGCCGAAACGACCGAAAAGGTACGCGCCTGCTCCTCCCCGTGCCGGCCTCCCCCCCATGACGAACCGCCCTTTCTCGACGCCTCCCCAGCCCGCTTTCCCGTTCTCCGGGCCGCTCCCCGGCGCGGGCCGGCCGGTCCGCGGCCTCTTCGTTTCGCGGTCGAGCGTCCTCCTCTCCTCCGGATTCGCGCACCGTTCCGCCGAGCCCCCCCACGGTGCCGAACGGGCGCTCCTCGCTACCTTCGCACCCGAGGCGCTGCGGATGCTGTTCCGCGCCGGGCAGCACGGGTGGACCCTGTACCTCGTGGGGAACGAGGACTCCGTCGCGCGCGGGCGCGTGTCCGACTCCGCCTGGGAGAAATTCGAGGCCGATCTGATGCGGCGGCTGCGCGGGGAGGGAATCCCGATCACGCGCCACTACGCCTGCGTCGACCATCCCAAGGGCAAGGGCAAGCATCAGCGGGACTCGGTCTTCCGTTTCCCCAACACCGGTGCGCTCTATCACGCCGCGCAGGAGGACGGGATCGAGCTGCGCGAGAGCTGGGTGGTCTCG
This sequence comes from Planctomycetota bacterium, assembly GCA_046155895.1. Classification (GTDB taxonomy): domain Bacteria; phylum Planctomycetota; class UBA1135; order UBA1135; genus DASYPQ01. The sequence continues at coordinate 5,552 of JBJXFB010000148.1, read as the reverse complement.
GGAGACACCGACGAGCTCGCCGCGGGCTGGCGCGCCGGCTGCCGAACGGCGCGCGTCGGCGCGGGGCCGACGCGGAAGCACGAGCTCGCGGTCGAGCCGGATCTCGCCGGGAACGACCTCGCGAGGACGCTGGCCGAGGTCTTCGGCAGCGACGAGTTCAGCCGGGCTTAGTTCGCGGCCCGCATCCCCGCGCAGGGCGTGCTTGACGCTGCGGAGCCGCGGCAGAGAGAATGCCAGGGCCGCGAGCTCTCTCCATCCACCGCGACCGCATGCAGCAACGGCAACCCCTCCTTCCGCGTTTCGTCGCGAGGCTCCGCCGGTTGCGGCACGAGCTCTTCGGGCGCGAGCCCTCCGCCCAGGAATGGGAGCAGCGCCTCGAGCGGATCGTGGGCGACACCGTCGCCGAGTCGCTGCGCTGGATCCCGGAGGAGGGGTCCTTCCTCGACGTCGGCGCGAACGTCGGCGTGTACGCCGAAGGCGTGCTCCGCGCGCGGCCGCGGGCCAAGGCCTGGCTCTTCGAACCCGTCCGGGCGCACTTCGAGCGCTGCCGGAAGCGCTTCGAGGGCCGCCCCAACGTCGTCGTCGAGAACCTGGCGCTCGGCGACGAGCCGTGCGAGGCGACGATCTGGAAGCTCAAGCACAACCCGGGCGGGAACACGCTCGTGCACGAGCTGGCCGAGCGCTGGAGGCAGGGGCACGAAAACGCCGACGGCAAGACGGAGAGCCCGATGCACTTCCGCCCCGAGGCCGTCCAATGCCGCGTCTTCGACGACTACGCCCGCGAGCACGGCATCGAACGCGTCGACTTCATCAAGAGCGACACCGAGGGCTTCGACTACCGCGTGCTGCGAGGAATGCTCGGCTTCCTCGCGCGCTGCGACCCCAAACCCGTGATCCTGGCCGAGCTGTGGCGCGCGGACATCTTTCCCGACTACGAGGGACAGATGAGCGTTCTCGAGTCGCTCTACGGGCTGGGCTACGCGCGTGTCGACCTGTCCAGGATGAACCTGGCACAGGACTTCCTGTTCGTGCCGATGGGCCGCGAGCCGATCCGTTGAGGGGAATCTGGCCCCCTTGAGTGTGCAAGCGCCGGAAGCAAGTCGTTGATTCGGCAGAGGTTGGGAAGGACTCCAGCACCCCGACCCCGCCCGGGGGCGCCAGACGAATGCAACCTACGAATCCTCTAGGGTTTGGGCCAGGCGCATGAACAGCCAAGGGGGCCAGATTCCCGAGAGGGCGCGCGCTCACGCGCGAAACCCCGCGTGAACCTCCGCGAGAAGCTGCGGAACAAGTTCCTGCGCGACATGGCGACGCTGCAGGTCGGGTCGGTCCTGACCTCGGCCGGGAACTTCGTCGGGACGGTCGCGCTCGCCTTCCTCCTCGGGCCGCGCGAGCAGGGGCGGTACTACGTCGCGATCGCACTGTACTCCCTGCTCTGGCTGCTCATGAATCAGGGGTTCGTCGGCGCTACCGTCAGCCAGGTCGCGGCGGCGAACGCGCGCGGGCTCGCCGAGAAGGGCGCGGCGTGGCTCGCCTACCTCGGGAAGGCCTACCTCGCGCTCGGGCTCGTGCTGGCTCCGCTGGGGTTCCTCCTGCTGCCGCCCGCCGCGAAACTCTTCGGGGCCGGGGAGGAGCCCGCGCTTTGGGCTTTCTGGCTCACGCTGACGCCTTTTCTCGAGATGCCGCGCGTCGTCGTCTGCGCAGCGCTCCAGGGCACGCGGCGCATGCTGCCCTTCGCCCAGATCGAGAACGCGCACGAGATCGCGCGCGTCTTCCTCCTCGTCGCCGGCGTGCTCGTGAGCGGGACGGCAGCGGGGGCGATCCTCGGGACGCTCTGCGCCTCGGGCCTCTCCTCGGTGATCGCGATCGAGATGTACCTCCTCGCGCGCCGCGAGGACCCGCGCGGGCTGCCGTCCTTCGGCGAGATGATCCGCCTCTCGCGCATCGTCCCGCTGCGGGCGGGTTTCGCGCTCGGCGCGAGACTCGGCGCGGTCCGCAGCATCGACGCTCTCGCACGCGAGGTCCTCCCCGCGCTCCTCGCGATGCGTTTCGGATCGAGCGAATGGGTGAGCTACCTGCGCATCGCGCAGCGGATCCTAGGCATGCCGCTCATCCTCATGCAGGGCGCGAGCCGGACCGCGCTGCCGATGCTCTCGGAGCTCGCCGGGCTCAAGGACCTGGCGAAGCTCCGGGACATCTACTGGCGGGCGAGCCTGTACTCCGGCGCGTTCATATCGAGCGGCCTGCTCCTGGGCATGCTCGTCCTGCCGCTCGTCCTGCGGCTCTTCTTCCCGACCAGCTACCACGATCCGGTGTGGCAGCTCTGCTGGATCCTCCTACCGGGGTACGCGATCGTCTCGTTCTCGATCGCGAACGACACGTTCTACCTCGTCTCGGACACACTGAAGGCGGGGGTGATCTTGAGCGCGGTCGGGCTCGCCGTCTGCGCCGTGGTCCAGACGATCCTCGCCTCCCGGCTCCCGCAGACGGGCGCGGCCTGGGGACTGTCCTTCACGCTGGCCGTGACGAGCATGCACTTCGCCTACGCCGCGTGGTGGTTTAGGCACCGCGGGCCGCGCGGTGGCGCGGCCGGAGGCCCGGACAGGCCCATGGTTCCCTCGGCAGCGAACCCGAGCTAGTCTCGGAAGGGTCCGGAGGTTTCGCATGCACGTCGGAGAGCTCATCACGATCAAGAACCCGCTCACACTCCCCGAATCGGCGACCGCGATGGCGGCTGCTCGAGCGATGACGGAGCAGCACGTGGGCGCGGTGATCATCACCACCAAGGACGGGAGGCCCTCGGGGATCTTCACCGAGCGCGACCTGATGACGCGCGTCGTAGTGCCGGGCAAGGACCCCGATAAGACGACGCTCGGCGACGTGTCGACGCGCGACCTGTACTACGTCGCTCCCGACGCGGAGGTCGCGAGCGTGCGCAAGGAGATCCAGCGTCGGCATGTGAGACACCTGCCGATCGTGGCCAACGGGAAGCTCGTCGGCGTGCTGTCCTTGCGCGATATCCTGCGCGCGGACCTCGATTCCTGCCTGCACGAGGTCGAGGACCTCGAGAAGTACTTCCTGGGAGGCAAGGAGCCGCTGGCCTAGTCTGCGGACGGACTCTGGCCCCCTCCACTGTGCACAAGTCAGCGAAGCGGGAGGACCCTCCAGGCGCAGATCTGGCTCGGTCTCCACCTCTTCGCCTCGACGCCGAGCACCATAGCCGGCGTGCGTCTCGGCTTACGATTCGTGATCCCACGCACGTAGTTTCGCCACACGAGCCAGATCCATGCGTGCCGGGCGAGCCTCGCGCGCAGCTTCGATGCCGCCCACGTTCGCCGCACGAGCCGTGAGATGCTGTCGCGCATCATCGCCAGCGTGTGGTTGATCGGGAACAGCGGGTTCGCGTAGTTGCGCTTCGCGATCGAGGAGTGCCGCTCGTGCGTGAGCCGAGTTCCGAAGCGCTGCGCGAGGATAGTCCCGTACGTCGACTTCTTGTCCGTCTGCACATGAACTGGGCCTGCGCTCGAGTGATTCTCGGCAAGAGTCTCGAAGCACTTCCTGACGGCCTCGCGTGAACCGCTGCGGCGCGCGCCATGCTCGTTCTCTCGTTCCCGCTTGCGCTCGCGGTCCTTCTCGGAAAGCCCTCCGCGACAAGGCAAGGCTGCGGTTTCGAGATCGACGACGAAGTAGCTCTTGCGCTCGATCAGGACCGGCATCGTCACCGGCGCCAGGCGCCGGGAGTGCTCGAAGGTCTCGAGCTCGTCGAGCTGGAACACACCGCCCAGCCCACCGCGCTCGCGAGCCAACTTCATTCTCCGAAGGTGGAAATCCTGGCAGTGCTGGCCGAGCAGTTCCAGGCGGCGCGCGATCGTCCTTCGGGTGCAGCCCAGGATCCTCGCCGCCTGGCGGTGGGTGACCTTCGAGACGAAAGGACCGATCAGATCATGAATCAGCTGCGGTTTCTTGAGACGGTAGTCGACGCGAAACGTCTGAATCGAAAAGGTGCGATGGCACTCGAGACACAGGAAGCGCTGGACGGTACGACCGTCACAGGCGCGTGGATAGCGACCCTTCAGACACCAGCGGCGATGGCCGGTCGAAACCGAAGGGCAGTCCTCGCGGGGGCAATGCGGAGGTTGGAAACGCACGGGGGGTCCTTTCTCCCGGGGCAAGGCCGGGGTGATCGCTCACCCGGGGGACTCGAGGACCGCCTTGCGGTAGCGAGGAGAATTGAGAAAAACCGTCAACGGCGGGAAGGCTGGAGAACAGCGGAGGGGGCCAGATTCCCCGTCAGGCCTTGCCGGCCAGCCGCTTGCGCAGAAGCCCCGCCCGCAACCGATCGCGCTCGCTCGCGTCGATCAGCTCCTCCTGCGCCGCTTTCTGGTTCAGGGCCTGCAGGTGACCGCGCTGGACCTGCACGACGAGCTGGTTCAAGGTCTCCAGGCTGACGTCCGCGAGGATCCCGAGGTGCACGCCGAGGCGCAGGTTCGAGAGGTGCGCGAGCGCGCTCTCGGTCGGCATCGCGCGCGCGGTGCGCAGCAGGCCGAGGGAGCGGCTGACGCGGTCCTTGAGGGCGGCTTTCTGCTCCTTGAACAGGACCGCGCGCACCTTGCGCTCGAATTCGATGATGCGCGGGACGAGGGCCTTCAGGTCGAGGACGAGCTGTTCCTCGCTGCGCCCTAGCGTGATCTGGTTCGAGATCTGGTAGTAGTCCCCCACCGCGCGGCTTCCTTCTCCGTGCTGGCCGCGGACTGCGAGACCGGTGCGTTGGGCGGCGGTGAAGACCTTCTCGAGCTCGGAGCGCACGAGCGAGAGGGCCGGCAGGTGCAGCATGACGGAGGCGCGCAGGCCCGTGCCGACGTTGGTCGGACAGGCCGTGAGGTACCCGAGCTCGCGCGTGAACGACAACTGGAGCCGCGACTCGAGGGCGTGGTCGAGCTCGGAGGCGGCATGCCACGCGTGGTCGAGCTGGAAGCCGGGCGCGAGGCTCTGGATGCGGAGATGGTCCTCCTCGTGGACCATGACCGCGATCGACTCGCTCGAGCCGAAGGCGACGGCGCGCCCCGGCGCGACGACGCGGGCCTCGTCGCCCGGCGCGAGGTCGCGGCTGATGAGGTGGCGCTCGCGCAGGACGAGCCGGAGGACCGGCATCGCCTCCTCCATGGGGACCCAGGTCGTGTCGCCGTCGATCTGGAGAGCGACGAGCTGCTTCTTGATCTGCTCGGAGAGCTCGGTCGCGCGCTCGGGCTCGAGGCGCGGGACGAAGGGATGGTTGGCGACGTTGCGCGCGAGCCGGACCCGGCAGCTGACGACGACGTCCGATTCCGGCGCCAGCGGCGAGAGCCAGGGGCCGACGCGCGAGGCGAAGCGGTGGACGTCGATCGGGCTCTTGGGCATGGTGCTCGGGCTCGTGACGAGAGGCGGTTCTAGCCCGCATCTCTCACCAGCGCATTTAAGCCGACCGCGAGGTGTGGCATAAGGCTGTTACCACACAGTCCTTCGAGCAACACCCCGCGGAGCGGCGATGAAGACAGAGCGTACGGAGAGCGAGC
>JBJXFB010000147.1:0-2571 GCA_046155895.1 Planctomycetota bacterium | reverse complement strand
TCCTTCGTTTGCCCCTCGTAAAGCGACACGGCGTCGAGGCCGATCTCCCGACAATACGAAACGGCCTCGCTGTCGGCGGCGGCATCGATCACACCGTAGACGTGGTCCGATCCGGCGGTGAGCAGCTCCCCTACTCGGCTCATGACTGTGTCGTGACCGCCTGCCGGCTGGAGGTTGGGCCCAACACCATCGATCGTGGAGTCGCCCTGCACTGTTACTTCGAACTCGGTGATGCCAGCGAACACGCGATCCCCAGGGCGTAGGATCGCATGCAACGTGGGACGCTCGTTGACCAAGACGCCATTGCGGCTCTGGAGATCGAAGACGGCACACGCGTGGTCCGTCATTGCGAAGGCGAGGTGCACGGAGGCGAGTAGGGGATCATCGGGCAAGTACACGTCCGCGACTCCACTTCGCCCCACCCGAACGACCTCGCCAGGAGCGAGCCTCAACACGGTGCCCGCGTAGCGACCATGCACCACTTCGATGAATGCTCGCGGCATGGTTACTTCCCCGCTTGCACGAGCGATGATCCCATCGCTTGCGCCCCCTTCATGCACTCAGCGCTCAGATCTGCACCCGGGCCTAGTGCTTTCCCGATCATCACGGTGGGAAACCCCGTGGTGATCTTGCCGCCATGCGCGGTTGGGTCCCCCTGGCGTGCCGCCGGCATCCCAGCGACGAGGACCGAAAGCTCCCCCATGGCGATCATGTCCGGGGCGCCAACACAGGCGGCGAGATCTCCTACGCGCGCGGCGAATGCACCACCGATGAGGACATTTCCGGCGCCTGGAGGAAGAATGGCTCCCGCCCCGGCCGGACAGCCGCGCAGATCGCCCACGCGCGCAGCGATCGGATTCCCGCCAGCCGAAACCGACTCGTCTCCCTCCGGAACCTCCGCCAGACCGCCACCACCTTGCCCAGCGTCTGCGGGCCCCGTGGTTCCCCCGAAACACCCTGAGGTGGACCCCATCTTTCAGACCAATATCGGGTCTCGCTAAGGTGGAGCCTGCTGGTTGTTCGCTCATAGCGTTTTGCGAGTCTTCTTTCAACAATTGACGGTTGATGTCCGGGTCATGATGTCGGTGATCATGCCGCGAGTGCCGACGCGGAATCGTAGAATGCCGCCGGAGTCTGGTGGCCCAAGGCGCTGTGCGGTCGGTCGTGGTTGAAGAACGCAAAGTATGCGCCGATTCCGGCGCGGGCCTCTGTCAACGAATCGTAGGCATTCAGGTAGACCTCCTCGTACTTCAGTGAACGCCAGAGGCGCTCCACGAAGATGTTGTCGAGAAAGCGGCCTTTGCCGTCCATGCTGATCTTGATGCCTCGGTGGCGTAGAACGCCGGTGAAGTCCTCCGAGGTGAACTGCGAGCCTTGGTCGGTGTTGAAGATCTTGGGCGTGGGGAAGCGGCTGAGCGCCTCTCGGAGCGCCTCTACGCAGAAGTCCGCGTCCAGCGTGTTGGACAGCCGCCAGGAGAGGACGCGACGCGAGTACCAGTCGATGATCGCCACCAGGTAGGCGAACCCGTGGGCCATGGGAATGTACGTGATGTCGGTCGCCCACACCTGGTTCGGGCGCGAGATCGTCATGCCTCGCAGCAGGTACGGATAGACTGGGTGTTCCGGGGCCGGCTTGCTCGTGTTCGGCTTCGGAGCCGTGCTCTCCAGCCCCATCAACTTCATGAGACGCTGGACGCGCTTGCGGTTCACCGCGGTGCCGTCGCCTTGAAGCGTCCGCGTGAGCATCCGGCTGCCGAAGAACGGGTGTTTCAGATGCAGCGCGTCGATCCGGCGCATCAGCGCCAGCTCCTCCTCGTCCGGACCGACCGGCTCGTAGTACACACTCGACCGATTGACCGCCAGCAACTCGCACTGACGGCGCATAGACGGGTCGATGTTCGGCGCGACCAAGGCTCGGCGCTGCGTCATCGGCATCGCCCGAGCCCGTTGGATAAAAAATCGCGCTCTACCGTCAGCTCGCCGATCTTCTTGAGGAGCTCGCCCTCCCGCTCGCCTGCCGCATCGTCACCGGCCTCGGACTCGAACGATGCCGCCGCGTTGTCGAGAAGCTGGCGCTTCCATTTGTAGACTACGTTCGCGTGAATCTTGTACCGGCCGGCGAGCTCGGCCACCGACTCCTGCTCCCGGACCGCGTCCAGGGCGACCTTCGCCTTGAAGGCCGGGCTGTGCTTCGTGCGCGTCTTCTTCATGAGTGCTGCTCCTCTTGCTCAAGAGCAGGCTCGATTATCACCCTAGGCCTTGGTCCAAAATCCGGGGGCCACTTCAACCAGAGCGTCAGGAGCCATCATCGGCCAGGCGATGGGCCGCCTAGACGAGAGGATGCGGCACGTCTTGGCCTCGTCAACCTGCAGTAGGTCCCGCTTGCGCCATCTTCTCGTCCTCCTGACCGCGGTCGTTCTCACCGGCAACGCGCCAGCAGCGACATTTCGCGTCGAGATCGACTACATGGACGGTGGCTCGACGGGCCATTCCCACGAGCCGAGTTCCTCGGTGATCCAGGCCGTCCAGCAGATGTTCGCCTGTCACGGTCACACCTTGATCGTCGACGTC
>JBJXFB010000144.1:0-15001 GCA_046155895.1 Planctomycetota bacterium | reverse complement strand
GAGCCCGTGGGGCCGGCGGCGACCTGAATGCCCCCGCCGGACCGATGACGGCGGGGTAGAGTTCCCTGGTTCGGAGCGGACTCCTCCTTCCGGGGGTGCCGCGAGCTTCTGCCGCCCTAGGGGCCGGGTGCGCCGCTTCCTTTGCGGTGACGGCGGCGCGAAAACAAACCGGCTCGGAAGCTCGAAGGGACACTCCTGCGCGGGGAAGGCTGAGAAAGCTCCTGGCAACGAACGAGCTCGTCGACTCGGGCGGGGTTTTTATCCCGCACGAGCCGGCCATTGCCACCGCAGGGGGCGGTCCTTCCAAGGACCTGCCCCCTGCTTCTTTTCCCCTCCACTCGGTCGGATGCCGGCCCTCTGGCACGATAGCGGGCGATGCTCCTCGCGCCGATCCTGGCCGCGTTCGCGCAGGCTCCGGCGGCCGCGCCGGCCTCCACGGAACCCCGCGTGCTCGCCGGTCGCGAGGACGATGCCGCGCTCGCGCAGTTCCGGCGGCTCTCGCCGGGCGAGCGGAAGGATCTCGCGGACTACTTCCGGCTGGAGTGCTCGCACCTCGGCACGTTCCAGGGTTCGCTCGTCCGCTTCGTGCTCGAGGAGCAGGAGCGCGATCCATCCGCATGGCCTGAGGATGGGCCGGCGCCGCACTACTCTTCCGCGGAGCACACGCCCGAGAACGACATCCCCCGCCGCGTGCTGGCCGAGGACGCGCCGGAGGTCCTACGGCAGAAGAAGTTGACGTTCGCGGGCCGCCCGGGGCCGGCCTTCGTGAGCGCGTGGCGCTACGACTACGGCCTCCGCGAGCTGCGGCGCGCCAAGTCCTGGAAGGATCCCGAGCGGATCTTCGCCAACGGATTGCGCGGGATCTCGCCCGACCACGACCTCGCGCGGGCGCTCGTCGAGCGGGCCCTCGACGACGGGAGCCAGAGGAGGACCCTGGCGGCCTTCGATCACGCCTACACCGACCGCGACGGCAACGTGTACCCCGGGATCACGCTGCACGACGCCTGGGCGAGCGGGCGCGAGATCGAGATGCCCGACGTCGACGCCCTCGGAATCGTGCACGACGTGCTCGGGGACTGGACGACCTGGAAGGCGCCGGTTCCCTCGACGCGGCACGACGCCTTGTACGAGCGGATCGGGGAGCTCTACGCGCCCGCGCACGTGCATCGGACGCTGCGGCGCGCGCTCGCGGCGAGCTACCTCGAAGGCAGCCCGGCGGACTGCGAGGGGTACGAGACCTACCTCGACAACCTGCACACGCTGTGGGAGGACTGCCGCTCGACGCCCGAGGTGCTCGCCAAGCGCCTGCCCCTGCCCGAGAAGCGCGCGGAGTTCTTCGAGGCGTGGACGCGGACCTGCTTCGAGAAAGGCGAGCTCTTCCAGGCGGGCCTCGCGCGGCGGAAGACGCTGACGGCGGACGGAGAGGCGGTGCGGGCACTGCTTCTGCGGATTCTCGAGGAGTTCGGCCAGTCCTCCGACGACTTCAAGTGAGCGCCGATTCCGCTACACTGCCCGTCCCTTCCGAAGTCCCCCGAACCAGGATCGCCCGCCATGACCTCGAATGAACTGGAAATCACCGCCCAGGCCCTCGTCGCCCCCGGAAAAGGCATCCTCGCCGCCGACGAGAGCCACGGCACCATCGAGAAGCGCTTCAAGGGCATCGGCGTCGCGAACACCGAGGAGAACCGGCGCGACTACCGCGAGATGCTCTTCCGCACGAAGGGCGCCGGCGAGTTCGTCTCGGGCGTGATCCTCTTCGACGAGACGATCCGGCAGAAAGCGAAGGACGGGACGCCCTTCACGAAGGTCCTCGCCGCGCAGGGCGTAATCCCCGGCATCAAGGTCGACGCGGGAACGGTCGCTCTCCCCGGCAGCCCGAGCGAGAAGCGCACGCAGGGCCTCGACGGACTGCGCGAGCGCATGACCGAATACCGCGGCCTCGGCGCCCGCTTCGCGAAGTGGCGCGCGGTGATCACGATTGGCGACCGGATCCCGTCGACGGCGTGCCTGCGGGACAACGCGTACTCGCTCGCGGTGTACGCGGCGCTGTGCCAGGAGCAGGGGATCGTGCCGATCGTCGAGCCGGAGGTGCTCATGGACGGCGGCCACACGATCGAGCGCTGCTACGAGGTGACGACGGACACGCTGAACACCGTGTTCGGCGCGCTGCGCCACCAGGGCGTCGTGCTCGAGCGGATGCTCCTGAAGCCGAACATGGTGATCGCGGGCAAGGAGTGCAAGACGCAGGCGAGCGTGCAGCAGGTCGCGGAGGAAACGGTGAGGTGCTTCCGCCGCTGCGTGCCGGCGGCCGTGCCGGGGATCGTGTTCCTCTCGGGCGGCCAGACGAGCCCGCAGGCGACCGCGAACCTCTCGGCCATGAACGCGATGGCGGGGCTGCACCCCTGGCAGCTTTCGTTCTCCTACGGCCGCGCGCTCCAGGACGAGGCGCTCAAGGCCTGGAAGGGCCAGACCGCGAACGTCGCCGCGGGCCAGAAGGCGTTCTTCAACCGCGCCAAGATGAACAGCGCCGCGCGTTCGGGCCGCTACAGCGAGAAGATGGAGCGCGAGCTCGTGCCGGCGTGAAGCCTACGCCGAGCGCGCCGCATCTCGCGCGGCGAGCTCGGCCGTCGCGAACGCGGATTGGAAGTTGAGGCCGCCGATCGGGCCCTGGAGGTCGAGGATCTCCCCGCAGGCGTAGAGGTTCTCGTATCCGCGCACGCGCATCGTCCCGGGGTCGACGTGCGTCAGAGCGAGCCCGCCGGCCGTCACCTCGGCCTTGTCGAACCCGAGCGTGCCGTCGACCGGCACGTCGAGACCCTTGAACGCCTCGACCAGCCGGTGCCGAGTCTCCTTGTCGAGCCCGTTCACGCGCGGATCGACCGCGTCGAGTCCTGCTTCATCCGCGACGGCCTCGACGACGCGCTTGGCGATCGAACCCGGGAGCACGCGCGAGAGGCTCGGCGCGCCGGGACGACCCGCGGCTTCGACGAGGAGCGCGCGCAACTCTTCGCGCGATCGATCGGGCAGAAGGTCGAGCCGGAGGTGATGGAGGGGCACGCGGATCCCCTTCCGCTTGGCGGCCGCTTCCGCGCGCGCGACGGGGGTCGAGAGATCCATGGCGCCCGGTCCGGACACGCCCTGGTGCGTGAAGAGCACCGGGCGCCGACGCCGGCCGAGCACGCGTCCTTCGGCGTCCTCGAGCCGCGCCTCGACGTCCTGGAGCGAGATCCCGGAGAGCTCGTGCACCCACGAGGCCGGGCTCGATAGCGGCACGAGCGCCGGCACCGGCTCGACGATCGGCAGGCCGAGCTCGGCGAGCCAGCCGTACCCGTCGCCGGTCGTGCCGGTCCGCGCGTAGCTCTTGCCCCCCGGGCAGAGGATCAGGCGCGCGCACGAGACGATCGATCCGTCCGCGAGCGCGATCTCCCAGCCTCCGGCGCCCTGCCTGTCACCCTTCGGCGCGATCCGCGCGACCGCGGCGCCGACTCGGATCCCCGCGCCGGCCGCCTCCGCGTCCCGCTGAAGCGCATCGCGCACCTCCTTCGCGCTCCCGCTCTTCGGAAAGACCTTCTCGAGCGGCTCCTCGACCGTCTCGACACCGAGCTCGGCGAAGCGCTCGCGCAGGTCGCTCGGCGACAGCGCGCGGAAGGCCGGCGCGAGGAAGCGCGCCCCTTCGCGCCCGAACAGATCCGCCGCCGCCTTCGCGTCGAGCGTCGTCGTCAGGTTGCAGCGCGTCCCGCCGCTCGCGAGGACCTTGGATCCGGTCCGCGGGGTCTTCTCGAGGAGGAGCACGGATGCTCCCTCGCGCGCCGCGCGGGCCGCCGCCCACAGTCCAGCCGCGCCGGCTCCGACGACGACGACCTCGTGCGTCATCCCCCCGACAGCGCCTGCTCCCACTCCTCGCTCTCCGCCTCGTCGTGCGGGGAGCCGGGCGGCGTGTCGTCGTCCAGGTGGTCGAGGTAACCGTGCGGCAGCGCGACGCGCGTCTGCGCGCGGCCGCTCTTGCCGCGCGGGGCGCGCAGGGCGCTCTCGGGGAAGGGCTCTTCCGGGTCGAGCTCGGCGAGCGCGGCGCTCATGGCGCCGATCGACGACACGCGCGCGAGCTTCTCGCGCACGACGGCCGACCCGCGGAAGCCCTTCGTGTACCAGGCGCACCACTTGCGCATCTGCCGCATGCCGTTCTCCTCGCCGAAGAACGCGACGAGGCGACGGGCGTGGTCCTCCATCACGCGCACGATCTCGCCGAGCTTCGGCGGCGTTGTCGGCGCGCGCCCGTCGAACACCTCCGCGAGCTCGCGGAAGAGCCACGGACGGCCGAGGCACCCGCGGCCCACGATCACCGCGTCGCAGCCCGTCGCGCGCATCATCGCCAGCGCGTCCCAGCACTCCCACACGTCGCCGTTCCCGAGCACCGGGATCCTCACGGAGGCCTTCAAGCGCGCGATCGCGTCCCAGTCCGCCTCCCCGGCGTACATCTGCGCCGCCGTCCGCGCGTGCAGCCCGATCGCGGCCGCGCCCTCCGCTTCCGCGACGCGGCCGGCCTCCAGGTACGTCGTCAGCGTCTCGTCGATCCCCTTGCGCACCTTGATCGTAACCGGAACGCTTCCCGCACCCGCGACCGCCGCGCGGACGATCCGCGCGAGCAGCCTGGGCTTCGCGGGGATCGCGCTTCCCCCGCCGCTGCGCGTCACCTTGGGCACGGGGCAGCCGAAGTTCATGTCGATGTGGTCGACGCCGTCGCCGGCGAGGCTCTCCGCCATCGCGCCGACCTCACCCGGATCGCTGCCGTAGATCTGCACCGACCGCGGCTTCTCGTCGGGCCGGCTCGACGCGAGCAGGCGCGTCAGGCGGTTGCCGTTCAGGTACCCGCGCGCCGTGATCATCTCGGAGACGTAGAGTCCGGCCCCGAACTCGCGGCACAAGCTCCGGAACGGGTGGTTCGTCACGCCGGCCATCGGCGCGAGGACGACCGGCGGCCACACGGAGAGCGGCCCGATCGCGCAGGGGCGGAACTCGCTCGGCGCGGCGACCCGGCGCTCCGGAACCGCCGGATTCGCCTCCACTCCGCTCATTCGCTCTTCTTCTCCAACACGGGCAGCCCGTTCCCCGACTTCACGGCCGCGGCCACCGGCTTCGTCGTCGCCAGACCGCGGCCCATCTCGCGCTGCATCTCGGCGATCGACCCGTCCGGACCGAATCTCACTTTGAGCGCGCCCTGCTGCGTGCGGGCGAGGTGCGTGCCGTCCTTGTCGAGGCGCAGCTCCCAGTTGCCCACGGCCGGATCGAGATCGTCGAAGAAGAGGGCCTTGAAAGGTCCCAGGCGGGGCCGCTGCGCGAGCGCCATCGCGACGGTCGCGGAGCCGACGTCCACGAACGCGAGCGGCTCGCGCACGGGCACGTTCCCCTGGAACGCGCCGTCGATGCGCCTCTCGACGTTCATGACGTTGCCGGACTGGATCCCCTGGACGGAGACGACGCGCTGGCCGGCCTGGATCTCGACGGAGAACTGCGTCAGCAGGCCGTCCTTCAAGGTTTCCCGCAGCCGGACGTCCGTGTCGGGCACGGTCGCTGAGCCCGGCGTGACGACGTGCGCGCAGTACACGAGACTCCCGTCCTCCTGCCGCACGACCGCGTAGCTCTCCCCCGAGATCCGCTCCTCCATCGCCCGCGTCTCGACCACGCCGCGCAGGAGCACCTCGCCCGGCGGCAATTCCGGCTCGGAGATCGAGAGCGGCTTGGACGCGGCCTCCTGCAGCGCCCTCTGCCGCTCGGCCAGGCCTTCCCGCAGGGAATCCATGAACGCGCGCGTGAGGACATGGCCCCGCAGGACCACGGTCTCCGGCCCGTGCAAGGCCTGGATCTCCAAGGTCGGATCGCGGGCCAGGACGACGAGATCGGCGATCTTCCCGGCCTCGATCGTGCCCCGGTCCGCGGCGACGCCGAGTGCGCGTGCGGCGCGCGACGTGGCGCACTCGAGCACGCTCTGGGCCGGAATGCCCGCGCGGGTCCACATCGACAGCTCGTCGACGAGGGAGTCCCCCGGCAGCAGCCAGGGATTGGGAGCCGCGCTCCCCGGCACGAGCTTCACGCCGCGCTCGTGGAGCGCCTTCAGGAGGCGGCCCTGCATCTCGACCACGGCCAGCCCGCGGCGGAGGAAGTTCTCGTCCTTCTCGATGGCCGCGCCGCGGAACGACACGTCGGCGAGCCAGGACCGCACGTAGATCGGCCCGAGGTAATCGAACTCCGCCGGCCGGCCCTTGGGGAAGACGAGCCGGCGCGCGAAGATCGAGAGCGTCGGCGTGATCGCGAGCGGTTTGCCCGTCATCGACTGGAGCGCGCCGGCGAGATCCCCTGTTCCGACGTCGGGCCAGTTCTTGCCCGCCGGCAGGAAGGCTTCGAGGTGGTAGAGCCCGTCCTGCCCGGATTCCAGGATGCGCGCGAGATCGACGCCCGGGAGACGCGGTCCCCAGACGTGCACTCCGGCCGCGTGCGCCACGTCGATCACCTTGCGCCAGACGGGCGGCGGGAGGCCGGCGTGGAAAGAGAGGAAGTCGGGCTCGAGCTCGAGCAGGCGCGCGATCTTCGCCTCCGCCTCCTCGGGCGTCCCCAGGACGATCGAGGACGTGGTGGCGGGATTGGGGCCGTCGAGCACGGCGCCTGCGCACAGGATCGCCGGTCCGGGCCCGCGGTCGCGCGCGCCGCTGGCGTGGCTCTTGTCGCGCTCCGCGAGGATGCGCAGGAGGTCGTTGCCGACGTCGCGCACGAGCGTCACGCCGGCCGTGACGTAGAGCCGATCGTGGTCGGGATCGTGGTTCACCATCCCGTCGATCAGCCCGGGGATCAGGTGCTTCCCGGCGAGGTCCATCCGGATCGCATCGGCCGGGATCTCGGCCCCCAGGCCGACCGATCGGATCCGCTCGCCCTCCACGATCACCGTCGCGACGCGCGGCGCCTCGCCCGGGATCATCGTGTGGACGGTCGCGCCCTCCAGGGCCAGGATCTGCGGCTTCTTCGGCGCTTCCGCCGGCGCGGCCGGCGGATCCTGGACCGGCGAGAGGACGAAGAGGGCGGCGAGGATCATCGGTCCGGCAGGTTATAAACCCTGCCGGTCATGGCCGACACCTTCCCTCCTGTCCGGCTGCTCACGGACGAATCGCCCTCGGGTCCATGGATCTTCGGGCGACAGGTCGAGCCCAAGGACCTCCCGCCCGACGGATCGCTGGTCGAGGTCAACGACCGCTCGGGGCGGTTCATCGGCCACGGCCTCTACAACGGCGCTTCCGACATCCGGGTGCGCCTCCTCTCGCGCGGGCGCAAGACGGACCTGCGCAATGCGCGGGACCACCTCCTGCGGCGCCTCGCGTCGGCCGACCGGATCCGCAAGAAGACCCTCCGGCTGCCCGAAGTCACGAACGCCTACCGCATCGCGCACGCCGAGGGTGACGACCTGCCCGGGCTCGTCGTCGACCGCCTCGGCGACTGCCTCGTGTGCGAGCACCACGCGCTCGGCTTCTACCTCCTGCGCCACGAGGTCGAGTCGGCGCTGTCGGAGCTCTACCCCGGGCTACCCGTCGTGCACCGCGTCCCGCCGACGGCCGCGAAGGCCGAGAATTTCGAGCCGAAGGACGAGCCCCTGGACTTGGGCGAGATCTGGATCGAGGAGCACGGCCTCCAGTTCCCCGTGCGCCCCGGCAGGGGGCACAAGACCGGCTGGTTCTGCGACCAGCGCGACAACCGGATCTCGATCGGGGCGCTCGCGCGCGATGCCGACGTGCTCGACCTGTGCTGCAATCTCGGCGGCTTCGCGCTGCGGGCGGCCAAGTCCGGCGCGCGGCGCGTGCGGGGCGTCGACTTGGACGAAGTCGTGATCGCGCGCGCGCGACGCCGCGGCCAGGAACAGGCTCGAAGTCGAGTTCATCCACGCCGACGCCTTCGACTTCCTCCGATCGGTGCGGGGCGGCCGCGAGAAGCCCGGCCTGGTCGTCCTCGATCCGCACAAGATCATCAAGAACCGGCTGCAGCTCGAAGTCGGGCTGCGGCAGTACTCCGACCTGAACACGCTCGCGATCGAGGCCGTCCGGCCCGGGGGCCTCCTCGCGACCTTCTCGTGCTCGGGAGTCCTCGACCTCCCGGCCTTCCTCGGGATGGTCTTCCAGGCGGCGCGGCGGGCGGAGCGCGAGATCCGGCTCCTCGGGACCCTCGGGGCGGGGCCGGACCACCCGCAGAGGCCTGATTTCAGCCGTTCGAGGTACCTGAAGGGCGCGTTGCTCGCGGTCGACTAGGGACCCCGGGCTGGACCCGGGACCCGATGGATGCCATGATGCGCAGTGCGCCCTCGCGCCGGATTCCGGCCGCGAGGGCGACTCCATCCTGGAGGACCGTTTTTTCGAACCCAGCCCCGCGACCTCGCCATGACGCTGACCCAACTCGTTTCCCAAGAACACTGGCAAGAATTCGACGTGGCCTGGAACGAGCTGAAGTCCTCGGACGGTCCGATCGAGGACCTCCTGGCCGCGCTCCAGGTCGTCGGGGACCGCAAGCGCCTCCCCCGCTGCCTCCCGATGATCAAGGACCACGCCGCGGCCCTGGTCGCCGCGGGAAGGCCGGCCGACGCGGCGCAGCTCCTCGGAGCCGCCGTGGCCGGGGGTGGAGCCCCGGGCGAGCTGATGGGCGCCCTCGTCGACGCCGCCCAGCAAGCCTGGGGTAACGAATCCTGGTGGGGACCTTACACGCAGATCGCCCGCCTGACGCCCGACAACGGCAACGCGCGCGCGGCCTGGATCGCGTTCGAGCGCCTCGTCGGGTTCGAAGCCAAGCGCCTGGTCTTCCACCGCGGCGGCTGGGGCGTCGGCGAAGTCCTCGAAATCGACCGCGGGGCCCTCGAGGTCGCCGTGCGGTTCCAGAGCGGGCGCAAGGACCGCTTCCCCGTCTCCGCGGCGGTCGAGATCTTCGATCTCCTCCCCGAAGCGGACCTCCGCGCGCTGCACTTCCGCGATCCGGCCGCGATGAAGAAGCGGTTGCGCGAGGACCCGCTCTCCGTCCTCAAGGCGGTCGTGGAGCGCCACGGCGGGCACGCGACCAACGCGGCCATCAAGAACGCGCTGCTCCAGGTCGGCGTCGAGGGCAGCGCCTGGTCGAGCTGGTGGAAGCGCGCGCGCAAGCAGGCCGAGGAGAGCGCCTGGTTCAAGGTCACCGGAACGGCCGCGCGCGGCGAGGTGCACCTCCTGCGCACCGCGAGCGACCCGGTAGCCGACCTGAAGACGAAGCTCCGGAACACGGCCGCCCTCGCCGACCTCCTGGTCCGGGTGCGCGAGATGCTCGTCGGCCAGCAGGGCGACGCGGGCATCCGCGCCATGGTGCTCGAGGTTCTCGAGCAGCAGGCGAAGAACGAGAGCGAGCCCGTCCACGAACGCCTGGCGGCGTGGCTGATCCTGCGCGACGAGGGCGGCACCCCGCGCCCGGAACTCGTCGCCCTGCTGACGTCGGCTTCGGCGCAGAAGCGCGCGGAGACCGCCGGTGGAGGTGCGCCGCCGATGTGGGCCCTCTTCCAGACGCTCACCGTGGCGCGCGACCAGGAGCGCTGCGTCCTCGCGCTCCAGGACCTGCACGGCGAGGCCTGGCTCGACGAAGTGGCGCGGAACCTCCTGCACGCTCCGGGCGGGATGGTCCGGGTCGCCATCGACGCCCTGATCGCCGCGGGCAGGCAGAAGGAGCTCGCCGCGAACTACGCCGACCTCCTCGGCCGACCGCTGCGCTCGCCCGAGACGCTCCTGAACCTCGCGCGCGCCGTCGAGAGCGGCCGCGTCGAAGGCGAGTTCCCCCCGCCGCTCCAGCGCGCGGAGGCGCTGCTCTCCCTGGCTTCGTATCTCTTCGTGAACAAGAAGGGCGATCCGCATCTGACGCGGGTCCAGGCGCGGCTCGTCGAGTTCCTCTGCAAGGGCAAGACGCCCGTGCTGCGCAGGCTGCTCGCGGACTGCGAGCATCTCGCGCTCGAAGGGCTGATGCGCACGCTCCAGCGGGGCGTCGACGAGGAGCTCGACCGGATGCTGACGTCGATCACCTCCCGCGCCGCGCCGCCGGCGACGCCCTCGGAATCCGGGTTCTTCTGGGAGGGCGACCGGATCTGGTCGACCCGCCGGGGCCTCGAGCGGCGCCGCGCCGAGCTGCGCGCCCTGCGCGAGGAGAAGATCCCCGCCAACCAGGACGCGATCGGCAAGGCCGCGGCCATGGGCGACCTCTCCGAGAACGCCGAATGGGAGATGGCGATCCAGGAGCAGCAGAAGCTCACGCAGCGCGCCTCCGAGATCGAAGCCGAGCTCCGCGGCGTGGAGCTGATCGAGAGCGCGATCCTGCCCGAGGACACGGTCTGCCCGGGAACCTCCGTGCGCTACCGCGACCTCGTGAAGAAGTCCGAGCACGAGATCGAGATCCTCGGTCCCTGGGACACCGACGGAGAGCAGATCGTCTCCTACCGCGCACCGCTCGCCGCGGGTCTCCTCGGCCGCCGGCCGGGCGATCGCGCCCGGATCAAGCTGCCTGCAGGCGAGCTCCAACTCGAAGTCCTCGCCACCCGGCCCCTGGAGCTCCACTAGGTCCTCCCATGACACCGACGACGCCGAAAACACAGCCCACGACGACCACGATGACCCCCGACTTCAAGGTGCGCGACATCTCCCTGTGGCAGTTCGGCCGCAAGGAGATCGAGCTCGCCGAGCACGAGATGCCCGGGCTGATGGCCCTGCGCGCGGAGTACGGTCCGAAGCAGCCGCTGAAGGGCGCGCGGATCTCCGGCTCGCTGCACATGACCGTGCAGACCGCGGTCCTGATCGAAACGCTCGTCGATCTCGGCGCGCAGGTCCGCTGGGCATCGTGCAACATCTTCTCGACGCAGGATCACGCCGCGGCCGCGGTCGCCGTCGGGCGCGGCGGCACTCCGCAGAAGCCCAAGGGCGTCCCGGTCTTCGCCTGGAAGGGCGAGACGCTCGAGGAGTACTGGTGGTGCACCGAGAAGATGCTCACCTGGCCGAAGAGCGCGGACGGGAGCTCCGGCCCGAACATGCTGCTCGACGACGGCGGCGACGCCACGCTGCTCGTGCACCTGGGGACCGAGTTCGAGAAGGCCAAGAAGGTCCCGGCGGCAGCCGCGACCGATTCGGAGGAATACCTCTGCATCCTCGCCACGCTGCGGGAGTCGCTCGCGCAGAGCGCCGACCGCTGGACGAAGATCGGCCAGGGGATCCGCGGCGTCTCCGAGGAGACGACGACGGGCGTCCACCGCCTCTACCAGCGCATGCAGGCGGGCACGCTGCTCTTCCCGGCCATCAACGTGAACGACGCCGTGACGAAGTCGAAGTTCGACAACCTGTACGGCTGCCGGCACTCGCTCGTCGACGGGATCATGCGCGCGACGGACGTGATGCTCGCGGGCAAGGTCGCGGTCGTGTGCGGCTACGGCGACGTCGGCAAGGGCTGCTGCCAGTCGCTGCGCGGCCAGGGCGCGCGCGTGATCGTGACCGAGATCGACCCGATCTGCGCCTTGCAGGCGGCGATGGAGGGCTACCAGGTCCTGACGCTCGAGGACGTCGTCGCCACGGCGGACGTATTCGTCACCGCGACCGGGAACAAGGACATCATCACCGCCGCGCACATGGCGCGCATGAAGCACAACGCGATCGTCGGCAACATCGGCCACTTCGACAACGAGATCGACATGGCGGGCCTGGCGAAGACGAAGGGCGTCGTCCGGACCAACATCAAGCCGCAGGTCGACGAGTGGAAGTTCCCGGACGGCCACGCGGTGATCGTGCTCGCGGAGGGGCGGCTCCTGAACCTCGGCTGCGCGACGGGGCACCCGCGCTTCGTGATGTCGGCCAGCTTCACGAACCAGGTGATGGCGCAGATCGAGCTCTTCGGGAACCACAAGCTGTACGAGAAGCGCGTGTACACGCTGCCCAAGCGCCTGGACGAGCGCGTCGCGCGCCTGCACCTCGACAAGCTCGGCGTGAAGCTGACGGCGCTCACGAAGGACCAGTCGGACTACCTGGGCGTGCCGGCCGACGGGCCGTACAAGCCGGATCACTACCGGTACTAGCTACCTCCGCGACCGCGGCGAAGGTTGCGGATGACAGTGTCTATCGCCTCCTCGCCGTCGATCACCCGACCGGCGCGCAGCTGATTCACGCCTTCCCGGATCTTCCGGCCGACAGCTGCATTCCAATCGTCCTGCTCGGCCAGGAGTCGAAGTCCCAGGTGTACCACCTCGGAGGCGTCCTTGTACTTGCCTGTCGCGAGCCTCCGGCGGATGAGGGCTTCCAGCTCGGGCGTGATAGCGAGGTTCATGCAGGAATCCTGAGGTGGATGGCTGAGCATGTCCATACCTGACATCGGCCTCTACCATCCGCCGCTCGCGGGGAATGTAGCGTCGAGACCATGGTCGAATCGTCGAGAAGCGCAATCGTCCCCATAGGCCGCCTCGCGCCGAGCCCCACCGGCTTCCTCCACCTCGGGCACGCGCGGAGCTTCCTCCTCGCCTGGTGGCAGGCGCGCTCGCGCGGTGGACGGATCGTCCTGCGCCTGGAGGACCTCGACGCCGATCGCGTGAAGCCCGGCATGGCCGAGCAGGCGATCGCCGACCTCGAGTGGCTCGGCCTCGACTGGGACGGCGAGGTCGTCGTGCAGTCGCGCGGGAAGCACCGCCTCGACGCCGCCGTCGCGAGCCTGATCGAGCGCGGCCTCGCCTACCCCTGCGTCTGCACGCGCGCGGAGATCGCCGCGTCGCAGAGCGCTCCGCACGCCGATGCTGGCGAGCCGCGCTATCCCGGGACCTGCCGCGACCGATTCCCATCGATCGAGGAAGCCGAGCGTGTGAGCGGCCGCTCCCCGGCGGTGCGCTTCCGCGTCGCGCCGGGCAGGGTCCGCATCGACGATGGCTTCGCGGGGACCACCGAGTTCGACGTCGAGAGGGAGGTGGGCGACTTCCCGGTGGCGCGCAAGGCCGGGGCCGCCGCCTACCAGCTCGCCGTGGTCGTCGACGATGCGCACGCGGGCGTCACCGAGGTCGTGCGCGGAGACGATCTGCTCTCGAGCGCGGCGCGGCAGCTTCTGGTGCAGAGAGCCCTCGCCCTCCCCCACCCGCGCTGGTTCCACGTCCCGCTCGTCGTCGACGAGGGCGGCCGGCGGCTGGCGAAGCGCACCGACGCGCTGGCGCTCCATCGCCTCCGCGAGCGAGGGATCGAGCCCGAACGCGTCGTGGCGTGGATCGCGAATCGCTCGGGGATCGAGGTCGGCAGCACCGCGAGCGCGCGCGAGTGCGCCGCCCGGTTCGACCTCGCCCGTGTTCCGCGGACGCCGGTCGTGTGCGGACCGCGCGAGCACGCCCAGCTCGGGCTCGCCTAGCCCCACGAAGGCCGGCCGCGGGGCTTCCTGGCCACCCTGAACGCCGCCGGCTCGCCTGCCTCCAGCGCTCGCCCTACTTCTTCGTCAGCTCCTTCTCGAGCGCCGCGAGAACGTCCTCACCCGTGGGCGCGCCGCCGCGTCCCTGGTTCTTGAGCAGCAACTTCCCGTCGCGATCGAAGAGGTACACGAGGGGCAGGAGATCCCCGTTCTGGACGCCGAGGTCCGCGAGCTCCAGCCGCTTGTCGTACGCGACGACGCGGCCCGGGAGCTTTTCCTCCTCGAGGACCTTCTTCGCGTTCTCCACGTTGAAGTCGGCGCTGTGCCACACGACTTCGAAGTTTTTGTGCGCCGTACGAAGGCGGTCGTAGGCCTCCCGGAGCTTGGGGACGAACTGCGCGCAACGGCCGCAGCCGAGCCGAGCCTGGTAAACGAGCACGTAGTCGGATTCGAGGAACGTCGCGTCCTGCTTGGCGTCGCCCGTCGGCTGGAGAGCGGCGGCCTGGGCGCGGAGGAAGAAGGGCGTGCGTTCCGGCTCGGGGAGCTTCAGCCGTTCTCGCGCACGTGCGAGGACGTCGGTCTCGTGGACGGAGGCCGGGAAGTGGTCCGCCATGTTCCTGTCGTAGAGCTCGAGCTCGCCGCCCTGGAAGGTGCGCAGGATCACCGTCCGTCCCGCGGGGATCGTCTTGCCGCCGGCGAAGCCGAGCGTGCGCGTGACGGAGACCTCGACGGGCCAGAGCTCGGGGCGCTTGCGCAGGAGCACGTCCGTGAGCGCGAGCTGCTCGGGCGTGAGCGCAGCCATGATCGCGCTGGCGCGCTGGAGGAGGTCGGTCTGGTCGGGGGGGAGCGAGAAGAGACCCGCGCCCGAGTCGAGCTCGATCTCGATCGTGTTCATGTTGACGAGGTCGAGCTCGCGGCCGGCGTCGATGAAATCGTTCGGCGCGAAAGTGACGCGCTGGGTGAGCTTCACCTGGGCCGGCCAGAGATCGCGCCGCTTGAGGAGCTCGGGGAAGGTGATGAGGAGGGGCTGGGACGGCGCTGCCGGCGCGGGCGCGGGCTTCGCGACGGCGGGCGCGGCAGCCTTCGATGCGTCGGGCGGAGCCTTCACGGCGGGAGGAGGCTGAACCTGCGCGGCGACCTCGGACACGGCGATCGAGGCCGCCGCCGCCGGCGCGCGCGCAGCAGATGGGGCCGCGGGAGGCGCGGACTCTCGAGTCGGGCTCGGTGCGGAAGCCGCGGGCTTCGCGGCGTTCGAGTCTCCGCAGGCCGGCAGCAGGAGGAGGGAGGCGAGGAGCAAGGCCGGGCGCGTTCCGCCGAGTGCGAGGGAAGGTTGCATCGAATTCTCCATGGGTTGCGAAGGACCCCGGGCGACCCGCAGGCGAGCGTTCGATCCGGATCGGTGGCCAGATCTTGTCCTCGATTCACGCCGCAGGGAAGGGAGTGCGGGCTGAGCTGGAGTTCGCCCGGGATGCGAGCCGAAAAGGACCCGGTCGAGGCGAGCCGGCGGCGAGTCCGGGCGGCTTGACTCGGGAGAGGGCGTGCCTATCCTTGGCCCCCCTCGCGCGATCCCCGGTAGCTCAATGGTAGAGCACCCGGCTGTTAACCGGGT
>JBJXFB010000136.1:0-4105 GCA_046155895.1 Planctomycetota bacterium | reverse complement strand
GGGGCCGCGCTGGCGGGCGGGCGCGATGCGCTCGACTTCGAGGTCTCGCGCGCGAGCCCGCGCGGCGAGCCGACGGTCGTCCTGGCGGGCGCCCCGAACGCCGGAAAGAGCTCCCTGTTCAACCGTCTGGCTGGCGGGGACGCGATCGTGAGTCCGGTTCCGGGCACCACGCGCGACGCCCTCTCCGCGCGCATCGCTCACCCGAGCGGGGCGTTTCGCCTCGTCGACACGGCCGGCCTCGGAACGGGTGCCGGCGACGTGGAGCAGGCGGCCCGGAGCCTCACCGAGCGGATGCTCGATGGCGCCGACCTCGTCGTCTGGGTCGTCGACGCGCGATCCGCCGAGGTCGGTGCCCTCCCCGAGCACGGGAACCTCGTCCTGGTCTGGAACAAGGTCGACCTGCCCGGGATCCGGCCGCGACCGCCCTCGGCGGTGGCGACCAGCGCGAGGACCGGCGCGGGGATCGGGGAGCTCGAGGCGGCGATCGCTCGCTCTCTCTCCGGGAGCGCACCGGGAGAGTCCGCCGGCGTCTCGCGCGAGATCGCGCAGCGCCACCGCCGTGCTCTGGCCGACGCCGGAGCCGCGCTCGATGCTGCCCTCGGCGCACGTCGATCGGGTGCGGCACTGGAGATCGTGGCCGAGCACCTGCGGGCCTCGTGCGAGGCCCTCGACGCGATCACCGGCTCCACGACCTCCGAGGACGTCCTCGACCGGATCTTCGCGAGATTCTGCCTGGGGAAGTAGGCTGCTTCGACCCCGCCGATCCCGTTCCGGACTCGTTGACACACCATAGCTGGGGTGTTCTCCTCACGGGACGTCTCGCGACCATGAGGTGTCTCCGCTGCAAGCAGGACAACGACCGAGTCGTCGACTCGCGGGCCGCGGCCGACGGGAGCGTCATCCGGAGACGCCGCGAGTGCCTGGCCTGCTTCCTGCGCTACACGACCTACGAGCGGGTCGAGGAGACGCCCCTGCGCGTCGTCAAGAAGAGCGGCGAGCGCGTCCGCTTCGAACGCGAGCGCGTGCTGGCGGGGATGGTGCGGGCCTGCGAGAAGCTCCCGATCCCGATCGAGGAGCTCGAGGCCGCCGCCGCGCGGGTCGAGGCGCGCTGCCAGGAGGAGTACGACCGCGAGGTGCAGAGCAGCGTGATCGGCGCGCTCGTCATGGAGGAGCTGCGCAAGCTGAATCAGGTCGCCTACGTGCGCTTCGCCAGCGTCTACCGCGAGTTCAAGGACGTGTCCCAGTTCCTCGACGAGCTCAAGCCGATCCTCGAGTCGCGCGAGCGCAAGGGATGAGCCCCCGGTGAGGATCCAGACGATCAGGAAGCGCGACGGGCGCTGCGTGCCCTACGACCGCGCGAAGATCGTGAGCGCCGTGGCGCGCGCCGAGGCGGCGGCCGGTGCTCCGCGCGCGGGCTTCGCGGAGGAGGTCGCGGGGCTCGTCGAGCTCCTGCTCGAGCGCCGCTTCGGCGATCCCGCGATCGCGCAGCCCGGCATCGAGGACATCCAGGATCAGGTCGAGCGCGCGCTCGTCGAGATGGGCGCCGCCTCCGTCGCGAAAGCCTTCATCCTGTACCGCGAGAGGCGCGCCCAGGCGCGCGCGGCCCTGGTCGTCCGCGGCGATCGAGGGGACGAGTCGCGTTCCGGTTTCATCCCGCGGCCGCTGCGCGTCGAGGCGAAGGACGGGAATCCCTCCTGGAGCAAGGGGCGCATCGTCGCCGCGCTCATGAGCGAGGCCGACCTCTCGCGCGCGAGCGCCGAGGAGGTCGCGTCGCGCGTCGAGACGCGCGTCTTCGCCAGCGGCATGCGCTCGATCTCGACCGCGCTCGTGCGCGAGCTCGTCGACAACGAACTCGTCGATCTCGGCTACGAGAACGCGCTGCGCCGCCATCGGCCGATCGGGATCCCGCGCCACGACCTGCGCCGCCTGCTTCTCGATCGGACCGCGGATCGCGCCGGGCGCACGATCGGATCCGCCGTGGCGGGGGAGATCCTCGGCCGCTACGCCGTGGAGGATCTCCTGCCCCCGTCCGTCGCGGATCTCGTGCGCGCGGGCGAGATCGACTTCGAGGACCTGTCCGAGCCGCAGCTCCCGCTCTCGCTCTCGATCACGGTCGAGGCGCTCTCCTCGGGGGCCTCGGCGGCGGGCAAGCCGGACGCGGGCTCCGCGGCCGCGCTCCTGCCCGAGATCGGAGGTCTCGTCCGATCGGTCTCGCGCACGGTCGCGATCGAGGGCCTCGATCCGTTCCTGGTCGCGCTCGAGCGCTCGTCCGGCGCTTCCCTGCGCGGATTCGTCGCGGCCCTCGGAGGCATCGCCGCCGCGTCCGGGCGCGAGGTCGAGATCGTCCTGGCGGGTCCCCGGGCGCTCCCTTCGATCCTCGGCGCGCTCGCGGGACTCGAGCGCGAGCACGGTCCCGACGCGCTCCCGCGGCTGGGCGTCGAGGCCGGGACGCTGCTCCACCAGGACGGAGCCGCCGGGATCGACGCGGACCACCTGCTGCGCCGCGGCCTGCTCCGGCCCTGCTGGAGCGGCGACGGGGAACGCCACGCGGGCCCGGGGCTCGTGAGGCGCTCGAGCGAGCGCGGACCGATCGCCTGCGGCGCCGCGCTGATCCTCGACCTGCCTCGCCTCGCCCGCCGCGCGGGGGCCTGGCGCGAGGATCGGCTGTTCGAATCGGCCGCCGAGCGCATCGAGGCCGGCATCCAGGGCCTCCTGGCGCTGCGCGACTTCCAGCGCGAAGCGCGGGATCCGAAGGCTCCGCGCGCGCGCATCGAGTTCGCCCTCGCGCCGGCGGGCCTGTCCGAGGCGCTCACGCTCCTCGGCGACGGCGAGCAGCGCGAGGAGCAGGCGGGCCGGCTCCTCGGATTCCTGGCCGAGGCGGCCGAGCGGCTCGGTCGCGCCCAGGGCATCACGCTCGTCGCAACTCCGGCCTTCGCGGAACGCGCCGCCGCGCGCTTCGCGCGCATCGACGCGCTCGAATTCCGCGTTCACCAGCCGTGGCTCTTCGGGGAAGCCGCGGAGGTCTTCCAGTCACGCGCCTACGCCTCCGGGCTGGAGGCGGTCTTCGAGCCTGTTCTCTGCGCCCTGGTGGGTGCGCTTCCCACGGGGTCCCTGGGGCCGGCCTCGGTCCTCGCCGAAATCGCCACGGTGCGACCCGAGATCCGCGAGCTCCCCGCTCTCTCGGCCCTCGGCCGCATCGAGCGCCGGCGCGGCCGGACGCGCGGCGGGCCCCGCGCCCTCTATCCCCTGCCTCCGACCTTCGAACCTTCGTCCGACCTCTTCACGCTCCCGACCCCCTGATGCACCCCTCATGCGCCTGAAACGACTCGAACTCTTCGGCTTCAAGTCCTTCGCCGACCGGACCGTCTTCGAATTCGGCGACCAGACGCTGACCGGGGTCGTGGGTCCGAACGGATGCGGCAAGAGCAACGTCGTCGACTCCGTGCGCTGGGTCCTCGGCGAGCAGCGCCCGACCTCGATGCGCGGCTCCGAGATGACCGACGTCATCTTCAAGGGCTCGACCTCGCGCGCGGCGCTGTCGGTGGCCGAGGTCTCGCTGATCCTCGACAACG
Organism: Planctomycetota bacterium; assembly: GCA_046155895.1. GTDB lineage: Bacteria > Planctomycetota > UBA1135 > UBA1135 > DASYPQ01. Next base: position 533 of record JBJXFB010000136.1, on the reverse strand, counting down.
GCTCGGCGCGGCTCGAGAACCGCGGCGCCGAGGTCTCGATCACCCGCCGCGTCTTCGCCAGCGGCGAAGGCGAGTATCTGATCGACGGCGACCCCGTGCGCCTGAAGGACGTGCGGGAGATGCTCTTCGACACGGGCCTGGGCAGCCGCGGCTACTCCGTGCTCGAGCAGGGCCGGATCGACGCCGTGCTCTCGGCCAACCCGCTCGAGCGCCGCCGCATCTTCGAGGAGGCGGCCGGCATCAGCCGCTACCGCCAGCGCAAGGTCGAGGCCGAGCTGCGTCTGTCGAAGGTCGCCGACGACATGGCGCGCCTCGACGACCTCCTGGGCGAGCTCTCGACGCGCGTGAGGTCCCTGAAGATCCAGGCGGGCAAGGCCGAGCGGTTCGTCGCGGCGCGCGAGGAATGGGCGCGCGAAAAGGCGCGGCTCTTCCGCCACGAGCTCTGGATCGCCGGCCGGGACCTCGCGGCGCTCACGGGCACGCTCGTGGCGATCGAGGAGAAGCTGGCCGGCGCCAAGGGCGAGCGCGCGCGC
>JBJXFB010000120.1:0-7602 GCA_046155895.1 Planctomycetota bacterium | reverse complement strand
TCAGCGAGCCTCTCGGCGCGAGCGGGCGCGAATCGGGCTGGATCCGGATCGACGGGGGAGTGGCCTTCTCGACCGTCGAGCAGATCGTGAACCCGGCGGTGTACGCCGTGCTGGTCGAGCGCGTGGCACGCGGCGCGGGCGCGGCCGACCTGCCGTTCGAACTCGGCTGCAACCCCAACGGCTCGCTGTGGCCGAACGGTCCTCTCGGGGACGGCGGTCTCGGCGACAACCGCTGAGACCGGAATACGGTACCAGGTCCGTTCTTTCGGTCGCGCGAGCTTTGGGCGCACCGTTCTCGGCGCGGCTTGCGCGGTCCGTCGCCCGTTGACAACGGCGTCAAGCGCCGTCCTCCTGAGTCCTGATGCGACTCTGGAGTCTCCATCCCGAGTACCTGGACGCGCGCGGTCTCGTCGCGCTTTGGCGTGAGGGCCTGCTCGCGCAGGCCGTGCTGCGCGGGAGGACGAAGGGGTACCTCCACCATCCGCAGCTCGAGCGCTTCCGCGGCCAGCCGTCGCCGAGCGGGGCGATCGCGGAGTACCTGCGCAACGTGCACGCGGAGTCCATTCGTCGTGGGTACCGCTTTGAGGCTCCCAAGATCGCCCGGGGGCGCGCCTCAGGCCCCATCACCGTGACCCGAAGTCAGCTCGATCTCGAGTGGGGACATCTGATGACGAAGCTGGCGACGCGGGATCCGGAGCCAAGAGCCGCGCCCGCGCCCGTGCGTCGCCCGAAACCGCATCCGTCGTTTCGCATCGTCCCCGGAGGCGCTGCCAGCTGGAAGAGGGCAGGACAGGCCGGGCGGATGCCGCGTTTTGCAGCCTCCTGAATTCGGGGAGCCGGAGTAGACTCGCGACCTCCCAACCCACCCCCTTCCGAGCGCCCCCCCATGAAGTTCTCCCGCTTCCTCCTTCCCGGACTCACAGCCTTCTCGCTCTTCGGAGCTGCCCCGAACGCGCTCGCAGGAGGCGCTCTGGGGGATCCGTGCGCGGCGCGGAGAAAGCCGGGCAGCCTCCTGATCTTCCCCGAGTTCGACAACCGGACGGCGAACGTGACCTTCTTCACGATCACGAACACGAACCGGGACTTCACTCAGGATCCGGTGACCGACCTTCCTGCCGGCTCGGTCCGGGTGCACATGATCTACGTCGGTCGCTACGACTCGGACGACCTCCCGATTCCCTGCCTGGAAGTCGACCGGGAGATCCTCCTCACCCCCGGCGACACGTTCACGTTCCTGACGCGCGCTCACAACCCCCAGCACGAGCAGGGGTTCATGTACGCCTACGCCACCCACCCGACGACGCAAGAGCCGATCGTCTTCGACTACCTCATCGGCAACGCTGTCTTCTTGAACGGGATGGACGCGCTCGACTACTCGATGAACCCGATCTCGTTGAGGGGCTTCTGCGAGAACGATAACGACCTCAAGGAGGACTTCGGCCCGCAGGTCCAGTGCCCCGAGACCGATGCGGACGGCGACGGGAATCGCGATCTGGACGGCATCGAGTACGAGGAACTGCCCGACCAGATCCTGATCCCGCGCTTCCTGGCGTCGGCGGGATGCGTCTGCAGCCCCCAACAGCGCAGCGAGCTCATCCTCCTCGGTCTCTCGGGGGGCGCGGTGTTCGACACCGTCGCCGATTTCCTGGTCTACAACGACAACGAGGAAGTCTTCTCGGCCCAGCGTCAGTTCCGCTGCTGGGAGCGAATTCGGCTCGACGTCATCAGCACTGTGTTCCTGCAGAGCTTCCTCGTGACCACGAACCACGCGGCCAACGAGCCTCTCGGCGCCACCACGCGCGAATCGGGCTGGATCCACATCGACGGGGGAGTGGCTTTCTCCAGCGTCGAGCAGATCGTGAACCCGGCCGTGTACGCCGTGCTCGTCGAGCGCGTCGCGCGCGCCGCGGGCGCGGCCGACCTGCCGTTCGAGGTCGGCTGCAACCCCAACGGCTCGCTCTGGCCGAACGGTCCTCTCGGGGACAACGTTCTCGGCGACAACCGCTGAGCGGCGGTGCTAGTCGACCCGCTCCACCCGCATCTTCCGAAAACGAACTTCGGTCGCTCCGCCGGAGTGGACCTGTAGCGCGACGATCCCGCGTCGCGCGCCCGCCGGATCGTCGAAGTCGACGCACGGTTTCCCGTTGATCCACGTCCTCACGCGCGAGCCGACGGCCTCGATCTCGTACAGGTTCCAGCCGTCCGCGATGACCGGATCCTGCGCGGGTCCTTCCGAGAGCAGCGCGCGCCCGTTCTCCTCGTAGAGCTTGCCCCACCAGCCTGGTCCGATGTCGGCCTGGTAGCCCTCGACCTCGCCGTCCTCGCGCGCGCGCGTGCGGAACTGGATCCCGGAGTTGCCCGCGTCGCCGACGAGGCGCACCTCGAGCGACAGGCGGAAGTCCCCGAGCTCGTAGTCGGACTTCAGGAACTCGTTCCGGGCCAGCCCCGCCGTCCGTCCGACGATCTCGCCGTCCTCGACCGACCACAGCGCGGGGTCGCCCGTCCATCCCGCGAGGCTGCGCCCGTCGAAGAACGAGCGCAGATTGGCCTTCGTCCCGCGGATCGGCGTCTGCGTCGGAGAGCGCAGGTATCCGACGAGGTCGCGGATCTCGCTGCGCGTGAGCGCGTCGAGCAGTCCCTCGGGCATCGTCGAGAGATCCGAGAGCTTCACTGCCTCGATCTCGTCCCTGGCGACGACGACGTCCTCGTTCTCCGTCCGCAGCGTGATCGAGGACTCCGTCTCCGACCTGGCGATCCCCGTGACGAGCCGGCCGTCCTGCATCCACACGATCGTCGCGAGGTAGTCCTTCCCGACCACCGCGTTCGGATCGACGGCGTTCGACAGGAGGTAGTCGAGGTCCGCCCGGTTCGATCCCGTGAGGTCGGGCCCGACGCTCCCGCCCACGCCGAAGAGCGTGTGACACTGCTCGCAAGTCCGTGAGAACACCTCGCGCCCGCGCGCGCGGTCGGGCTCGGCGGCGCCGGGCTCCTGAAGGAACGCCTTCAGCTCCGCGATCCGCTCCGCCTTCGCCTGAGGCGACGCCTGCATGCGTCCCCACACTTCCCCAATCCGCGCAGCGAGCGTGGCGTCGCCGAGGCTCTCGATCTTCCGCGCGACGAACGCGCCGACATCGGCGCGGGCAAGGGCGCCGCCCTCGATCGCGTCGAGGAGCTTCGCGGCCCAGCCTGCGCGCGCCGAGAGCGTGTTCAGCGTGTCGCGTCGCTCCTCTTCGGTCAGGGACGGGTACCTGGCGAGGATCTCGGCCGCGATCGCCTCGCCCTCGAAATTCTCGAGCGCTCGGATGGCCGGACCCCTCAACGTCCGATGGCCGAGCAGGGCCAGGATCGCCGGCAACGAATCCAAGTCCCGGGCCCGAACGAGCGCTTCGAGCGCCTCGCGGCGCACGACAGGATCGGCGTCGTCGTCCGCCAGCGTCCGTCGCAGCGCAGGAAGCTCCTCGCGTCCCCCGAAGAGGAACGCGACCTTGCGTGCGAGCTCCGCGACCCCGGCGTCGGCGTCCCGCGAGAGTTCGGGAAGGACTCTCTTCCACGTCTCCGGCGTCTCGACGTTGCGTTGGTCCGCGAGGGCGACCGCGGTCTCCTCGAGCGCGAGCCGACGGTCGAGACGGGATTCGAAGCTCGCAAGAGACCGGGCGATCGCGTCGAGGAGCTCGGACCCGCTCGCCGCGCGCCGCACGATGAAGCGCGCCACCTTCTCGATGCGAGAGCTGGCCGCGAGCGCGAGCGCGCGGGCTGGATCGGCGGCGACGAGCGGTTCGACGCCGTACCAGAGCATTTTCGGGATGTTCGGGTCGCCCTCGTCCTCGCCACGCGCGAGAAGACGGGCCGCGAGGCCCCAGCGATCAGCGACGGGCAGCCGTTGGAGCGCCGACGCGAGGTAGAGCCTCACGATGGGCGACTGCGTGCGCTGAGCCAGGTGTTCGAGCTCCTCCAGCACGCGGGGCTCCACGGTCCGTTCTTCCAACAGGAGTTGCACCGCCCAGGCCTGCACGTGCTCGTGTCGATCGCGCAGCAGCGTCGGTAGATCCGCGCCGAGGCCGTCGGTCGCGTGGAGCGCCCAGAGCGCCCGCAAGCGGACCGATTCGTCGTCACGGACGTCCATCAGGTTCCGCAGCGCCGCGCGCACTTCCGGATCCGCGCCGCGTTCCTGGAGGATCCGCCGCGCGTGGCGCACGAGCCAGTCGTTCGGGTCGGCCTGGAGAGCGACGAGCTCGGCGTCCGTGCGGGTCCGCAGATCGCCCCGAGGGGACGGCCGCTCTCCGTAGGACACACGGTAGATGCGTCCGTTCGAGCGGTCCCACACCGTCGGATCGGTGAGATGGCACGCCTGCGGGTCGTACCAGTCGGTCACGAACACCGATCCGTCCGGTCCGGCCTCCAGCGCCACCCCGCGGAACCAGCGGTCGTTCGCGCGCAGGAGGTCCTCGCCGTGGCTCGCCGTGAACCCCGAGCCGGTGCGCGCGAGCACGTCGGAGTTCGTCCGGTTGCCGTGGATGTTGTTCATGAGCACGCGGCCCCGCCATTCCGGCGGGAACGCGGCGCCGAGGTACACGAGCGCGCCGCAGTGGGCGTGGCCTCCGCCGTACGCGTTCGAGTGCAGGTTCGCGGCCCAGGGGTCCGCTCCCTTCCAGTGGAGGTGGTCGGCGATCGTGCCGATGTCCTCGAACACGAAGGGATCGAAGTGTCTCCCCGCCTGTCTCTCGTACCGCCCGCCCTGGACCACGTGCCAGAGATGCGGCACGACGCACGCGGTCGCGAGCGCCTGCCCGCGGTCGTCGAAGTCGACTCCCCAGGGATTCGAGGTGCCCCACGCGAAGACCTCGAACTGCCGCCTCGTCGGATGGAACCTCCAGATCCCGGCGTTCAGCGGCACGCGCTCGGCGTCGGGCGTTCCCGGCTGGCCGACCCTGCTGTGCGTGAAGACGCCGTGACAGCCGTAGAGCCAGCCGTCGGGGCCCCATTGGAATGCGTTGAGAGTCTCGTGCGTGTCTTCGTAGCCGAAACCGTCGAGCAAGATCTCCGGCGGGCCATCCGGCACGAGATCGCCGTCGCGGTCGGGGACGAATAGAAGGTAGGGCGCCGCGCCGATCCAGACGCCGCCGAATCCGACCTCGATCCCGCTGACGAGGTTCAGGTGTTCCAGGAAGACGGTCCGCTTCTCGAAGCTCCCGTCACCGTCTTCGTCCGAGAGCACGACGATGTCGTCCCCGCCCTCGTCGCCCGCGTCGCGTACGGGGTAGGTGAACGCCTCCGCGACCCAGAGCCTGCCCGCGTCGTCCACGGCGAGCGCGATCGGCTGGTGGACGTCGGGTTCCGCCGCGACGAGATCGACGCGGAAGCCCGCGGGGACGCTCATCGCGGCCACGGCGTCCTGCGGCGCGAGGCCGGCGTGGTCGACCGCGTCGATTGGCGTGATCGCGGGCAGGCCGGAGGGACGCTCGATCGCGGGCTCCGCGTCGTGGAAGCGGAAGTCGTCGAAGTTGACGTGTCCCCAGCCGCCGGTCGACTCGTCGACGAGGCGCACGGTGATCTCCGCCCCGACCTGCGCCCGCAGATCGACCGCGACGCGCTGCAGGCTCTCGTGATCGGCTCCGGAGGTCTGGAAGAGCACGCGCTCGTCCGCGGCGGCGACGATCTCGACGCGCGTCGAGCGATTGGCTCCGCCGCTGACCAGGAAGCTCGCCCACGGCTGCTCGACCCGGAAGGGGAGCGAGGTGAGCGTTCCTTTCCGTGCGTCTCCGTGCTTCTCGTAGCCGCCGATCCAGAACTCGCCCTCGTGCAGGCTCGGCTCGCGGCCGCGCGCCGAGACGGTGTCGCCCCGGATCGGCTGCCCGTCGAAGGCGTGCCCCGTCGTCTTCCATCCGGAGAGGTCGCCGGTCTCGAAGTCGAGGTTGGGTGCGCGGGGGATCGGCTCGCCACGGCGCTGGAGCAGAACGAACGCGCCGAGCTTGTTCCCGACGACGAAGTCGCACAGCCCGTCCTGGTCCACGTCGCCCGTCGTCACGCCAACGCCCACGCCCGATGCGTCGTCGGCGAGATGCGGGACGAAATCGACCGCGCCTCCCGCGCCGCGGACGAGGCGGAACCACCACAGCTCGGGCTTGGATCCTGGTTGCGGATCGCCGTCGGGCCCGTGCGACCACCAGCGCTTCCCGGTCACGAGGTCCTCGAGCCCGTCGCCGTCGATGTCGGCGAGGTCGAGCGCGTGGAGCTCGGAGAAGCAGACGCTGTGGAGGCTGTCGGAGGGCTCGTCGTCCATCAGGCGGTGCTCGAGGAACGGGATCGCGCTCCCTTTCTCCGTCTGCTCGAACCATGAGAGGCCGAAGTGGTGCGCGGCGAGCGAGGTGATCACGTCGGCGTCGCCGTCTCCGTCGACGTCGTGGACGAGCATCTGCGCGCCGCCCTCGCGGTCGGAGAAGCGGAACGGATGGAAGGTCCAGAGCGGATCGCCCTCGAGCGAAGCCGGTTGGCGGAACCAGCCTTCGTTCCAGACGAGGTCCGCTCGTCCGTCGCCGTCGATGTCGCCGACTCCGAGGCCGTGAGTGAAACGGCCGATGTCGAGCTTCTCGGAGAGCGGATGGAAGACCCACGGAGCCCTCGGGTCACCCGCGTCCGGTTCCGCCCAGCCGAAGCGTCCGTCCAGCTGGAAGACCAGCTCCGGCAGGCCATCGCCGGTGAGGTCGGCGTGCGCGGGCGATTCGTTGTCGACGGTAGGCGTCACGAGGAATCGCTCCCAGACTCCGTCGTGCTTCCCCGGGTCGCCCAAAGGGTTGCGGTACCAGGAGGCCTCCTTGCCCGGGAAGCCGACGGCGAGCAGATCCATCCATCCGTCGCCGTCCAGATCGCGCGGCCAGACGAAGAAGTTGTCGGAGTACCCGTGCGGGTCGAAGGCGACGGGCGCGTAGATCGGGTGCTTCGCCTCGAAGTCGGGTCCGGCGTACCACCACGGGCCCGCGATCACGTCGAAGCGCCCGTCCCGGTCCAGATCCGCGAAGCTGGCGCCCTCGCAAGTGAACTCGGAGGCGAGCCGGCGGTGCTCGAAGCGGATCGCAGGCTCCTGGAGGGCGAAACCGAGCAGCGCGAGCATCGTGATCTCGGCGTCAGGACTCGAAATCGAAGGCCACGACGCCGTCGAGGCCGCCGTCGAGCACGTCGAGGACGAGCTTCTTCACCTTTTCGTGCTCGGGGTGGGGGAGGTACGCGTCGCGCGCGGCGGCGTCGGCGAAGGTCATCACGAAGCCGTGCGTGTAGCCCTGATGCAGGCCTTCCGGGGAGCTGTACGCGCCTCCGGAAAACGTGATCAACCCCGGGATCCTCTGTTTCAGCGCCGCGAGCCGGTCGAAGACTCGGTCGATCTCGGCCTTCGGGACGGTCTTCCTCAATCGCAGCAGGACAACGTGGGTGATCATGCTCCCTCCGGGGCGTCGGCGGAGGTGAGCATAAGATACTGACTGGCTTCCGTGTTGAACCCGATGGCGCATTCGAGGCGCCAGAAGCGCTCTCAACGCGCTTCAGGCCGCCCGTGTGACTCTCGCGCGCACCTCCTCGATCGACTCCACCGCTCGCGCCAGCGGATGAATG
>JBJXFB010000119.1:0-15954 GCA_046155895.1 Planctomycetota bacterium | reverse complement strand
ACCCGCCCGATGCGGTGGACCAGGTCTGGGCGACGCTGGTGGACGAGTTCGACGTCCTGTGCGAACTGCACCCGCGCGCGGAACGACGTGCCGTTCGCTCGAGAGCTGCGGCATCGATGCCTGTCCTCCGATCGCCAGGTGTATCCGTGATCGCGTCCGCTGAACAGTGCCCTTCTCGCTCCCGAGCTCGCGTTCCCATTCCGGAGTCGCGGTCTACGCACGAGTCCGTAGGCGGCGAACAGGGGGCGGGCCCGGACTACCGCGCGCCCAGACCGCGCAGCGCCTCTTCGAGGATCGCGCGCGCGAGCTCGTAGTGGTGCGCCCCGCGGCTCCCGTCGCGCGCGACCGCCTCGAGAGCCGCGCGCGCGCGCGCTATGGATTCGGGCGCGGCCGCGACCGCCGCGCGACCGGCCAGCGCCCGTTCGAGCTCCGACTGCAGGCCGCCGATCGTCTCGGCCCATTCGAGGAAGGTCCGGTCGTATCCCCCCTCGTGGCACAGCACGCACGCCTGCGGCTTGGGCAGCAGCACGTCGGGGATCTCGCCGTGGCACTCCGAGCACTCCATCTTCGACATCGGGCCCTCGCGCGCGTCGAAGCCGTCGAGCTTCCCGCGCAGCATGCCCTCCTGCGCCGCATGGCATGTTGCGCAGTCATCCACGTCGCGGCCGGGCGCCTCCTGATGGTGGCAGCTCGCGCACTGGTCGCGCGGGAACGAAGGTTGGCCGTGGTCCTCGACGCTGTGGCAGCTCCGGCAGTCGAGCCCCGCCGCGAGGTGGCTCTGGTGCGGGAACACCGCCTCCGCGGGCGCGATCGCCTGCGGCCGGCCGACGCCGGCGTGGCAGCTCGAGCAACCGTCCGCGGAGCGGAAGGGGAAGCCCTCCGCGGCGACGGCGCCTGGATCGCCGCCGAGCAAAGCGCGCGCGCTGTCGATCCGACTCGCAGCGGCGCGCAGGCAGTCCAGCGCGTAGGTCACGTTGTGCGCGCCGCGCGAGCCGTCGAGCGCGACGAGGAGGTAGTCGTGGCGGGCTTCCTCGATGGCCTTCGCTGCCTCGGGGCTCGCGCCGTCCGAGAGGCGTCCCTCGAGCTCCGCCAGCATCGGTCCGATTCGGTCGATCTGCTCGCCGACCGCTCCCTGCCACTCGACGAGCATGCCGTCGTAGCTGGTTCCGTGGCAGTGGATGCAGTCGACGTTGCCCGCCGTGGCGACCGCCGACACTCCCGCGCCGTGCCCCGGACCGGTGAGCGCCCCGCCGTGGGCGCGCGCCGCCGCAGTCACGACTCGACCCGCGCGCCCCGTGTGACAGGCTCCGCACACGACGCGCGTCTCCGACATGCGGCTCGGATCGTCGGGGACTCCGACGGCTCCGGTCCCCGCGTACATTTTCCGCGCGGCGTCGTGTGAGCTCTCGTGGCAGGACCCGCAGCCCTCCCTGGAGGACGGCCGGATCGGATCGAGCGGCAGGAGCCCGTGGTGGATCTCGTCGTGGCACTGGAAGCACTCGACCTTGTGCTCGGTCATGTGCTTCTCGTGCAGGAAGGTGGTCTCGCCGATGCGCTCGATGTGTCTCTCTTCCGAGTGGCAGGACTGACAGCGCTCCTGGCGGACCGTGCCCTCGCCCTCGACCACCGGATCGTGGCACTCGCGGCAGTCGACGCCGCGCTCGACGAACTCCTGGTGGTGGAAGGGCCGCCCCCCCACGACCAGGTCCTCGCTGGGAGATCCGTGGCAGACCATGCAATCGCCGTTCTTCTCCGAGGACGATCCGTCCGCGCCCGGCATGAAGTGGCACGTGAAGCAGATGGAGGTCGGCACGGCGATGTGCTTGCTCTGGACGACCTGCGAATGGCAGGTCACGCACCGCAGCTGCCTGCCGCGCCGGTTTTCGAGGAGGTGGGGGCGGTGGTCGAAGCTCACGTTCCCGAACTCGATGGGCCCGTCGAGCATCCGCACCGAATGGCATCCCGAGCGCAGGCAGCTCGCGTCGCTCACTTCGGCCCAGGGCTTCGTCCCCGCCGTGCGCGTGACGTACTTGACGAGCTGGTTGATGGCCTTGAACTTCCCGTCGAGGGTCTCGAGCGTCCCCGGCTCGTAGTGGCACTCGATGCAGGCGACTCCCTTGTGTGACGAGTGTTCCCAGGACTCGTAGTAGGGCTCCATGATGTGGCAGCTGTTGCAGAACTCGGGCTGGGCCGTGTGGTGGAGGGTCGCCGTGAGCCCGACCGAGAGGATCGCGGAGCCGAACAGCGTCACGATGCAGGCCCACATGGCGTAGCGGGCGGCGCGCTCACGAAACGACCGCTTCGACTTGCTAGCCACGGCCGACCCCCGGGTCCTTCACGGTTGCCGGCTCCGCGGTCGGAGCCTTCCACGATCCTCCGATCGCGCGGGAGTACAACCAGAGGACGAACGCGAAGACCACGGAGACGGCTCCGAATGCCGACGCGAAGATCTTCCGGTCGCGGAGCATGCGGGCCTTGGTGGCGAGGCTCTCGCGGGTCTGGCCGACCATTCCGTGGCCCCGGTTCAGGACGTCCTCGAGCGCGGGCACGGAAAGGCGATGCGACATCGACCGCGCTCTCACGAGCAGCCCTCGCGCGTCGTCCAGGTACCCCTTTTCGGGGCCCAGGAAGACTCCCCGGGACGCGGCGCCACGGACGTCCTCGGAGGCCTCGTCGATGGCGCGCCCGAGCCCCGAGATCCTCGCGCGCAGGTCGCCCGCCACCAGCAGCGCCGTGCCGGCGCCTGGGGGATGGCACTCGCCGCAGTGGCCCTTCTCGTCGCCCGAGAACATCGCCTCGGATGGCTCGGCGACCCCGTGGCCACCGTGGCAGTCGACGCACTCGACGGCGGCTCCTCCCGAACCCGGGCGTACGTGCGGGCTCTCCTCGAAATGGTCCTGGACCACCGCGTGGCATTGGCCGCACACCTGGCCTACGTCCTGGGCTCGCGGCGGGGTCGCGCCGTGCGAGCCGTGGCAGTCGGCGCAGGAGGGAGCCGACGTATGCCCCTCGTCGAGCAGAGCTCGCCCGTGGACGGAGTTCCTGTAGGCCTCCACCGCTCCGACCGCGACGCCGTGCTTCGACATCAGCTCCGGGTCGGCGTGGCACTTCCCGCACGTCTCGACCTGGTGGAAGGGGTGGGACGGCGATCGCGTGTCGTTCGCCGGCGGGACACCGTGCGTCCCGTGGCAGCTCGTGCAGGTCGCGACCTCCGCGCCTGGATCCTGCAGGAGGCGCTGTCCGTGGCGGCTCGTCCAATAGAGGGAGAGCTGATCGGTGCGCACGCCGTAGGACCGCATCCGCTCCACGTCGGCGTGGCAGCTGCCGCAAGACTCGACCACCTCGGTCAGGCTGGAGTAGCGCCGGAGCGACTCGCCGTGCGCCGCCGCGACCTCCATCGCGGCCGGGTTCCCGCCGTGGCAGTCCGTGCAAGCGATACCGGCGCGCGCGTGAACGCTCGTCTCGAGCTCGCGCTGCTCCTTGCCGTGACACACGGCGCAGCCCGTCCCGCCGTCCCGATCCGCGCCTTGGATTCCCGGCCAGAGGAGGAGCAGGCCAGCGAGGGAGAGCGCGTTCAAGACGGACCTCCGGCGAAAGTGAGCCAAGCCCAGGCGAGCGCGAGCACGATGCCCGCGGCGACGATGCCGGCGCGGCCGCGCTCGCGTCCGCCGCGATCGATGACCGGCAGGAAGAGGACCGCCGCGCCGGCGGCGATGAGAACGAGCCAGGCGAGCCACGCCGAATCGGGCGGAAACAGTGCGACGAACTCGAGGGTCGCACGCGCGTACCAGGGGTCCGAGATGTGCGCCGGCGCCACGCGCGGATCGATCGCCCCTCCCATCCCCGACGGCCGGAAGCCGGCCAGCATCACGAGAGCGCCGAAGATCACGACGCACGCCGCGCCCAGGACGACGACGTGGTAGGGATAGAAGCGGCGCCCCTCCGCGCGCAGCCGTGGTCCGGAAGTAGGCACGAGACCGTCGACCTGCTCCAGCCGCAGGAGCCGCCGCGCCCGTCGCGTGGGCCCCGCGATCACGTGGAGTGCGGGCTGTCCGCCGAACGTGATCCGTCCTCCCGACAGCCCGCGCCGCTCCATCTCGCGCTCCACCTCGAGGACCTCTTCCTCGGTGGATCCCCGGCGCAGGAGCACGATCACGCGCGCCCTCCCGCGCTCGACCGCAGGCGGCGGGCGAGCATCCATCCGTCGGCGACGAGGAGCAGCCAGACGAGCCAGGGCAGGAACAGGCTGTGGGCCGAGTAGAGTCGGCTCAAGGTCGTCGAGCTGACCCCGTCGCCGCCGCGCAGGATGCGGGCCAGGCCGGCGCCGACCAGCGGGATCGACTCGATCTGCCCGAGCGAACGCGAAACGCGCCAGTAGGCGTCGTTGTCCCAGGGGAGCAGCTCGCCGCTGTAGGCGGAGACGACGAGCAGCAGGACCACCAGGACACCCGCGTACCAGGCGGTGGATCCATCGCGCCGATAGGCCCGGCGCACGAACGCGCGCACGAGCACCGCCACGGATACGAGGATCGCCGCCTGTCCGGTCCACTGGTGCAGGCCGCGGACGAGCCAGCCCCAGTTGACGTCACGGACGATCCGCTCGATGCTCCCGTGCACGGCGCCGGGCGAGGGCTGGTAGTAGAAGGAGAGCAGGATCCCGGTCGCGACCTGCAACACCAGCAGGAACAGGAGCACGAGGCTGAAGGCGAGGTCCGCCCGGTACCGCGGCGGCACCGGGCTCCGCAGGACCCCCCACAAGGTGCGGCCCAACCCGAGCTCGACCTGACTCACGCCTCCGTTGCCTCTCCGCGGATGTAGAGGTCGGTGCCGACCCGTTCCATCGAATAGGTAGCGAGCGGAATCGAGGGCGGACCCTGCACGACGTTGCCGTAGACGTCGAAGGCACCTCCATGACAGGGACAGACGAGCTCGCGGCGCTCGCCGCTCCACTCCAGCTGGCAGATGTCCATGTGCGTGCAGATCGCGCTCAACGCGAAGAAGCGATCACCGTCCATGCGCACGACGAGAACGGGCCGCCCGAGGACGCTCACCTTCTTGGCCTCGTGCTCGCTCCATCCCTCCAGGTTGCCCGCGGGGACGAGGCCGGGATCCTCGAACGCACCCTTCGGGGGTAGGAGGAAGCCGACCACCGGGATCCCGGCTCCGACCGCGGCGAGGGCTCCCAGACCCCCGGCGAGTCCTGCGAGCATCCGCCGCCGCTGGCGCAGGTCGCGGAGCTCGCCCGAGTCGAGGAGCGGGAGGACGTCGACTTCCGGCCGCCCCCGCATCGCGGCCTCGAGCGCGGCCGCATCGCCCGAGCCGGAGAGCGCGACGACGGTCTGTTCCTCGCCTCGCGACACCTCGCTCCGCCAGCCGAGGCGTTCCGCGTCTCGAACCACGTCTTCGAGCAGACGCGGCGCGACGTCCCGCGCGAGGACGAGGATCATGAGTCGACGCCGGGCGCTCGCGCGGCCCTCGATCGAACCCGAGCGAGCACGACCGTTGCCACGCCTACTTGGTTGCGGGAAGGCCGCCGCACTTGTCGTCGCATTTGTGCGTGCAGCCGTCCTTGGCCTCGCAGCCGCAGATCATCTTGCCCTCCTCGCGCTTGTGCCGCGGGTCCATGTGGGTGATGCGGGCGGCCCGCTCGTGGATGCAGAAGGGCTTGAAGGTCGGGCTCTCCTCGTTGTGACAGCCGAGGCAGGTCGCCGCCTCGACGTTCGACTGGATCTCCCCCGCTTCCACGGTCTGCCGCACGCTCGCGTCCCCGCCGCCTTTCGCGGCCGCCGCGAAGCGCGCCTTGAGGTGCGCCTCGCCGGGCCCGTGACAGGATTCGCACTGAACTCCCTTCTTCGCGTCGAATCCCTTCTTGATCTCCTCCGCGGCGACCCCGAAGGCGGTCTGGTGGCACTTCAGGCACTGGTCGCTCTTCTGCGGGTCCTCGATGCCCTTCGCCTTGGCGATCTCCTTCGCCTCGGGGCTCGCGAGCGTCTCGAAGGCCTTCGCGTGCCCGGACTTCATCCAGTGCCCGTACTGGTCGCCGCTGGCCTCGTTCTGGTGGCAGTTCTTGCACTTCTCGGCACCGATGTACTTGCTGGCCGAGGCCTTGGCACTCGGGGGCTCGGTCTTTCCCTGCTGGCTTGCCTGCGCCAGGACGAATCCGAAGAGAGCGAAAGACGCCACCACGCCGCAGAGCGCCTTGGGCCCGATCGATTTCCAGCGGGTATTGCAGTTCATCCGGCAAAGGCTCCTCGAGGCTCGAGTCCCGACTTCGATCGCTCGACGAGCTCGCGGAGCCTCCTCGCGCCCGTCGCGGAGTGGATGCCCACCTGCATCCCGCACTCCAAGCAGAAAAGATTGATCCTGTCGCCTTGGGTGGATCGAACGACGATCGGCCATCCGCAGAGCCAGCAGCCGATCCGCTCGGGCCCTCCGGACGTGCCTTGACGCTCCGACACCGGCAGCTCGCTCGCCATGCTACTCCTCCTCCCCCGCGAAGTCCGCAACCGCGGGCTCCTCAGGACCGAGGCTCGCGAGAGCCGCCTCGGCCGCGATCGTGTGGGGATTCCGGGCCAGGGCCGCCCGCGCGTCGCCGGGAACGGGCCCGACGGTCCCGGCGCGCAGGCGCTCGACGATCCGCGGGAGCTCGGTCTCGTCCGCGGTCTCGAGCAGGGCGTTCCGAGCGGCTGCACGCAGTCGCTCCGGCGGGAGCGAGAGTCCCAGGCCGAGCTCCTCGAGGACCCGCCGGGATCCCGCTTCGCTCGCCGCCCGCGCCGAGAGGCAGCGCAGGGCGAATCCCGGAACGGAGTCGGCCTGGCCCGTGGGCACGTCGGGGAGCTCGAGGACGGCGGCGAGGAGCGCGTCGTCCGCGCGCGGTGAGCGCGTGTCGCACAGCGCGCGCAGGGCCGCGACTTTCCTGCATGCCGGACCTTCCTCGCGCAGGGCAGCGCGAGCTGCGCGCTCGAACGAATCAGGGTCGCGGTCCGCGAGCTCGAGGAAGGAGGCGTGGAACTCGGACTCCGTGCGCGGCTCCCGCGAGGACTTCCGGGCGGGGAGCTCCGGCGCATCCCCGGCGGCCCCGGGAATGGCGGCGCGGCCCGCCGCGCGCGGCGCCGCCTCCCTGGACGTCTCGACCTCGTTCGACGGAACCTCGGACGGTTCCGCCACGGAGCCCGGCCCGACGCTGCCGGGAGCACCGGTCTCTGCCCCGGAAGGTGGCGCGCCGCGGCCCAGGGTCGCGACTCCGAGGAGGCAGCCGACTCCGAGCGCGATCGACGCGCCCAGGATCCAGGTCTTCCTCGCGAGGTGCATGGCTCTCACCGGACCTTGTGCATGAGCTCGACGCTCCACTCCTGGCCGTCGCCATGGCAGATCTCGCACGCTTCGCTGCCGCTGGGGGCGGTCTGCGAGTCGATGTGGGCCGTCGCCGCATCCGAATCGTGGCACGCGTTGCAGACCGCCCTCCACTCTCGCGCGGGCGAGGTCTGGCCGGCCGGGTGATCGCGGTCCGACGGCGCCATCCAGGCGTTCGCCGTCCCGTGGCACATCACGCAGTTCTTCACCCCGCTGGGCATGGCCGGGAACGCCACCTCCGCATAGGGGTTCTGGCTCGCGCCGTTGCCGTAGACGATGTAGCTCGAAGCGTTCGCCAGCTCCTCCCCTCTGTGGATCTTGTGGAGCATCGTCCTGAAGTTGATGGTCACGCCGTTGTTCGGCGCCGCGGGATTCGTGGAGGGCGGGTTGTACTGGGCCCAGTCCTCGGCCCCGGCAACGCCGTGGCACAGGAGGCAATTGTCGAAGCCGCTGCGGCCCCCCCCGTGGAAGAGCATCTTGTTGTGGCAGGCGTAGCAGTTCTCGGACGACGAGATGAACCCGTAGGGCTCGATTTCGGATGAGGAGCCGAAGAGGAAATCGAGGTTGATCCCGGTCGATGCGGCCCGGTACTGCTGGAACTCACCCGCGAGCGGGACGTTGAGGTTCTTGACGCCCCAGATGGACAGCGTGTAGGTCCCGTCCGCGAACGGGATCCCGGTCCATTCGCCCCAGTCCTGGCCGAGGACGGGCGAGTCGTTGTGCGGCGGCGGATAGACCGTCTGCAACGTGTCGCCGGCATGGCGCAGGTACCCGAACCGGCCCTCGCTCCGGTAGTTCATCACGATGCCGTTCCCGACTCCGAAGGCCACCAGGGAGCTGACCGTGCCCGTGGCCGGCGTCAGGGTGTAGCGGTTCGCCGTTCCCTCCTGCCGGAAGGTCAGTGTCGGCTCGTCGGCGGCGGCCCCGGCCCCGTGGTCGTAGCGCAGCGGCGTCCTGAACCACAACCGCGTCGTGCCCTCGACATACCCGATCTGGACGTACTCGCGCACGCCGACCGCCTCCGTGCCTTCGATCACGCAGTAGTCGTTCACCGCGAAGTTGGCGGTGGACGCGACGTCCACGTAGCGGTCCAGCGCCTCGGCTGGCGCCGAGAGGCTCGTGCGCGCAGCGACGGCCGTCACTTCGAACAGCGACTGACGTCCGTAGTAGACGGGCAGGTTGCCCGCGACGAGCGCCTGTCCCACGTTGCCGTCCCCGTCGCCCAGGTACTCCAGGGCGAGGTCCATCGGGATCGCCAGGGTGTAGTCCGCCGCCGGCGCCACGACCTCGTAGTAGAAGCGGTCCGTGGCGGCGAAGGAGGTGCGGCCCGCGACGATGGCGAAGAGCACGGGGTTGGCAGCGGCTCCCTTGAAGATCGTCAGGTAGATCGTGTTCCCGTTCGTGATGAGCGTAGTCCCCACCGCCACGGTGAACGCGAGCGTCCCGTTCGAGGATTCGAACCGCACCGAAGTGCTCGTGGGTCCGGGAAGCTGGCCGGAGCCCATGCTGCCGGAGACGGAGCCGGTGACGGTGAAGTCGACGGCGCTGAAGAAGGCCACGGCCACCGTCTGCGGAACCGCGGCGGACGTCAGGTCGATCGACGAGATCGACGAGCCCGACGGATTCGTGCTCGGGCTCGCGGGGAGCGCGGATGCGCCCAGATTCCCGCTCACGGTCCCCGTCACGCCGAAGTTCGTCGCCGAGGTGAACTCGACGACCAGGGTCTCGCTCACGGCCGCCCCCGTGGGCAGCACACGGCTCATCGTCCCCTTGTTCGTCGTGCTGCTCGAAGCGAGCCGTCCGGTGAAATCGTAGGGCGAGATCGACACCGAGTTCGGCCCGGGATAGGGCATGACCACCTGACGATTCGAGGTGGGCCCGACGACGATGGCGCTGGCCGTATCCAGGGACGCGAGCGGGATGTCCCCTCCCGCGTCGTCCTCGAGGGTGAATGTGACGCTCGGACGGTCGCCCGGCAGGAAGTTGCCCCCGGGCCCAGTCCCTCCGCTCACCCCGACGCCGGACGCGACGAAGTTCACACCGGGATTGAGCGCCAGATCGTCGAGCGGATGGCGGTGCGCGTCCTGGACGTCGAGAGCCGAGCCCGACGACTGGTGGCACTGCACGCAGGCCGAGTCGTTCGCCTGGGCGGGCATGCCGCCCGCGTAGTTCGCGACGTACGGCAAGTCCCACGCGATGTCGTCGTGACACGCGCCGCAGGCCTGACGGGTGGGCTGGACGTAGGCCAGGTCTCCCTGCGCGGGAGCGGTGATCGGACCGGTTCCGTCCGGATCGCCGTGGCACTTGGCGCAGTCGGTCACTCCCCTGCGGATCTCGTCTTCCTTCCCCTTCGCCTGCGACGTGAGCGCGGAGTACCCGCGGTCCCGCGGCATCGTCGTGGTCAAGTTCGGCCAGACGGGGAACGCGACTTCCGAGAAGTCGTTGATCGAATCCTGGAAGCCCACGAGCTCGTAGGGTTCCTCCGCCGCCGTGTAGTTGCGCGATCCGTCCGGATTCGTCGCGACTCCGAGCACGGAGGGCAGGTGCTTGCCGTTGTGGATCTTGTGGATCATCACCTCGAAGCTCACCGAGGTTCCGGGAGTCCCACCGGCGACCCCGGGAACGTTGCGGTCCTCCGAGCCGGCCGTGTGGCACAGGATGCAGAGCTTGACGTCCTGCCGGATGCCCCCGTGCGCCTGGAGGCTCGAGTGGCACTGGTTGCAGTTCTCGCGCTTGACGACCTCGCGCGACTCGAGCGCGAGGGCCCCGCCGAAGAGGAAGTCCTGCTCGACGTTGCCCGCGGCACGGAAGGAGTCTCCCTCCACCGTGTAGGTCCAGGCGAAGTAGCAGCCGAGGGTGTAGGTGCCCGCGAGCAGAGGCTGCCCCGTGAGTTCGCCGTCCGTCAAGCCGAAGCTCGCCGTGTCGTTGTAGGGCGCCGCGTACACGGCCGGGATCGGGGATGCGAACGTGTAGGTGTAGGTCCCGTCCCCGTTGTCGACCGACGCCGCTGCGACGTCGGTGACCTGGGGGAGCACGCGCTGGTAGTTGAAGCTCGGCCCCGAGACCATCAGCCGCGCGGTCGTCATCTCCGAGAGCTCCCAGAGGCTCCCGTCGTCCTTCCTCAACTCGAAGGTGACGGAGACCCTGTCTCCGACCTGGAAGGTCCCGTCCGCACCGCTGGCGCCGTCGATCGAGAGCACCACCACCTCGACCCCGGGCGAATCCTCGTCGAGGTCGAGCTCCGTATCCGTCAACCCGCCGCCGCCCGGAGGGCCCGGAGGACCCTGATCACCGTCGTCGCCGGCGCATCCGGCCAGAATCAACGCGGCGAGCGCAAGCGCGCTGGCTGCTCGGGACAGAATCCATCCACGGGTCCGAGGGTCTGTCGAAGGGGTCATACTCTTCTCCTGATGGGTTGGTCACCTGAGCGCAAAGGCCATTCCGCAGCGTCGGCCTGAACGAGTGCATGATTCGGATCGGACGAGCGGTGAAATCCCCGTGTCGGTGCGGCTTTTTCCGCGGTGTGCTCTGGTCACTGATGGCAAGCGGTGCAAGTCGATCCATTGTCGACGTGGGGCAGCGGCTGATCGACTCCGTGGCATTGACGGCAGTCCATCCCCGGGTTGTGCCAGGTCGGCATCGGCGTCGCCGTCTGGTGGCTCGGCGTGTCCTTGTGGCAGGCGACGCAGCTGTTCGAAGTCAGCGGGAAGTGACACGACAGGCAGTGCGTGTCCCGCGGAGCTCCCCACATCCCCGTGTGGGAGAGCGGCAGCGTCTCCTCGTGGCATTGCTGGCACGAATCGGACCTGTGGCATGCGGCACAGTTCTGCCGGTCCATCGCCGCCGCGATCCCGTGGCCGCGGAGGCGCCACAGGTTGTCGTGATTCTCCGGAGGCGTGTCCGCGTGGCAGCTCGAGCACGTGGACTCGGTATGGCACAGCGAGCAGCGGTCGGTGAGCTCCTGGCTGTGACCGCGCACGACCTTCCCGTGCACCTTCTCCCAGGCTAGATCGTGCGACG
The DNA here is from genome assembly GCA_046155895.1 of Planctomycetota bacterium. Taxonomy (GTDB): domain Bacteria; phylum Planctomycetota; class UBA1135; order UBA1135; genus DASYPQ01. The sequence continues at coordinate 4,581 of JBJXFB010000119.1, read as the reverse complement.
GCGGCTTGACGTCCTCCCGGATCTCGCGGTGGCATGTCGAGCAGTCGTCGGCGAACTCCTTGGAAGCGTGGCAGGCGGTGCACTCGTCCATCGTGACCCCCATCGAGGCATCCACGCGGGCGCTCGAGGCGACCGTCCCGTGGCAGGCGGCGCAGTCCTCCCCCCGCCCGACGTGCGAGCCGTGGGAGAAGATCACCTCGTCCCCGAGATCCGAGACGCTCTTCGCCCGGTAGACGCCCTCGGTGAAGAGCGACGCGACCTGCTTCTCCGGCGGCTTCTCCTGGTCCAGGTCCGCGTGGCAGAGCATGCACTGCGGGGCGCTCGGCATCCCCGGCGATTCGCCCGAGTCCACGCCCGCGTGACAGTCGCCGCACTCGAGCCCTTCCTCGGCGTGCACCGCGTGACTGAAAGCGAGCCCCTCCTCGCCCGGCGAGAGACCCGAGAAGATCGCGCACCCGCCGCCGGTGATCGCCATCGCCAGGAGCGCGGCCCGAGAGCCACGACTCATTCCATCGAGGTTCAGAAGCGCCATGTGATCGCCACCCGGAGTCCGTGGAAGGTATCGATGTCCGAATCCTCGACCTCGTACCGAAGGTCCCAGCGGATCGAGGACGAGCGCTTCCAGCGCAGGCGCAGGTACCACGTGCGGACGTCGTCCCGCTCCTCACCCGACTGCACGTCGACCTTGTAGAGAGCGTAGGCACTCCCGAGCGAGGACTCGAACTTCTCGCCGAACCGCCGCGAGAGATCGACGCCCCAGGTCCGGATGTCGCTCCCGTCGCTTTCCCAGATCTCCCCCGTCAAGCCCAGCGCGAGGCTCGCGGGCAGCAGCTCGCGGAGGTGGACCGTGGAGAAGAACCGCTCGAACTCACGGTTGAACTGGCCCTCGTCGCCCTCGTCGGCGACTCGCCGGACGTCCGCGCCCGCTTCCACCGAGACTTTCTCGCCGAAGTCCTTCGAAGCCAGCACGCGGGCCTGGCCGTACGGGAAGAGCTCGGTCAGCGTGGCGTAGAACGGGTCGAGCTCGAGGGGAAGGTCGCGTTGCGTCTCGAGGAGCTGGTAGTAGCTCGCATGCAGGGTGAGGCCAGCCCCGGGGTTCCTCCAGGTCGCTGCGGTGGAGAAATCCCGCTCCTCGCTCCCGAGCATCGAGGCGGACCCTTCGAGCTGCATCCGCTGCCAGAGTCCCTGCCAGAGGCCCAGCTTCGTGAGGTTCTCCTCGCGCTGCCCGGTGGAGCTCTCGTCCTCGAGGCGCATCCAGTCGAGGCGCATGCGACCCTCTTTCCACGGCCGCCCCTGCGCGTAGGCACCCAGGAGCAGATCGCCTCCCCTCAAGGACTCGAACTGGCGCACCGGGATGCCCCCGTACACGCCGAGCGACACCTGGCTCTTCTCCGTCTCGCTCGTCTGCGCGCTCACGCCGTCGAACCAGGCGAACACCGGGGTGTCCCACAGCGTCTGCCTTCCGATCCGCGTGCGCTCCACGACGCCGTCGCCCCGCCGCTCCACCCAGGCGTCGTAGAGTCGGACTGTGACCGCGCCGTCGAAGAGGTCGTTCAGGTCGGAGAATCCGGAGGGAGAGTCTTCTCGGCCGTCGAGGTCCGCGTTGACGCGCGTCATGGCGTGGCCGGTCCAGGCGTGACGCAGCGGGTCGCCGAAGTCGAGCGAGAGGATCTCCTGGAGATCGTGGTCGCCCTCCTCGCTCGTCCAGCGCCCGCGGTAGACGCTCGTGAGGTAGCCGTGCACGGGGAAGCCCGACTCGCCTTGGATGGAGCTCGACTCACCCTGGCCGGGGCTCGACTCGCCCTGGACGGAACCCGATTCGCCGCCTTGAACGCCCTCGGCGGCGACGACGGAGGCTCTTTCCTCACGGGGACGCGCGCTGGCCGCGCGGCGATCCGGCGTCGAGGAGCAGGCGGCGCCGAATAGAATGAGCGCGACGGCTGGGATCTCGGGTCCCGGGATGGGCCACCTGCCAGCCGGTTTGCAGACCGGCTTCGTCATCCCGCCTCCCGCATGAGAGGCCAACCGTCGCGCGGCAGATAGGAACATCGCGTTCTCGTCGAGCTTCGAGGGCCTTCGGGGTCCCAACCCCTCGTTCCGCTTCCTGATCGCTGATTTCGCCAGGGATTCGGCGCCGCGTCATTTGCGGATCGAGCGGGTCTCATCTCGTCGCTCTGTCGGCGTGGTTCCTTCTGTCTGCTCCCTGCGAGGAGCAAGCTACCAGGAGCAAAGGCCGCGCCGCGTCGAAATCGCGCTCAACGCCTGCTGCAGCGGGGGACGTGCAGGGATCAGCGGGGAAGATTCACCGGCGAGCGCGGACTCCTCCTCGCACTGCCGGGATCGGGGCCGAGGACGGGAGTCCGACGCGCCGTGATCCTGGCGGCTGGGCGCAATCCGCTCCATGCACGGACCGGTGCGCGAATTGCAATCCGAACTCTGCTCCGGCCGCTGCGACGTGGCCGGGAGGAGGCCACCATGAAGACGATCACCCGGGAACGAGCCATCGAGGACCTTCGCGAGAAGCTCCTCACCCTCGTGGACGACGAACACTCGATGTGCCTCGTCGCCGCGCGCCTCGGCATCTTCTGCCACGGATTCAAGCAATGGTCGACGGGCGAGCTGCGGGCGCACCACGACTGGATGGTCAAGAACCGTCTCGGAGTCCGCCGCGAGGAGCTCGAGGACCTCGCCAACCGCTGGCAGCTCGCCCGGCAGCGCGTGCTCGGCGTGCCGTTGTGCTGCGACATCCAGGCCGACCCCTGCGAGCCCCACCGCACTTGCGCGAGCTGGGAGGGCTTCTCCGACCCGCAGATCGCCGCCTTCCACCGCGAGATCCTCGGCGAGGAGGTCGAGATCGCCCCGGCCGCTCCGATCGGCGAGTGAGTCGGGCGAATCGATCCCCCCTACCGACCTTGCGGGCGCTCTCTACGCACTCCGTCGCATGGGCCGCGACGGCCGCGAGTCGGATCATGGACCCGAAGCAGTCGAGCTCCGACCGGCACCGATCGAACGAGGATTCACGATGACCCAGATCGCCAAGATGAAAGCCAAGGAGATCATGAAGACGGACGTCGCGCGCCTCGAGGCCTCGACTCCCGTCACGGATGCGATCCGGATGCTCGAGGACCTGGAAATCACCGGCGCGCCCGTGGTCGATGCCGCCGGACGGATCGTGGGCGTGCTCTCCGCCCGCGACGTGACCCGGTCCGAGCACGTCAGCGCGGGGCGGATCGCGCCGCAGCGAGGTGAATTCTCCATGAGCAGTCCCGTCGAGGAGGAGGCGGACGAGGAAGCCGGCGAGGACCTGATCCTCGGCAAGGAGAACTTCAGCCCGGGAATGCTGGGCGAGGACACGGTGGCCGACTGGATGAACACGAACGTCGTGACGGTCGACCCGGAAGACTCCGTGAAGACGGTCTGCCGCCGGATGCTCGCGGAGCACGTCCATCGCGTGATCGTGGCCAAGCAGAAGAAGCTCGAGGGGATCATCACGAGCTTCGACGTGGTCCGGCTGGTCGCCGGCGAGAGCTGAGCACGGCCCCACGCTCCCGACGAGCGCCGGGAAGCCCACGCAGCTCCTGGGAGAAAGCTCGCGGCTCGCGGATGCTCGCGTTCGCTTCGTCCACGTCTGGAACCCTCCGAGGGCCCCACCGGCCAGGGCACGTGAGTTGCCTTTCCTTAGCCGTCAAAACTAGGTATCCGAGCTAGGTCGGCTCCCATGTGGTGAGCCGCTGCTTCGAGGAGGTGATGTCATGTTCTCGATTCGACCCTCCATGCTCGTCTTCGCGTCCGCCGTCCTGGCGGTTTCCGCGTGGTCTCAAGGCGCCAGATCCGACCCGCCGTACGATCCGGTCGTGGGCGATCTCAAGCCGCGAGCTGCGGAGGCCGGCTACGCGATGTGCTTCGGCGACGAGAGCGGGGCGATGTGCCCCACCGGCAACCAGGGAGCTCCGGGCCACGGCTGCGAGAATTCGCTCGGGCTGGGTGGCGGCCTGCTCTGGGCCGAGGGGATTGCCCGGATCTCGCAAGACAACATCGTGTTCCAGGTCGCCAACGTGCCGCGTCGCTCGACCGTCTTCTTCCTGCAAGCGACGGACTCCCGCAACGGCGGGCTCGGAGTCCCCTTCGGGGACGGACTGATGTGCATGGGCGGCTCCGTGATGAAACTCGGCGCCGTTGACCCCCTCGGCGGGCACGCGCTGTTCCCGAGCCAGGATCAGGTTTCATGCTTCGCGTCGATCAGCGCGCTCGGGAGGATCCCGCCCTACGGAGGGGAACGCTACTACCAGGCTCTCTACCGGGACCACAACGAGTTCGGCACGGCCGCGGAGATCAACCTCACCAATGCGTGGGCGATCCAGTGGATCCCTTGAGCTGACCCTTCACGCTGGACGGATCCCATCGAGGCCGGACGGCGATCGCCGTCCGACCTCGAAGCTCTTCGGTACTGACTCGCTTCCGTGTTGAACCCGATGGCGCATTCGAGGCGCCAGAAGCGCTCTCAACGCGCTTCAGGCCGCCCGTGTGACTCTCGCGCGCACCTCCTCGATCGACTCCACCGCTCGCGCCAGCGGATGAATG
>JBJXFB010000108.1:0-4643 GCA_046155895.1 Planctomycetota bacterium | reverse complement strand
CGGGTGGGGTCCTCCGCAGCGAGCTGATCCTCCTCGGCCTCTCGGGCGGCGCGGTGTTCGACACCGTCGTCGACTTCCTGGTCTACAACGACAACGAGGAAGTCTTCTCGGCCCAGCGCACCATCCGCTGCTGGGAGCGAGTCCCGCTGGACGTCATCAGCAGTGTGTTCACGCAGAGCTTCCTCGTGGGCACGAGCCACGCGGCCAACGAGCCGCTCGGCGCGACCGGCCGCGAATCGGGCTGGATCCATCTCGACGGGGGAGTGGCCTACTCCTCGGTCGAGCAGATCCTGAACCCGGCGGTGTACGGGGTGCTCGTCGAGCGCGTCGCGCGCGGCGCGGGCGCGGCCGACCTGCCGTTCGAGTGCGGCAGCAACCCCAACGGCTCGCTCTGGCCGAACGGTCCGCTGGGCGACGGCGTGCTCAACGACAACCGGTAGACCTGACGTAGCCCTCCTCGAGGAGGGTCACGATGACTGCGGGCCGGAGAGGAAGTCCTCTCCGGCCCGTGTCGTTTGAAGGATCGTGCGCCGAGGTGATCCCTGGCTCCTCGCGCAGACCGGTACGCGCTGCTTTGCGTGGGAAGTCCTTTCCACACCGTGTTCGGATTCCCGCCGCTCGGGGAGGACGCAGCGAGTCCCGCGCCGACCGCCGGCTCGCCCCCGGGATATGGTTCGGATGTCGGTGCTCACGGCCTCGCGGCTCCCGGACTCGCTCCGGAGAGCGAGGCCCCTACGGACCGACCCGTCAGATCGAGATCCACCACACAGACGCCCAAGCCAGGAATCCGCCTCGAAGACCCGACCGTGCGATCGGCGAGTCGTCCCCCCGCCCCCCCAGCCCCCCCGAGAATCCAGATGTCCTTCGACCACCTTCTCACCACAGCTTCCGCCGCGCTCGCGGTCCTGGCCCTGAGCCCCAGTGCCCTGGCGGATGGCCGGAAACCCGGCAGCCTCCTGGTCTTCCCCGAGTTCGACAACCGCGTCGGTGACGTTTCGATGCTCACGGTGACGAACACCAGCACCGACATGACCCACGACCCCATGACGAACCTCCCGAGCGGCTCCGTCAGGGTGCACTTCATCTACGTCGGACGAGTCGACGCGTCGGGGAACCCCATCTCCTGTCTGGAGTTCGACCGCCAGACGCTGCTCTCCCCGGGCGACACCTACACGTTCCTCACGCGGTCCCACAACCCGCTGCAGGAGCAAGGATTCATGTACGCCTACGCCAAGCACCCGACGTCGGGCGAGGCGATCGACTTCGACTACCTGATCGGCAATGCGCTCTTCCTCAGCGGGGTCAATTCGATCGACTACTCGATGAACCCGATCTCCCTCCAAGGCCTTCCGGGGCATGGAATCGCCACCGACTCCGACAACGATGGCAATCGCGATCTGGATGGATCCGAGTACGAGATGTTGCCCGACGAGATCCTGATCCCCCGCTTCCTGGCGACCCGCGGAAGCGGCGGCGAGGGCGGTCCGATCCTGCGGGGCGAGCTGATCCTGCTCGGGCTCTCGGGCGGCTCGCGGTTCGACACCATCGCCGACTTCCTCATCTACAACGACAACGAAGAGGTGTTCTCTGCCCAGTGGCAGTTCCGGTGCTGGGAACGAGTGCCCCTGGACACGATCAGCGGCGTCTTCCTCCAGAGCTTCCTCGTGACCACCGACCAGGCGGCCAACGAGCCGCTCGGCGCGACCGGCCGCGAATCGGGCTGGATCCACATCAACGGCGGAGTGGCCTACTCGACCACCGACCAGATCCTCGATCCGGCGGTGTACGCGGTTCTCGTCGACCGCCCCGCTCGCGTCGCCGGGGCATCCGATCTGCCCTTCGAATGTGGGACGCAGGACAACGGCTCGCTCTGGCCCAACGTTCCCTACGGCGACAACCTTTCCGGAGACAATCGCTGAGCGCGACGCAGCCTGCAGGGGAGAGGGTGCAACGGACGCCCGAGCCCCCGGGGCATGGTTCCGCCCGATCCGCGGCCGTCGGAGTGCGATGGCGCCCCGTGCCCAGTGCGAATCGAGGGCGCCGGAACCCCGGGTTCCAGGGGGAGCAGAACTCACCCGTCGCCGTGCGTCTCGGGCAGGCCGGGGGGGCGACGCAAGTCCTCGTGCGGCCTGTCCTTCGGCGTGGCGTGCGCAGAGCAGAGGCGTCTGGGTTCCGCTGTGTGGGACCTGCGGGGACGGGCAATTCGCCAGGTCATTGGCTTGCCGACACCCTCCGGCCGATAGAGACTGCCCGGGGTCGGTGAATTCACGGAGCATGAGCATGCAACTGCAGCGAATCAGGGTCCTTGGCGCATTCACTCTCCTCCTCGCTGCCGCTTGCGGCCGGACGGAGCCCGGGCCGGTTGGTTCAGGTGATCAGCCCAGCGCGACGGCATCCACATCGAGCGAGGCCGAGCGCGTCGCATCGCGCTCCGCCGAGCGGTGGAAGAAGGTTGCGGCTAAGGACTGGATCGCCGCCTACGACTTCCTGCCGCCGGAGGAGCGCAAGGTCCTCTCGATCGTCGAATACCTGCAGGGGAAATCGAAGCACCTCTACGAGAACCCCGACGTCCCGGAGGTTCTCGAGGTCAAGGACGACGTCGCCTTCGTCTCGGTCGCGTCCATGTGGACGCCGACGCACCCTGCTCTCGCCAATGTGAAGCTCGGACCCGGGGAATCCCTGACGCAGTACCTGGAGATGATCGAGACGTGGAAGAAGACGGAAGGGCAGTGGTACTACGCGGACGCCATGCCGATCCGAGAGTTCTTCGTCGCTCACCCGGATGTCCCGCGGCCGGCTGCGAAGACCCCTCCGACCGGTGGTGCCCTCCCGGGTACTCCGTCCTCGGCCGGCGGCTGAGTCCACGGACCGTTACAGTCCCTCGCGGAGTGCTGTCAGCGGCCCTCGGTGGTAGAGGTCCATGAGGGGATCCGCCGAGTCCTGACACGGCGCTCTGCTTGGCATGCATTCGGTCCCCGCGTCCAGGGGGAGGACGGAGCGTTACAGTCCCTCGCGGAGTGTTGTCAGCGGCCCTCGGTGGTAGCGGTCCATGAGGGGATCCGCCGAGTCCTGACACGGCGCTCCCCTTGGCCTGCATGCATGCGTTCCCCGCGTCCTGGGGAGGGCTCGTTGCCTCTCAACTTTCGGGGTTCGACCAGGCCAAACCTGGGCGCCCGAGCCTGCCGGTTCGGCCCCCCCCAAGACCCTGGAAAAACCTTCCGGGACCGGGGTTTCCGGGCCAACCAAAAGGCGAGCCTTGCACTTGCGGCGAACTGCGCATTCGTAGTATCCTGAGACCCGGATGGCTGACGAGAGCGACTCCCTAAAACCTCTCGCCCTCGCTGGCTTCCTCGACGACCTCTGCTAGGTCGCTCGACCCCCCTCATCCCCAATTCAACAGCCCCCTAAGGTATCGACATGAGACTCGCTCGACTCGCTTCTTTCGGGTTGACGGCACTCGCGCTTCTCGAGGTCTCCCCCTCGGTGATCGCCGAGGGTCGCAATCCCGGCAGCCTCCTCATTTTCCCCGAATTCGACAACCGTGTCGCGAGCTTGACGATGTTCACCGTCACGAACACGAACACGGACACGGTTCACAACCCCGTGACGAATCTGCCCCAAGGCACGATCAAGGTCCACTTCATCTACGTGGGCCGCTACGACTCGGAAGGCAACCCGATCCCGTGCCTGGAAGCCAACAGCACGGTGACGCTCACCCCGGGTGACACGTTCACGTTCCTGACGAGCACGCACAACCCCGAGCAGAAGCAAGGGTTCATGTACGCCTACGCTCAGCATCCGACGACGAACAAGCCGTACGACTTCGATTACCTGATCGGCAACGCGATCTTCCTGAGCGGGATCGAAGCCAACGACTACTCGACGAATCCGATCTCGCTCCTCGCCCAGACCGGTGGCGACACCGACATCGACAACGACGGCAACCGTGACCTGGACGCGATCGAGTACGAGCAGTTGCCCGACGAGATCCTGGTCCCGCGCTTCTTGGGAGTCAGGCCGTCGCTGCGCAGCGACCTGATCCTGCTCGGGCTTTCCGGCGGAGCCGCCTTCGACACGGTCGTCGATTTCGTGGTCTACAACGACAACGAAGAGCCTTTCTCGGCTCAGCGCCAGTTCCGCTGCTGGGAGCGCGTCTCGCTCGAGACGATCAGCTCGGTGTTCCGTCACGACTTCCTGGCGGCCACCAACCAGGATGTGGGTGAGCCCCTTGGGGCCACGGGCCGCGAGTCCGGTTGGTTCAGCATGAACGGAGCCACTGCCTACTCGACGGTCGAGCAGATCAACGACCCGGCGATCTACGGAGTGCTGATCGACACCATCAAGCGCGCTTCAGGAGCCGGGGACCTGCCCTTCGAATACGGGAATCAGTCCAACGGCAGTCTGTGGCCCAACGGTCCCCTGGGAGACAATGTCCTGGGCGATAACCGGTAGCAGACTCGAGGAAGATCGCGCAGACCGATCCCGCCTTGGGGATGGGGCGGTGGTCGGGTTGCGATAAGGACAGGGCCGGAGGTTTCCCTCCGGCCCTTTCTGTTTGAACTGACTGGCTTTGGTGTTGCCCCGGTTGCGGAACAAGGGGGTTTCGCGTGCAACCCCAGCTCCTCCGGCGAGTCATCCCGACG
>JBJXFB010000007.1:0-2614 GCA_046155895.1 Planctomycetota bacterium | reverse complement strand
TCGACAACGACCCGGTGCCGGGCGTGCTGAGGGACACGGCCATGGACATGGGCTTCAACTGCGACGGCGTCCAGGTCTGCGTCAACTTCTTCAAGGCCTACCAGTTCGCCAACAACGCGCCGGCCGTCGATTTCGTGCTGGCCATCGGGAACTCCTCGAGCGCCGCCGGCTACGGTTGGTTCTCGGGGATCGCCGCCGTGACCGGAACGGGGCCCACGCTCTACGAGATCGTGCAGCACGAGCTCGGACACTCGATCGGGCGGCTCGCGGACGAGTACGACTACGGCGACGGAGCTACCTACAGCGGCGGCGAGATCCCGCGGCCGAACGTCTCCATCCGCACCGCGAGCGAGATGGCGTCGACGATGAACAAGTGGTTCCGCTGGCTCGGCGTGGACGATCCGGCGTTCGACGGACTCGTCTCCACGTACGAAGGCGCGCACTACCACCAGTTCGGGATCTACCGCCCGACGGCGGCCTCGCTCATGCGCTACCTGGGCCGGCCCTTCAACCATCCGTCGGCCGAGGCCCTCATCTTCCGGATCTACGACAAAGTGAATCCAATCGACGACTCGTCCTCGACCTCGGCGGTCTACGACGGCACGGAGACGCTGTACGTGTCGCCCATTCCGCTGCAGGGACCCCCGATGGCGATCCAGTGGTACTTGGACGGGACGGAGATCGCGGGGGCGACGGGCCCCACGTTGGACCTCTCGAGCGTTGCGCTCCCGCCGTGCGACGCGACCGTCTCCGTGAAGGTGACGGACACGACGCCGATGGTCCGCAACGAAACGCAGCGCGAAGCGCTCATGACCGAGACGCGCGCGTTCGACGTGCGGCCTCCGTTCTCGAGCTACTGCACGGGCGCGCCGAACTCGACCGGCGCGGGAGCGAGCATGCTGCACGGCGGATCCACGAGCGTGTCGGCGAACGATCTGCTCCTGATCGTCGACGGCTGCCCTACCCACAAGCCCGGCTTCTTCGTCTGGGGTCAGGATCGAACCAACGTGCCGCTCGGGAACGGATTCGGTTGCATCGGCTCGAACCTGAAACGCTTCCCCGTCCAGCGCACGGATCCGTTCGGTTACGCCGATCGCGTCGTGGACCTGAACGCTCCGCCCGGAGGCGATTCCGTTTCGCCCGGAGGCGTGCGGAACGTGCAGTTCTACTACCGCGACCCGGCCGCGGGCGGCGCCTACTTCAACTTGAGCGACGCGCTCTCGCTCCGGTTCTGCCCGTAAGGTTCGGGCGCGCGTAGCGGTCGCAGACGGCGGCCTCGAGGTCGTCGGACGCCGGCGAGGCGTCGTCGTTCGCCGTCGTTTCTCTCCGTCAGGGTTTCTCGACGGCGCGCAGGAGCTCCTGCGCGTCGTGTGTCGGCCTGTCGCAGGCGAAGTTGCGGCACACGTACGCGGTCGCACGGCCGCCGAGGGCACGCTGTTCCGCCGTGAAGGGAGCGATCCGCGCGATCGCGGGCTCTTCGTCGCCGTCCGGTCGGAGCAGGACGACCACGTTGGGCAGGAAGCGCGATCGCAGGACTCTCAGCATCGACCGTACGTCCTCCGCTGCCGGCGGTCCTGCAATCACGACTTCCGCCGACGGACCGAGGTGGAAGTCGAGCGCCGTCAGCATGCGCGTGTGACCGGCTGGACCGCGCGCGATCTCGCCCGCGAACCCGCGGAAGATCCCCTCCGCCCGCGCCGCGAGCTCCATCCGGCCGGTCAGGTGCGCCAGGCGCGTCAGGTTCTCCGCGGCGACGGAGTTCCCCGAGGGAATCGCGCCGTCGTACGACTCCTGGGCGCGGACGAAGAGCGCCTCGCCGTCGCGCGCAGTGAGGTACAGGGCGCCCGCCTTCTCCTCGCCGAACAGCTCGAGCATCGCCCCGGTCCACGCCAGGGCGCGCTCGAGCAAGACCGGATCGAAGGTCGCCTGGTACAGCTCGATCAGCCCGAAGACCGCGAAGGCGTAGTCGTCGAGCACGGCCGGGAAGCCGGCCTCGCCCTGGCGCCAACGCTTGAGCAGGCGTCCGTCCCGGCCTCGCAGCCGCTCCCAGAGGAAGTCCGCCGCGCGGCGAGCGGCCTGCGCGTAGCGCGGCTCGTCGAAGGCGCGCGCCGCGCGGGCGAGCGCGCCGATCGCGAGGCCGTTCCAGTCGGTCAGGACCTTGTCGTCGCGCAGTGGCCGCGGCCGCCGCGAGCGGATCTCGAAGAGCTTCCGGCGCGAGACCTCGAGGCGCGCGCGCAGGTCCGCGTCCGGGATCCGCGGGAGGTGCAGGACGTTCAAGCCCTCGAGATCGGGGTGATGCGGGTCGCGGAAGTTGCCCGCTTCGCTCGCGCCGTGGGCCTGCGCGTAGAGGCGTCCCTCCTCGGCGCCGAGCGCCGTCATGATCTCGTCGAGCCGCCAGACGTAGAACGCGCCTTCCCGCCCCTCGCTGTCGGCGTCCTCGGCCGACGCGAAGCCGCCCTCGGGCAGGGAGAGGTCGCGCAGCACGTAGTCGAGCACCTCGCGAGCCGTGCGCTCGTGCTCGGGTTTGCGGGTGAGCTCGAAGGCCTCGGTGTAGGCGAGGGCGAGCAGCGCCTGGTCGTGGAGCATCTTCTCGAAGTGCGGGACGAGCCAGCGG
>JBJXFB010000093.1:0-78630 GCA_046155895.1 Planctomycetota bacterium | reverse complement strand
TCCGGGGGGATTCATCCCCGCGGTCGCCAACGGGCTGGTGCCTTGCTGAGCGGCGGTCTGCTGAGCCTGGATCGTCAGCTTCTTCTTGAGGGCGAGTTGCTGCTCTTCGATGAGCTGCTGCTTCAGTTCGGCTTCGGCTCGCGGTGTCAGCGGCTTCTCGGGCCGCGCCGGCTGCTGCGCGCTCGCCAGCGATGCCAACGTACACGCGAGTGCACCAGCAGTGAGGAGGGAGGCTTTCATTGGGTGTTTCTTCCTTGGATCGATGGGGGGGAAACAGAGCAGCGACGACGAAAGCCCGCAGCGTGCCCAAGAATAGGGCTGAGGATTACCCCGCGTCGATCGCAATCGAGCGCGCGCTCGACCGACCCTCGCGCCGATTCGGATCGAGAGGGCTACCGTCGGCTCACTGATTCTCACAGGACCCAGTAGATCCTCTTGCTGCTGCTGGTATTGAACGTGGCGGACCCGGGGCCGGGGCACGCGAAGGGCTGGCCATCGCGGTAGTACACCATGTAGTAGCGCAGCTGCCCGGCGGGGATCGGGTGGCCCAAGGCGGCGGAGCGCGCGGAGACCGACGGATCCCCGCCCTGCGGCGCCGTGATCGATCCGCCCACCGCGTTCTTGGTGTACAAGCGCTTCAGCACGCCTCCGAGGCAGCGGACTCCGTCCCCGTACGGGACTCCGCTGACGATCTCGGTCGTGCCCTGGAGGACGATGGACAGGGAGACCGGCTTCTCACCGGTGGTGGTGAACACCAGCGTGTCGGAGGAGAGGCTCGCCGCTCCGGTCTCGCTCAAGGTGGCGCCACCCGTGTTCGACGAGTTGTTGCAGCCTCGACCCGGACCGGACGGAGGGTTCCCACACGGGCACGAGATCACGCCGTTGAGCCCCGGCTCGCAGAAGGTGGAGTTCGCGAAAGCGGCCAAGCCTCCGCGCACCATCACGATCGCCGGGAAGCCCGACAGAGCGAAGGACGCTGGCGGGAACACGTTGTTCTGGACGTTCGAGTAGTCGACGGGAGTGGCGTTGTTGTTCCCGAAGTACCAGGACACTCCCGCGATCGGGCAGCTCTCGTCCATCGGGGCGACGAACTGGCCCGATGCGTGAGCCAGCCCGGCCCCCAGGAAGAACACGCCGTTCACGACCACCGGCGCGATCGGGACCGTGTTGAAGATGTCCGTATCGACGTTCGAGACGGTCGTGTTGACGAGTTGGATCAGGACCGCGTCGCTCGGATTCCCGTCGTCGTTGGGATCGTCCCAGATGGCGACCTTGGACGAGGTTCCGTTGCCCGGGCCCAAGCCCGGAAAGGCCAGGGAGCCCCACGTCACCTGGATGCTCGACACGCCGGTCGAGCCCGTGCCGCTGAATCGCTGCATCCAGACCAGCTCGCCGCCCGCGAACCATCCGAAGAGGTTCTCGCTCGAGCCATCGTCGTGCTGGCCGAACGGCGGTGGCGGGTTGATCGGGATGCTGAACGTGCCCGTTCCCCCGGCTGCGCCCGGGAAGCTCCCCAGCTGAATCATGTAGGTCTGGCCGCTCGTGACTGCGAAGCAGACGGCCGACTGCAAGCCGCACGCGTCGTCGTTGCACCCGACCGCGGCCGAGGCCGGGCAGGCCGCGCCCAGGTACACGGCGATCTTCGTGTCGACGGTCGTCAACCCGCAAGTCGTCAGCTGCGCCAGTCCCGTCGATCCCGCAGTCCACAGGAACCACACGTCCTTGCCGATCGCGGTCGTCCCGGATGCGAAGCACACGCCTTCCGTCTGACCCTGGACGCCGGTCGTCGCGGTCGTGTTGTTGAACGGGTGAGGGCCTTGGCCCGCGATGACGGTCGGCGACGTGCAGCCGTCGTTCAAGGGAGGCACCGCCGTGGTCAAGGTGAACGTCCCCGGCCCGCCGGGAGAGGTGCTGAAGCTGCCGATCTGCAACTTGCGGATGTTGCCGACCGTTGCCGTGAAGCTCACTTCCGAGATCAGTCCGCAGAAGTCGTCATTGCAGGCGATCGCGGGTGCCGGAGGGCACGAGTTGCCGTTGTAGACCGCGATGACGGGATCGAAGCTGGCCCCCCCGCCGCACAAGCTGAACGTCCAGGTCCCCGTGGACGACGCGGTCCAATTGAACCAGACATCCCTTTGGAGGAGGCCGCAGGGCTGACAGTTCGGGCAGCCATCCGTCGTCGCGAAGCTGTTGTCGAAGGAGTGCGGGCCGGACCCGGAGATCGCCTGAGCCCCCGAGCAGTTGTCGTTCGACTGGACGAACATCGAACCCTGCTGCCCCGGCGGAATGGTCTTCGAGTGTCCGGGAGAGATGGAGATCGCGTGAGTTTGCGCTGCCTTGGGCTGGGGGCTCTGGAACGCAAGGCTCGGAAGGGAGCAGATCAGAACGGCAAGGGAATGAAGGGCGAGCTTCATATCTCGAGTCTCCTCGTGGCCGGAGAAGAGATCGGCGCGGGATACCGGGACCCACAGAACGAGCGGGATGTAGGACCCGACGACTTCCGCGAGCATACCCGAGCTAGGCTGATCCCGCTCGACGATCCCCTCCACCCGCTCGGACTTCGAAGAACCCGCCGAGAGACTGCGCGGGATCGTCGTCCGCACGCCGCTCGTCCCGCTCGAGGGAAGTGCCGAGGACGAGGGGATCTTTTTGAACCCGGAGACCCTCCAACCCACCGGCTCGTTCGAGATCCGCGGCGTCTACCACGCCGTCTCGCGCCTGTTCGACGCGCCGCTGCGCCAAGGGGATTTCCGAGGTCAGCGCTGGGAACACCGCCAAGGCACTGGCCTGGTGCGGCAGTGCACTTCGGCGTTCCCGTCCGGAGCCGGATGTCCACGACCGTCTTCGCGTCGAAGGTCGACGCTTCCCGTGCGCTCGGCGGGACGCCGATCCGCGTTCCGGTCGGCGGCGGGGGACTCCGCCTGACGTCCTGTCTTGGAACCGCCCGTCCGCCGAGGGGGATCTCCCCCCTGCGTTCAGGCGCGCGATTCCGCTTCCTCCCGCGGAGGAATCGTGTTGCACCAACGGAAGAGGATTCGCCTGAGATCCTCGATCCTGAAGGGCTTCGAAATGTAGTCGTCCATGCCCGCGGCCAGGCATCGCTCCCGGTCGCCGACCATCGCGTGGGCGGTCAGGGCCACGATCGGCATGTGGCGGCCTGTTCCCGTTTCCTGATTGCGAATCGCAGCGGCCGCTTCGTAGCCGTCCATCACCGGCATCTGACAGTCCATGAGCACGCAGTCGTACTGGCCACGACGCAGGTGGTCCAGTGCTTCATTTCCATTCGCCGCGTGATCGACCCGGCACCCGAGACGCACGAGCATCCGGGCCGCGACCTTCTGATTCACGGGATTGTCTTCGGCGAGGAGGATCGAGAGGTCTGGACGCAGGAGCTCGGCCCGGCTCGAGTTCGGTGACGCGTCGGACGTGGACCGCGTGACGGAGAACGGCGCCGGGGGGGTCGTCGCTCTTGATCGCGAAGCGGACACGGCCAGGGGGAGCTCGAACCAGAACGTGCTGCCCTTCTTGAGCTCGCTCTCGACGCCGATGGATCCGCCCATCAGCTCGACGAGCTGCCGGCAGATCGCGAGACCCAAGCCCGTTCCCCCGTGTCTTCGACTCGAAGACCCGTCGCCTTGCGAGAACGCCTGGAACAGACGCCGCTGGATCTCCGGCGCGATGCCGGCCCCCGTGTCGCCGACCTCGAAGCGCAGGTGCGTCGATCCACCCGTGGTGATTCCCGCGCGAACGCCGATCGTGATCCCGCCGAGCGTGGTGAATTTCAACGCATTGCCCACGAGGTTCGTGAAAATCTGGTGCACTCGACCCGGATCGCCCTCCACGGTCTCCGGAACGTCATCCTCGATCGCCTTCGCGAGCAGAAGACCTTTTCGGGCCGCTGACGCCGCGAATTCCCGGACCACTCCGGCAACCACTTCGCGCGGGCGAAACTCGACGACTTCGAATCGCATCTTGCCGGCCTCGATCTTGGAGAAGTCGAGGATGTCGTTCACGATCGTGAGCAAGTGAGCGGCGGACGCTTCGATCGTCGTCACGCACTCTCTCTGATCTTCCGTGAGTTCCATCTCGCCGAGGAGCTCCGCCATTCCGAGAACCCCGTTCATCGGTGTTCGGATCTCGTGGCTGACGTTGGCCAGGAACTCGGACTTGAGTCGCGCCATCTCCCAAGCTGCCTGACGCGCATCGACGAGATCGTCGATGCGCTCGAAGACCATGATGATCCCACTGACCGTGCCGTTCCCGTCGCGGAACGGCTGAATCGCCCAGCGTGTGATCATGCGCGAGCCGTCGCCGCGCCGGAATTCCTCTTCGGGACTCGAGAGGACTTCGCCGGCGAGACCGCGCCGATGGTACTCGCGGAAACTCGAAGGCAGGTCGGGCAGCAGGTCGTAATGGCATTGTCCGATGATCTCGCGACCCGCTAGCCCGAGATTGCTGAGCCACTGTTGGCTGTGGGCGATGTAGCGCATCTCCCGATCGAACATGGCCATCGCGACGGGTGCGTTCCGGATCACCTCGAGGAGCAGGAGCCGCTCTTGCTCCAGCCCCGCCTGGACGCGCTTGACGTCGGAGATGTCACGAAAGACCAGGACCGCTCCTTGGAAACGGCCTCCGCTCGAAATGGGGGTAATCGCGTACGCCGCCGGGAGGACAGTCCCGTCCTTCCGCCGGAGCTTGCCATCATCGACCCGACGGCCGAGGAGGAAAGTCGTCTCGGACGGGACGAGTCCTGAAAAATGGTCGAGGATCCGGGTGCCCACCGCAGCCGACTCGGCGATTCCGAGCAGAAGCTCTCCGGCCGTGTTCAGGCTCACGCAAAGTCCCTGGCGGTCAATCACGCACAGGCCGTCCCCGAGGGACCCGAAGACGGCGCGGAGCTTGTCGCGCTCGGCCGAGAGCGTGAGCTCGGAGGAGCGCAACGAAGCGTTGAGTTCCAACATCTCGCCCGAGGAGATCGAGAGCGATCGCTCGAGCAGATAGCGCTCCTCGTCGGCGTCGTGATAGGCCTTCGAGACCTTGTCGAGGAGCTGCTCCCAGACCGAGGGATCGGGCACTCGCGAAGGGTCTTGGACGCCGCAACGGCGGAGCTGGCGAAGCAGCAGGGGATGCAGCACGGTTTCAGTCTTCGGAGAGAGTCGTCAGCGTCATCGTCTGGTTGTGGAGGTCGCAGTGCCCCGACGAGTACGGCGAGATCTCGCCGTAGGAGTAGAAACCGACCTGCTTCGTGCCCTCGGGCAGCTCACGCAGTGCGGCCTCGATCTCCTCCTCGGTTCTTTCGCCAAGGACGAGCCGGCGACCGACGCAGCTGATGGCGATCGACAGGACTGTCGAATCGTTCGCGGGGAGGGATCCCTCGCGAGCATGGAGGGCGGCCTGCGAGGCCCCGTCGATCAGCCGCTCGAAATTCGCGCGCATGAGCTGGGCCAGGTGTCCGGCGGGCACGTCGCCCGCGAAGGTCATCGATTGAGTGGTCTCCTCCACGGCCAGGACCGTCCGCACCAAGGTCTTCTTGTCCTCGCGGTCGGCTCGCAAGGCCAGGGGGAAGAGGAGCGCGGTCGCGGGCAGGCCCGATGCGCGATCTCCGAGGTATCGCTTGTAGAGTTCCAAGGCCGGCTGGCCGTCGAGCTCGTAGAGAACGTTTCCCTTCGAACGCGTGACGACTCGCTCGGGACCGAACATGTCCCAGCCACCCCTCGACCCGTGGCCGACACGGAGGCGGTCGCCGTAGAGGCCCACTGCGCACACGCGCCCCGGATTCAGGCCGGACCTGTCGAGGACCCAGGTCCGCTGGAAGCGATCCCCGTCCGCAGCAAGGCCTCCGGTGACGACTACGGAGTCTGGCAGGTCGCGATTGAGTCCGCGCAGCAGCTCGCTGCCGTTGACGTTGAGTCCGTCGGAGAGGATCAGGATGGCGCGCAGATCGTCGCGCGTCAGGATCTGAGCCAACTCCTGTCCGGCGGCAAACGATCCCTCCGCGCATGACACTCTGGCCATCGCTGCAGCGCAGTCCACGTGGTCGAAGCGAGTGACCGCGACCGTCAGGGAGTCGTCGAGGAGCGCGGGCCCGTGAATCTCGCCCGCGGTGGAGCATCCCACGATCTGGGAGCGCGGGTAGGCTCGGAACAGGTCCTGAATCGGAGCGTCCTCGGTACGGAAGCGAGCTCCCCCGAAAACGATGACGAGCGTGCGCTCGGAGTCGAGAGCCGGGAAGGGCTTCTCGGACCAGCCCGATTCATGGGACCAGGAGATGGTGGTGGACTTCATGGCCGGCGATGGTCGGGCCTGCTTGGAATCGGCAGACCAGGATTCGAGTCGCACCGAGTCGATCAGGAAGGCACGCGACCGAGATCAACGCTCAGGCTATCGGTACCGATCTTCAGCGGGCTGGAATCAATGTGCTCCGAGCCACCCAGGGCGCTGGCGACCACCAGGGGCGACGGCACGAATGGGGCGTTCCAGGGCCAGCCGCCTCCCTCGCGGGCGCGGCTGATGGTCGTGCAGGGGTCGAGGCACGCGTTCTGCCCTCAAGGCGGACGGCGATCGTGCCGATAGGCCTCCGGCCCAGTTCGTCGCCGGAGGCGCAAGGCATGCAACCCTCGTTCAAGCGTAGGAAGAAGCTCATCAACCCGCGGATGCAGCTCCGCCTGATCCTGATCTTCTTCTGCGCGGCGGGGCTCGCGGTCCAGGTCGAGGCGGTCCTGATCGCGATGACGATGTCGCGTCTGGCGAAGACGCTGCCGAACGACGGGGCGGAGCTGAGCGAGCGGATGCCGGAATTCGTGCGGACGAACCTCATCCTGGCGTTCCTCGTGTTGACGCCCGTGATGCTCTTCATCGGAGTCATCGCGACCTTCAAGATCTGCGGACCGCTCTACCGCTTCGAGCAGTTCCTGCGCGCGGTGCGCGACGGCCGCCAGATCGAGCCCTGCCGGATCCGCAAGGACGACGAGCTCCAGGACTTCTGCACTCTGCTGAACGAGGTCACCGCCCCGCTGCGCGAGCGCGCGATCCACGAGAGCGGCCCGAAGCCCGCCCCCCTCGCCGAGCCGCAGCCCGCGCTGCCCACCGAGCGCCGCGGAGCCGAGGAGAAGTCGACGAAGGGCGCGGCGAGCGAGCGGTCCTGAGTCGGGCCGCTTCGAAGACGATCACGCGGTAGGATCCCAGGAAGGGGCTCCCCTCCTGGATGGCGGCGGTCGATCCGGGGACGAAGAACTCGGCGGCGCGGACTGCGGGAACGGGGAGGACCGCGGTGCGGCCGGAATCGTTGCAGCGGATTCCGGCGAGTCTCGGAGCCCGGAACGATCGATCCCGCGTCGCCCCTACAGCTTCGCCTTCATCTTCTCGTGGATCTCGCGCGAGAGCGGCTGGTCGCCGAACGATCCGATCATGATCGAGTACTTCGACGTGTCGGCATCCTGGCGCTCGACCGTGATCTCGATCCGCTTCTGGAGGGCCGTCCTGCCGACGACCCGGCCGTCCACTCCCGAGGCGACGGCGCTCACGACTTCGATGTCCATCTCCTTCAGCACGGCCTCGGCGGCTTCGACGATCCGCTTCGGATCCGCGTCCACCATCACGTCGAGGTGCCCGAGCGAGTACGCCGTGCCATCCACACCGGGTTTGGCCCGGAGGCCCTCACAGCCGGTGAGCGCTGTCCCCGCGATGATCGAGAATGCCAGGAAGACCGTACGTCCGAGTGCTTTCATGATGGCTCCTTGGCAGCTACTCGTACCTGATGCCGAGCCACTGGAGAAGGGCGTCCGGCATGAGGTCCCCAAAGAACTCGCCTACTTCCGGATCGCTCCGGCCTTGGCCGGCTTGGTAGGTGCCGTGCGACCACCCGCCCAAGGCGTAGCGACCCCAAGCCGCTCCCCCGATCGCGCCGTAGCCGATCGCGACGCCGCCTATGGCGAGCCACCCGATGGACAGGCCGGAGAAGGAGACGATTCCGAACCCGAGCCCGGCGAAGGCGAAGAACCCTATCCCCAGAGCGCCCCAGGCGAATCCGCCGACCGATAGGGCACCGAACGCGACGAGCCCGCACGCGAACCGGCTCGAGGCGAAGCAGCCGTAGGCGCGCTCGCCGCCGACCGCGATCCATCCGCGGGCGACCCGAGGGGGCGCTCCGGGCGGCCGGTGGCCGCCGTAGGCGTGGATGAGGGGATAGCCGAGGAACTTCCGCGACGAGCGGTACTCGTAGGGCACGCCCGACGTCGCGAAGCGGAAGGCCGTCCACGCGCGCCGCACGGGACCGCCTTCGCGCTCGCGCGCCTTCGTCCCGACGCCGGACACGAGGCGCGAGAGATCCTCGCGCAGAGCCTCCGCACTCTCGTACCGGTCCAGCGGATCCCGCGCCATCGCCCTGCGCACGACGGACTGCGCGTCGCGGGTCGTGCTCGGCGCGAGCGTCCGCAGGAGCGGCGGGACGCTGGTCTTGATCGCATCGAGGACCTCGAGCGCCGTCTGCCCGTTGAACGGACGCGCGCCGCTCAAGGCCTCGTACAGCGTCACCCCGAGCGAGTAGACGTCCGTGCGGTGATCGACCTCGTGCCCGGTCAGGTACGCCTGCTCCGGCGACATGTAATACGGGGTGCCGATCGGCTCGCCGGTCAGCGAGAGGGACGGCTCGTCCCCTCCTTTCGCGAGGCCAAAATCGGCGATCACGGCGCGCCCGTCCGCGTGGATGAGGATGTTCGAGGGCTTCACGTCGCGGTGGACGAGGCCCAGGGCGTGCGCGGCCGACAGCGCGTCGGCGACGGGGGCGATGAGGCGGGCGAAGGCCTGCTCGAACGTGGCGAGGCCCTCGGCGAGCTTGGGAATCCCCGCGGCGCGCGCGAGGTCCTCCGCGGTCCGCCGGCGCTCGGGGGGCATTGCCTCGAGCACGCGCGCGAGCGAGGGCCCCTCGACGAATTCCATCGCGATCCAGTGGCAGCCCTGCGTCTCGCCTACCTCGTGCACCTGCACGACGTGCGGGTGGTGGAGCTTCGCCACGGACAAGGCCTCGCGGCGGAAACGGTCGACGTGCCGGGCCTCGACGGCGAGTCCCGGGCGCAGGACCTTGAGAGCGATCGAGCGCGAGAGCTCGACGTCCCGCGCCAGCCAGACGATCGCCATCCCGCCCCGGCCGATCTCCCGGACGAGCTCGTAACGCGAGAGGCGCATGCCCGGGACGAGCACGTGCGCCGGCGCGACGCGCGTGCGGCCGGCGTCGATCATCTTGAGGCAGCGCTCGAGTCCGGGCTTGGCGGCCGCGGGAGCGCGAGCGAGGACTTTCTCCCGCGAGGGAGTGCCACCCCTCGCGACCTCGTCGGCGTACTCGGCAACCAGGCGATCGAGGAGGTCGTTCAGGCTCTCTTCGGAAGTGCTCATGGAGATCCAGGGCGCGGACCGGGCCCGGACTCGTCGCGGAATCCTCCGGGAATCGCCTCCTCCCAGGCCGCCAGGGCCCGGCGGAAGAGGGAATTCACGGCCGTCTCGGTGCGGCCCATGCGGGCCGCCGTCTCCCGCGCCGACAGCCCCTCGATCTGCCGGAGCCCGATGACCCGGCGGTGCTCCGGGGCGAGGGCCTCGAAGGCCCGGAGGATCTGCTGGTGCTGCTCGGCGCCCGCCGCGACGGTCGCTGGACCCGGGCCAGGCTGGACGAGGCGGCTCGCGCGAGCCCCGCTCGCGCTCCAATCCGACCGCGCGAGGCTCACGACGGGTCCTGCGCGCTTCCTGGCGCGGATCACGCGCGCGATGTCGACCACGACGTTCCGCGCCAGGGTCCGGAGGAGACCCCAGAGGCGGGGTTCCCCGGGCTCGAAGGGGGGCAGGCCGTTCCGCCCGTCGAGGGCGCGGAGCCAGACCTCCTGGACGAGATCGTCGATCTCGACCCGCGAGCGCACGGCGCGTCCCGCGAGGTGGACGAGGAGGAGGCGGAGCCGGCGGTCCTGCGATGCGAGGCGTGATCCGTCGTCACGGCGCGCGGGAGTCGAGGAGCGGGATTCGGGCATGCCGTGCCGCCTCGACCTGGGCCGCGGCTCTAGCGGCGCTCGACCACGTAGTAGTGAGAGCCCGACCCCGCGCCGTCGTCGGCGGCGACCTCGAGGAAGAAGGTGTTGTTCGTCGGAGGCGCGACGAACGTGACGGCCGCCGTCGGGAGACCGTCGGCGACGCTCTCCGTGAAGGTGGAATTCACCGGCGTGCTCGTGCTCGTCGCCACGGCTGCGCCCACGGTGTCGCGGATCGTCAGCAGCGGCGCGAGATCCGATCCCCATCCGGAGTACTCGGAGGATCCGTCGCTCCCCGTCGCGACGTTTCCGGCGTAGACGACGAAGGTCACGAGCTGGTCCCGGCTGGTCGTGAAGCGGAAGCGATCGACGTCCCCCGGGGCCGTGATGGATCCCGCGACGAACTTGCCGCCCGGGAACAGGTCCGCGGTGGAGGTGGTGTCGTTCGGCTCGGACTCCTGCGTGGCTGCGCGGAAGCGCTCGAGCTCGAGCCGGTAGAGCGTCCCGACGACCAGCGACGGAGCGGGCTGGACGCGCACGAAGAAGGGACCGTTCTGCTGCAGGATCGTCGAGGCCACCTGGAACCCCGTGCCGATGTGGAACGGGAGCGGCGTGACGCCGTCGGGAGCGAAGAAGGCGACTTCCACGGCCTCGACCGCGACCGTCGAATTCGCGACGTCGAAGACCTGGAGGCGGATCATGTCGCCGGGATCGCCCTGGAACCGGTACCAGTCGACCTGGCCGAGGATGATCCCGCCGTCCACGGCGCCTCCGTAGGCGATCGGGTCGGCCGTGGCCGAGGTGTCGTTCGGCTCGCTCTCCCCGGCGGCCGCCGCCGGATCGGAGGAGAAGTGGAGGACGTAGGGCGCGTCCTCCGTGCTCGCAGGGGCCTGCGTGACCTGGAGGTAGTAGGTGCCGGACGCCTCGACGTAGGCCTGGATCCCCGGATCCGCGAAGAAGGCGTCGTCGTTTTCGGCGATGACCGTCGAGCCGTCGACGTCGAGCAGCCGCAGGAGGGGATCGTAGGGGCTCGTCGCGTCCTCGAACGCGCCGTTGCGCTGCGCGACGAGCTCGGCGCGGATCACGCGCGGCCCGCTCACCTGCACCTGGTAGTAGTCGTCGTTCCCGTCCCGGTGGAAACCTTTCACCATTCCGTTCTGCACCAGCTGCCCCGTCTCCGGCGTGTCGTTCACGCCGAGGTCGAGGGGCTCCTCGATCTCGTCCCGGTTCGCGACCGGGGCGTAGGAGACCCGCAGGACGTATCGGCCGCCGGGAGAGAGATCGGTGTCCGCGCGGATCACGAACCAGTAGGTCCCGCTCTGCGGCACCGTGAAGGAGGGGATGTCGAAGTCGTGCGAGCCGAAGGTCCAGCCGGCCGCGAGGCTCTGCTCGTGGACCTTCGTCTGGTCGTCAGGGAAGTAGATCGTGAGGCGGGGGAGGGTGGACGCCGCGTCCCAGGTCTCCTGGTCGAGACGCGTGCCGAAGAGCTCCACCTTGACGATTCTCCCCACGTTGAGGCGGAGCTGGAACCAATCCTCGTCCTCCTCCTCGATGACGTCGCCCTTGATGGGCCTGCCGAGCGTGATGACGTTGGCATCGAGGATCCCGTCGTTCGGCTCGGCCTCGAGCTTCGTGAGGGTCGAGCCGCCCCCGCCGCCGCCACCGCCGCCCCAGCAACCCGTTGCGAGAGCGGACGAGATCGAGAGCAGGAACGGGAGCAGTGCAGGCGACGGACGACGTGTTCGCATGGGAGTTCTCCGCCGGACGGACGCGCTTGCGATCTAGGCGCTCTTGCGGCGCCCCTCGAGCGAAGGCGCGAGGATCGCGCCGAGTATGCCGCCGAGGAGGAATCCGAGAGGTCCCGTGATGAAGATGCCGAGGAGGGGACCCTGGTTCGCGTCCGGCGCGAGGAGGATCGGTCCGAAGAATCCTCCGGCAAACCCGATGCCCCCGAGCGCGACGGCGCCGATCGCGGCCCACTTCAGGTGAATCATCTCGGAATCATTGAAGGGAAGGGGATTTCGGAAAGCAAAGCGATTCTCGCCGAGGCGGGGCCCGATGGGGCGCTCCCACCGCTGATTCCCTATCTTTCGTGACCATGAACGGCCCTCGGGCAGCGCTCGTCACGATCCTGCTGCTCGCCGCCGTGGCCCTCGTCTACGCCTTCATCGCCTCGGCGGGGACTTTCTCGAGCTGGCCGACCTACTCCAACTACTACGACCTGCTCGCGGAAGGGTTCCGCGCGGGCCGACTCGACATCCCGATCTCCCCGTCACCGCGGCTGCTGGCCGCGCAGAACCCGTTCGATCCCACGCTGGCACCCTTGTGGGTGTGGGATGCCACGCTGCACGACGGCCGCTACTACTTCTACTGGGGTCCGCTGCCGGCGGCGCTCGAGGCGGTCGTGAAGAGCGTGTTCGGGATCACCCGCTCGCTGGGAGACCAATACGCTGTCTACGTCTTCGCCCTCCTCCAGCTGGTGTTCGGCGCGCTGATCATCCAGCGCCTCGCGCGCAGGCTCTTCCCCGACGTCCCGCTCTTCCTCGTCGGCCTCGCTCTCCTCGTCTTCGCGTTCTCCAATCCGATCCCGCACTCGCTGGCGAGTCCGGCGGTCTACCAGGCGGCGATCCTCGGCGGCCAGGCCTTCCTGCTCGGCGGGATGCTCTTTGCGTTCGACGCCGTCCTGGCCGGCCCCACCGCCGACGGAGTGCGCCGCAACCTGATCCTGGCGGGCATCCTGTGGGCTCTGGCGATAGCCTGCCGAGTCAGCGTCGGACCGGCCGTGGCGCTGCTCGTCGTCGCGACCGCCCTGGCGGTGAGACGGCGAGGATCCCTGCTCGCGCTGGGGACGCCGGTCGCGCTCGTGACGGGCCTCCTCCTCCTCTACAACCAGCAGCGCTTCGGATCGTGGCTCGACTTCGGCGTGGCGAACCAATTGACGACGATGCCCTACCGCGCGTCGGCTTCCTATGTGCCGCTGAATCTCTTTTCGTATGCCCTGCGGCCCTTCGATCCTTCATGCGAGTTCCCGTACGCGCTCCAGAGGGCTGGCTTCTCCGCGAGCGTCTTCCCGCGCTGGGTGTCGATCGCGCCTGGGTACATGACCCAGGAACCCGTGGTCGGGATGCTGCTCGCGGTGCCCTGGAGCTGGCTCGCGCCGATCGGGATGGTCCTCGTGCCCTGGTCCGCGTTTCGAGCCTCGAGAGCTCTGGTCTGGTGCGCGGCGAGCTTCGCGATCCTCGGCACGGTCACCGGGCTTCCGGGTCTCGTCTCGTTCATCGCGACGATGCGGTACCTGGGCGACGTCACACCCGGCATCGTGCTCTCGGGCATCCTCGGCGCGTGGTGGCTCCACTCGCGCACGAGCCCCGGGAGCCGGCCGCGGGGTCTCGTCACGGCGCTGTGCGCGACGCTCGCGGTCGCGACGGTGCTCCTCGGGCTTCTTCTCGGATTCCAGGGGTACAACGGGCACTTCCGCCTGCACAATCCCGGGCTCCACGACCAGCTCGTGAAAACGCTCTCCTTCTGCGGCCCGTGATCTCGAACTTCCTCGCCTTCGGCTTCGTGATCGGGATCCGGCACGCGCTGGACGCGGATCACGTCGCGGCGGTCATGAGCCTCGCCACGCGCGGCGGGACGATCGCCAGCCAGGCACGCCAGGGAGCGCTGTGGGGACTGGGACACACGCTGACGCTCCTGCTCGCCGGGGGTGCATGCATCCTGTTCGGTTTCGCCATCCCGGAAGCCGCGGAGAGTTGGCTCGAGGCCGCCGTGGGCGCGATGCTCGTCGTCCTCGGGGTGTCCGTGTTCGCCCGGCTTCGCCGCGTGAGAGTGCACGCCCACGGGCGCCTGCCGCTCCAGGCCTGGTGCGTCGGGGCCGTGCACGGCCTGGCCGGTTCGGCCGCCCTCGTCCTCCTCGTCGCGCAGTCCGCACGGACGCCGATGCTCGGTCTCCTCTGCATCGCCGCGTTCGGGCTCGGATCGATCCTGGGGATGTCCGCGCTCGCCGCGGCGATCGCCATGCCCCTGGAGGCTTCGGCCCGGATGCGCGGCCGGCTCCACGGGATCCTGTGCGGAAGCGCCGGCGCTTTCAGCGTGCTCCTCGGGGCGAAGATGCTCTGGACCTTCGCCTCGTAGACCGCCTCAAGCGAGCTCGAGCATCACCTGCAAGCGGACGAAGTCGACGTCCTTGACGCGCACGGCGATCGGATGGCCTTCGGTGAAGGAGAGAGACTTCCTCCCGCTCCGGATCAGGAGCGTGGGCCCCTTGACCTCGGACCTCTCGCCGAGCGCGCGCGCGGGCAGGAAGCCTCCGACGTTGTAGGCGGTCAGCCGGACCTCCATGCCGAAGGGCGACACGCGCACGACGAGCGCGTCGAGCTTCTTGCCGATGTGGGGGTGCATGAACTGGCAGACCTTGAGGTCGAAGATCGCGTTCTCGGCCATCTCGGCCAGCTCCGACTGCATCGAGCAGTGCGCCGCCACGGCGTTTAGGTCGGCCAGGAGCTCCTCGGCCTTCAGCTCCGCCTCGGCTTCGCTTCCCCGGCTCTCGATCGCCCAGAGCCAGCGGTGCACGAGCAGGTCGGGGTAGCGGCGGATCGGCGACGTGAAGTGCAGGTACGCCTTGCGCGCCAGTCCGAAGTGCGTCGCCACGTCTTCGTGGTCGTGCACCTCGTACACCGCGCGCTCGATCAGGCCCATGATGCGCTGGATCAGCGCCTCGGCATTCGACTTCTTGCGCGCCGCCTGGATCAGCCGCGCGATGTCCCGGCCCGTCAGGCGGTCCTTGGTCGGAACCCGGATGCCGTGCTCCTCGAGGGATCGGGCGACGGCTTCGATCTCCTCGGGATCCTTCTCGGGGTGGACGCGGTAGATCGTCGGCATTCCGCGCGCGTGAAAGAGATCTCCCACGGCTTGGTTGGCGGCCAGGGCGGTCTCCTCGATCAAGGTCATCGAGAAGTAGCGCGGCGCGTTCACCACGGCCTTGACCTCGTGCTTCTCGTCGAAGAGGAACTTCTGCTCCGTCGAGCCGAGGCGCATCGAGCCTTTGGCGTCCCGGAGCGCCTGCTGGCGCACCGTCCACTTCTGGAAGAGCCGCAGCGACGGCTCCAGGAAGGCGAGCTCGCGCCGCGCCGGCGTGTCCTCGCCGTCCAGGAGCTCCTGGACCTCGCGGTAGGTGTTGCGGCGGACGCTCCGGATGACGCTCTTGCCGACGCGAGCCGAGAGGCGCTGGCCCTTCGCGTCGAAGACCATGAGCACGGAGTACGCGAGGCGCTCGCGGCCGCCGACGAGCGAGCAGAGATGGTTCGACAGCTCCTCGGGGAGCATGGGGATGACCTGGTCGGCGACGTAGACGCTCGTCCCGCGCGCCAGGGCCTCGTCGTCGAGCGCCGTTCCCGGCCTCACGTAGTGCGCCACGTCGGCGATGTGGACGCCGACCTCGACCTGGCCGTCGCCGAGCTCCTGGATGCTGATCGCGTCGTCGTAATCGCGCGCGTCCTCGCCGTCGATCGTGTAGACGATCTGGTCGCGCAGGTCCCAGCGGCCGCCGAAGTCCTTCGGATCGGGATCGCGCGGCAGGGCCTCGACCTCGCGCCCGACGTCCTTCGGGAACGTCGTCCGCAGGCGGAAGGAAGCGAGGAGCTGCATCTCCTCCGAGTCGACCGTCCGGTAGACGTCGGGGCCGTGCGTCATCGGCCCGAAGGCCTTCGGCCGCCGGTCGATGCGCTCGCGAGATCCGCGTTCGAGCGCCGAGTTCCCGTGGTCCTCGATCAGCTCCTCCAGTTCGCCTTCCGACGGCTTTGGCGGCGCCTTCGGCTCGATCCCGCGCGACTTGGCGAGGTCGCGGAAACTCTTGAACCCATGACCCGGCGTCGCCTCGGAGTCAGCGGGCTTTCGACTCCTCGGCTCGGGATCGCGCTTCATGGACCCGGGGAGGATACGCAGCCGGGCATTTCTTTCCATTCACACCAGTCCCCGGGCTCCCCGCAGCGCCCTCCGCAGGGTCGCGAGTCCGGGGGTAGACTTGCTTCCACATGACGACGCGCAAAAAGCAGTTCAACGAGGCCCTCACTCAGGCCGTCCGCGAGTTCGGAGCCCCGACCACGCCGCAGCAGCTCGAGGATCGCGGTGTCCAGCGCCTCCGGCACGTCTCGTTGGCCCAAGTGTCCGATCTGATCGAGAAGGCGGTCAACCGCACGATCATGGAGCGGACGATCGGCGGGATGACGGCCGATCTCGGCGGCCTCGCCGATCGCGCCCAGGAGGGTCTCCTCGGCCTCCTCAAGGGAGTCGAGGAGGTCACGGCGTCGCGCGGTGAGATCGAACGCAACCGCGGCGAGATCATGATCGAGCTGGCCGAGATGCGCCGCGAGCGCGCGGCCGTCCTCTCGATGCCGGCGGCCGACGCGGACGACCCGACCATCCAGAAGATGATCGCGGCGGTCCGCGAGTCGTTCGCGAAGCTCGGACCGAAGACCCCGGAGACGATGGCCGTCGAACGCGAGCTCGCCGAACGCGGGTGCGTCCTCCTCGAGGAGATGCGGCGCCGGGCTTCCGCCTTCCAGATCCGGCAGCGCGACGACTACATCGACCGGCTGGAGCGGCGCGTCGCCAAGCTCGTCCAGTCGCTGGAGTCGACCGAGGCAGCGTTGAACCGCCTCGCCAACATGAAGGATTTCGACGCCGGGATCGCTTCGCTCTACAACTCGGTCCAGGGACTCTCGCCCGAGGCGGCGAACCTGGCCCTGAAGAAGGAGCTCATGGAAGTGATCTTCAAGTCGAACCTGATGCTGCAGAAGGGACCCGCCGTCGCGACCTGATCGCGCGATCAGGTCCCGATCGGATGCCAGGCCGTCTTGAGCTCGACGTAGGGCTCGATCGCGTACAGGCTCTGCATCGACGGATCCCGCCACGCGGCCGGCGGAGGATCGTCGCGCAGGGAGAAGCGCTTCACGCTGCCGGCGGCCGCTTCCTCGAGCGCGCGCGTCTCCGCGGCGGCTCCGCCGAAGCAGGCCATCGCGTCAACCTCCATGTGCGAGGCCGCCGAGGCCGCGTAGTCCTCCCGGGGGCCGGTGAGGATGTTCACGACGCCGCCGGGAACGTCGCTCGTGGCGAGGAGCTCCGCCAGCTCGACGGCGATCAGCGACTCCGCCGCGAGCACGACGGCGTTCCCCGGGACGAGCGCGGGCATGAGGACCGAGACGAGGCCGAGCAGCGGTGCGGCGCGAGGCGCCAGGATCACGACCACGCCGGTCGGCTCCGGGAAGGTGAAGTTGAAGAAGGGCTGCGCGACCGGATTCACGGAGCCGAGGACCTGCGTGTACTTGTCCGCCCAGCCCGCGTACCAGAGCGCGCGATCGACGGCGCAGGCCGCCTCGGCGGCCGCGTCCGCGCGATCGTACCCGTGCCAGGCTCGCAGCCGCTCCTCGAACAGCGTGCGGCGATCCTCGAGCTGCTCCGCCACGCGGAAGAGGATTTGTCCGCGGTGAAAAGCCCCGAGGCGCCCCCAAGCCGGCTGCGCGGAGCGCGCCGCGGCGACCGCGTCGCGCAGGTCCTTGCGCGTGGCGCGCGCCAGGTTGGCCACGGCGAGGCCGGCGGGATCGAGGAAGGGCTGCACGCGGCCTCCCTCCGAGCGGACGAATCGTCCGCCGATCCAGAGCTTGTACGTCTTCGCGACGATTGCGCGCGGGCTCATCCCTTCACCTCGACGTAGGCCGAGAGCCCCTGTCTTCCGCCCTCGCGGCCGAATCCGCTCTCCTGGTAGCCGCCGAAGGGGCTGGCCGGATCGAAGCGGTTGAACGTGTTGCCCCACACGACGCCCGCGCGCAGGTCTCCCGCCGCCGCGAAGAGCTTGCTCCCCTTGTCCGTCCAGATCCCCGCGGAAAGACCGTAGCGCGTGTTGTTCGCCTTCCGAACCGCTTCTTCCGGCGTGCGGAAGGTCTGGATCGCGAGCACGGGACCGAAGATCTCTTCGCGCGCGATGCGGTGCGACGCCGCGACGCCCGTGAAGAAGGTCGGCGGGTAGAACCAGCCCTTCTTCGGAAGCTCGCAGCCGAGCTGGTGCATCCGCGCACCCGCGCGGCGCCCGTCCTCGACCAGCTCCTCGATCTTGTCGAGCTGCGCGCGCGAGTGGATGGCGCCGACGTCGGTGTTCTTGTCGAGAGGGTCGCCCACCCGGAGCGTCGCGATGCGATGCTCGAGCTTCTGGACCACTCTCTCGAGCACGCTCTCCTGCACGAAGAGGCGCGAGCCCGCGCAGCACACGTGGCCCTGGTTGAAGTAGATGCCGTCGACCACCCCCTCCACGGCCTGGTCGAGCGAGGCGTCCTCGAACAGGATCTGCGCGCCCTTGCCGCCGAGCTCGAGCGTCAGGCGCTTCCTCGAGCCGGCCAGCCGCCGTTGGATCTGCTTCCCGACCTCGGTGGAGCCCGTGAACGCGATCTTGGCGACGCCGGGGTGGTCGACGATCATGGCGCCGGTCGCGCCCGCGCCGTGCACGATGTTGACGACGCCCGGCGGCAACCCCGCCTCGCGCATCAGCTCGGCGAGGCGGATCGCGGTGAGCGGCGAGGTCTCCGCCGGCTTGAGGACGACCGTGTTGCCCGTCGCGAGCGCCGGCGCGATCTTCCAGGCCGCCATGAGCAGCGGGAAGTTCCACGGGATGATCGATCCGATCACGCCAAGGGGTGCGGCGCGCGCACCGGGGAACGCGTACTCGAGCTTGTCCGCCCAGCCGGCGTGGTAGAGGAAGTGTGCAGCCGCGAGGGGCACGTCGACGTCGCGCGACTCGCGGATGGGCTTGCCGTTGTCGAGCGTCTCCAGGACGGCGAGCTCGCGCGCGTTCTCCTGGATCGAGCGTCCGATCCGGTAGAGGAGCTTCGCTCGCGCGCCGCCCGAGAGCCGGCCCCACTCCCCGTCGAACGCCTTCCGCGCCGCGCGGACGGCGCTGTCCACCACGGCTGAGTCCGCCTCGGGCACTTCGAAGAGGGTCTCCCCGGTCGCGGGATTGATCGAGGGGAACCACGCGCCGCGCTCCACGAACTCGCCGTCGATGAAATGACCGTAGCGGTCGGCCACGCGCGCGTGATCGGCGCGCTCGGGAGCCGGCGCGTACTCCCACAGGTCGCCGAAGAGGAGCTTCCGGACCTGCGGCGGACGCCTGGCCGCCTTGCGCTTGCGCGGAGCGATCGTCATGCGCCTCCGAACCCGAGCAGCGTCTCGTAGCGTCCGGTCATCAGCCGTCGCCGCTGCCGGAGCACGTCGTCGAGGAGCGCGGACGCGCCGATCCGGAAGCGCTCGGGCGTCAGCCAGCGATCCCCGACCGTCTCCTTCACGAGCACGAGGTAGTGCCAGGCCTGCTTCGCGGTGCGGATGCCGCCGGCGGCCTTGAGACCCGCCGCGCGGCCCGTGGCGAGGTAGTGGTCGCGGATCGCTTCCAGCATCACGAGGCACGCAGCGGGCGTCGCCGCGGGAGAGATCTTGCCTGTCGACGTCTTGATCGTGTCCGCTCCCGCATCGAGCGCGATCTGGGAGGCCTTGCGGATCTGGTCGTAGCTGCCGAGCTCGCCCACCTCGAGGATCGCCTTGAGGTGCGCGTCGCCGGCCGCTTCCTTGGCCGCGGCGATCTCGTCGTGCACGCGGGCATGATCGCCGATCAGGAAGGCCTGCCGGCTCATGACCATGTCGATCTCGTCCGCGCCGGCCTCGACGGCGCGACGGATCTCCTCGAGACGGATCTCGAGGAAGGACTGTGCGCTCGGGAAGGCCGCGGCCACCGCGGCGACCTTCACGCTCGAGCCGGCGAGCGCCACGCGGGCCGCGCCGACGAGGGTCGGGTAGACGCACACCGCGGCGACCGGCGGCGCGTCGGACTCGGGATCCGGCTGGCGCGCCTTGCCGCAGAGAGCGCGCACGCTCTCCGGCGTGTCCATGCCTTCGAGCGTGGTCAGGTCTATGGATCGGAGAATGAGCTCGAGCGCGGTCTTCTTGGCGCCGGCCTTGATGCTGCGCGTGCCCAGCACGGCGGCGCGCTTCTCAAGCATGACCTGATCCACGCTCGGCACGGGTCCGAGTACGTAGCGGCGCTTCATCCCCTACGCCGGCTCGGGCGGAAGCTCGTAGGTCCCGCCGCGACCCGAGGAAAGCAATCGGCCCTGCCTCACGAGCTCGTCCCACACGGCGCGCGGATAGCGCTCGGGCGGCGTGATTCCGACGATCGTCGACCGCCGGCCGCTGCTCATCGGACCTCCGGCGACGGAGGACTCGGCGTCGAGCACGGTGACCTTGAGGCGCTTGCGGTACGCCTTCATCGCGCGCTTCAGGACCTCTCGGTCGTGCTCGGGCAGGTGGCGCTTGCCGGATCGCCACTGCTCCAGGATCGCACGGAGCGCCGGCGCGTCCTCGGCGGCGACGGCGGAGGAAATGTCTTCCGCCTTCTCGCCCGATGCGGCCAGGGCCTCGCGCGCGTCGGCCCAAGTGCTCGGACGCCCTCCCGGCGGAGGTGTCTCGGCGGCGACGCCGGCGAGGACCGTGCTGAGGAGCTCCATCTGCGGGTCGAACACGGCTCGGATCTTACCGGTTCGGACCGCTTCCATTACCATGAGTCGAAGCCGCCATGCTCCGACAAGCTCTTCGACCGTCCGCGACCTCCGAGCAGCAGCGGCTCCAAGGTCTGGCAAGCTACTCCGGCGACCCGTGGATCCCGGAGAATGACTACTTCCGCGCGGCCGAGGTGCACTTCCTCGACATGTGGCGGACGATGATCCACCCGGCGATCGAGGACTGCGATTTCTCCGCCGTGATCGATCTGGCCGCCGGGCACGGCCGGAACGCGAACATGCTGGCGCCCAAGTCCGGACGGGTTCTCGTGATGGACATCCAGGCCGGCAACGTCGAGGCCTGCAAGGAGCGATTCGCCGGGCAAGCCCACGTTCAATGCGCCGTGAACAACGGCTACGACCTCCGGCCGGCCGGCGACGCGGAGTTCACGCTCGTCTACTCCTTCGACTCGATGGTCCACTTCGACCCGGAAGTCGTGCGGTCGTATCTGCGCGACACGCGGCGGGTCCTGCGGCCGGGCGGACGGGGCTTCTTCCACCACTCGAACTACACGGGCGGGAGCGACTGGCGCAGCGCGCCTCACGGCCGGGGATACATGTCCCGCGAGCTGTTCGCCGCCTACGCCCGCGCAGCCGGACTGCGCACGCTCTCGCAGCGCACTTTCGGCTGGGGCGATCCCTCCGAGAGGTGGGGCCACATCAACAACCTGGACTGCTTCACGCTCGTCGAGAGGCCGAAGGGCGTTCGCGCGTGGATCGACCCGATCGTGAGGCTCTTCGCCAAGGTGAAGCTCCGCCTGGACGCGCGCAGATCCAGGTCATGACGAGGAACGACCCGCTCCCCGAAGCGAGCCAGCTCCAGGATCTCGCCAACTACTCGGGGGACCCCTGGACTCCGAAGAACAAGTACTTCAAGTCGGCCGAGCCCCACATCGAGGAGATCTGGCGCACCCTGATCTTCCCGTTCATCGACGGCTGCGATTTCTCCGCGGTGATCGACCTGGGCGCTGGCCACGGCCGGAATTCGCTCATGCTGGCGCCGAGGTCCAAGCGGCTGCTCGTCCTCGACATCCAACCCGGCAACGTCGAGGTCTGCCGCCGCCGGTTTGCCGGGCAACCCCACGTCCAGTGCGCCGCGAACAACGGCTACGACCTCCGGCCGGCCGAGGACGGGGCCTTCACGCTCGTGTACAGCTTCGACTCGATGGTCCACTTCGCGAAGGAAGTGGTGCGCTCGTACCTGCGCGACACGGCACGGGTCCTGCGCCCCGGTGGCCGCGGCTTCTTCCACCATTCGAACTACACGGGCGGAAGCGACTGGCGCACGAATCCGCACGCCCGGAACTACATGTCGAACGAGCTGTTCACGGGCTACGCCGAGGAGGCGGGCTTGCGGACGATCAAGCAGATGGTCTTCGAGTGGGGACACGTTCCCGAGCTCGACTGCCTGACGCTCGTCGAGAAGCCGAAATGAAGATCCGCCGCCAGGCTCGATCGAGCCGATGGCGGCGGATGAGATTCGTTCCGGGTCCCGCGCCGGGGCGCGGGGATCTTCGAGGGCCTAGTAGCGCTGGCCGCTGCCGTAGCCGCCGCTGGAGCGACCGCCACCGCCACCGCCACCGCCGCCCGGGCGTCCGCCGGCGGGACGCTCTTGGGCTTCGTTGACCTTGATCGCGCGACCGTCGAGTTGCTTGCCGTCGAGCGCCGCGATCGCGGCTTGGGCGTCCTGCTCCGAGCCCATCTGGATGAAGCCGAAGCCCTTCGGGCGTCCGGTATCGCGATCCATGATCATGGCGACTTCACGCACTTGGCGGCCGTCGGCCTCGAAGGCAGCGCGCAGGCTGGCTTCGGTGGAGTCGTAGCTGAGATTTCCGACGTACAGTTTCGTTCCCATTGATTCTTACCTTTCGATTCGTTTGATCTGGAGAGCAATTCCGTTGGCAAAACCAATGGGACGGCGATCGCAGAAATGAGTTGAAGCGCAAACCCTAGCGTATTGGCGTCTCCGCGCGCTCGGGAATCACGGATTCATGATTCGAGGCGTCGATTCACGTCAGGGCGCGAAGGGATCCCCGTCCAGGAACACGACCGGCTCCTGCCGGAGCCCGTGCCGAACGACGAGCCGCGCGGCGAACGCCTCCATGCGCGGGCCGCATTCCTCGCGACTCTTCCCGATTCCACGGATGTGCGCGAGTTCCTCCAAGGGCGCGGGCAGTCCGAGTTGCGCCAGAGTCTCGTTCCGAACGCACACCGACACGCAGTAGGCCTGATCGGGCCCGTGAGTGTGGTAGTTCAGGATGAGCCGGTCGCCTTGCCGGACGGCGTTCTCGAGCTTCGCCCCGTAGCTCGGATGCGCCGCGATCTTGTCGCAGACCAGATCGAAGTACTGCAGGAGCCCGGAGTCCATCGCGGATCGATCAGCTCGGAGCGCCGACCACGAGGATCGCCGAGGCGTTGATCTCGCGGCCTTGCCGATCGATCGAGATCGGGCGGCCGGCTTCCTCCTCGAGGTGCTCGGCGTCGTCCTCGGAGATCGACGTGTCGTAGATCGAGCCTTGGATCAGGATGCGCTTGCCCTCGAGGTCCTTGGGGAAGGTGTACTCGCCGCCGCAGCCGCTCTCCCAGCGCACCATCGCGCGGGATCCCTGGTCTTCGATCTGCATCCAGCAGCCCTTCTTCTGGCACACGGCCGTGACGGTGGCCTCGATCAACAGCGTCCGGTTCCAGTAGGGTTCGGGGTCGGCGTCGATGACGGCGAGGTGGATGACCTCCCGCGGCTGCATCTCCAGGCCGACGATCACTCCCGGAGGGAGAGTCGGACGGCTGGCGCAAGCCGAGGCGAGGCCGAGGACGAGAGCGAGTACGGCGATCGTGTTCGAGTGGGTTCGCATGGGTAGCGCATGATGGTATCGAAGATCCCGCCGGTCCGTAGAATCCGGCGCGGGCGCAGCATGAGATCCGAGTCCGACGGCCGGTACGAGTGCCCTTCCTGCGGCGAGGAGATCGTCGTCCCGGTCGACGCGAGCGCGGGCGAGGACCAGGAGTACGTCGAGGACTGCCCGGTGTGCTGCGCACCCGTGCAGCTCACGGTGCGCATCGAGCCGGACGGTGAGGTCACGGTCGTAGCGCGGCCCGAGTGATCGAGCCGTGAAACGCGCACCCGCCCTTCGACCGCTGTCCCGCGAGCACCACTTCGCCCTCGCCGAGGCGCGAGCCATCCGTTGGGCGCTCGCGGGCCGGGAGGGCTCACCTCGCGAGGCTCGGGCGAGTTTCCTCTCCGCATGGACGAACCTCATCGCGGAGCATTTCGCTGCGGAGGAGCGCTGGATCCTGCCGCTGGTCCCGCTCCGCGAGGATGCCGAGCGCCTGCGCGCCGAGCACGAACAGCTGCGCGCGCTCGTCGAACGGCTTTCGATTGATGGCGCGGAGGCCGAACCCGATCTCGCGCTCTTGAGCCGCCTCGCGCAGGCCCTCGAGGAGCACATCCGGTGGGAGGAACGTCATCTCTTCCCGGCGATCGAGAAGGAAGCGCCTCCGGAAAATCTGCGGGCGGCCGGGGAGAAGCTCGCCGGCCGCGAGTGACAGCCCGCGGCCGTCACTCCATGGGCACTTTGGTCGGCCGGAGGATGTGGGTGCGCCCCGTCGACCGGGTGAGCGTCTCCGTCTCCGCCTCCGCCCGGGCCTTGTCCGGATACGCGAAGGACTTGACGGCCGTTCCGGTCGTGTTGCACACGTCCCAGACGATCTTCATGCGCACGGGCTTCACGACGCGCGCCGCGCGGCCGCCGCTCGGCTTCTTGGCGACTTTCTTGGCCGCCTTCTCCGCCTTCTCCGTTGCGGCGGCCTTCGCTTCTTCGGCCGCACGCGCAATCCGATCCCGGTTGGACATGCGGACCATGGCCTTATCGTAACCGCCCAGGTCGATCCACGCGATCCTTGGAGCGAGAAAACCTGCCGGGACGACGTCCGGACCTCGAGCGCGCCATTCCGACGAACCCTCAGGGCAGCGGCACGGCGTGCAACACCTCAACGGTTCGGTCGAGAGCGATGCGCCGCGTGGTCCCATGGAGCTCGTCCAGCACGAGGATCTCGGGATCGATGTTGATCGGCGGCCCGAAGCCCGTGTTGGACACCCACACCTCGTGGTTCAGGGCGTCGCGAAGGACTTCCGCGTCGTTGTGCCCGAAGATCCAGAAGTGCGGGGTCTGCGTCCAGGCTCCCGTCTCCAGGTCCAGCCGGTACAGGATGTCCGCGTGGTCCCATTCCCACTCGCCGATGATCCACGCGATCTTGCCGTCGGGTTCGATCTCGTGAGCGAAGACTCCACCCTGCGGGTGTCCAGGAACTCCCGTGGGGGGACCGATCGTGGTGATCGGCAGCTCGTACAGTCCACCCGCTGGGCCGAAGTCCGTGCGCAGCCCCGCCGCGAGCACGCGATCAGCAGCCGGGATGGCGGACATGAGGTACATCCGGCTGAAGCCGAGGTTCATAGCGCGTGTCGCGATCCCCGTCGGGCCGGCACGGCAACGAGTCAGGTTCCCCTGCAGGCTCGTCGTGAAGGGCCCGGTGGTCGACACGAAGACCTGACCTGCCGCGTAGAACATGGGGAGAGGCTCGACCCTGAACCCGTCGTAGTGGGTGAAGGCGTTGCTCCCCGGCTTGCCGACGGCCGCCGACCCGTGATCGGAGAGCGGATCGAGGTCGATCCATCGCAAGGCCGTCCTTCCGCCCGGTTCGTATTCGGCGATGAAAGCTTCGGACGAGGCACGGCCCGCGCACCAGATGGGTTCCACGGCGTTCGGGAGATCGAGGTAGGCGGTCTCCGACCCCGTCGCGAGGTCGATCGCGTGGACTCGCGCAGCGGAAGGGCCGCCGAGCTCCAGCACGTACACGGTGCGCCGGCCGAGATCCGTGAGCAGCGTGCGCGAGCAATCCGTGGGGAAGGCGATGCGACCCTGCACGCCGCCGAAGAACGGATCGAAGAACAGCAGCTCACGCCGCTGGCTCATCACGGCGCCGCGCGAGTACGCGGCGTCGAACACCGGTTTCCCTTCGTGCCGGCTGCCCCGGCCCTCCGTCGTGAAGCCGTATTCGACGCGAGCGACGACGGCGTCCGTCGTCGCGCTCACGATGTCCAGCCCGGCACGAGCCGGGGATGCGTTGCCCCGGAATCCGGCATAGACGCGCGGCCCGAGGAAGCGCGCGTGCACGGCATCCGACAGGATCTTCCCCGCGGGGGCCGAGGGGTCGTCGACGAGGGCCTGGAAGTGCGCACCCGCCTCGGCCAGCGCCTCGTCGAGAGGAACCGGAAGGTCGAAGGACCACGTGCCCGCAGCGGTCGTGACTCCGCTGGCGAGCCGGGTGGCGAGTTCTCGCCGCAGCTCGAACACGCCGTAGGGGGTCGAGAACGAGCCGGCCTCCGGGCTCATGAAGAGATCGATCGCCGAGAGAGGGGGTGCTCCCTCGATGCGGATCGTCAGCGTGCGTCCCAGGAAGGGCGCGGTGTGCTCCATGTGCGGCGGGGTCGTTTGGGGCGAGGCGAGGATCGTGGCGACGGGAGCTGCCACCACGAGCAGCGCGCATCGGAGAAGAACCGGGATCGACATGGGAGGCTCCTTGCGGTCACGAAGCGGCCGCGGAATCCGGATACCGAAGTCTCGCAGCACGATCGCTCCGATCCGCCGCGCGAGCCATCGGCCAATGTGCGCAGGGGAGGGGGAAAGAAGGGGGAAGCGCCGCCAGAATCCTGGTGATCGATCCACCGAGCGCCGTCGTGCTGTCGCTCGCGGTGAGACCCGGAGACGAGTGCTTCGACTTCCACCGGGTGTTCGTGGACGAATCCGGGTTCCGCCGCTAGGTCGGGGCGCATCCGAACCTGGCCGGCGCGTCGCCGCGGCAGGCGCCGACCCCCTCGCCGATGTTAGGCTGCGCCATCCAACCCCGAATCGGGAGCCCTCGCATCCACCATGATCGCCCCGCTGCTCTGGAGCCTCCTCGCCTTCCCCGGTCCGTTCACGTCCACCGCGCCGAGCCTCGCCTCGTCCGCCTTCCTCCAGGAGCCGGACGATGCCGACGTCGACGCGAAGATCGCTGCCGCGGGGAAGGACGTCGCGAAGCTCGTCGCCCTCGCGAACGGATACATGACAGCCGGTCAGGACGCCGCCGCGAAGAGGGTCTACAAGAAGGTGCTCGAGGTCGACGCCGACCACGAGGCCGCCCACAAGGCTCTCGGCCACCAGCTCTACGACAAGAAGTGGTTCGGGAGCTTCGCCGAGCTCGCCAAGTACAAGCGCGAGGAATCCGCGAAGATGAAGGCCAAGGGCCTCGTGCGGGTCAAGGACGAGTGGGTGCCCGAAGCCGACGCGCCCTTCCTGATCATGGGCTGGGCCAAGGACGAGCGAGGCCAATGGGCGCATCCGTCCGCGATCGCCCGCGCGAAACAGGTCGCTGATTGGCAGGCGGCCGGATACCAGTTCCGCGCCGACGACAACAGCTGGATCGCGCCGGCCGACTTCGAGAAGTGGACCGCGCTCCTGTGGAAGTGCGGCGACGAGTGGGTCGATCTCGCCAAGGCGAACGAGTACCACGCCAAGATCGAGCATCCGTGGAAGCTCGAAGGCGAGCACTACACGGTCTGGACCACCTGCGATTGGGAGGGCGGCAACGTGGCGCGCTGGTACGCCGACAAGGCCTACCCCGAGCTCGTCCGGCTCTTCGGCGTCGAACCCGCGCGCAAGCCGCACTTCATCGTCCTGAGCAGCCTCGCGCAGTACAACGAGGTCTCCGGCGGCAATCCTCCGGTGCTGCCCGAGTCCGAGGGCATTTCCTCGCTCCACGGGGCGTACTTCGCGGACCTCGCGTTCGACCCATCGTTCGAGCCGCCCCTCTACATCGGTGCCGGCGTCTGCTTCTGGGACCGCAAGGACGAGAAGCTGAAGGGCTGGGGACCGTACTTCGTGCGCTGGGCATCGGCCCAGAGCTTCCTCGATGCGATCGATCCGTCATGGACCACGGTCGCCGAACGGCTCGGCGCGGTGGCGGGCGGAGGCAACCTTCCCCCCG
This sequence comes from Planctomycetota bacterium, assembly GCA_046155895.1. Lineage (GTDB taxonomy): Bacteria > Planctomycetota > UBA1135 > UBA1135 > DASYPQ01. The sequence goes on along the minus strand of JBJXFB010000093.1, from coordinate 50,999 downwards.
CCGCGCCCTTCTGGAACGAGAAGAAGATCCCGCGCTGGCTTCGCTACGGTGCCGCGTCCTACGTCGAGCGCTACGCGAAGGATCCCGAGGCCGCGGAGGGCGCGGATCCCTGGGCCCTGCGACAGTTCGCCTTCGGCGAGATCAAGAAGGGTGGGATGCACGAGCTCGGCGAGGTGTTCGCGTTCGCGATCGACGTGAACAAGGCGGACTACTCTTCCCGCCTCTACCACGAGGCAGGGCTCGTCGTCGCCTTCCTGCTCGACGGCGCCAAGGGCGACAAGAAGCTCGCGGCGAAGCTCCAGGCCTTCCAGACGGCGCTGAAGTCGGGCTCCAAGCCGGACGTGACGGTAGCCGTCGACGCGCTCCAGAAAGAGCTCCTGGCGAACGAGCCGAACATCCGGAAGTTCGGCGGGCTGTAGCGGCTACTTCGCCAGCACCGCTTCCGCCTCGCGGCGCCAGCGCATGGCGTCGGAGCGTTCCCACGCCGCAAGATCGTCGCGGGTCGCTTCCTCCCACTCGACCATGCCGCGCTGGTAGCACGCGAGGGCCTCGCTGCCGCGATCGAGGTGGCTGTAGACGAGGGAGCGCATGAACTCGTAGGCCATCGGCGTCAGGAGGATGATCCCGGGCGGCTTCTTGCGATTCTCCAGGGCCGGGAGCGCTCCCCCCCAGTCCGAGAAGCGGATCCGGGCCACGGCCTCGATCACTGCGTGCCAGCGGGACGGATCGATCGCCTCCCGGCGCTCCTCGATCGCCCGCAACACGAACTCGGGATCGCGCTGCGCCGGATCGGGGTGGTCGACCAGAGCGAACAGGTAGACGGGCAGGAATTCCAAGTTGGACTCGGAGTCCGCGTGGCGTGTGAACTCCTCGCGCGAGAGGACGCCGTTGAAGAACTGGGCCGCCCGGTGTTCCGGAACCCAGTAGAGGCTGTTGTCAGGATGCGGCGCCTGCTCGAAGCAGGCCTGCGCTCCCTTGTGATCGCCGAGGAACCGCAGGACCCCACCGAGGGTAGATCTCGCCTCCCAGTTGTCCGGATCCGCCGCCAGGATCGCGCGCAGGCTCGCAGCGGAATCGGTCCAGCGACCGAGGTAGTACTGCGAATCAGCCACCTTCTGGCGCGCGGTGATGTCGTTCGGCCGCAGGGCCAGCGCGGCGGTTCGGCAGGCGAGCGCCTCCCCGTGCCAGCCCCCGATCTCGTAGATGTTCCCGGCGACGGCCTGCAGCACGTAGTCCCCGGGATACAGGCGCACAGCCTGTCCGAGCATGCGGTAGACGTCGGGCCTGCGATCCGGGAACTCGTCCCAGAGCGCCGCGCTCAACACGAAGATCGATCCCGGCTGGAGCTTGGGCAGGTTCTCGGGCAAGCCCAGCTCGAGCATCACGGCCAGATCCCTGGCTGCGACCGCCTCGCGCATCCGCATCCGCAGCGGCTCCGGGTCGAGGTCCATGGCGAGGTAGTAGAGATTCTCCGCCTTCTCCGACTTGGCCCCGTGCACCCTGCGGCGCGATCGCCCCCAATCATCGAGCGCCAGCGCGACCTCCTCGCCGATCGCCCGCTCGCGGATGCGTTTCAGCGCGGGGACGAGGTCCGCCCCCTCGAGGTCGGCCCCGTAGTCGTGGAAGGCCTTCGTGAACGCCGCGTCGAGCTCGGCCTCCTGCCGGGGCTGGCCGAGCGTGGCGATCTGCAGGATGCGCAAGTCGATCAGGCGCGAGCGCAGCGCCTCGTCCTGGGCGAAGAGCGCGCGCTCGCGCTCGGCCGCGCCGACGGCCTCCTCCGCCTTCGCGACGAAGGTCCGCGCACGCTCGAGGAGCGCTGCGTCCGCGTCGCCGGCCTCGGCCAGCGACAGCGCGCGCTGCGCGGCGGCCAGCGCCTCCTCGGGCTTCCCGGCCTGCCCGAGGTCGATCGACTCGCCGTGGGCCGCCTCGACGGCGGTCCGGGTCTGCTCGGCGCGCTGCTCACGCTCGTGGTTGACCCAGTAGAAGCCGCCGCCGCCGATGAGCAGCGCGGCGGCGACCGTTCCGGCGAGCGCGACCGTCAGCCGCCGGGCGCGGCGCTCCTCGGCGGCCTTGATGCGCGCCTCCGCGGCAGCGAGCTCGGCCTTCTGCGCGCGCTCCTCGACCGAGACGAGGTAGTCGTGCAGCGTCTTCGCCACCTCCTCGGCGTTCGCGGGACGCGCGGTGCGCGCGGGCATCAGGCAGTCGAGGCAGAGGCGCACGAGCGCCGGATCGGCGTCGCAGGCCTCGATGCGCGCTCGCGCGGGATCGAGCCGGCCGCGCGCGGCCTGCACGAGCACGGGCTCGCCCTCGATCTCCTCGTAGGGAGGGCGACCGGTCAGGATCTCGCACAGGATCGCGCCCAGCGAGAACACGTCGGCGCGCTCGTCGAGCTTCTCGATCTCGCCCTGCGCCTGCTCGGGAGCCATGTAGGCGGGCGTGCCCATCAGGGAGCCGACGAGCGAGTCCGAGCCCGACGAGCCCGGACCGCTGCGCACGGTCTCGATCACCGTGTGCAGCGTCTCCTTCGCGCGCCGCTCGTCCGCGACGCCGCCGCGGTGCAGCACTTTCGCGAGCCCCCAGTCGACCACCTGCACCTCGCCGAACGCGCCGACCATGACGTTCGCCGGCTTGAGGTCGCGGTGCAGGACGCCCTTCGAGTGCGCGTAGGCCATGGTCTGGCACACCGACTCGAAGATCGCGAGCAAGCGGCCGCGGTTGTCGGCGGTCGTCTTGCGCTGCTGGAGGAGCGCGGACAGCGTGCGCCCCTTGACCAGCTTCATCGTGAAGTACGGACAGTCGTCCGCCATGAGCCCCAGGTCGTAGACCGGCACGATCCCGGGATGCTGCAGCTGCCCGCCGATCTGGGCTTCCTCCACGAAGCGTTGCACCACAGCGGGGTTCTTGGCCAGATCGGTGTCGAGCACCTTGATCGCCACGTCGCGGCCCAGATCCGTGTCGTGCCCCTTCAGGATCACGCCCATGCCGCCGCGCGCGATCTCGCCGAGCATCTGGTACTTGTCGCGTCCCTGCGGCACCCGCTTCGATGCCGCCGAGCCGGGATCGACGACCGGCGAAGCCCCGTGCTCGGATCCGGAATCGGTCAGCAGGACCTTGGGAGCCTGACCCGTCCGCTCCGCGATGAGCTCGAGCACGGTTCTGCGGGACTTGGGTTCGTCGGGCGTGGACGGGTTCACCGGGCGAGCCTCATGGTGGGTGGTTGGACGGCGTCAGTGGGGGAGTGTAGAGGGGCCACGGCCGTCACCTTACTTGCGGGTTCTCTTGCGCGCGCGTCGTCGGCAGCCTGGCGATGAACACGATCAACCCGCTGCCCAGGACGAAGAGCGCCGCGCGCAGCCAGGTGACGTCGACGAGCGCGATGGACAATCCGAAGCTGAGGATCACGACGAGGTACGCCTTGCGCTTGGCGGACCGAGGGACGGTCTTGTCGCGGCGCCACTGCTCGAGGATCGGGCCGAAGACGCGGTTCGCGAGCAGCCAGCGATGAAAGCGGGGAGACGATCGGACGAAGCAGGCCGCGGCGAGGAGCAGGAAGGGCGTGGTCGGGACGAGAGGGAGGACGACTCCGGCGATCGCCAGGCCGGTGCATATCCATCCCGCGGAGATGAGGGATGCGCCGCGGAGCCTGGAGAAGAGCGTGGTCTTTTCGTCTCGGCCGGTCATCGCGTGAACACAGAGTGTGGCGAGGATCTGGATTAGACGCTCGCCTTCAGCGACAATTCGAGCGCAGGATCCTGGGAGCGAATCGGCGAATTTGCTGATTCCGCCGCCTGCCACTCCATCCGGAAGACGCAATGTCCCGAGCCAACCCCAAGTCCAGCCATCCGATCCGGAAAACCCGCACGCGCCGCACCGAGGATCAACGGATCGCGGAACTCCAAGCCAAGATCGAGCACCTGAAGAGCCGCGCGGCGAGCAAGGCCGCCAAGCGGGATCCGACTCTTCGCCACGTCACGAAGGCGATCAAGTCGATCGACTCCGCGATGTCCGCCACGGGTGACGCGGCCTTGCGCACGGCTCTCCAGGAAGCGCGCATGACGTTGAGCGCCTGCCTGCAACTCCAAGGAGCCGGAGTGCCCCAGAGCAGCCGGTCGAGGGCTGCGGTCGACCCGGATTCCGTGCAGGCCTACGTCCGCTCGAATCCCGGGCAGCGCGGCGAGCACATCGCGGCGGCCCTCGGCACGGACACGAAGTCCCTGCGCGGCCCGATGAAGCGCCTGATCGAGGAATCCAAGATTAGGACCAAGGGCGAGCGCAGGGGGATGCAGTACTTCGCGGTGTGAGGCGGACGCAGCCCCCTAGGGGCAGGAGCCGCAGGGAGAGCAGCCCTTGCGGATCTCGATCGGGAACAGCTCGTCGGCGATCAGGTTGCTCGGGTTGTTCGGATCCTGGTGTCCGAACTCGAGCCACAGGAAGGCGTCGTTCTGTCCCATGGTCCACTGGATGTCCCCGCCGAGCGCATGCGTGTTCTCGCTCACGGGCCCGGTCTCAATGCAGAACTCCGGATTCGAAAGCGGCGTGCAATCGAGGGCGAGGAGCCGCATGTACTGCAGGCGGCCCTGCGCATGGCCGATGTTCAGGTTGCTCGCGCCGAACTTGATGACGTCGCCCGGCTGGGCCGTCCTGGCGTACGTCGGATTGCTGCCGCACTGGACCGTCACGCCGTGGTCGCAGAGCCTCGCGATCTCCTGCTGTCCGTCGGGGAAGTAACCGAGCATGAAACCCGTGTCCCCCTTGCGCGACAGCGGCTGGAACGTGTTCCCGCCGTTCTTGGACTCGATGGCGTAGCTGTTCCCCTTGAGGTAGGTCGGGATCGACGCGAAGTTGACCGGGAGGGTGGAGTTCTCCATCGAGAACTGCCAGCCGTCGGCGCCCGTGCCCGAGGAATTGGGAGAGCTCAGCACGAGGTAGTAGGTGCCCGCCGCGAGGTGTTGCGTCGGGAAGAAGGCGCCGAACCAGTGCGATCGGCCCCGGTACGCTCTCGAGTGGGGGATCAGCACCGTCGGCGGCGCGTTCGGATTGGGCGAGGACAGCAGGCGGAACTCGAGGTCGCCGATCGGGCACGGGGGGTTCGCGCAGTCTTCGTGGCAGCCCATGCCCCGCAGCCAGAACGCGACGTAGTTCACGTCGGTAGCCGCCGGTACCTGGATCACCTGGCCGTACTGATTCGGTCCGGAGATGACGCGCTCGACGTGCTCGTTGTAGGGCGCTCCGAAGAGGCCGGAGGGGCCGAGATCCACGACGAAGATCGGCGTGTACCCGCGGTTCCCCGCGGCTTCGACGAGGAAGAAGTCGGTGCCCGCCACGGGGCTGCGCGTGCTGTCGGACTGCATGATCGCGAGCCAACGGTCACAGGGCGACTCCAGGGCTGTGCCCGGGGCGTCCGTCGGCAGGTAGCGCACGGGGAATCGTCCGCGCGACACGACGAGCTCGATGCACTTCGAGGGCGAGGGAAACCCCCGCGGGGCGACGACGAGATGGTAGACATTGCCGGGCACGAGGCCGCTCACGGGGCTGGTGAGCTGGATCTGGTGCCATCCGACCGTGCCGTTGGCCTGCGGCCGGAACGAGGTCAGGTTGAGGATGGTCCCCGGCACGCCGCCCGCGTCCTCGCAGACCCGCAAGACGTACTCCGCGGCCGAGAAATCGCCGATCGTCCGGTAGTAGAGCCAGACGCTGCTCATCGTCTGGTTCCCCGTGGGCGAGTGGGAGAGCGTGAAGCGGATGCTCGCCTTCTTGCTCCGGCTGTCGATGCGGAAGAGCGACTGGCAGGTGGGGGCGTCGCAGGCCAGGTTCTGGTCGTCGATGCTCCAGTAGCTGCAGCGGTTGTAGGCGAAGAAGTTCGGGTTCTGGCAGGGAGAGCAGTACGGCTGGACCGGGGTCGGCAGGCCGCCCTGCGGCGCCGGCGCAGCGCCCGCGATCGAGCAGGAAAGTGTGAAAACGACCGCAAGGCCTAGACGACGGAGGAGTTGAGGAACGTGCATCATGGTCGGTCACCTGCGGGGCCGGTGAGAGGGGGGGGCTTGTCCGATCGGAGCTGGACGCTCGGACGAGGGGTCGGACCCTCGACGATCGGGCGTGGGGTCGTGTTCAGGATAGCGGGATATGCCAGCACAGGTAGACCGGGCGACCGGAATGTCTGCTGGCCGTCCGCTCTCCAGCGTATGAGGCCGGAAAAGAGCGCACGGGGGCTTCTCGTCAACCTCGCCGGGCCGGTCCGGACGACCTCCCCTCGGGCGGACCGCTCGGCTATCCTTTCCGGGCGGCCCCCCGGTGCCCGCGGTTGCCCGAGCGACCCGGCGCCCGCCTCGACCAAGACCCAGCCAGATGAGCCAACGGTGGATGCACTTGGGCGTGCTCGGGCTCGTCCTGGGCGGCGCGGCCCCGGCGCAGGTGACCCAGAAGGTCAGCGTCTCGACGAGCGGCGCCGCCGGCAATCCGGGCAGCACGACCCCCTGGATCTCGGCCGACGGACGCTTCGTCGCCTTCCACAGCGCCGCCACGAACCTCGTCGCGGGCGACACCAACGCGGTCCACGACTCCTTCCTTCGCGACCGCCTGCTCGGGACGACGGAGCGCGTGAGCGTGAACACGGCCGAGACTGAAGGGAACGCCGCGAGCCAGTTCCCGTCGGCGTCGGCCGACGGCCGATACGTCGCGTTCCAGAGCCCCTCGTCCAACCTGGTCGGCGGCGACAGCAACGGCAGCGACGACGTCTTCGTGCGGGATCGCCTGAACGGGACGACCGAGCGCGTGAGCGTGTCCACGGGCGGGGCGCAGGCGACCACCCACAGCCGCGCGTCTTCGATCTCGGCCGACGGCCGCTTCGTGGCGTTCGAGAGCTTCGCTTCGAATCTCGTCGCGAACGACACGAACGCGAGTCGGGACGTCTTCCTGCGCGACCGCCAGCTCGGCACGACCGAACGGGTGAGCGTGGCGACCGGCGGAGCGCAGGGGGACGGCGAGAGCTCGGCTTCCTGCATCTCGGCCGACGGCCGATTCGTCGCGTTCCAGAGCTTCGCCACGAATCTCGTCGCGGGCGACACGGGCAGCTGGGACATTTTCGTGCGCGATCTCCAGCTGGGGACGACGGAGCGCGTGAGCGTGGCGACGGGAGGCCTGCAGGGGAACTCGAACAGCTTCGAGCCGGCCCTCTCGGCCGACGGGCGCTACGTCGCGTTCCGGAGCGACGCCACGAACCTCGTCGCCAACGACACGAACGGGGTCATGGACGTGTTCGTGCACGACCGGCAGAGCGGAACGACCGGGCGCGTCAGCGTCGCCACGGACGGGACCCAGGCGAGCGCCCTGTGCCAGAATCCTTCGATCTCGGACGACGGGCGCTTCGCCGGATTCGAGAGCAGCGCGGGGAACCTCGTCGCCGGCGACACGAACCTGCTCGCGGACAGCTTCGTGCACGACCGCTTCGCCGGGACGACCGAGCGAGCGAGCCTGACGCACGCCGGCGCCCAGGGAAACTCCTCGAGCTGGTTCGCCTCCCTCTCCGGCGACGGACGCTACGTGGCGTTCTACAGCATCGCTTCGAACCTCGTCCCGGGCGACGTGAACGGTGGTGCCGACGTCTTCGTGCGCGACCGCGTGGGCGGCACGAACTTCACGAGCCTGTGCGATCCGGGCCTGGGCGGCGTGATCGCGTGCCCCTGCGCGAATCCGCCGAGCGGCCCGGGGCGCGGCTGCGACAACTCCGCCGCGACGGGAGGAGCGATCCTGACGGCGGCGGGCGGGGCGTACCTCTCGTCCGACACGCTCGTCTTCACGACCAGCGGCGAACGGCCCACGTCGTTGAGCATCATGGCCCAGTGGAACGGCTTCGACGCCACGGGCGTGGTCTTCGGCCAGGGCGTGCGCTGCACGTCGGGCACGTTCAAGCGTCTCTACTCGAAGTCCGCTTCGGGCGGCAGCATCACGGTCCCCGACTTCGGCGCGGGCGAGCTCAGCGTCTCGGCGCGATCGGCGGCGCTCGGAGACGTGCTCGTGGCGGGTGCCAGCCGGTGGCACTTCGTCTTCTACCGCGACCCCAACGTGCTGGGGGGCTGTCCTCCCTTGGGCACGTTCAACGCGACGCAGACCGGACAGGTGATCTGGGCGCCCTAGACGCGCTTCCGCGCGGTCGTCGGCGGCCCAGACGTCTTGCTAGAGTGCCCCCGTCGACCACCCTCTCCGTCCGTCTACCTGGAGATCGCCCATGCTCTCACGCATCGCCCTCGCCGCCGCGGCTCTGATGATCACGACCGCCGTCGCGTTCTCGCAGAAGACGCCCGACGCGGCCGCGAAGAAGCCCGCGCTCGTCGTCGGCTTGCCCGCGCCTCAGCTCCAGATCGAGAAGTGGGTCAAGGGCTCGCCCGTGGCCGGCTTCGAGAAGGGGAAGGTCTACGTCGTCGAGTTCTGGGCCACCTGGTGCGGCCCGTGCATCGCAGGCATGCCGCACCTCTCCGCGCTGCAGCGCCAGTACAGGGACAAGGGCGTCACCTTCATCGGCGTGACGAGCGCGGACACGCGCGGCAACGATCTCCCCGCCGTCGAGGCGATGGTCGAGGACAAGGGCGACGTGATGGACTACACCGTCGCCTGGGACAGCGGGCGTGCGACCAGCGAGGCCTACATGAAGGCCGCCGCCCGCAACGGCATCCCGTGCTGCTTCCTCGTCGACGCCGCGGGCAAGATCGCCTACATCGGCCACCCGATGTTCCTCGACCTTCCGATGGAGCAGGTCGTGGCCGGCACCTGGGACATCGAGAAGGGCAATGCGGCTATCGCGGAAGCCGAAGCGAAGTACAGCGCGATCCGCAAGGCGATCGGAACGGATCCGAAGAGCGCGCCGGCGAAGATCTCCGAATTCGAGAGCAATTTCCCGATCCTCGCGCGCCTCGTGTCGCCGATGAAGTTCGACGCCTTCCTGGCCGCCGGCGACTTCCCCGCGGCGTACGCCGCGGGTAGCAAGCTCGTCGACGAGGCGATCAAGCAGGAGAACGCAGGCGACTTGAACGCGATCGCGTGGAAGATCGTCGACCCCGAGGCCAACTGGGCCACGCTCGACCTCGACCTGGCGATGCGCGCCGCCGCGCAGGGGGTCGCGCTCACCCACGAGAAGGACGGTTCCATTCTCGACACGCTCGCGCGCGTCTATTTCCTCAAGGGCGACACCAAGAAGGCGATCGAGATCCAGACGAAGGCCGTCGACGTGTCGACGGACCGGATGAAGGGGTCTCTCGAGAAGACGCTGGCCGAGTACAAGGCCAAGAGCGCTCAGTAGCTCACCCCCGAACGCCGCCCCCGTTCCGTCCCTGGCGCGGCCACGGCCACCCGAAATGCGCTCGCGGTGAGCTGGATCCAGTGACCTGGGTGGACCTTCTGTCAGCCCAGGGGCTTGACGGGTCCACGCAGGTCAGGGCCCCCAGAGCACCCGCAGTCCGTTCGAAGTGTTGAAGGAACTCCCCAGCGGGGGCGGGCAGAAGGATGCGGCCCCATCGCGATAGAAGGTGTGGTAGATCCGCGCGTCGCCCGACGAGAGCGGGTCTCCCATCGCGGCCGAGCGGGCGGAGACCGAGAACTCGGCGCCCTGCGGCGCGGCTGCCGTGCCGCCCACGGCGTCCTTGAAATACAGGCGGCGCAGTCCGGGATTGCTGAAGCAGCCGACGCCGTCGCCGAAGGACGACCCGCCGGTCTCCATGGAGCCCTGCCAGAAGATCGTCAGCGAGATCGGACGCTCGTCCGAGGATGTGAACAGGAGCGTGTCGGCCCCGAGGCTCGGATTGCCCGTTCCCGCGAGCAGCGCCCCGCCCGTCGAGCTCGAGTTCTCGCAGCCCCTGCCCGCGGCGCCGCTGTTGCCGCAGGGGCAGGCTGCTCCCGAGCCGTCCCCGGCGCAGAACGAAACGATCGGAGCCATGCCGCCGGGAACCTCGGCCGAGGCGGCGACGGCGGCGGGCGCGCCGGCTTCCCACAAGCCCACCGAGGCGCTGCCGGCGACCGGAGCGACGTTCGCGTCGAATCGGAAGTTGTAGGTGCTCGCCCAACGGATCGCGTTGGCGTTCTGGTTCTGGGCCGGCGTTTCCGAGCTCCAGGTGATCGCTCCCGCGGAAACGACGCCGGTCCAATCGGTGCTCGTCTGGTTGACGTTGCCGACGCCGTCGCCGTTGCGGTACGTGACGTCGTGGAAGCCGATGTTCGTCACGACCGCTCCCGCCGGGATCGGCACCGAGAACGAGCCGCAGGCCCGCTGCACGTTCATGTTGTGCACCGCGTATTCGTAGCGGTGCTGCCCGCCTCCGAGGTCCGTCGCTTGGGACCCGATCACGAACAGGCCGTCGGAAGGGACCTGGACGTCCGTGAGCGTCACACCCGGCTCGACGAGTGGCCAATTGCGGATCGCGGCCCGCATGGGCTGGACGCCGCCCGTCGTCGCGAACGTGTAGTTGCTGGGCCCCCCGGTCACCGTCATCTCCTCGGTGCTCGCGTTGTTGTTGTTGTTCCCGGCAGCCGCGTCGTCAGCGGTCGTGTAGGTGCACTCGACGAAGTACCGAACCGAGGCACTGCTGGTTTCGAGATCGGACAAGGCCACCTCGCAGCGCCGCGCCGTGGTGCCAGACCAGCTAGGGTTCGCGCCCGGGAAGGGGAAGAAGCCGGTGTGGGGATTGACCTGCCAACGCGGAGCCAAGATCGATTGCGAGCCGGCCTGGGATGCGCTGTACGGATCGGAGCAGCCGACGCCCAAGAGTTGCGAGTTGCCCGGATCCTGGCACGTGCAGCACAGGCTGCCCGTGTCGGCCGCGAAGCCGTGCTTGAGCCAGCTCATGCCGATCTGCTCGAAGCGTCCGGCCCCGTCGACGACCTTGTACTTGTAGAAGGTCTCGCTGATGACGGGGTGCTGGTTGGTGGCGCCCCACCACTGCACGACGGCATCCCCGATGTTGCAGGACGTCGACCCGATCGTGAAGGCGTCGAGCCCGTTCGCCGCCGTGGCGTTCATGACGCTCGTGATGTCGCCGACGATGACGTCCGGCCCCACGCTGCTCCCGCACGGCGAACTGTCAGGCATGACCGAGATCGTTCCGCTGAATGTGGCCGTGGCGTTCCAGTTCCCGACCTGCAGGAGATAGGAGCTCCCGTTCACCGCGCCGAAGGAAAGCTGCGACTGCTGGCCGCAAGCGTCGTCATTGCAAGCCAAATGCGTGCCGGCGGACGGACAGCCGGTTCCGGGGTAGACCGCGAGCACCGTGTCCGCACTCGTCCCACCGCACGAGGTCAGGCTCATGCTCTGAGTCGCCGTGGCCGTCCACGCGAACCAGACATCGCGATGAGCCGTCGGACAAGAGCCGGTCTGTTGAGGACTGTCGGTCGATCCGACCGTGCTCACCGCGAAAGTGCCGCTACCCGAAATGGGTGTCGCCGTACCACAGTCGTCGGAGCCTTGAGCGGCCGCCTGGGCCGTCAGGATCGCGCCGCAGAGACTGGTCCATCGCAGGGTGGAGAATAGTTGCATGTCGCGCCTCGACCGTGGTCCGAAGGGGAAGGTGGGAACCCGATCAGCCATGCTACACGAGGACCAGCGGGGCTAGCGGCTTCATGGGCCCGCACTCGGGTCTCGCCGCGAGCGAAACCCGGTGCGACATCGCCGTCGACTGCGATCCGCGAGCCGTTGCCCCGTGCGACAACTCGGCGAGCGGGATCAACTTGTCGAACGCGGTCGCGGTGAGCTGGATCCAGTAGGAGCCCGGGCGCTCCGGATCACGGACCCCAAAGCACGGCCACTCCGTTCGAAGTGTTGTAGGTGCTCCCCGCCGGAGGCGGACAGAACGCTCCCGCGCCATCGCGGTAGAAGGTGTGGTAGATCCGCGTGTCGCCCGCCGAGAGCGGGTCTCCCAGGGCGGCCGAGCGAGCGGTGACCGAGAGCTCGAGGCCTTGCGGCGCGACCGCCGTGCCCGCCACGGCGTCCTTGAAGTACAGGCGGCGCAGTCCCGGGTTGCTGAAGCAGCCGATGCCGTCGCCGAAGGAGGTCCCGCCGCTCACCGTGGATCCCTGCCAGAAAATCGTCAGCGCGACTGGGCGCTCGTCGGAGACGGTCAGCAAGAGCGTGTCGGTGCCGACGCTCGGATTGCCTGTGCCCGCCAGCAGCGCGCCGCCCGTCGAGCTCGAGTTCTGGCATCCACGGCCCGCGGCGCCGGTGTTGCCGCAAGGGCACGCCATCCCCGATCCGTCCCCGGCGCAGAACGAAACGATCGGCGCGCTGCCGCCGGGAACCTCGACGTAGGCGCTCACCGATGCCGGCGCACCGCTCTCCCACAGCCCCAGGGAGGCGTTGCCTGAGGCCGGCGCAACGTTCGCGTCGAACCGGAAGTTGTAGGTGGTCGCCCACCGGATCGCGTTGGCGCTGACGTTCTGGGCCTGCGTCTCCGTGCTCCACGTGATCGAGACCCCGGAAACGACGGCGGGCCAGTCCAGACCCGACTGGTCGACGTCGCCGGGGCCGTCGCCGTTGCGGTACGTGGCGTCGCGGAAGCCGATGTTCGTCACGTTCGCGCCCGCCGGCATCGGCACCGAGAACGATCCGCAGGCCCTCTGCACGTTCATGTTGTGGACCGCGTATTCGTAGTGGAACTGCCCGCCGCCGAGGTCCGTCACCTTCGACCCGACGATGAACAGGCCGTCGGAGGGGACCTGGATCTCCGCGAGGATCACGCCCGGTTCGAGCAGCTGCCAGTTGCGGATGGCGGCCTGCATGACCTGGGTCCCGCCAGGCGCCGTCGCGAACGTGTAGTTCGCGGGACTCCCCGTCACGACCATCCCCTTCGTGCTCGCGTTGTTGTTGTTGTTCCCGGCCGCCGCGTCGTCGGCGGCGGTGTAGGTGCACTCGACGAAGTAGCGCACCGAATCGCTGCTGAGCTCGAGATCGGATGCGGCCACCTCACAGCGCCGGGCGGTGGAGCCCGAATAGCTCGGATTCGAGCCCGGGTACGGGAAGTAGCCCGTGTGAGGATTCACCTGCCAGCGCGGGGCCAGGTTGAACTGCGTGCCGGCCTGCCAGGCGTTGTACGGGTCGGAGCATCCCACTCCCAGGAGCTGCGAGTTGCCGGGATTCGTGCACGAGCAGCACAGGCTGCCCGTGTCGGCCGCGAAACCGTGCTTGAGCCAGCTCATGCCGATCTGCTCGAATCGTCCGGAGCCGTCGACGACCTTGTACTTGTAGAGAGTCTCGCTGATGATGGGGTGCTGATTCGTGGCGCCCCACCACTGCACGACGGTCGTGCCGATGTTGCAGGACGTCGAGCCGATGGTGAAGGCGTCGAGCCCGTTCTGCAGCGCGAAGTTCGCCACGTCGGTGATGTCGCCGACGATGACGTCCGGCCCTGAGATGTTCCCGCACGGTATGCCGTGTCCGACCAGGGACGATCCCTGGGCGGCCGCGTGCGACGCCAGGATCACGCTGAAGAGGGCGGTCGATCGGAGGAGGGAGAAACGCTGCATGACGAACCTCGGCGGTGGACCTGGGAGGCGGGGATCGATCGAACGGTACATGCTACCTGCTCTCGCCGATTCCGAGGTCTGGACAGGGCTCTGCCGGGCCGCTGCGCGGCCGGGGGCGCGTCCGCGGGCGACCGCAACCCGGTCGCCTCGAGGCGCGAGGAGACGATTCACCTCCAAGAGGAGATGAGGAGGGGGGACCCAGTCCCGTCCCGCCGTCCCCTGGATCGTGAACACCGAGCTCGGTCCCGCCTCCGCTCGCGGCCGTTCCTGAGCGCACGCAATTGAGAGTTGGATCCCCGCATGACGCTGCTGTAACTATTGTTTCCTGCGGGTCTTACATCCATCTCCGACATCGCCTTCTCCCGGGTCTTGCCGTCCCCCAGCTGCTTCGCTTTAGGGGAAGCAAGGAGAGTCTCGGCAAGGTTGCGCGACAGTCATCGAACGCACGTTCTCGCCTGCATCAACCAGAAGGGTGGATGCGGGAAGACGACGACGGCCGTCAACCTGGCGGGAGCGCTGGCTGCCCGGGGCGAGAGAGTCCTGCTCGTCGATCTCGACCCGCAAGCGCACGCCACCCTCGCGATGGGATGCGCGATCGAGGACGAGCCGTCGATGATCGACGTGCTGTGCGGGCGCGCGACCATGATGGAAGCCCTCCGGCACGCGCCAGGTGCCGTATGGCTCGCCCCCGCGACAGCTCGCCTTTCGGAGTACGAGGACATCGCCGCGCGCATGGTCCGCCCGGAGCAAACGCTCCGGGAATCGCTGGCCGGCCTGGATTCCTCATTCGACTTCGCGATCCTCGACTGCCCGCCTCGGGCGGACGGCGTCCTGGCCGCCAACGCGCTCCGAGCCGCGCAGACCGCGCTCCTGATCGTCGAGTCGGGAGTCTTCGCCCTCCAGGGCGCGCTCAAGGCCCTCGAGGTCCTCGAGAAGCTCTCCGCGACGCTGGAGAGGCCCTTCCTCGTGCGCGCGGTGGGGACGATGTTCGACAATCGGACCCGCATCGCTCGCGATCTGCTCGCCGCGATGCAGGCGCAACTCGGCCCGCTCCTCTTCGACACCGCGATCCGTGACAGCGTGCGGCTGCGCGAGGCGGCGGCTGCAGGTGTCCCCGTCAATCTCCTGGACCCGCGGAGTCGCGCCGCGGGCGATTTCCGGGAGCTGGCCGAGGAGGTCTGCGCGCACGCCGACCATGCGGAAGTCGGACAACGTCCTCCCGCGCCGCTCCTGCGCTCGCAGCCGTCGACGCGTCCGCTGGTCGCGACGCCCTCAAGGGATCCCGCAGTCGGCCTCCATCTCTGACGAGGTGCAACCATGGACACCCTAGCTCTCTTGTGCAATCTGCTCGCGGAAGGACCCGCCACTTTGAGGGTCCTTCACCGCGAGGGTGTGAAGACGCTCTCCGACGTCGATGCGCAGAGGATCGAGCATCTCGCCGACCTCCTGGGCTCCTCCCCCGCGGGCGCGCGACGATTCGCCGGCGAGGCGCGCATGCTTGCCGCTCGCATGGGGACGGATCCCCTGGAGCGGGAGCAGAATGCGCCCTTCGTTTCCGCTGATGTGCCGGAGGAGGCTCCCAGGTCCTCTCCGATTCACGGCCAGGGGATCGAGCCGACCCGAACCGCTCCGAAGCACTACACCCCGTCCGTGCCGGGGACGACCCTGCGGCCTGGATCGCTCGAGGGACTCGACGCTGCGCTGTGCGATCGGCTCGCGCGAGAGAGGATCCACACGCTCGACGCGCTCGCAGAGGCTTCCGGATCGAGCCTCGCGAAACGGCTGGGCATCGGCCTGCCTCGCCTGATGGATCTGGAGTACCTGGCTCGCTGCCGCCTGGCCGAGTCGCCGACGAGCTCGGCTCCGACCGAGGACGCTCATCCCGCACCGGCGCGCCACGAGCCGGGCTTCGGCCGCCCCGCTCGACACTCGGCCCGGCAGGAGCTTCCGCCGCGCAGGCCGCTGATCGCCGGCTGGATCGAACACGAACCGGACGTCTCCGGTCCGTTCGTGTGATCCCCATGCCGAGCTTCGAACACTCGAGAATGAGCGAACCCCGAAGAGGTTCGACTGCGTTCCCGAGCTCCCGGGGCGATTTCCCCGGTCGGCCCGCTCATGCGGTAGCGGCTCGACCGTCCTCGCCCTCGGTCCCCTGGATTCACGACCGCAACCACGAGGCCCGATGCACATGGCAACGAAGTCCGGAACGATGACTCACACAGGCAAATTCGTCCTTGTTTCAGGGATCCACGGCGGCCGCGAGGTCTTCCTCGGCCGGCCGATCGACCAGCCCTTCGACAACAACATCACGCTCGAAGGCAAATCCATCTGCTACACGCCCCAGGGCGTGATGCTCGTTCGCCCGTTCGTGACGCTGTGCACGTTCCCGACGAACAATCCCAACTGCTCCATCCAGCAGATCCTCAACAACGAGGCGATCCAGGAGGCGACCAGCATCTACAACCAGTCGCTGACGACGATCAACCGGACGAGCTACCCGCTGATGTACCGCTGGATCGAGACGGCGATCAACGGCTCGACGACGTTCAATTTCGGCTCGAACGGCTACTTCCCGTACGGCACCTTCGGCACCGGCCGCACGAACAACGCCAAGGGCGGGTACAACGCCTGGAACAACCCCTTCACCAGCTTCTACGAGGGCTTCGCGTCCAGCGCCGAGCAGTTCCGGCGGGCGCTGTTCCAGTCGCCGCAGGTGACGAGCACGCGCGAGCTCGACAAGCTGACCGAGCTCGAGGGTGAGATCACGATCGAGGTGGGCAAGATCACGAATCAGATCGCGATCAAGTTCAACCAGACCGTGTCGCGCACGACCGAGCTCGCGCACTACTTCGAGGCGATCCAGGGCTTCGGCTTCCACTTCTCCTCGACCGGCACGATCGGCGGGTGGTGCTACCTGATGAACCGGATCCAGATGGCCAAGAACTGGGCCCGGAAGACCGGCAAGACTTCGCTGGTGCGCGACATCAACGCGCTGACCAAGGAAGGGATCAACGGCCTCAACGAGGTGATCCTCGAGCACTGCGGCGCGCTCGACACGCTGATCACCGAGACCTGCACGCAGTACGGGATCCAGTTCGAGTTCCACGGCGACATGTCGCCCTTCGCGAACTACACCACGCCGTACTCGGGCACGGTCGAGAACTTCGAGCACACGGGGATCCCGACTTTCGCCGGAGCGGGAGCCTAGGCGCCTCCGATCCACGGTCCATCCACCACTCGGGGGTCTCGAGCAGCCGCTCGGGGCCCCCGATTCGCTTCAACGAGGCGATTGTCTAGGAGTCCCGAATCCCTCGGCTCCGCGGGTGCGACGCCGCCCGTCCCAGGGAAGGGAGAGATTCCGTTCCATTTCCTGAGAGCCGCCCCACTCGAGAATTGAATCCCGCAGATTCGGCTGGAACTCCAGACCAGATTCGATTCCTCTCAACGGAGTACCTGCGTCCCACGGCAGCCCTTCCCGGCTCCAGAAGCGAGGTCATGACTATCCTTCTCATCGTCGGCGTCTTTCTGCTCGCAGTCTGGCTCGTCGAGACGATCGTCTTCCTGGTCGCCTACCGACGCAGCAGCCGCCCGGCCCCAGGTCTCCCTGGTGCGGATTCCAGCTGGCGTTCGGGTCGGCCCCAGGAAAGCCTGGTCGTGCCGTCCACTGGCGACCGGCCGGGCTCCACGCGGACCGCGCTGCTCTCCTGACGCGGCCGTCGCGGGTGCGCGCGAAATCAGGAGCCGACAGATCTCCCCGTCTCGTCGACTCCGCGCTTGATCGTCCACGCATCGGGTTCGCGCTTCTTCTTCTGCAGGTGGAGGGCCGCGTCGAGACCCCGGCGGCTCAACAACCCGAGGTCCACCATGGCCTCGCCGAGCCTGCAGTTCTTGTGGCGCTGCAGCTCGAGCGCGCGCTCGACATCCTCGGCTTTCAGGAAGGCCATGCGCACCATGATCTCCCCGAACCGGTTGCCGTCGGCCATCCAGCGCTTGTAGCGGATCGCTTCCAGGTCGGACGGATCGAGGTGGAGCTTCTTGGGCTTCTCCGGGCTCGCCTCGGGAGTCGCGGGGAGGTCGGGAGTCGCGGCGAGAGTCGTGCACAAGTGCTCGAGCAGGAGATTGAGCCATGAGAAGAGCACGTCGGGCTTCGGGTCGTTCTTGCTCGCGAGCTGCTCGGTGATCTTCGTCGCGAGGGTGTAGACCGCCTTGTCGCCGCGCGAGGTCTTCTCGACGTGAGGCGCCAGTTCGCGCAGCTGCTTGAGCAGGTCGTGCGTGTGCTCCGCGTTGTCCGATTGGCAGGCCTTCGCCGTGCGAGTCGCCGTGAGGAGGGCTTCCTTGAAATTCATGCCATCGGGACCTTGCGTGCTCATCGGGGATCCTCGGGACGTTGCGGCCGGATTCGACGTGGATGGGTATCGGCTGGGGCGGCCGGTCGCCTTGTGTCCTGCCCGCGGATTCCCTGGGAGGGGAGGAAGCCGGCCGTCTCGGAGGCGGAATCCGCACGGTGGCCGCCCGTTCCCGCGCTCGCTCCACCCGCCGGGGACTCCTGGCGCGAACCGTGGGGACCGCCAGGATGGAATCGACATGGGAGCGACGATCACCCCGCAGGCGGTCCTCTCCCTCACCGCGATGAGGGGTTCTGACGTGCCTCCCGTCGCCCTACCTCCTCGCCAGCGTCGGACCCTACTTCCTCATCGCGCGGGTCAGGAGTGTCCCGAGTGCAGTCCGGACCCACCGCGGGCGACGGCCTCGATCGCTTCGCGCTTCTAGAGGAGGAGGATGATGATCCAGGCCAGGATCGCGATGCCGAGCAGCTGGGGAACGAGGGAGCCGATCTCCGATCCCGCCAGCTGCGTGCTCGAGCAGGCCGCCAGCGCTCCGAGGCAAGCGAAAACGATCAGCGCTCGTCCCCCGAGCGAGGGGGCCTTTCGCCAGGCCGCGAATCGACCCGCACCCATGCGCCCAGACTACTGTTTCTCCGGTTCTCCCACCCAGCGACCCTCCAGTCCGCTGCGGATCTCCAGCATGCGGGCTCGGAGTTCCGCGTCGGGCTCCACGGCGTGCAGTGCCATGGAGCAGCAGATGGCGGTGAGGTCATCGGCCCGCGGTCTGCGATTGGGATTCAGTGCACTTTCCTCGACAGCCTTCGCGTAGATGCCATGCGCAGCCGCCGTGTCGCCCAGCGATCGAAACGCTTCGGCGAGGGGCTGAAGCGTTTCGGCCCGCTCGTAGTCGAAGATCTGGTCTCGCTCCGCTTCGAACGACGCGAGCGCGGCCTCGGCACCCTTGCGGGCTCCTTCCCCGTCGCCGGCCCCGTGACGAAGCACCGCCAGGCGAGCCATTACGGGGATGCGGAGCTCCGGCTTCCAGGTCGCGGCGTCCATGATCGCCTCGGCTTCCTGGACCAACTCGAGGGCCTTGCCTCGATCCTCGTGCCCGAGCGCACTTTCGGCCAAGTCCATGACAAGATCCACGCGAACGGTGATCGGCAGCTTGCTCCAGGAGGCCTTGACCTTCGCCTCGGCCTGCGAGCGCCGCTCGGGATCCTCGTAGAACCGGTCGAAGAGGCGGACGCACGTCTCGAGCGCGCTCCGCAGGTGGTCGAAGTTGCCGACGGCTGCAGCAGCGTCGACGGCCTGGAGCTGCTCGTCGAAGGCCTCCCCGCCGGCGAGCGCCGCCTTCGCCGCTTCCACCTTGATGGACTCGACCTCCACCAAGTCGGTTTCGAACTTGACGGCTTCTTCGCTCCGTCCAAGACGGCGAAGGGTCTTCGCAATCGTCACGCGGATCCTGTCACGCTGCCAGTCCTGGATCTCCTCTTTCTCGGTCTTCTCGTAGACCTCGCGGGCGAGATCGAGGTGGCGCTGCACCGAAGTGGTGTCGCCCTTCCGTGCGCAGTAGAGCGCATAGTCGGCGTAGCCGGCGCCGCGTAGCCAGTTGTCGATCCGCTGGACGTACCCGAGAGCCCGCCGCGGCTGGTCGAGCTCGAAGCAAGCCTGGACGACGACCTCCTGCGCCCGCGATCGGTTCTTGAGATGCGGCACTCGGGGGAAGCTGGAAGCCGTATCGAAGGCGAGGTCGAGCAGCTCCTTCTGGTACCCGGCGAGCGGCGCGTCCGCGATGTACGATTCGACGGGGGAATCCGGGCGCGCGGTGGATCCGCTTCCCGCCTGCGCATCCGAACAGGAGGCGAAGAAGAGTCCCGCGCCGAGTGCGGAACCGAGGAAGAAGAACGGGAGGGAGAGCGCTCGTGATCTCGGATTCATCGTGGAAACCAGGAAATCGGTCGTCGGTGCGGTCGTGATGGAGAGGGGCGCCGTGGAGGTCGAGGCTTCATGATAGCCCCCGCTCCGCGGCGTCCCTGTGCCTGCATTCCTAACCCGGTCCGAGTGCGCTCAGGGAGCCCACTGGATCGAGTACATGTTGGTCAGGTTGGTGGTGACGGCCGGATTGTTGCAGTTCGCCGGCGCGGATGCTTGTCCGTCGCGATAGACGTTGTAGTAGTGCCGCGTCTCGGGCGCCACGATCGCATGGCCGGCGAAGGTCGCCGACTGCGCGCTGACGCTGAGATCGCCCAGGCCGGGCTTCGAGCCTGCACCGCCGAAGATCTGCGCGGTGTAGAGGCGCTTCAACGATCCACCAGTTCCCTTGCAGGTGATTCCGGCGCCGCTGACGGCGCCCAGGGTCGGCGTGGCTCCACCCGGCTTGAAGCTGAAGAACACGTTGAGAACGCCCGGTGCCGGGCTCCGGTGATTGCTCGTCGTGAGCAGGACCGTGTCGGAAGCGAGCGACGCGACGCCGCTGGCAGACAGCACGGCTCCGCTCGTGGAGCCCGCACCGAAGTTGGCGCAGCCGCCGGCGGGATTCGCCGGTTGGCCGCACGGGCAGGCCAGGACGCCGCCCGTGCCGGGGAAGCAGCTCGCAGTTCCGGTTTCGCAGTCCGTGAATCCGAAAGCGCTGGAAGCCGTCCACTCGCAGAGCCAGGTCTGCTTGTTCGTGCTCGGCTGGAAGGCGCCGCGGTACAGGGCCGTCGTGAAGAATCCGTCGGCCGGAGCTCCCGCGACGCTCGTGACGGCCGCATTGGCCGGACGCGGATCGAGGGTGAGGACCGGGTACAGGGTCTTGCCGCTCACGACCGTCGCAGGGCCGCGGGTGAGCCCCACGATCGGGGCGTTGGCGGCATCGAACGTCCAGACTCCTGCGACCAACTGGGCGCCAGGACTCTGCACGTTGTTGTTCCCGACCGCGAACACGCCCTGGGCGGTCGCCTCGGTGTAGGCTTGGTCGCCCGCTCCGGGTGCGAACACGTTGCTGAAGAAGACGCTGTCCTTGATCTCCGACAGCTTGCCGGACGTCTGCGCCGGGTAGTTGGTCGCGTACGTGCCGGTGGTGAAATCGCTGGGGTGCGCGGGAACCGCGTTGTAGTCGGTCGTCCACGTCTGCGCGAACGTCAGCGTGCCGTCGTGGCCGTATCCGAACGAGCCGGAGTCGCCGTCGGTGCCGCTGTTCTGGACGAGCTCCTCGCCGATGTCCATGAAGATGCAGTTGCGGTACTGGATCCGGGCGCCGTCGCGCCAGTCGGTCGCGTGGTCGCCGTCCTTCGGCTGCCCGATGACCGTGCAGTTGTAGATCACCGCTGTCGTCAGGGGTTGATAGTTCGCGGCCTCGCCGCCGTCGGTCTCGAAGCAGTTGTCGCCGACGCCCGAGCCCTGGGACCCCACGACGCTGTAGCCCTGGACGATCAGGCCGAATTGCGCCTTGCCGCGCCAGCCTTGGTCGACGTCGAAGGAGTCGTCGCCGATGTTCCAGATGCTGAAATTCTTCAGGTTGACGGCCCCACCCCAGATCTCGACGCCGTCGTCGACGTTGTTCATGATCTCGATGAAGTTGATGTCGGTGTTGCGGCCGATTCCGCCCAGCGAGAGGCCGTTGAGCTCGTTACCGAGGCCCACGACGCGGCCGGTGTAGCGAATCGAGAGGTACGAGAGGCTGCCGCTGTCGTCGTTGTCATTGCCGCCGCCGTACCGGTCGGTCGCGGGACCCACGTTCAGGCCTTCCATGTCGGCCTCGTTGCCGGCATCCGGGAACTGCGTGTTGCCGAGGAGCACCGCGTTCTCGGAGATGTAGGCGTCGCCCATGATCGTCAGGTTGCCCCATTCGTTCGCCGCAACGCGCCAGGTTCCGGTCCTCGGATCCCCGGGGATCTGGGCGGCGCCGACGCCGACCGTGCCGGCCCATGTGGCCACGTCGTCCGTGGAGGTCATGATGACCGGCTTGGCTCGGGTGCCGTTCACGAAGATCTGCGAGTCCCGGCAGATGGCGAGGCTGCCCTCGTCCGCCGGCAAGCTCGCGACGATCACGCCTGCGTCGATGGTCAGGACCGAACTGTTGGTGAAATAGACCTGACCCTTCAGCCGGTAGGGCGAGCCGGCCAAGGTCCAATGCTCGTCACTGATGTGACTTCCCGCCGGCACGTCCGTCTGTGCCCGAGCCGCGCCGGCCATGCCGGCAGCGATCATCGCGGTCACAAGAATCGCTCTCGAATTCATAAGACTCCTCACTAGCTCGTTTTCGTACTCGAAGTCGTTTCGCGGGGCCCAAGGAAGACAACCTCCCTCGCATTGGCGCTCACGATGGGGGGGATGCTAGGCGCGCCGTGTTGGCGGGAAGTGAAGACCCGGTGCAGGTTTGCCCAATCGGGGATGACGGTCGCCGCGGTGGGGGTGTGACTCGAGGGACCCGGCTCGAAGCGCGATTCAGCGCCGCGCCTTCGCGATGCGCTCGACCTGCTCGAGATAGCGCGCGATGTCCTCGCGCGGCTTGACCTCCTGGGCACGGCGCAGCAGCGGGACAGCCTCCGTGTACCGGCCCAGTCCCACGAGGACCTGCGCGTGACGGATGTTCGCGTTCACCGAGAAGGCGTCGAGGCTCGCGGCTCGCTCGTAATAGAAGATGGCCCGTTCGGGTTCGTTCTGCCGTGTGTGGTGCTGGCCGAGCAGCATCAAGGCTTCCCCGTCGAGGGGATCGAGTTCCACGATCTCCTCCAGAATGGCGGCAGTCTCCGCGCTCCCGGCACCCTCGGCCATGCTGATGCGCGCTTCGAGCTTCAGGAGCCTCCGGCGATCGGCTTCCTCGATCCGCTCGCCCCACACCTCCTTGATGTGCTTCGAGACCTGTCGGGCCGGTCCGAGTGCGCCGCGTGCGGACAGCATCTCCGCGGCTCGCAGGGGCCGCTGGATCGGTTGATTGGCATCCCGGTCGATCGCGCGCAGATAGGCGTGAACGGCCCGATCCATCAAGTTCTCTCTCGCGTAGATCTCGCCCAGCGAGTGCAGGCTGTCGACCGTCGCCTTGCCGAGGAAATCCATCGCCTCGAGGTTCTCGGCGGCCTTGAGCGGTTGTTTCAGGCCCAGGTAGGTGTCGGCCTGAAGCAGCCAGAATTCGGCCTTGTCCGGGTAGCGCTCGATGAGGACGTCGAGCAGCGTGGCCGCGTCCTCGAACTTCTCCTGCTTGAACGCGCAGCGGACCAGCCCGAAGCGCCACTCCGTGCTGTCGGGCTGGAGCAGGAGCGCGTTGCGGTAGGCGGCTTCGGCGGCTTGGTAGTCCTGCTTGGCGGCGTAGGCGAACCCGAGCAGTCCGTAGGAGTAGCCGTCGCCTCCGCCGAGCTCGATCATCCTGGTGAACGCGTGGATCGCCTCGTCGTTCCGGCCGTCGCGCGCGTGGATCAGGCCCAGGTTGCGCCAGGCTCGCTTGAAGCTCGGGAACTTCTCGACGGCTCTTCGATAGTTGCCCAGCGCCTCCTCCATCCTGTCCTGCTGGAACTGGATGCTTCCCAGCGTGAAATCCAGGATCGCGGAGCAGTCCGGCTTCATCTGCTTCTTGAGCGTGGCTTCCGCCTGGGGCAGGTTCTCCGCCATCAACGGCCTGATCTTCTCGAGCGTCTTCACCTCGTCCGGCGTGACCCGTGGCTCGATCTCCGCGTTGATGCCGTAGCTGCCGATGAACTGCTTCTTGAAGGTCGGGTCGTTCCAGATCGCGGCGATCTCGCCTTTCTCGTCCGCTCGGGAGGTTCCCGACAGCACGAGCACCAGGAAGACGGCCAGGGGCTTCATCGTTCTCATGATTCTCGATTCGGCTGAAAGCGGATCGGCACGCGCATCTTGCAATGGACGCGCTGGCCGCCCTTGACGGCGGGCTCGAACTTCCACTGCTTCACGGCGTCGAGCGCCGGCTTCTCGAACGCGGCGTGCGTGGACTTCTCGACCTGAGGGCGAACGACCTTCCCGTCGGGATCCACGACGAAGAGGATGCTGACGACGCCTTCGATCTTCTTGCCGCGCAAGGCGGCCGGGTAGGACGCGCTGGCTTGGAAGATGGCCCGCGGCTGCTGGTCGATCTCGGTGAGGCTGAAAGCGCTGTCCATCGACTCCCCGAGCACGCCGGCCTTCCCCGTCCCGCCGATGCTGCCTCCGGAGGCGAAGTCGACCGACTGGGCGAAGTCGCCACCACCGCCGCCCTGTCCGTTGAGCGCGGCTTCGATGGCGCTGAGGCTGAGAGCCTCGAGCGCGGGGGCTTGGGCAGCCTCGGAAAGATCGAGATTGCGCATCATCTCCGCGGCGTCCGGGGGCTGCTCAGCGTCCGAGTCCATCTCCTCGGACTTCTCCGCCGCCGTTTCCTCGGGCTTCTTTTCCTCTTCTCTCGCGTCTTCCGCGCTGATCAGCTCGACCTGCTGCAGCGTGCCCGGGTCCGTCTCCTTGTCGGGCAGCAGAAGTCCGCCGAACAGGAGGAAGCCCACGTGCAGGAACACGGCGAAGGCGACGCCGAGGCTGAGACCGAGCTTCATTTCTTGTCCGTGTTGATGCCCACCTTGCCGATTCCGATCTTGCGGACCTCGTCGAGTACGGAGACGACGTGCTTGAAGTCGGCGCCGGCATCGCTGTTGATGATGATCTTCGGCTCCTTGGCGGTGGACTTGAGCGTCTGCAGTCTCATGGGCAGTTGCGCCAGCGTGATCTTCTCCTTGTTGTAGAAGACCTCGCCCTTGCCGTTCACGCTGAGCGTGACGGCCTTCTCCATCTCCGGTTGATCTCCGAGGGAGGCTGCGGTGCTGGCGGTCGGCAGGGCCACCTGCACGCCCTGATTCTTCGTCATCGAGAGCGACACCATGATGAACGTCGCCAAGAGGAAGAAGATGATGTCGATCAGCGGGATGATCTCGATGCGCGCCGCCTTGCGGCCCCCGCGTGCTGCTGCTCCGTGCATGAAATCACCTCTCAGGTCAGGGCCAGGTCGCGCGGGCGACCCTGGGTGGTCGGACCGGTCGGCGGACGCCGGACGTCGTGCTGGGATCCGCCCTCGGGGGGACGAAGGATGTGCTCGACGACCTGGGTTCCGCGAACGAGGAGCTCGAGCTGCGCCCCAGCGGATTCGAGCTCGTGATTCGCCTCCTCGGCGCGCGTGTTCAGGTAGTTGAACGGAATCAGCGCCGTGATGGCGATTCCCAGGCCGAAGGCCGTGGCGATGAGCGCCTCCGCGATGCCGCCTGTGATCGCGCCGGGCGCGCTGAGCTCCCCGCCGATGATCGAGAACGAGCCCATCATGCCCGTCACCGTTCCCAGCAGGCCGAGCAGCGGAGCCAGCGTGATCACCGTGTCGAGGATCGGGATGCCGCGCCGGAAGCGCTTCATCTCCTGGGCCTGCGCGTACATCAGCGCGTGCGGCAGCGACTGCTCGTCGTGGGTGAGGGCGTAGCCGAGGGCGCGCAGGACGTAGAACCTCGAACCCTTGGCGATATCGGCCGCGGCGCTCGGATCGTTGCGCCCGATCGCCGCGAAGAAGTGATCGAGAGCCACGGAATCGCGCTTCATCTTCTCGCGCATGAGGAAGAAGAGACGCTCGATGACCGTCCCGAGCGCGAGGATCGAAGCGGCGAGGAGCGGCCACATGATCGGCCCGCCCTTCTCGAAGATGTGGATCAGATTGGTCTTCTGGACGAGCGCCTTGAGCGCGCCGCCTCGCGAGGGATCGAGAGGAACCTGCCCATCGCCGGTCTGCACCAAGGCCACGAGGCCGGCTTGGAGCGCGCCTTCGAGCGGACGGATCAGCGGGATGTTCGAACCGGTCTGGGGAACGACCAAGCCGGCCGCGCCGGCGCCCGCGGCGCAGAACAGGGCGACGGGACCGATGATCGCGAATTGTCCTTCCGACACGGCGCCCTGGGCATCGACGCCGACTCCCTGGAATCGCATTCCCCCGATGACGTCGGCGAGCCGACGTATCGAGACGTCGACGAAGGCCAGCTGACGGGTGAACTTCTCGGGCGGGGCCAGCGTCGTGTCCTCGGTCGCCTGCTTGGCGTCCTCGATGGCCTCGCTGCAGTATTGGAGCTCGCTCACGTGGACCTTCGAATCGAAGGTCCGCGCGTAGTCGTCGAGCAGGTTGCCGAGGTAGGCCAACTCGTCTCTCCGGAAGGTGTTGTCCGCCTGGATCCGGGGCAGATCGAGATTGCTGCTGTCCACGGTGCGCGAAACCGTCTCGTACTCCTTGCGGAGCTGCAGCAGGAGTTCCTCCGAGCTCGTGAGCTCCTGGGCCAGGGGCAGCTGCTCGCTGGCGATCTGCTCACGGAGCTTGGCCAGCTCCTGGCTGCTCTTCTGGAGCTCCTGGGAGGCGGACCGGGAGACCTGGCTCATCGCGTCGCCGGCGGCTGGCTGTTGGGCGAAGCCGCCGAGGGTCAAGCAGGACGTGCACAGTGTGCCGAGGAGGATCTTCATTGGATGGTCACCGGAAGGGACACGAACGCGGGTGAGTGCTTGCCCTGGAGGATCTCGAGCGCCATCAAGATGTCGCCCGCGACGGCCTTCGCCGGCTCCCATTTCCAGCCGTCGGCCCCGGGACGGCCGATGCCGGCTTCGCCGCTGCCGCTGACGTAGTAGGCCTGCGCGAGGCCGACGTAGATCGCCTGGACCTCGGACGGCTTGCCGCCGGCAAGCTCGTGGACTTCGTAGCTGACGTTGATCTCGTTGTTGGCCTTGGTGAGCTCGTTCAGGATCCCGATGATGTTCTGGAACCGCTCGGGCGCCGTGACCTTGGTCGTCGCGGGATCTTCCGGGATGCGCTCGGTCAGCTGCTCGAGCTTCGCCCGGATAGGGTCAGGAGTCTGCTTCAGCAGCGGCTTGATCTCGCCTTCGAGCCGCGTCGCGGCTTCGGTCAGCGTCGCTCCGATCGCCTTGAGGCGGTCGTTCTCCGCGACCAGCTCCGCACGCTTCTTCTCGACCTCGGCGACGCCCGACTGCGCTTCCTGGATCTTGCCCTGGAGGATGGCGATCTCGTTCTTCACGAGTTCCAGCCGACCCGTGAGGATCTCCTTGCCCTGCTCCCAGTCCTTGCGCTCCTTCGAGATGATCTGCTGCGTCTCGATCCACTTGTCCATCGTCACGCGCGTTTCCTCGAGGCTCGACGGAGCTTGGGTCCCAGGTGACTGGAAACCCGGAGCCAGGCCCAGCGCGAGCATGGCGAGTGTCGGGGTCGTTGTGTTCATGGTCCTCATGTCCTTGTTCGATGCTCTTTCGCGGGTTTCCTCAGAGAGAGAAGCTCGCCCCGATTCCGATCGAGAACTCGATGCCCTTCGTGTAGGAGGTCTTCGTCACGTCGGGGCCGATGTACTCGGAGCGGTAGACCTCCTCGATCTCCGGGTTCGTCAGGTTCTTGGCCTGGATCTGGAGCGTGAAGAACCGGCCGAGCTTCTGGGACAAGGTCAGATTGAGCGTCCCGTACTGCTTCGCGTAGACGTTGGGGACGTAATGGCCGTTGGACTGTCCTGCGCCCGCGATGAGGGTGTCGCCCTGGATGGTGTAGAAGAGCGCGATCTGCGTGCCCGTGGGCGGCGAGTCGTACGTGACGTACAGGTTGTAGAGATGCTCGGGAGCATTCGTCATGTCCCGGCTCGACATCGGCGCCTCGATCCCGGGCCCCTCGAAAGCGGCGGCCTCGTCGTCGGGGAGCGTCACCTCGGATTCGATGAACGTCGCGTTCAAGCCCAGGGAGAAGCCTTCCAGCCCGTCCCAGAGCTTGCGCATGGGCTGCCGAACCTCGAACTCGTACCCGCTCAGCTCCCCTTCCGGGTAGTTCGTGGGCGTCGTGAACGTGTAGTCGGTGAGGCGCTGCACGTACTCGATCGGGTCGTCCACGTTCTTCTTGAACCACGATGCCGATAGCAGGCCGTCGTCCTCGGTCGTGTAGTCGACCCGCAGGTCGTAGTTCTCCAGCGCGCTCATTTGCAGGTCGGGATTCCCGACGAACACCGGTCCGCCGAGAAACTCCTGCTGGACGATGGGAGTGAGCTCCTTGAAGGTCTGGCGCGCGACGGTCTTGCTGAAGGACCCGCGGAACGTGACCTCGTCGGACGGTTCGACCACGAGGCCGACCGACGGCAGCACGTCCTCCTGGTCGAAATCGACGTTGCCGTCGCCCGGGTTCATCCCGACCGGTGCGGTGGCGCCCTCCGGATACCACTGCGCATCGTCCTCCGGGTGGTTGACGATGCTGAGGTCGGTCGACTCGAAGCGAGCGCCCCCGAGGAGGGTGGTCGTGGACGAGAGGGGCAGATCGAGCATGCCGTACCACGCCGAGATCTGCTGGTCGGCGTCGTAGTCCACGTCGGTCTCCGTCGCGGTGATCGGGTGGTCCTCGAAGGGGAAGTGCTGGCTCCAGAACTCGTCCCAGTCGCCTTCGAAGACAGCCCCGGCGTCGCCGAAATTGCTGTAGGTGTCCTGGTTGAACGATCGAGCGAGCTGATCGTCGAACACGCCGAGCTTGAGATAGCCCTCGTCCTCGCTCCACTGCTCGAAGGGCAGCTTCAGGTTGACGGAGTACTGCTCGCTCTCCTCGGAGATCCCTTTCCAGATCCGCTGGAGATTGCCCAGGTTGAAGTTGTTGGCCGGCAAGAAGGGAAAGAACGCGCCGCCCGGGTAGGCGTCGGACACTTTCCACATCGATCCGAACTGGCGCTTGTCCGGCTGGTCCAGGTCCGCGGAGCTCTTGGCGAGAGTCCAATCGAGCTCGGGCGAGCGGCCCTTGACCTGATCGCTGATGGCGTAGTCGTCGATCGGGAACTTGTGGCGCCCGGACAGTTGGAGCGTCTTGGTCGTCCGCTCGGTGTACTCCAGCGTCTCGAGCCTGATGTAGGGCGCTGCATCCGGGTTCACATCCAGTGGGTCGTAGAACGCCTGGCCCCGCGTGTCCTCGGCCAGCGTCGCGACGTCCTGCCGGATCTGCGTGTACAGATAGGTCAGGCCCAGCGAATGGTTCTCGGACTTGAGTCCCAGGCCGCCCAGCCCGCCCCACTGCCACGATCGCTCACCCTGCGTCACGTCGAAGAGCGCCGTCTTGAAATCCCCGCCCTGTGCTCCTCCTTGCAGGGTCTCGGGAATCATCGGGCCTCCGGGGACCTCCACCCACCGGGAGTCGTTGATCCCGTCGTCGAAGAACGAGCTGTCCTGCTCGTAGAAGAGGCTCGCGAAGCCGCCGATGCGGACGTCGTCACTCACCTCGCGCGACCCCCCGATGGTTCCCGACAGCTTGAAATCGATCGGGGCGTCGTCCTCCGACACGCCGACGTCGCCGCTCCAGCTCTGGCCGAGGTTCTGGGTCTGAACGTCGCGGCTGCCGCCTTCGTACGAGAGGAAGTCGTCCCTCACGGTCACCTGCGAGTTGTAGCTGACCTGGCTCTTGAGCTGGAGGATCGTCTCGTCGGGGATACCCTTGAGGCGGACGTCGACCGCGCCGCCGGAGGCATCGCCCTGCTGGTCCGGCGTGAAGGTCTTGCTCACGCGGATGCTCTCGATGACCGCGGCGGGGACTTGGTCGAGCTCGACGGCGCGCTTGTCCTCGTCGGCCGTCGGCAGGCGGACGCCGTTCATCTGCGAGCTGACGTAGCGATCCGGCAAGCCGCGGATGACGGCGTACTTGCCGTCCTGCACCGAAGCCCCGGAGACGAGCTTCAACGCCGTGGCGGCGTCGCTCGCGCCCGCACGGCTCATCAGCTCGGAGCCGATCGAGTCGAGCAGCGCCGGGCTGTCGTAGCGGAGCTGCAGGAGCTCGCCTTCCGTCCCGGCGCCCGCCTGGGCGACGTCCTGGACGAGGAATTCGTCCATGTCGACGAATTCCCCGGAGAGCCACATGTCGACGTCCGCGAGCTGGCCGGCCGCGACGACGACGTCTGCCTTGACCTGCCGGACGTAGCCTTCCTTCGTGAAGACGAGCGTGTACTTGCCCGGCCGGACCTGGCTGAAGACGAAGTTGCCCTGATCCGTCGTGTGGACGCGCTGGCCCGTCTCGATGGCCAGGACCTGGACGGCCGCGAGCGGGACGCCGAAGTCCTTGTCGTAGACGACCCCGCGGATCGAGCCCGCCGGCCCTTGCGCAGCCCAGGCCGAGCTAGGGGAGAGCATGGCGGCACCGAGGACCATCCATACCAACAATCGCCCCTCGGTCATGTCTGGCCCATTCGGCGTAGTTTCCGCGCGGGATGCTGATCTTCACGATGTCGCTGCGGTCCGGTCCTGCGCTAGGAGGCTAGGAAGGAAAGATCAGGAAGATGTGAGGGAGAGGTTGGGTTGTCGTGAACGTCGTTGGGCACGAACGGGCGGGTCGGCCTGTCCGGGGGTGCGGGCGGAGAGTCGCCGGCGGTATCTTGGGTCGAACCATGGAGACCATCCGGCTCGCGCTGCCTGTCGTCCTATCCGTCCTGCTCCTCGCCGGCTGCTCCGGACCCACGACCTCGAAGTCGGTGGTCCAGTCCGACGAGAGGCCCGCGCTTCTCGGCGAATTCGAGGTGCGGACCCTGGAGGGACAGCCCGTCTCGCTCGAGGCGTGGCGCGGAAGAGTCGTCCTCGTCGTGAACACCGCGAGCGAGTGCGGCTACACGCCGCAGTACTCCGGGCTCGAGGCGCTCCATCAGGAGCTCGGGCCGCGAGGATTCGAGGTGCTCGGGTTCCCGAGCAACGATTTCGGGGGCCAGGAGCCGGGCGACGCGGGCCAGATCCGCACGTTCTGCACCGACCGCTTCCAGGTGACCTTCCCGTTGTTCGAGAAGGTGAGCGTGAAGGCGGGCAGCGGCCAGGCTCCGCTCTTCGCGTGGCTCCAGGCGTCGACGGGCCAGGTGCCGAACTGGAATTTCTGCAAGTACCTCGTGGGTAGGGACGGGAAGCCGATCCGGTTCTGGTCGAGCAAGACGACTCCGGAGGATCCCGAGCTCCGGGCGGCGATCGAATCCGCGATCAGCGCGCAGTGATGCCGGGCACGGAGCACGGCGAACGGGGAAGCGCGGAAGGTCCAGGCGTCAGGGACGCCCCGGGAAACTCCATCTCGCGCTCGCTCTCCTGCTGATCGTCCGGGCTTTTTGCGAGGTCCCGCCGCGCATCCTCGATCTGATCCGACGGCTCGACCAGAAGGTCGTGTAGCGCTCGACTACTTCGCGCCCTTCATCATCTCGGCCATCCGGCGCTGCATTTCCTGCGGCGAAACCTGCTCGACGACCGCGCAGATCGTCCACTTGTTGCCGCCGGGATCCTTCACGGTCGCGGAGCGGTATCCGTAGAACTGGTTCTTCGGCTCCATCACCGAGGTGGCGCCCGAAGCGAGCGCGCGCTTGTAGGTGACGTCGACCGCGTCGCCGTCCTCGACATAGTACGAGAGCGATGCGGGCATGGCCGCCATGCCGTGAGCAGGATTCGCCTCGCCGAACATCACGACCGAGTCGCCGAGCATCACCTCGATGTGCGCGATCGTGCCGTCGGGCGCGTCGTAGCGATCGACGATCTTGCCGCCGAACGCTTTCTGGAGGAACTCGAGGACCTGGGTCGCCTTGGGGACGGCGAAGCCGGGCGTGACCGTGTGATGACCGGGGGGCTTGGGGAACTTGGGCATGGGGGAGCTCCGGGGAAAGCGCTGCGGACGAGCGATGATACCGTCCGGGGACATGCGGAGCGCTAACGCCTCCACCGCCTGTCGTCCCGCAGCCCATCATGAACGCGCACGACTTTTTCACGCTGATCGCTCTGGCATGCCGGGCCCAATCTCCGCAGCCGCTGCTCGTCCCGGCGCCAGGATCCCCGCTCGAGATCCAGGACGGAGCAGGCAACGTCGCGATGGGTGATGTGAACGGGGATTCCTTCCTCGACCTCGTGATCACGGCCACGAAGAAACCTGCGATCACGATCCTGGCGGGGGACGGTCGTGGGGGATTCGCCTCCGTTCCCGAACGGGTGATTCCGCTCGAATCCCTTCCCGGCGAGATGGTGCTCGCCGATCTGAACCGCGACGGCAGGCTCGACCTGGCAGTCGCGAGCCACGACAGCTACGGAATCGTCGTGCTGCTCAACGACGGTCGAGGGGGATTCGCTCCCGCACCCGGGTCGCCCTTCTTGTCCGCGATCGGAACCACCCCCCACAACCACGGATTGCAAGCCGCGGATGTCGACGAGGACGGCCGCGTCGACCTCGTCACCGTGCAGAGCGAGGAGGGCACGGTAGGGGTCATGCTGGGCGACGGCCGCGGCGGGTTCAAGGCGGCTCCTTCGTCGCCATTCAAGGTCGGGCCCGCTCCGTATCCGCCCGCCCTAGGCGACATCGACAAGGACGGACACGTCGACATCGCCGTCCCCGAGGCCGGGTTCGGACGGTACTACCGCGAGCACAACAGCCTCGCCCGCACGGTCACGCTGCTCGTCGGCGACGGAAAGGGCGGGTTTCGGCCGGGCGCGAGCTCACCCCTCACGGTTGCCGAGGGTCCGTACTTCGTGGCGCTCGCCGACCTCGACGGGGACGGCGCGCTCGATCTGGTGGCGACGCACGACGACAGCGACCTGATGAGTCTCCTGATGGGCGACGGCAAGGGGGGATTCCGTGCCTCGACGCACTCCCCGATCGCGATGGGGCGGGGGGTTTCGTCGGCGGTCGTGCTCGACTTGAATCGCGACCAGAAGCAGGATCTCGCGCTCGCAACGAGCGAGAGCCTCAGGGTCCTCCTGGGAGACGGAAGGGGAGCCTTCTCGCCGGCGTCCGGAGCACCCTTCTCCACGGGAAAGGGCACCGGGCGGATCGCCGCGGGCGACGTCGATGGGGACGGAAGGCCGGACATCGCGACCGCGAACACGGAGTCGAGCGACGTCTCCGTGCTCCTGAGTCGCTGACGGCGAGCGACTCTGCCAAGGCGCGCCCGTGAGCGCCCGCGCGGCCGCCGCCGAAGACGAAGGTCTTGAAGCCAGTCCCAAGGCCGTGCCGACCTCGCGCTACTCCGCCTGCAGGTGAACCTGTCCCCGTGGCTGGTCCGCGAGTCCTGGCAGTCCGCCGAGGACCGCGCAGTTCATCGAACACATACAGACCTGTCGCTGTCGGCCCCGCCTCGGAGTCACTACTATCGGGGTAGTTGAGACCGCCCTGATCCCCTCGCGGCCTCCGCCCGGAACAGTTTCGTCCGAGGAGAACGCATCGATGTTGGCCGCTCTCGCTCTCGCCTTTCCTCTGCTCGCCCATGTTCCGAGCACGATCCTCCCGGCTGCGCTGAGCGCGGCGATCGCAGTCGACGACGCCGACGAGCAGTACGCCTTCGTCGCCGGTCTGGCCGAGAAGGGCATGCACGACCAGGTCGTGAAGGAGGCCGAGTCCTTCCTCGCCCGCTACCCCAAGCACGCGCGGGCCGCCGCCGCCAGGTACCGGCTCGCGTGCGCGCTGTTCGAGCTCCGCGAGACGGTGAAGGCGGGCGTCCATTTCGAGGCTCTCGCCTCCCTGCGCGACTTCGAGTTCGAGTCCGAGGTGGCTTTCCGCCTCGGCCAATGCGAGCTCGAGTCGGGTGATTGCCGCCGGGCGGGAGCTTCCTTCCAACGCGTCCTGAAGGGGGACAAGAGCTACTTGCAGGTGCCCGCGCTCTGGCTGCTCGGGGAGGCCCAGATGCGCTGCGAACGCTACGGCGAGGCCGAGCAGAGCTACCGGGCCGTCCTCTCCGGCGACGCGAAGTCCGAATACACCGACGACGCGGTCGCGGGTCTCGCCTGGTGCGCGTTCAAGACCCGCCGCTTCGACGGAGCGGCGCAAGCCGCGCGGTCCTTCCTGGAGCAGTATCCGCGGAGCGATCGCGCCGACGAGCTCCGGTTCCTGCTGGGCGAGGCGCTCTTCGAGCTCCAGGATCCGCGCGGGGCGCTCGCCGCCTACGCGGCCGTGCGGAACGGCCCCTGGCTCGACGGCTCGCTGCGTGGCGCGGGCTTTTCTCACGCGGCGCTCGGCGACCACGCCCGAGCCGCGCAGGCCTTCGCGCGCGTCCCCGCCGAGCTCCCGGGCAGCCGGTACGCCGCGGAATGCGCGCTCCACGCCGGCATCGAATTCCTCGCCGCCGGCGATCACGCGGCGGCCCTCGAGTTCCTGAAGTCCGACGCCGCGGGGTCGAGCGCGGAGGTCTACGCCTGGCGTTCGCGCGCGGAGTCCGCCGCGGGCGACGAGGAAGCGGCCCTGCGGTCCCTCGACCGCGCCCTCGAGTTCGAGAAGGACGCGGCGGCGATCGCGCGGCTGCGCGCGTCGCGCGCGGATCTCCTCACCGCGCTCGGGAAAGGGGAGGAGGCCCTGAAGGAGTATCAGCGCGCCGGCTCCGACTACGCGCTCCAAGCCGCCGCCGTCGCGGCGCTCCAGGCGGGCCGAACCGCCGACGCGCGCCATTCGGCGGAGGCGCTCCTCGAGCGCTTCCCCGAGAGCACCTACCGCAATGAGGCCCGCATGGTCGTCGCGGAAGCGGCTCTCGCCGAGAAGCGTTTCGAGGAGGCGCACGGGCACTTCCGGTCCGCGCTCGAGAGCGAGCGCGATCCGGCGCAGCGCCTGCGCTGTCAGTCGCGCATCTCGTGGTGCCGCTACCTGGCTGGGGACTCCGCCGGGGCGGCGAAGTCGTTCGCCAAGCTCGCCCAGGACGGTGGCGACTCGCCCGAGGCGGCGGAGGCGCAGTTCATGACCGGCCGTTCGCTGGAAGCCGCGGGCGATGCCGAGGGAGCGCGCGGGGCCTACGCCACCTACGCGAAACGCTTCGGCCGCGGCGCGCACGCGGCGGAGGCGGAGTTCCGCCTCGCCCGGCTCGACAGCTCCGCCGGCGGGACGAGTCGTCTCGAGAGCTTCCTCCGCGAGCACGGCGAGGACGCGCTGGCGAACGAGGCGCGCCTCGAGCTCGCGGAGCGTCTCGCGGCCGCCCAACGACCCGGCGAAGCGGCGGCGCACTACCGCGCGGTGATCGAGGCCGGTGGGAGCACGCCGCTCGCGGCGTCGGCGCGCTACGGGCTCGCCTGGTGCCTGCACGAGCAAGGCGACGCCGCGGCGGCCGCCAAGCTGCTCCGCCCCTGGATCGAGGGCGGAAGCGGCGACGAGAAGGTGCGCGTGTCCGCGCTCGAGCTCCTCGTGTGGTGCGAGGCGAGGATCCCGCAGGGCACGGCTGGGCTCGCGGCGGCTTGGGACGCGCTGCTCTCCTCGAGCCAGGACGGGCCGCGCCTCCTGCGCACGGCGCGTTCGGCGATCGAGCCCCTGCGCAAGGCGGGTCGCCCGCGCGAAGCGTTCGCGATGCTCGACGCCCTGGAGGCTCGCGCACGGAAGATGCCCTCGGGCGGCCGCGGCCTCGCCGCATCGATCGGCATCGAGCGCGTCTACCTCTGTCTCGATGAGGGTCGTGTCGAGGATGCCGAGCGCGAGCTCGTGCGCGCCGCGGAGGCCGCGGAGGACGAGGCCGCGGTCGCCGAGGCCGCCTTCTTCGTCGGCGAGGCCCGGCTCGAGAGCGGAGACGGCGCGCGCGCCCTCGAGCTCTACGACGCCGCGGCCGAGATCACGGCGAATCCCGCGCGCGACCGCGCGCTCTACAAGGCCGGCTACGCGCGCTTGAAGGCCGGCGATGCGGCGGGAGCCGAGAGGAACTTCGCCGAGCTCCTGGCAGGCCATCCGAAGAGCACGCTGTTCCACGAGTCGCTCTTCCTCCTGGGCGAGTCGCACTACCGTCAGAAGGAGTTCGACGAGGCCTGCGCGGCGCTCGAGCGCGTGCGCAAGGAGGCCCCCAAGCACGAAGTCCTGCCCAAGGTGCTTTTCCGCCTCGGTCTCGCGCGCTGCGAGCGCGAGGACTGGAAGGGCGCGCTGGAAGCGCTGGGTGCGCTGCTCTCGGCGAAGCCCGACTTCGAGAACCTGGCCGAAGCCGAGCTCGCCCGCGGGCGGGCGCTCGCGCATCTCGACCGCTCGCGCGAGGCGCAGGGTGCTTTCGAGCGCACGATCGCCCTCGACAAGGGCGTCCTCGGCGCGCGCGCGCACCTCGAGCTCGGCCGCATGCACCTCGCGGCGAAGTCCTACGACTCGGCGCTCTCGGAGTTCCTCAAGGTCGAAGTCCTCTACGACCTGCCCGAGGAGACCGCGGAGGCGATGCTCGGCGCCGGCCGCGCGCTCGAGGCGAGCGGCGACGCGAAGCGAGCCGTGGAGCAGTACCGCAAGCTCGTCGAGAAGCACGAGCGGAGCCCGGCGGCAGCCGTCGCCAAACGTCGTCTCGCCGAGCTCGAGCCCAAGAGCAGGCGCCAAGCCTGACCCGCGCACAACCCCTGGACCGCAAGGAGAAACCAACGATGCACCCTGTCACCCTCGTCCTCGCGCAGGCGGACGGCCTGCCTTCCCTCTGGGAGCTCACGAAGAGCGGAGGCCCGATCATGTGGCCGATCGGAGCCTGTTCCGTGGTCGCGCTCGCCTATGCGGTCGAGCGCGGGATCGGCCTCGCCTCCGGCCGGCTCGGCAGCGAGCGATTCGGGAAGAAGGTGCTCGAGACGCTGCGTTCGGGCGGTGTCGCCCCCGCGCTCGAGCTCTGCAAGGAGAAGCGCACGCCGCTCGCGCGGATCCTCGAGACGGCCCTGCGGCACTCCGCGGCGACCCACGCGGAGCGCGAGAAGCGCGTCGAGGACGCGGCGTCCGACGAGGTACGCCGGATGTCCGCGAACCTGAAGCCGCTCCTCGTCGTGTACATCGTCGCGCCGCTGCTCGGCCTCCTCGGCACCGTCTGGGGCCTGATCCTCGCGTTCGCGACGATCGCGACGAAGGAGGGCCTCGGGAAGCCCGAGCTCCTCGCGCACGGGGTCTACCAGGCCCTCGTCACGACCGCGGCGGGCCTCGGCGTCGCCATCCCCACGGTCGTCCTCTACTACTATTTGAAGGGGCGCGTCGAGAGATTCTCGCGCCGCACGGAGTCGCTCTACGACGAGGTCGACCGGAGCCTGGTCGCTCCGCCGGAGATCGCCCATGCGCATCCGTGATCCCGAAGGGCTCGGCGAGCCGGAGTTCAGCATGGCTCCGCTGATCGACATCGTGTTCCAGATGCTGATCTTCTTCATGGTGGCGACGACCTACAACCGCCAGGAGAAGGACCTGTCGATCGAGCTCCCGTTCGCGGAGAGCGCGGTGGAGCTCGAGAAGACCCCCGAGGAGATCGTGATCGACGTCTCGCGCGACGGGCACGTGTCGATCTCCGGCCGCGCCGTCCAGCGCGACGCGCTCGTGGCGGCGCTCGAAGAGGCCTCCGGCCGCCGCGCGGAGATCCCGGTCACCGTCCGCGGCGATCGCCTCGTGCACCACGAGGACGTCGTCGCCGTCCTCGACGCCTGCGGTCTCGCGGGGCTCTCGAACGTCTCCGTCGGGACCCTGGACCGCTGACGAGGCAGCCTGACATGCTCCCGCGCCTCCCGCACCACTTCGGCAAGAACGCCGCCATCGTGCTCGGCCTGCTCGCGGCGGGTTTCGTCGCGGCGTGGCTCCGCTTCCGCGCGCATCTCGGCCAGGACGGCGCCTACACGGACGGCGCGCAGACCTACGACACGAGCGAGAGCGGAGCCGTGCGCTACGCGGTTTGGGACGCGCCGGAGCTGCTCGGCGCGCCTCTGAACTCGCCGGCGAGCGAGTCGCGTCCGGCGCTCTCCCCCGACGGGCGCTGGCTCGTGTTCGTCACGGGCGAGCGCGGCTCGAACAGCGAGCTCTGGATCGCGGAGATGCGCCAAGGCGCGCCCGCCGATCCACGGCCACTCGCGGAGCTCTCCACGGTGGCCGACGAATGCTCGCCGTCGTTCGCGAGCGACGCGTTGTACTTCGCATCGGATCGTCCGGGCGGATCCGGCGGGCTCGACCTCTACCGCGCGCGATACTCGGACGGGAGCTTCGGCGCGGCGGAACGGCTCGCGGGCTCCGTGAACACGAGCTCCGACGAGTGCGATCCGGCGCCGCGTCCAGGCACGAGCGAGATCGTGTTCGCCTCGAATCGAAAGGCCGCGGGCTTCGATCTCTACACCGTCGACCTGGGTGCCTCGAGCGCTCCGGCGCCTCTCGATGCGCTCGCGAGCGACCGCGACGAGCGCGACCCGGCGTTCACCGCGGACGGCCGCACGCTCTTCTTCGCCTCGGATCGGGAGCACGGCGGGGGGGACTTCGACCTCTACCGCAGCTCGAAGTCCGACGAGGGCTGGAGCACTCCGGTCCCGCTCGCCGGATTGAACACCAAGGGGTCCGAGCGCGGTCCTGCTCCGGCGTTCGACGACTTCTCCTTGTACTTCGCGCGCACGGCTGGAGACGGCGCCTTCGATCTCCTGCGCGCGCGCTCGATCGAACTCTACCGCCTGCCCGGACGTCCTGTCGGCTGGCTCGAGCTGTTGCTGCTCGCCGCGCTCCTGCTTCTCGCGCTCCTCGCCTGGCTCGCGAAGCGCTGGCCCAAGCTCGAGACGCTGTACAAGTGCTACCTCGTCTCGTTGATCGTCCACGCCCTCCTGCTGCTGTGGTTCACGGACCTCTTCCCCGGCAGCGGGACGGCCGAGACCGGCACGCGGAACCCCGGCTTCCGCGTCCGCCTGCGTCCCTCCGCATCGGCCGCGATGTCCGCGCGCCGCGAGCGCGACGGCCGCGTCGAGGGCGGGCGCGCTTCCGAGACGGAGGACGCCGCGCCCGAGCGCGTCCAGGCGGAGCTCCGATCTGCGGCCGCGCCGGCCCCGGCGACGATGCTGTCCGCGCCCGCTCCCCGCGAACCGGAGGCGCCGGCGCCGAGCACCGTCGCAGCTGCGGCTACGGCCGATCTGGCCGCGCCGATGCCGTCGGTCGCGCTCGCCGACCGTGAAGCCATCGAGCGGCGCGGCGGCGAGGCGCCGAGCCTCGCGCTCGAGGCCTCACTCGACGCCGCGGCGCGAGCGAGAGTCGAGGACTCCGCTCCGCGGCGCGAGGCCGATTCGGAGCGCGCGGAAGGGCTCGCGGCGAATCCGACCGGCCGCTCGCTCGACGCTCCGGTCGCGCCGGCGGTATCCGCGCCCGGCCGCAAGGCGGTCGGGGTGGCTCCGGAAGCGGTGCCGTCGTCGAGTTCCTCCGTCGCCGTCCTGGTTCCGCGCGAGCCGCGCGCGACGACTTCGTCCGCCGCGAAAGCGCTCTCCCTCGAGGGCCTGACCGGCGGGGGCGGAGAACGCGAATCAGCGTTCGCGCCCGAGCGGGCAAGCACTCGAAGCTCCGATCGCGGGAGCGCCACGAGCGCCGAGGCGCCCTCGGGCCCGTCGATCGCCGCGCTCGCCCCCAAGAGGTCTGACGGCCCCGAAAGCCGTCCAGCTCGCGCGCCACTCGTCAGCGATCCCGGCGGCGCGCCGCGCGCCGACGTCGGGCTCGACGATGCCGAGAGCCTCCCGAAGATCGCCGCTTCCGTACCGGGCGGGAGCGGCGCGTCCGCCCGCGGCGGTTCGAGCGACTTCCTCGAGGCTCTGGGCGCGCCGGCGACCGCGCGCGAGCGCGACGTCGAGTCCGCGCCGCAGAAACACCGCGGCGCGACGCCCGCTCCCGCCTCCGCGCCGCCGCCGATCGCGATGAGCGCGCCCGTGGATCGTCCCGTCGACGCGCCGCCGCTCGCGAAGAAGGCCTGGGAGAACACGCCCTACCAGAACCGCTCGGGCGAGGAGAAGGCCCGCGCGCTCGAGCTGCACGGCGGCACGAAGGAGACCGAGGAGGCCGTCGCGAAGGGGCTCGCCTACCTGGCGCGGATCCAGCATCGGGGCGGCGAGTGGGGCGACCGGAACATCGTCGACGGGAAGTACGGCGAGATCGCGATCGGGAAGACGGGGCTCGCGCTGCTCGCGTTCCTGGGCGCCGGACACACGCACGCGTCGGGCACGGAGTACAGCGACCAAGCCCGGCGGGCGATCGAGTACTTGCTCTCGATGCAGGACGAAGAGAGCGGTCACTTCGGCAACTCGGAGGCCTACAGCCACGGGATCGCGACCTACGCGCTCGCGGAGTGCTACGCGCTCACGAGCGACGCGGTGCTCCGCGAGCCGCTGGAGCGCGCCGTGGCGCACATCCTCTCGAAGCAGATCCGGTCGAGGTACGTCGAGCTCTACGGAGGCTGGAGCTACTACTACCAGGACGAGACCACCTTCGACCGCTGGCCGCGGACCTCGATCACCGCCTGGCAGGTGATGGCGCTCGAGTCGGCGCGCCTGGGCGGGATCGACGTGCCCGCGGAGGCGTTCGAGGACGCGGCGACGTTTATCGAGAACGCGGAAGACCCGGAGAGGGGCTGGTACCGGTACAGCCACGACCCGGAGCGGTTGAACTCGGACTGGCCGACGCTCCCGGCGTCGACGCCGGCCGGGCTGTTCGCGCTGTCGATCCTGG
Organism: Planctomycetota bacterium; assembly: GCA_046155895.1. Classification (GTDB taxonomy): domain Bacteria; phylum Planctomycetota; class UBA1135; order UBA1135; genus DASYPQ01. The sequence goes on along the minus strand of JBJXFB010000093.1, from coordinate 10,820 downwards.
GCCGCGACATCAAGTCGGCGAAGTACGCCGACTTGCGCGACTTCGTGCTGACGAAGACCCCGACGAGATACCGCAAGGGCAGCCCGGACGAGTTCGTCTCCCGCGGGCAGGGGAACCTCTACTTCTGGTACTACGGGACGCTGGCGATGTTCCGCGTGGGCGGCGCGCCGTGGGAGCGCTGGAACCTCGGGATGAAGGAAACGCTCGTGCGCGGCCAGGCGGACGACGGGTCGTGGGCGCCGATCGACATCTACTGCAAGTACGCGCGCGACGACGAGGAGGACAAGAGCTACAGCACGGCGATGTGCGTGCTCAGCCTCGAGGTGTATTACCGGTACTACCTGCCGCTGTTGAAGGTGCGGTAGGGGACCGGGTCGAGGGTCTTGGTGTTGGGTGGGAATCGATAGCGGAAGCCCTCGACCCTGCACGGCTCGCCGTCCCTTTCAGGCGTATCGGCTCACGAATCATCACGGCAGGATTGCGCGCCTTCCCCTCCCACGCCTCCTAGCTATGATCCTCGCTTGGTCCCCCATCCGAGGTCCCCGAGGGGAAGATCAGCAGGAGAATCGGGATGAAGAAGAGGCACATCGTGGTCCTGGTGACGTTGCTCGCCATGGCAACAGCCGGGGGCGCATTCGCTATCCAGTCCAAGTTCCTCGACGGCGACGACGACGAAACGGAAACTCCGATCACAGGGGACGCGCTGACGAGGGCTTCGGAGGCCGCGCTCGCGCACACCGGTGGAGGTCGGGTCACCGGGACCGAGGTCGGTGACGAGGAGAGCTACTACGAGATCGAAGTGACCCTCGACGACGGTCGACAAGTCGACGTGCAGCTCGACGAGACCTTCCACGTCGTGGGGAGCGAGGCGGACGACGAGAACGAGGCCTCCGAGAACGACTGAGCTCGATTCGCGGGGTCGCCAGTCCGACCGCGCCGCGAGCCGAACTGCGCCGACCTTCACCGCGCGAGAGCGGAATGCGGTCGTCGGCGATCTCCAGCGGGTAGTCAGGAGCGGGGCAAGAGCTGTCAGGAGCGGACCATGAAGGTGGCGCATTCCTGCCCCGCAAGGCTCCCAGAGGGATGTCCATCGCGCATTTCATCCGTCAAGGATCTGCACGAGGCAGACGAAGGCCAGGAAGAGCACTTCGAGCGCACTGAGGATGGCGGCCGCGATCGCGACGCCCCTTTCGGCGGAGCTCCGCAGCGCCGGAATGGCGAAAGCCGGGGCGGCGAGAGTGCCGAGGACCAAGGCGCACGGACCGAGCGCGGAGAGCGGGTGGCCTCAGCAGAAAACGAAAGAGAGCGCGAGCCCAACCGGCGGGATGAGAGCTGCGATCAGAGCGGTCTTGGCGGACACGAGGGTGGCTCCTTACCTGGGCAACGCATCGGCGACGGCGAGCGCGGGACTCAAGCATAGCTCTTGGTTACCTGGAACCTCGGGATGAAGGAGACGCTCGTGCGCGGCCAGGCGGACGACGGGTCGTGGGCGCCGATCGACATCTACTGCAAGTACGCGCGCGACGACGAGGAGGACAAGAGCTACAGCACGGCGATGTGCGTGCTGAGCCTGGAGGTGTACTACCGGTACTTCCTGCCGCTCTTGAAGGTGCGGTGAATCACCGCGCGGACATCCACCGGCGTGGCGGGGCGATCTAGGGCCACAACCACGCGAAGGACCCGGCGGTCAGCGCGGCATAGATGAGGCCGTCGATCATGTACGTGAACGTGCTCGACCACGGCTTGCCCATCCAGATCGAGTCGGAGGGAATCGCCCAGGCGTAGGCGAGCCAGGAAGCGGCCCCGACGATCTGGAACACCTGCAAGTACTCGGCGCCCGGCGCGACGGTCGCGCGCGCGACGTAGCCGGCGAGCAGCGAGATGACCAGCGAGTAGGCGAACCACTTGCCCAGGAAGGGCCCCAGCTTCACGGGACCATTCTCGCGCACGAACATGACGGCGTTGGGTCCCTCGGAGTACTTCTTCTGCATCTCGGCAGACTCCATCTCCTTGCTGTCGTTGCAGAACGGCATCACGTACTTGCCAGGGCCCGGCGACGACTTGCGAATCGCGGCCCGGACTTCGTCCTCGTTGGGCAAGGTCTTGTATTCGGACGCATGCCACTTGATGACCATGTGGATCAGCGAGCTCGCGATGAAGACGAGCACCGCTGAAATTGCCGAAGGCAGGAGCAGAGCGGACCATGAAACCATCGGAGTCCTCCTGGGAACGAGGGGGTTGCCGATAGGACAGCGCCGGAACCGCCGGGGATCAAGTTCCGGTCGCGCGAATCAGGTCCTGAAGACTCGCCGACCGATCTGGGCACGGCGTCGATGTCCGCGCAACGGTCTCGCTTCCCGCCCTGTCGAGGTGGAGCGTGAGGAGGCGTGCCCAGTCTGCTCCGCGAGCCCCTCCGTCTCCGGAGTGCCCCGGGGGAGGAGCTTCGCCAACCGCCGATCACCCAGGCCGTAGCCCTCCGCGGCGCAGTCGAACGGCCCGCCCATCACGAGCCCCGACCACCGACGTTCCGAGGCCTGGAAACAGGTTTGATTCCTAGGACCTACCCATTTCGCTGGCGGTCCCTAGACTTCCCCCGCCTCAAGCGCCGCCCCGGTCGAAACCGCTAGACAAGACCCCCTCATGCTCGAAGCCAAGAAGCTGACGAAGCGCTTCCAGGAGCGCATGGCCGTGGACAGGCTCGACCTGCGCATCGCGCCCGGCGAGATCTATGCCCTCCTGGGCCCGAACGGCGCCGGCAAAACCACCACGATCAACATGTTCCTCGGATTCCTCGCGCCCGACGGCGGCAACGCGATCGTCGACGGCGTGGACGTCGCCGCCGATCCGGTGGGCGCGCGGCGCAAGCTCGCGTACATCCCGGAGCAGGTCGCGCTCTATCCGCGTTTCACCGGCGTCGAGAACCTCGACTACTTCAGCACGCTCGGAGGGCGCGCGCACACCCAGAGCGAGCTGTACGAGCTGCTCGAACGCGCCGGACTGCCCTCCCAAGCGGCCGATCGGCGGGTCGGGACGTACTCGAAGGGCATGCGACAGAAGGTCGGCATCGCGCTCGCGCTCGCGACGGGCGCGAAGGTGCTCCTGCTCGACGAACCGACCTCGGGGCTCGATCCCGCGGCGAGCCACGACTTCTCGCAGCTCCTGCGCCGGCTCGCGAAAGAGGAGGTCGCGATCCTCATGGCCACGCACGACCTCTTCCGCGCGCGCGAGGACGCGACGCGCGTCGGCATCCTCATCGACGGGAAGCTCGACTCGGAGTACTCGCGCAAGGAGCTCGAGAAGGCGGACCTCGAGAAGCTCTATCTGGAGCGGCTGGGCGCATGATTCTCGTGATCGCGCGCAAGGAGTTCGTCGACGCGTGGCGCGACGGACGGTTCCGCGTGGGCGCCGTGCTCATGCTGCTCCTGCTCGTCACGGCCTCGCTGCTGGCGTGGCACCAGACCGAGCGAATGGCCTCGGAGCGCGCCGCCGCCACGGCGCAGGAGCGCGAGAACTGGCTCGAGCAAGGCGAGAAAAACTCGCACTCCGCCGGCCACTACGGCGTCAACGTCTTCAAGCAGGTGTCGCCGCTCTCCTTGTTCGACCGCGGCATCGAGCCCTTCGTCGGCACGACGCTCTTCCTCGAAGCCCACCGGCAGAACCAGGCCTCGTTCGTGCCCGCGCAGGACGCGACCTCGATGCGCCGCTTCGGCGAACTCACCGCCTCGACGGGCTTGCAGCTCCTGGCGCCGCTGCTCGTGATCCTGCTCGCATTCGGCTGCATCGCCGGCGAACGCGAGCGCGGTACGCTGCGCCAGGTGCTCAGCCTCGGCGTCTCGCCTCGCGCGCTCGTGATGGGCAAGACGCTCGGCCTCGCGGGCGCGCTGGCGAGCCTGCTCGTGCCGATCGGCATCACGGGCGCACTGCTCGTCAGCCAGCTCGAGACGGACGACGTCGAAGGACTCTGGTCGCGCGCTGGCGGTCTGGCGGCGGCCTACGGGCTCTATCTCGGCCTCCTGCTCGTGTTCTCGGTCGCGGTGTCCGCGCTCGCGCCGAACGGTCGCAGCGCGCTTGCGATCCTGCTGGCGGTGTGGGCGGGGACCTGCATCGTCGCGCCGCGGCTCGTCACGGACACGGTGCATGATCTCTACCCGACGCCGCTGCTCGCCGAGTTCGAGAAGGAGATGAACGAGGATCTGCAAGGCGGCCTCGACGGCCACGATCCGCGCAGCAAGCGGCTCGAGGAGTTCCAAAGGGACACGCTGAACGAGCACAAGGTCGGCAGCGTCCAAGAGCTCCCCTTTAACTTCCAGGGCCACGTCATGCTCGAGAGCGAGAGGATGGCCGCTGAAGTCTTCGACCACCACTTCGGCAAGCTGTGGGATCGCATCGAGGAGCAGGATCGCGCCACGACACTCGCCGGAGTCGTTTCGCCGCTGCTCGCGCTGCGCTCCGCGTCGATGGCCTTCGCGGGAACCGACTTCGGACACCATCGCCACTTCGCGGTCGCGGCGGAACAGCATCGGCGGGAGTTCGTCCGCGTGCTCAACGAAGCCTTGAAGTTCAATGCGCGTCCGGGCGACCACACGTACACGGCCGGCCGCAAGCTGTGGGAGTCGCTGCCCGGGTTCCGGCTCGTGGCGTTCCCGGCGGAGCGCGCGTTCGAGCGCGCCGGTCTGGGCCTCGCCTTGCTCTCCGGCTGGTTCCTCGCCGGGCTCGCGGTGCTCTCCTTCGCCGCCGGACGGCTGCGGGTGACGGTCGCATGAAGCTCCTCGGGCACGAACTGTGCCTTCTCCTGCGCGACCGCGCGGCCTGGGTGCTCATCTTCCTCTTCGCCGGCGCGCTCGGGTACGCGCTCTGGAACGGCGCCGATCTCGCGCAGCGCCAGCGCGAGACCGCTCGGACGATCGGAGAAGGGGTCACGACTTTCGACAAGCAGGTGCGAGAGGCGCTCGCACGGCAGGCGCTCGATCCCCGGCAGCTCGCGCGCCAGCCGCTCCTGGCGGTGCTGACGCCGGCGCCGCTCCCGCTGCTCGCGTCGGGCCAGGCCGACCTCGCGCCGAGCTACGAGGCGATCAGTCTCTTCCGCCTCGAGCAGCCCTCGGATGCACGCGCCGAGATCGAGAACCCCTCGCGGCTGCTCGCGGGGCGCTTCGACCTCGCGTTCGTCCTCGTCTGGCTCTTCCCGCTCTTCCTGCTCGCGCTCGCCTACGACCTGATCGCGGGCGATCGCGAGTCGGGCACGCTGCGCATGGTGCTCTCGCGCGGGATCGCGCCTTGGAAGTGGCTGGGAGTGCGCGCGCTCGCGCGCGGACTTCCCGTCATATCGCTCGCGCTGGCCGCGACCGTGCTCTCGGGCTTGACGGCGGATGCCGCGGTCGGAGCGCGCATCGCGTTCGCCTGCGGGGTCGTCCTGGCCTACGGCTGCTTCTGGCTCGCCGTCGCGGCGCTCGTGAACGGCTTCGCGAAGAGCGCCGCCTCGGCCGCGTCCTCCGCGGGGGCGGCCTGGGTGTCGATCGTGCTCGTGATCCCGACGCTGCTCAACGTCGTCGTCGAGAGCCTGCACCCGATGCCGTCGCGAGCGGAGCTGGTTGCCTCCGCGCGCGAAGCCTCCGGCGACGCGGAACGCCGCGGCAACGAGGTGTTGAACTCCTTCTACAAGGACCATCCCGAATGGATGCCGCCGGGCATGCAGGCCGACTTCATGCAGAAGCTCCTCGCGCAGCAGGAAGAGATCGGCAAGGCGATGGATCCGGTGCGCGAGCGCTTCGCCGCCGAGCTGCGCGCCCAACAGTCGCTGGTCGAGACCTGGCGCTTCGTGTCCCCCGCGATTGCGACGCACGAGGCGCTGACGGACCTCGCGGGCACGGGCTACTGGCGCAACGAGGCTTACCGCACGCAGGTCGCCGCGTTCAAGCAGACGGTCGAGGATTTCTACGCCCCGCGCATCCACGCCAACAGGCCGATCACGAAGGACGATCTCTCCGCCTTTCCGCGCTTCGATTTCGCCGAGGAGCCCGACTCCGCCTGGCAGTCGCGCGTCTCGACCTCGATCGTCGGGAAGCTCGTGCTCGCGTTCCTGCTCTTCGTCGCCGCGTTCCAGCGCTTGTCGGCGCGCGCTCTCTCCGCGCTGACGGCCTGACGACGATCAGGCGACTACACAGCCGCAGGCCGCGTCACGCGCCGAAGCACGAGCCGCCGCCGTGACTCGGCCTGGCGACGAGAGAAGGTGGTGAGACATGCGGGCTCACATGTGCGGGCCTCGGCCGTCGGGGAGATGGCCGCCCGCGGAGAAACCGACCATGCTCGCATTCGCCACCGTGCTCTTTGCGTCGATCGCATCCCAGGTCCCGCTCCCAACGAACGGCACCGAGCCCAACTGGTCGCCCGACGGGTCGCAGATCGCGTTCGGCGTGTCCGAGGAGGCCGGACGGTCGCTGTGGACGATGCGCGCCGATGGGACCGAGGCGAAGAAGCTCGTCCCTGCCGCGGAGAACCAGCATTACTTGCGCTGGCATCCCGACGGCGCGCGCCTCGCTTTCGTCGCCGCGGAGGCCGCCGGCACCGCGGAGAATCCGGGCTCCACCTACTGGTCCATCCTGCCGGACGGCTCCGGCAAGCGGCCGCTGCTCGCCGCGAAGGCCCCGAAGCCAGAGCTCGTTCCCGTCGAGTGGTCGCCCGACGGAAAACGCATCGCCTACTCGAGCCGTCCCGCTTCGGGTGAGCGCGCGAAGGTCGTCGTCGTCGAGCTCGCCACGGGCGACGTCGTCGCTTGGCTGCCCGGCCAGCGCACCGGGAGCCCGAGCTGGTCTCCGGATGGGAAGCGGCTCCTCTTCAGGTCCGGCTTGAACGTGATGCTCGGCGGCCCGCTCGGCGAGGACGCGCGGCTGCTCGTCGAGGGTGCGCACGAGGACTTCCCCGTCGATCCGTGCTGGTCGCCGGACGGAGCGCGCGTCCTGTATGCGATGAACGACCAGCAGCGGTGCGAGCTGTGGACCATCCGGCCCGACGGCACGGACCGGAAGCGCCTGTTCGCGCCCGGCCTGCGCTTCTTCTACGCCACGTGGTCGCCGAAGGGCGATCGCATCGTGCTCGCGAAGCGGCAGACCGAGAGCTGGGATCTCTGGCTGTGGACGATCGACCGCGACGGCGGCCATCCGACGCGGCTGGTCGGCGCGGACCCCGGCGCTCCGATCTTCGAGCTCGACGGCTCGTGGAAGATCGAGGGCCGTGAGTGGATGGCACCCGGTGCCGAGCCGAAGGCACTGTCCGGCACGGCGCGATGGAACCGCGGACTCGGGGGCGCCGCGATGCGGGAGGCGTGGACGATCGAAACCGGACGGCGACCGATCACCGGCGAGACGACCCTGACGCGCTCGGCTCCGGACACCTACGAGGCGGTCGAGATCGACGAGGTAACCGGCGAGCACGCGTGCTTCACCGGCGTGTGGGACGCGAAGCAGCGGACGCTGACCCTCGACCGGTTCGTGCCGCAGCGTTCCGGCAAGATCGAACAGCGAAGCCTGCGGCGCTGGGTGTACCGCTTCGACGCGGACGGAAAGTTCCGGCGCGAGGAGCTCGCGGGCCCGGCTGGATCCGAGCTCGTGAAGGTGGCTGAGCTCCAGTACGTGCGTCTCCCGTGACTCGCGCGCCGCGTTCGTGACGCGGGCGGCGCATCGCCGAACGACTGGATCACGAGAGCGAGACTTGTCGCTGCATGGATGCCGCACAACCGGTGCGACTCGCCGTCAAGTCGAGCCACGCGACGAGGCTCCTCGGACCTGTCTCGGTGCCCCGTGGGTCCTTGCGCGGTGGGGGAATCGAGCGGACGGAATCCGCCCGGTCGGCCTCGGAGATCGGGCTGGGTCCTGATTCTCCATTAGGCCAACGGACCCGGGCCGCCTCGAGGCTCCTCAGCGCGAGGACCTTGCGGGCGCGGGCGCTCGGCCGCTGAGCGCGAGGCCGTCGTATCCCGTCCAACCTCGCTTGCTTGGCCGAGCGTGGAGTTTCAGGACGAGTACGAAACGAGAGCGGCAGCACATCGCGAGGGCCCGTGGCGCGTTGTTGCCCTTCCGGCTCGAGATCGAATCTGACGCTGCTCCGAGGACGCCGCCGACGAAGTGATCAGTGTCCGCCGTGCGCGTGGTCGTGCTCCAGGTGCTCGCGCAGGAGATCGGCGCCGAAGTCGCGCTCGAAGTCGCGCCACACGCAGTGGAAGTGGTTCGAGCCGCCGTCGACATCTGCGTATTCGATCGCGAACTTCGAGCCGACGATGCGCCAGTAGTGCGCTTCGCCGACGCGCGTGCCGCCGTTCCAACCGAAACGCAGCGCGTCGATGCCGTCCTCGGCGAAGCGTTGGCGCGCCTGTGCGCACAGATCGGGCGCGAGGTTCTGCGCGAACTCGTCGAGCAGCCGCGTCACGAGCTCGCGCTGCTCGGCGCGCAGATCGCCGACGCGCACGCCCTCGACACGCTCGAAGCCGCGATCGACGCCCGGTGCGAGGATCACGTCACGCGGTGTCGCGCCCGCAAGACGCGAGCTGGCGCGTTGCTCTTCGTCGAGCGCGAGCTCGATCTCGCGGCCGAGGTCTTCCTCGATGACCAATACGCGTGCGCCCGCGTACTTCCCGGCTGGAACCCGGGCCGGATTCACACCCAGGAAGAACGGCGTGGTGCGCGTCGGACGCGTTTCGGTCGACGTGAAGTTCAGCGAGACGTGGTGGCCTTCGAACTTCCACGCCCACGGCCCGATTCCGGGCGTTCCGAATACTCGGAACGCATAGAGCCCGGGGTCGCGGTGGCTGGCGGGCGCACCGGGCTTGGACTCGAGCTCGAAGAGCACATCCTCGAGCCGCACGATGCCCTCCACCTTGAGGTGCCCCTGACTGGAGAGCGTCGTGTCGAGCAGCTCGTGAAGCGCCGCGCGCTGGCGGGTGTCGAGGTCCCCGAGCCGAACGCCGGGGCGCTCCTTGGGCACGAAATCCCACGCGCGCCGCTCCGCGGCCTCGAACGGTGCCGTGGCGCGGTCTCGTTGCGCGGGATCGAGCGTCGCCAGGAATCGCTGAGCTGCCTGAACGCGGCGCGCCTCCGCGTCGCCGTCACGTCCGTTTCCTCCGACAGCGGCGCACCCACAGAGCACGAGCGCAATCAGGCCGAGGGAAGTCCAAGGAGGGTTCATGGGAGTCGTGTGAGGCATGGTGGAGCACAGGATCCGCCTCGAAAGCGCGTGGTGCGAGAGATGTGCTCACCTTCGACCGATCCAGGCTCACGTACCCTTTGAGCGGCCCGGCACATGGGTGACAGATCAGACCGGGCAGACAGGTGACAGTTTCCCTGGGTTGCGTTCGCCAAGCAAGGCAGCCTAGCGTGCCAGTTGCTCTGCTGCTCGCCCGCCATGGCGGGCGAGCAGCAGAGTTGTGATGTTGCGACGACCGGATCCGCGGCCTCGCCCCGCCTCTGGTCGTGTTCGAGGGCAGGCTTCCTGCGCCGAGGTCGGCATTCTGCGATGTCTGCGCTGCGTCCGTGACCGGGCACATAGGTGACACTCAGCCTTCCTCGTCCCAGTCCGCACGCCTTCTGGTGAAACTGAAGTTCTCGTGTTGGACGAGCTCGTTCTTGGCGTTGTCGACGATCCCGAGCTCGACGGGACCCCAGTGCAACGTCCAGTGTCGGTCGCTGATCGGCTCCAAGCCCACCATCTCGTTCCTCAACAGGTCGGTGACGAAGAGCAGCTTCCCTTGCCATCGTGTGCGACCGTCCTTGCGCACCGTGCGCACCTCGAAGTGCTTGGGGTACTCGAAGGCTTCGATGTGCCGAGGAAACGACCGCGGTGAGCGCTGGTACAGCTGCTTGGGTGTGCGGCCCCCCAAGGCTTCATGCGGTCGCTCCTCGTTGTACTCGCGGACGAAACGCCCAAACGCCATCTGTTGCGCTTGCATCGTCGACTTAGGCGGACGAGCGGTTTCCTGTTTCAAAGTGCGATGGAAGCGCTCGTGCCTGCCGTTCTCCTGCGGCCGACCAGGTGCGATGCGTTCAGGCCGAATTCCGAGCTTGATCCACCAGACCGAGAGCTTTGTCAGACCGGCCGTTCCTGAGGACGCGAAAGGCGGTCCGTTGTCGCTCCTGATCGCCTCGGGCAGTCCGAACTCGTGAAATGCTCGCTCGAACCAGGGGCGCACGTGCGCGTAGATCGGTCGTGGCAGACCACGACACACGAGCGCGTACCGGCTGAATGCATCGGTGACGGTCAGCGGATCGCACCGACGGCCATCCAGCGTCTTGAACCAGCCCTTGAAATCGCAGCACCACAGCGCATTCGGATGCTTCGCCTCCTCCAGCGGCGACTTCGATGGCGTCGCACGTCGAATGCGACGACGCGGCAACACCAGCTGATTGCGCTTGAGAATCTCTCCGACCGTGCTGCGAGCTGGCCAACGAATGTCCGGATGATGGCGAGCTAGCCACTGCAAGAGCTTCTTCGAACCCCAGGTCGAGTGATTTTTGCGACCTGTCACGATCAATCGCTCGACAGCGGCGCTGGTCTGATTGGGATGCGCTCGCGGAGAGCGAATGAGGTCCTTCAGTCCCTCGACGCCCTGCTCCTGGTAGCGCTCGATGTACTTGTAGGCGGTCTTGCGGCTCACTCCGTAGGCGTGGCAGAGCTCGGTGATGCTCCAGCTGCCCTCGAGGTAGGCCGTGACGAACTTCAGTCTCTCTTCGAACACTTGGGACTCCTTCCACGGCATGGACGGCACCTCCTGCCGTCCCTCCGGATGTCACCCATGTGCCCGGTCAGATCTGTTACCGATGTGCCCGGCCTATACC
>JBJXFB010000035.1:0-2687 GCA_046155895.1 Planctomycetota bacterium | reverse complement strand
AGCAAGTTCGGCCGCCCGCCAGCCCTCTTCCGCTCCCGCTCGGCGAGCCACGCGCGCCACGCCGCCGGGCCGCCTCCGGGTTCCGAGGTCACCGCGATCCAGCGCAGCGAAGGCACGAGGGCGCGTAAGGCGTTCTCCGTCCCGGCCCAGGGGTTCGCGATCGACGTCCAGGAGCCCTGTGTTCGGACTCAGGCGTGAATCGCTCCGGGACTCCGGTCACCGGTTCGCCAGCACGATGCGCACGCACCAGTGAAACCGCCAGTCCCGCGCACGAGCGATGTGGGGAGCGCGTCGGAATCTCGGCAGCAGTATCCAGGAGCACCGACGGGGGTAGCATGCCCTGGGATCTTCCGTTTGGAGTGCCAATCCCCCGGCTACCAGCGCCGTGCCCCACGCCCTCTTCCAACACAGGTCCCTGCTCGTCAGAATGAGACCGACGGACCCATTTCGCCTGCACCACCGAGGCATGTGGGTCCTGTCCCGGCGGAAGCGCAGTACGAGGCTTGCCGCCACTGTCGCTATTCCCGGGGGCAATCGATGACCATGATCGCTACTCATCCCATGCGCAAACCCTCGGGGGAGCGCTCTCTCGTCCATTCTGCGTTGGCTCTCTTGCTGGTAGCCGGATGTTCATCTGCGCCTCGAGCCGTCCCACCCGCGATTCCTGTGGTCGATGAGTTGGGCTGTGTCGTGCCTCCGCCGGACACGTTCACACAGGCCGGCTTGAGCGTTGATCTCGCGAGGACGGAGTGGGGGAAGTTCGTCTTCGGTGGTGTGAAGCTCGAGCAGAGTCCCGAGGTCAAGACGTTGATCAGTCAGGCGGCTGCCGACGACCGCATGCGTGCCTACCTCGAGTGCAGAGCCGTCAACGATCCGCGGAACACGCCGGACTTCCGGCAATTCACGAGGATGCTGAACGCGTTTCTTCAGACCAAACCAACGGCCGCCGAGTTCATGGAATGGGCGACGCGGAACGCACCTCAGTACACGCCGCAAGCCGGCAGTAGCAAGACCGGCAACGCGAACATTGAAGGCCCCGTCGGTGGCCATGCCGTGAACAACACTGGCTCCGGCACTGTCGTCATCGGTTCGGGAAAGCAACCCGCGCCGCCCGCGCTCGTGCAGGCCAAGGCGTCGCTGAGTCTCCGGGCGGAGGCACTGCTCGAAGTTGATCGTGGTCAAGGGCTTGCGCCGCGACTCGCTGATCTCGATCGTCGATTGCGCGCCGCCTCGTCGTTCTACGAGAACGAGCAGTACGGCCCGGCCGAGCAGGGCTTCGACGAGGTCCGTGCCGTGTGCGACGAGATCACCGCTCTCGTCGCCGACCGCGAGGGGGTTCGCACACGACTCGAGGCGGCCGATGAATCGATGAGCACACTCAAGGCATCGGGTGCGCCCCAAGCGTTGGGGGTCGAATTCCTGACCCTCTCCACCCTCCGCTCGGATGCGGCAACGGCATACGAAAAGGGCTTGTTCCCGGAAGCCGTCGAGCTGCTCGAACGCTTCCTCGACGAGTCGCCGCGCTTGGCCTCGCGCGGTGCGTCCATCGTGGAGCTCCAACGTCGGCAGAAGCAAGCCGAGAAGCTCGGAGCTCCCGTGGCTCCCGTGCCGCCGGCCGAGAGCGCCGACGCGGAGTCCCTCGACGAGGCCGCATTGGAGCTGAGCAAGCAGTCGGTCCCCATCGCCAAAGGCCAATCCTTCGGCTGCGGCTTGCTCGCGGCCGAAATGTATCTCGCCTGCCGCGACCGCCGACTGGCCCCGAATCGCGTGACGATGGAGTCGCTGGGAGGCGACGGTTTCTCCACCGACTTGCGCACGGAGGTGAACAGCCTCGGGCGATCCCGCAGCCAGAACGACTTTCAGGTCACGATCGCCCAACACGCCTGCGTGATGCGGTTCCACGAGGCGCGGGGTTCGTTCACAACGCAGATCGCACGTCTGGGAGTGGAGAACGAATACCTGCGCGGCTTGCCGCGTCTCGAGACGGGACAGTTGCCCGATGAAGAGGCCGTGCTGAAAGGAGTCGTCACGGCAACGCGTGATAGTCTGGACAAGGACTGGGGGCGCGCGGTCTCGAGGGCGTTCGTGGCGGGCGCGCAGGTCTTCGAAGTCCTTTGGTCGATGGAAAGCACCGACGCATACGGCGTCACCAAGTACGGACGCGGATACAACTACAGCGTCGAGTACATCCGCAAGCGGTGCGACGCGCTGATCGAGACCGCGCGAGCAGCGGGGTTTCCAAAAGATGCCCTCGATGACGTGGAATTCGTTCGGGCTGCGGCTCAGCGGAATCAGGCAGATGGCGAGGCTTCGGTGGACAAGCTCCTCGCGCTGCGCAAGCGCATGCAACAGCCCTTCTGAACCGACGCCCGCAAAGGAACGGTTCGCGGCGGCCACGAGCTGACCTCGACCAGTCGAGCGATCGCGCGCTACCTCGAGATCGACAACGCTGACCCTCGACGGTCCACCCGGAGGAAGGCCGCCGATCGGATTCTTGAGTCGGTCGCACGGTTGGGTCACCGTGCCTCCGACTCGGGGCACTAGGGACGACGTCGCTCCGTGGTCCGCCGCGGCAGGAGCAAGTTCGGCCGCCCGCCAGCCCTCTTCCGCTCCCGCTCGGCGAGCCACGCGCGCCACGCCGCCGGGCCGCCTCCGGGTTCCGAGGTCACCGCGATCCAGCGCAGCGA
>JBJXFB010000034.1:0-10483 GCA_046155895.1 Planctomycetota bacterium | reverse complement strand
CCTCGGCGCGGCTCGCGGTGCGAGAAAGTGAACCTGGTGAGGGTTTTCACGGCACGGAGCCACTTCCGCGGCGGGCTCCTCGTCGGCCTGGCCGCGTTCGCCTACTCCTGGTTGGTCGACCACTACGACTACGTCTCCGACGACGCGGGGATCACGCTGCGCTACGCCGAGCGCATCGCCCACGGCGCCGGCTTCAACTACAACGACGGCGAGGCGGTCAACGGCGCCAGCAATCCGCTCTACACCCTGACCGAGGCCGCGCTCCTCCGCCTCGGCTGCTCGCCGGAGACGGCGATCCTGCTGGTCGCCAGCGCCTGCTTCGCGCTCACGGCGGGCGTCCTCTTCTCGACCTTCGCGCGGTTCTATTCGAAGGGGTCGGCCGTCTTCGCCCTCCTGGCCCTGATCGCCTTCACGCGACCCTTCGAGACGATCGTCGACGGCATGGAGACGCCGCTCGTGATGCTCCTCGCGACGCTCCTCTTCCGCGCGCTGCACAGCCCGCGCGATCTCTTCCCCGGGATCGTGCTCGGCTTCCTCGTGGCGAACAAGCTCGACGGTGCGCTGGCCGCGGTCGCCTTCACGGTGATCTTCCTCGCCGGCCGCCGCCGCTTCCCCTGGCGCGCCGCCGTGATCGCGCTGCTGTGCGCGGCTCCCGTGTTCCTCGTGCTCCTCGCGAGCTTCGGATCGATCGTGCCGAACTCAATGCTCGTGAAGATGTCGGTGCACTCGATCGGCTTCCACATGGACCCGCTGTGGCTGCACAGGCTGTTGATCGCCGACGGATTCTGGAGCCTGTACCTCCTCGCCTGGATCTCCCTCCTCTGGCTTCCGTTCGCGCGCGAGCTCGGGCGTTCCTTCCCGATCGCCGTGATCCAGCTGTGGTTCCTCCTGGTCATGGCCGCGTTCGCGGCCGTGAACCTCGGCGCGGCCTACCCCTGGTACGAGGCCACGCCGGTCATCCTCACGGTGATCCTCGCGAGCTTCACCGTGCATGCCCTGGCCGCCTCGATGGCCGCCTCCTGGCGATGGCCGCGGCTCGCCTGGGATCCGGGCGACAATCCGCCCCGGATGTGGCCTGTCGCCCTCGCAGCCGTCGCCGGACTCGTCTGGCAGCAGGGGCGCTACTTCGCGGCGCGCTCGAGAGCCGATCGCGTCGACCACGCGCTCCACGCCTCGGACAGCTGGGAGCTCGGGCGCCAGGCCGCGGGTGCGTGGCTGCGCAAGCACACGAGCGCGACGGAGGACTTCATCACGTTCGAGGGGCTGCCCGCCTTCGAGTACGAGGGACCCGTCTACGACTTCTCCCTCCTCAACTCGGCGCCGGACCACGGCCGGCTGGACCGCGCGGCCTACCTGCTGACCGGACCGATCGGCCTGGAGGACGAGCTTCCGCGCGCGCTCCAGGATCGGAAGCTCGTCGCGAGCTTCCGGTTCGACGCCCAGGTCGGTCTCTATCTCCTGTACGCACGGCTGGACAGCGAGGCCTGGAGGAATGGCGCACGCCACCTCGTGTTCCCGACTCCTGCGCTCGCCTTCCCGAAGCGAGACAACACCTGGATCCTCCCGGTGACCGGACGAGACTCCTTCACCGTCCAGACCTGGCAGCCGGTGGCACTCCTGTTCACGCCCCGCCTCGCCGGCGCCTCGGATCCCGTGCGGCTCGTGATCCGCGCCAACGGGGTCGAGCTCGGATCCGCCGACCTCGTCCCGGGCGAGGACCACGCCCCGATGCGCCTCGTATCGCGGAAGAGCACGAAGACGGGCGAGCACGCGTTCGAGATCGACTGCCGATCCGCCGGTTCGGCGGATCCGGGACGGGCCCGGGTGGAGCTGGCCGAAGTCCTCGTCCGCAGCGGAGAGCCTCTCCGGCCCGAGGATTTCAAGCTCGCCACCGAGCGCGTGCGGAAGCGGATCGAGTACGTCGCGGCCAAGGGCCTGCCCTGCGGATTCACGAGAAGATGAGGCCGTGGGTTAGCTTGTCCGCGATGCACCCCGTGCTCCGATCCCCCGCGTTCGCGCTCCTCGCGCTGCTCGCCCCCGCCTGCGATCGTGCTCCCTCGATTCCCGCGACCGGCGGTCTCGTGGTCCTGAACCAGGTCGACGGCCGGCCGTTCTTCGATTTCGGGCGCGTGGAGTACGGTTCAAAGCACGAGCACGTGTTCCTGATCCGCAACGACGAGACGTCTCCGGTGACGGTACGGGACCTGATCCCGAGCTGCGGATGCGCGACGCCGAGGATCCGCTACCTCGCGGCGAACGGTGAGCACGTCGAGGGGCGGAGCGGAAAGGAGGTCCCCGTGATCACGCTGCCTCCGGGCGCGACGGCCGAGCTCATCGTGCGCGTCGATACGGATCACGTGCGGGAGATGAACCTGGACAAGCTCGCGATGGTGCGGATGCGGAGCGACTCGGCCTCGACGCCGTACCTGACCTTCGAGATGCACCTCGTGGTGGAGCGGCTCATGCGCGCAGTGCCCGGGGCGATCGCGCTGGGGCCGACGCCGCAAAGCGCCGGCGCGAGCGGGCGCGCGGACGTCGTGAACGACGTGCCGGGCAGCTCGACGCGCGTGAAGGGCATCGCGTCGATCGAGGGCCCCTTCACGGCCACCGTGGACGAGACGGAGATCGCGGGAGTGCCGGTGTGGATCGTCGTCGCGACCGCCAAACCGAACCTCCCGATCGGACCCGCGCACGGGAAGATCATGCTGTCGGTGACGGGTGAGGACGGGACGGGCGAGGGAGCGCCGTTCTCGATCCCCGTGAGCGCGCAGATCTCGCCGGAACTCGTCGTGCGACCGCCGGTGCTCGCGTTCGGGACGATCGCGAAGGGGACGGCCGCGCGCGTCGTGGCCGAGCTGGTCTCGCTGATCCCCGGCGAGCGTGTCCTGGTGACCTCGCACGAGATCCGCACGGAGCCGCCGGGCGCGGCCCGGTGGATCGCGTCCGAGGCGACGCCGGTCGATCCGGAGGACGAAGGGAGCGCCACGCGGTGGACGATCGTCCTGCAGAGCTGGCCCAAGCTGGAGGAGCCGCTGTTCTCGGGCACGCTCGTCCTCCGGACGGATCATCCCCACGTGGGCGAGATCCGCGTGCCGTTCTCGGGCGCGGTGCGGTGATCCGCCGCGCTACGTCAGGTTCTTCTTCCAGACCCCCAGCACGCGCCCGTCGGGATCCGAGAACAGCGCGAAGGTCCCGACGCCCGGGACCTCCTGCTTCTCGACGAGGATCTTCCCGCCCGCGTCGCGGATCTTCTTCACGTACGCCGCGACGTCGTCCACGTCGATGTAGAAGGCGAGGTTGCTCGGCCAGGGCCCCTGCTTGGGCTTCATGATCCCGCCGTTGATGCCGCCCTGCCCGCCGGTATCGACGATGCGGTAGTCCATCTGCGGGATGTGCTGGATCTTCCAACCGAAGGTTGTCTCGTAGAAGGAGGAGACCTTGGCCGGGTCCTGCGACCAGAACTCGAAGTGAACGACCGGACGACCCATCTCAAGCTCCCTTGACGCGCGCGTAGCGCCTCTTGCCGACCTGGATCAGCATCTCGCCCGCCGGCGTCCGCACCACGACCTTCGGATCCCGCACGACTTCACCGTCGAGCTTCACGCCGCCCTGCTCGATGCTCCGGCGCGCGTCGGATGTGCTCTTCTCGAGCCCGAGGTCCTTGAGCAGGTTGGCGAGCGGCAGCCCGTCCGCGGGCGCGCCCTTCGGCCAGCTCACGACCGGCACGTCGTCGGGCACTTCGTGATCCCGGAACTGCCTGTCGAAGGCCTCGCGCGCCGCCTTCGCCGCATCGCGGCCGTGGAAGAAGCTCGCGATCTCCTCGGCGAGCCCCGCCTTCGCTTCGCGGAAGTCCCCCGCCAGCCTGCGCTCGATCTCCTCGACCGGCACCCGCGTCAGCAGCGTGTACCAGTCCTTCATCGCCTCGTCCGCGACGCGCATGGTCTTCCCGAACATGTCCTTGGCGGAATCCGTCAGCCCGATGGTGTTCCCGTAGCTCTTGCTCATCTTCCGCCCGTCGAGACCGTTGACGAGCGGCGTCGTGAAGCAGATCTGGCCCTCAGCCCCTTCCTCGCGCTGGAGGTCGCGCCCGCGCAGGAGATTGAACAGCTGGTCCGTCCCGCCGAGCTCGAGGTCGCAGCGGATCATCACCGAGTCCCACCCCTGCATCAGCGGGTAGATCATCTCGTGGATCCCGATCGGCTCGCCCTCCTGCATCCTCTTCTGGAACGTGTCGCGCTCGATCATGCGCGCCACCGTCATCCGTCCGGCGAGCTTCAGGAAGTCCTGGAAGGTGAACTTGTCGAACCACTCCGAGTTGCGGCGGATCTCCGTCTTCGAGACGTCGAGGACCTTGGTCAACTGCTCGACGTAGGTCTGGAGATTCCGCTCGACCTCCTCGCGCGTCAGCTGCGGCCGCAGCTTGTTCCGCCCGCTCGGATCCCCCACCATCGCCGTCGCGTCGCCGACGATCAGCACGATCGTGTGCCCGAGCTCCTGGATCGAGCGCAGCTTCATCAGCGGGATCGCGTGGCCGACGTGGAGGTCCGGCGAGCTCGGGTCCATGCCGAACTTCACGCGCAGAGGCTTCCCCGTCTTGAGGCTCCGCTCGATGCGCTCGGCGAGCTCACCCTCCTCGATCAGGTCGACGACGCCGCGCTTGAAGACGGCGAGCTGGGCTTCGACTTCCGGACGCATGGGATCCCGCGGGGAGGATCGGTATTGCTAGCAAACGGGAGGCGTCGCGGGGAATGAGGTCGAGGAACTTCCGGGATCCTCCGCTTGGGGAGTAGGCTCCCCGAGCCGCTCCTGCTCAGCCGGCCGTGCGCAGGATCGTCGGCGGCTCGCAGGCGACCACCCCGTCCCGGCCGCCTTCCTTGGCCAGGTAGACCCGCCGGTCGGCGGTCTTCAGGAGCGCGTCCACGTCGGCGTGCGTGTCCTCGAGCTGCGCCACCCCCGCGCTGACCGTCACCGCGCGATCGAAAGTGCCGAAACGCACGACGTTCTTCCGCACGGCGGCGCGCAGGCGCTCGGCGACCTCGATGCCGCCCCTCAAGTCGGCCCCGGGACAGATCGCGAGGAATTCCTCCCCGCCCATCCTGCACAGGGCATCTCCCTTGCGCAGCAGGCCGGCCGCCAGCTTGGCCGTGGCACGCAGGACCGCATCGCCCGTGTCGTGCCCGTGGACGTCGTTGACCGACTTGAAGCGGTCGATGTCGAGCATGATCACCGAGAGCGGCGTCTTGCCGTTCCGGGACACCGCGAAGGCCTTCTGCAGCCGTTCGACCGCGAAGCGCCGGTTGTAGAGGCCGGTCAGCGCGTCCGTGACGGCCGCGATCTGCAGCTTGCGCGTGAGGATCGCCAGCTGCCCGATCTGCTGCTCGCGCTCGATCCGGAGGTTCTCGATCCGCTCGTTGAGCTGCACGAAACGCAGCGCGGCTCGCGCGCGAGCCTGGACGATCCGCGGGTCGATGGGTTTCAGCACATACTCGTCCGCGCCGGCCTCGAACGCCTCCAGGAGGCGCGACTGCTTGTCGCCCTCCGCCACGATCACGAAGTGGACCCGGCTGCCCACATCGCTCCGGCGCAGCGTGTGCACGAGCTGCAGTCCGTTCATGCGCGGCGCGTCCCAGTCGCACAGCACGAAGTGCGGAGCCTTCTCGAGAGCCCGCTCGAGGCCCTCCTGACCGTCCGCCACCGTCGTGACCTCGTGCCCGTCGTCCGCGAGCGAGTCGCGGAGGTCCGGGGTCCGCGACAGCTCCTCCCCGACGAGGAGGATGCGCAGCCCGCTGGTCTGGCCGGTGAGAGCGACCTCCGCGGGCCGCGCGCCCGGCACGGCTGCCGGACTCGGGGCTTCGCCTGCGAACTGCGCGCGCTGGCGGATGTCGGTCCGGCCCAGGGCGGGCCGGGCTCGGCTCTGCATGATCTCGCCCCAGCCCGTCCAGTTCTTCGCCACGCGGTCCCACAAGGCCGCGAACGAGTTGTCGTCGAGCCCCAGGCGCGTCTGCAAGCGCTCCAGATCGCGCTGGAGGCGACCGCAGAATTCGGGCGAAGAGTCGACGTCGGCCGTCAGGGCCCGCGCGAAGTCGCGGGCATCCTGGAGCGTCCGGGCGATGTTCACGGCCTGGGGAGTGTCCAATTCCTCCGGGGGCGCGCCGCTGCCCACGTGGCCGACGGCAGCGGAGAAGTGCTCGGGCAGTTTCCAATCGCGCAGCAGGGCCGCGGCCACCTCGCGGTGGTTCATGCCGAAGTTGTCCTGCTCGATCTCGGCGAGGATCAGCGAGGATTGGCCGCGGGCGCGCTCCAGCACGCCCTCGTACGCGGCCGGGTGGATGCTCGCCAGCGCGAGCCGGCCCATGCCCTGGAGCAGACCGCAAGTGAACGCATCCGCCGGCGCGACGTCGCCGCGTGTTTCCGCCACGGTCTGGGCGGCGGCGGCCACGGCCATGGAGTGCGACCAGAAGCCGTCGTAGTCGAAGGTCTGGCAGCGTCCGTTGCGGTTTCCGGCCAGGAGGCTGAAGCCGAGGCTGATGTTGCGCACGGACCGCACGCCGAGGCGGACCGCGGCCGCATGCACGGTCGTCACCGAGGTGCGGCCGCCGTGGGTCACGGAGTTGGCGAGGTTGAGCAGGCGCCCGGTCAGGGTCGGGTCGGTCTGGAGGACCGCCGCGATGTCCTCGAGGGAAGCGTCCTCGTTCTGGGTGATCTGCAGGATCCGAAGCCCCACGCCGGCGGGCGAGGGCAGGCTTCCGGCGAGTCGAAGTTCCTCGAACTGCTTGTCCAACATGTGGGGGATTCCTGTCGGAACCGGGCGCGGAACGACCGGCGGCGTAGCGACCCGGGGAGCGGGGCGACCTACCTTTCGGACGGAGGGGACCCGGGACTTGGCCACCACGCGACCCCGTGGTCTTTTTTTTCCGTCCCCCGCGCAGAGGCGACCGCGCCTTCAGAAGCCAGGCCCCGGCATCCGAAAGCGATCCGAATGAAAGGGGTCTCGAGGGCCTTCCCGCATCCCCGAACCCGCGCCCCGAAATCTTCGGGACCCGCGATTTCGTTCTGATCGCTCCCGACAGACCACCCCCCATGCGCTCGAGGGCCACCCCGCTGCTAGTCCCCGCGTCTTCAGCCACCGCCACCGCGGAGGCCGAGCGCAACTACCAGAAGTACCTGGCCGACCTCCACCGCGACACCGACAGCGTCTTCATCCTCGTCCTGCTCGTGCAGTGGATCGCGTGCACCGCGATGACGCACTGGACCGAGCTCCGCGCCGGGACCGCCCCCGCAGAGGGCCTGGACCCCAAGGTCTGGCTCGTGCTCATCGGGGGAGGCTCGATCGCGATCGTCTCGATCCTCGTCGCGCTCCGTCACCCGGGACAGGCCCTGACGCGCCACACCATCGCCGTCGGCCAGGCCCTGACCTCCGTGCTGTTCATCCATGTGATGGACGGACGGATGGAGGCGCACTTCCACGTCTTCGTCTCGCTCGCCTTCCTCGCGATGTACCGCGACTGGCGGATCCTGCTCACCGCGTCGGCGGTCGTCGTGGCGAACCATCTCGTGCGCGGGATCTACGCTCCCTCCGAGGGTTACGGGCTCATCAAGTCCGACTTCTGGCGCTGGATCGAGTACACGGGCTACGTAGCCCTCGAGAACGTCTTCCTCATCCACGTCTGCCGCCGGAGCCTGCGCGAGCTGCGGGCGAGCATCCCTTCGCCCGCCGCGGTCCCGGCGACCGAGGACGCCGCTCGCACCCCGGACCCCGAGCCGGCCGAGCCCTCGACCGAGGCGATCGAGCGGGAGCGCGTCGAAGCCGCCCTGCGCAAGAGCGAGGAGCGTTTCCAGATCGCCATGCAGGGAACCGGCGACGGCATCTGGGACCGCGACCTGGTCACGGGCGAGCTCTTCCTCGCGCCGCGGTTCAAGCAGCTGCTCGGGTACAAGGAGCACGAGTTCCGCAGCACCCTCGAGACCTGGGACGCCCACATCCACCCGCAGGACCTCGAGCAGGTCAACAAGAGCCGGAAGGCGCACATCACGGGCAACTGGCCCTACGACGTGCAGTACCGGATGCGCACGATGGAGAACCGCTGGCGCTGGTTCCGCGACCGTGGCCAGGCGATCCGCGACGAGGGAGGCCATCCGGTCCGCATGGCGGGCTCGATCCAGGACGTCACGGACCTGCGCGCGGCCCAGGACCGCCTGCGCGAGTCCGCCGAGACGCTGCTCGCCGCCAAGAAGCAGCTCGAGGGACGCACGAAGGACCTCGAGGTGGCCCGCACGCAGGCGGAAGCGGCGAACCAGGCCAAGAGCGAGTTCCTGGCCAAGATGAGCCACGAGATCCGCACCCCGATGAACGGCATCATCGGGATGACGCAGATCCTGCTCGACACCCCCCTCCAGCCCGATCAGCGCGAGTACTCGGGCACGATCTGGTCCTGCGCCGACTCCCTGCTCGCGATCATCAACGACATCCTCGACTTCTCGAAGATCGAGGCCGGCAAGCTCGATCTCGAGGCGATCGACTTCGATCTCCGCTCGGTCCTCGAGCAGGTGGTCGACATCCTCGCGGCGAAGGCCCAGGACAAGGGCCTCGAGATGATCCTCTCGATCGAGCCCGAGGTCCCCGATTCCCTGCGCGGCGACCCGGGCCGGCTGCGCCAGATCCTGCTCAACCTGGTCGGGAACGCGGTCAAGTTCACCGAACGCGGCGAGATCGTCGTCACCGCCAAGCTGGAATCCGAGACCACGACGCACGCGACGATCGGCTTCTCCGTGCGTGACACGGGCATCGGCCTCTCCGAAGGCCACCTCGGGCGCGTCTTCCAGCCCTTCTACCAGGGAGATCCTTCGATGACGCGCCGCTACGGCGGCACCGGCCTCGGTCTCGCGATCTGCCGCAGGCTGTCCGAGATGATGAGCGGGCGCGTCGGCGCGGTGAGCGAAGAAGGCCGGGGCTCGACCTTCTGGTGCACGGTCAAGCTGGAGAAGCGGCCGGGAGCCGTCTCCAGCGAGAGCCCTTCCGCCTCGTCCCTCACGGGCCGGCGCATCCTCGTGGTCGACGACAGCCGCGCGAGCGCCGACGTCCTGCGCGTGAGCCTGCTCGAATGGGGCTGCCGCTGCGAAGCGATCAGCGAGCCGTCCCGGGTTCTTCCGGCGCTGCGCGCGGCCGACCGCGAGGGAGCGCCCTTCGCCTTGGCGCTGCTCGATCTGCAGATGCCGGAGCTGGACGGGTTGAGCCTGGGGAAGACGATCCTCGAGGATCCACTCCTCGCCGGCACGAAACTCCTGCTCCTCGGACCCTCTTCGCGCTCCGACAGCGTCGCGAGCGCGCGAGCGTTGGGCTTCGCGGGCAGCCTCGCCAAGCCCGTGAAGACGCGCCATCTCCGCGAGCGCCTCTTGACGCTCCTCGGATCAGCCGCAGTGCAGGAAGAGCACGCGGGCCCGGCGTCGCCCGCCGTTCCGGCACCGCACGAGAACTCGTCTCGGCCGCGCGTGCTCCTGGCCGAGGACGACGAGGACAACGCGAGGATCGCCTCGATCGTCCTGCACAAGCTCGGCTGCCAGGTGACCCACGTCCCGAACGGCTTCGAGGCCCTGCGCGCCCTGCGGTCCGCCGCCTACGATCTCGTCGTCATGGACTGCATGATGCCGGAGATGGACGGCTTCGAGGCGACCCGCGAGATCCGTCGCGTCGAGGGCACCCACCGGCACACGCCGATCGTCGCGCTGACCGCCATCGACAAGCAGGGCGACCGCGAGCGCTGCCTCAAGGCGGGCATGGACGACTACATGAAGAAGCCGATCGACCAGGAAGAGGTCCAGGGCGTGCTGGCGAAGTGGATGCCGACGGCCGTCACCGCGGCGCTCCGGAAAGTGGCGGAGGACGAGGCGCCCAGGGCCCCGCTCCCGCGCAAGGTCGAGCCCAAGGCCAACGAGAAGCGCAAGCCGCGGGTCCTGCTGGCCGAGGACAACGCGATCAACCAGCGGATCGCCACGATCATGCTGCAGAAGCTCGGCTGCCAGGTCTTCCCCGTCCCGAACGGGCTGGAGGCGTTCCGAGCCGTCAGCGCCGGCTCGTACGACCTCGTTCTCATGGACTGCATGATGCCGGAGATGGACGGCTTCGAGGCGACACGCGAGATCCGCAAGGCCGAAGGCACCGCCAAGCACACGCCCATCGTGGCGCTGACGGCCAACGCCATGCAGGGCGACCGCGAGAAGTGCCTGGAGTCGGGCATGGACGACTACTTGAGCAAGCCGATCAAGGCCGAGGAGATCCAGGGAGTCCTGGCGAAGTGGCTGCAGTCCGCGGACGGCGCGTCCCTCCTCTCGTCGAACGTCGCGAGCTGATCTAGGGACTGGTCCGCCGCGGCAGGAGCAAGTTCGGCCGCCCGCCAGCCCTCTTCCGCTCCCGCTCGGCGAGCCACGCGCGCCACGCCGCCGGGCCGCCTCCGGGTTCCGAGGTCACCGCGATCCAGCGCAGCGA
>JBJXFB010000069.1:0-16101 GCA_046155895.1 Planctomycetota bacterium | reverse complement strand
TACTACCGTGAAAAGAGATCCTACAAGGATAGCCGCAATAGGTCGCGCCTGGCGTTTCATCTCAGGGCTTCCCTGCTCGCAGCCTGTCGCCCAAGATCCACTTGTAGATTCGCGATTGCATCGTTAGGACATTACTCATCATCAAGGTCCGCGTTGTTCGAACTCACGGGCGGCCTGGGCGGGAACTACGGTAGCTTCATTGCTATCCTGATCGACTGTTTTCTGGGCTGAGTTCCAGTTCCACTCTGTGCAATAATGGGCGAGGCCACAGCCGCAACGGCTATCACCGATAGTAGGAGTTCTACCCACCAGCGCCTGAGTCTAGTCGAATACACTAGCGATCCTCCTCGAAGCCGGTCCGAAGCACGGGCTGAGCTTCCGGATTGTCTCCAGACTCTCAGCGGAGGGAGACCAATTTCCGCGACGACGTAGAATGCTTCTGGTTTCGGAAAACAACTGCACAGGAGCGAATGATGCCAAGGCGAGAGTCTCGATCATGAGTGCAGCCTCTCGCGCTTCTTCAACGCGACCCAACTGGATCGCAAAGACGAGACAGTTCATGCACTGGTCAAGGCACTGTCCACCAAGCCTACGCGCAGCAGAGTAGTGCGCGAGCGCCATGGGTAGGTCCCCCAGGAAGGAGTAGGCCATCCCGAGGTTGCCTCGAGCGCTGACGGCAACCGAACTTGAGGAAGGCGCCCCCAGGACGTAGACGAGGATTCTGATCCCGGCCTCGGGAGCTCCACCCTGAATTAGGTCTAGGGCAGCCATGATCCGCGCCTCATCAGTCGGCTCGAGCCGAAGGGAGGCCAAAGCAAGCTGAGCGATCGATGGGTGATCTGCATACGGCGCCCCGACACATCGATCAAGCAAGCACCAACAGAAGGCCAGTTCTGCAGGAATTGACTCCCCGACTCGATTCTCACGGACGCAGGTTGCGAGTTCTTCGGGCTTCCAACGCAAGTGCTCCTCACCTGTCGAACGGAACGGGCTCACGTTTAGCCGTCCCTCGGGCCGATCGAACAACTTCATCCGTCCAGCTTCCCGCAGAAGCCTCGCGACCTCACTCCGACGAGTGCGGACCAAGTGTCGCTCTGCAGGCGTTAGTCCTGCCGTAATCGCGCTCACACCTCGGCCCCGGTTGAAGAATCCCGTGAGCCTAGTAGGTCGGGACACCCTCAACAGAGTCGAGTTCGAATCCGAGGCGACACTTCGAAGGATCTCTTCGACCTCCGGATCGATCGTGATCGCGTCCGGCTCAGCCATTCGCCCCCTCCTCCCGATCACGCGGCGGCCCGATCGCGTCCGAGATCGTCCGCAGCGCCATTTCGACGTCGGCCTTGACCCTTTCCGGTGGGCCGTGTCCCTCGGCCACGTACCGATTCACCGTCTTCCCTTGCACCAGGACAGCGAAGTACGCGCATCGTACTCGCTCCGGCAAGTAGTTGAAAGCCACGCACGCGCGCCGCGCCAGAGCCATCGGGATCCCCAGCGTCTCCGCTAGAAACGCGAACCGTACATCGTCCGGGTCCGCGCACGGGATTCCGGACAGTTCCTCTTCCCTGTCCTCCTGGATCAACTCCTGCGCGGAGTAGTCGATGCGTTCCATGATGAACTCGCCCAGCGAAGTCTCACCCTTCCAGCCGAGCGCCGCGCGAGCGACACGGGCAACGGCCCGGAGATGTAACCGGTTCACGTCGACCAGGTACGCCCGAGTCTCGATTCGCTCCCGGCAACGCGCCTCGATTTCCAAGGGATCACCTTCGAAGATCTTCTTCAGGATCTCCCGGGCGCTTCCTCCTCGCAACAGCGCATTCCCCGATTCATCCGACGGTCGGCCGTCATCCCTCTCCCTCCGAGGTTCACCGTCGCCCGGACGGGGATCGTCCGGCGGAACGCTTGGATTGCGGGAGGGAATGCGGGGCCCCATTTCCGCTCCCCTGACGCCCATCGCGACCGGGCGACTCAAGGGTGGTATTCGGATTGTCTGGATGGGGTGGGAAACGGTCAAGGTCCCGCGAGGCCGGGATTCGGGGCTCTCCAGCGATCACCCGCGAGCGGGGGCTGATGACGGCCGGCGGATTCGAGTTTCCGGTGAGAAGCGGCCTGCAGCTGCCCCTCCCGTCCCGCGACCGTCCGCTACCGAGTGCGTCTTCTGCTCCAAGACCTTGTACTTCGGGCCCCCCCCCGCGCTAGCAACCGGGAGCTGTCGGGACGCCTGATTCTGCGCTTAGATAAGTCCGGCCCATTTCGGATCAACACCGCGTCGGCAGATCGAACTCACCCGCCGGCGAGCCGTACGCCGGACCTATCCTGCCGGGACCTCGTTCCCTGACCTCCGCCTCGTCGGGGTCTTCCACGCGGCCTCCATCCGCCCCTTCCACTGCGCCTGGAACACCTGCCTGCACCACGCCTTGCTCCTCCGCAACCGCCGGTGCGCCTCACCCAACACTCCGTCCTGGAATCGGCGCTTGCGATTCACCGGCATGCGAACGCCGGTCATCGCTTCGACGCCCGCAGCCGTCGCCAGGCCCTTGAGCGCGAGCAGTTTCTCCTCGTCCCCTCCCGCGAGATTCTCGAACGGCGCTCGCGAGCTCGCCGCGATGCATGCGCGCGTCGTGAACGGCGAGAACGCCTCGAAGCCCATCGCCCGCGCCGGCGCGAACGTCCTCACGTACGACCGCGACAATCCGCCCGAATACGTCGGACTGTGCTTCAGCGCATCGACGCCCCAGCCTTCGTGGTAGAGCAGCGGGTTCTTCAAGACGCTCGAGATCGTGAGGTCCGAATCCTCCAGCGGATAGCTCTTCCAGTCCTCGTCGCCTCCGTCACCGTCGAGCAGGTGTCGGCAGTCCGGACGAACGCGCCGGATCTCCCGGAGCAGCGCGAGCGAAGCGGCCGCGCACTCGACGTCGAGCGGGCGATAGTCCTCGATCACGGAGATCGCATCCTCGAGATCCAGCTCGGTCTTCCGCGGCCGAAGCGGCGTCCACTGCGGGAGACAGCCGAGCTCCGACATCACCGATTCCGCTTGCGACGCATCGGTGCCACCGCCGAGATCGAGCGTGTAGGCGTGGATTCGCTTCGGATCACGCCCGAGATCGGTGAGCGCTTGGCGCGCGAGCAGGAACGTCGCGGTGCTGTCGATGCCGCCGGAGAACGCCAAGGCGATCGGCGCGTCAGCAGGGATGCTCGCGAACCAGTTGCGGAGCGATTCTAGAGCGGCTTGCGCGTACGACGCGCCGAGTTCTTCCACCGTCGCGGCGTCCTGGGGCGCCGGTGGCGTGAAGAACCGCCGGTAGACCGGGCTCGGATCCGGACAGCCGATCTGCGCGACCTCGACTAGATAGTGCGCGGGCACCATTCGCGTGTAGAACGGATCGAACTGCCAGGCGATCCGCTCCTTCTCGCACCACGCGTGCAACGAGTCGATGCGGTCCGACACGACCAGGAACGGCCCGTGGAACAGCTTGGCCACGAAGTAGCGCAGAGGCAGCCCGATCGTGCGCGCCATCCGCACCGTATTGCCTTCGCGTGCAGTGACGGCGAAGTGGCCGTTGGCGTGTGCGAGTGCGCCGAGATCCGCGTTGCGGGCTGCCGCTTGCAGCGTGTCGAGGTTCGAGGTCGTCAGGGCGACGGCCCGGGGGCCGGTGAGGTCTTCGTGACGGTGGACGCCGGGGTGCATGAGGGGACGCTCCTGGGTTCGACGCGAAGCGTACCTGTAGGGTTCGTGGACCGCGAGGAGGGCTACAGCTGGGGGATCCGACCAGGGGCGGGAGGAACTCGACCGGACCCCACCATGGAGACTGGCACCCTTCGCTGTGCAGACGGTCCCAGGCTTCCACTCCGAATCACTGTGACTTCGCGTCTTCGAAGGCCCCCAGCCTCGCCTCGGAGTTCGGAAACGCCGCAAGCCCTTGTCCCCGCAACACATCGCTCGCCGGCATGCCCAGCGAAGGGAGCCAGTCTCCTAGAGGTCCTCGATCGCGTCCGGCGCCAGGAACGCTAGCCGCAAACGGATCGCCGCCTCCGTCAGCCCCGTGATGTGAGCCAGCGCTCTGCGGTACGCCTGCATCTGCTGGCGGTAGCTCTCGACTCGTGCGCGAAGGGACTCCCCATTCACGCGATCGGTCTTGAAATCGATGATCTCCGCGGAGACCACGGTTCCACCCTCGCGGCGGAGGACCACGCGGTCGAAGGCGCCGGTCCAGAGGGTTTCGAGGCCGTGTGCGTCCGGGAGGAGGAGCGAGAACGGGCGCTCGCGCCAGACTTCCGTTTCGTGTGCGGGGCGCGAGAGCAGGCGCTTCGTTCCCGGCCTTTCGAGCGACGCGCGGAATTCGGCCAGCACCGAGGCGACGAGCTCCGAGTCGGCTTCGAGGCTCCGCGCGAGGGCGAGCAGGTCTTCGTCGCTCCGATCGAAGTCGTCGATCCATTCCACCTCTTCCAGGAGCCGGTGGACGATCCGGCCCCGGGCCGTCATCGCGTCGCGCGGACGCAGCAAGCGCGAGGGAGAGACGAGATCGAGATCCTTCGCAAGGGATGGCGAGCGCGAGGCCGTCGAGCGAGCGCGACGCGGAGAGTCCAGGCGCAAGGCGGGTGCGGTTGCCGCCACAGCGGGCGCTTCACGGGTCGCCGAGGCAGCTTCCTCCGTCGTGGAACTCGACTCCTCCTTCGCCGCCGGACCGATCTCTTCGCGGAACCACGGCGTGGTGTTCTCCGGATGCGACCACGCCACGCCTGCTGGTCCGGCCGCGTCCACGTCGAAGGTTCGCCGCAGGATCGCGGCGTTGGTCAGGCCGGTACCGTGCTCCTTCCGCCACGGCACGATCAAGTCGAGCCGGTGGATCGCGCGCGTCATCGCGACGTACATCACGCACAGCTCCTCGACCATGTCCCGCCGGACGACGTCCTGGCGCACGAGCTCGAGCTCGGGGAGAGCGGGGCTGATCGACTTCCCGATCCCGTGGCTGACCACTTCGATCGCTCCTTCGGGACGGGGGCGCATCGAGAGCAGCGATTCCCCGGCGTGCCGCATCCGGGAATCGAGATCCGGCAGCACGACGGCGTCGAACTCGAGGCCTTTCGCCGCGTGCACCGTCATCACCTTCACCTGTCCGGCGCTGCGGTCCTCGACTTTCGTCTTGCGGACGTGCTCCACGAACGCGCTCGGACGGGATCCCGCTCGGCTCTCCCACGCGAGGGCGAGGTCGATCAGCTGGCCGAAGCGTCCTAGATCCCAATCGCCGTAGCCGACGCTCGGCCGTATCGACGCGAGGTAGCCACCGAAGCCGAGCGCGGCGATCTTCGCGCGCACCTCGCGCGCTACCGCGCCGGCTCGCACGACGATCGGATCGGCGAGCTTCCCGTCACGGGATTCGCCACGACTCCTGCCGGCGAACAGCGCCTCCGGCTCGAGTCCCACGAGCCGGCCCAGCGGCGATTTCGCGACATGGAACGCCGCCGCGGTGTCCCCCGGATGATCGGCGAGATGCAGGAGGGACAGCGCGTGCAGCACCGCGGCGGAGTCCGTCAGCGGATTCCCTCCCTCGTCGCTCGCGAGGATCCCTCGATCGCGCAGCCGCCGGATCAGGTCCGGGATCCGCTTCCGGACTCGCACGAGGACGCCGACCGTCGCCCGCGGCGCCTCGGTCAGGATCGAGCTCACGCGCTCGACCGCGGCTTCCGATGCTGGGACGTGAGCTCCTTCCTCCGACTCTCGCTCTCGCGTGCGGACCAGGAACACGGCCCCGGGCTTCGATCGGGCCGGCTTGTGCTCCCGGAAAGTGCTCTGCATCTCTTCCGCGGCCGCGATCACCTCCGCGCCCGATTCTCCGAACGCCGGATTCTGCGCGATCGTCCCGAACACCAGGTTCACGGCGCCGAGGACCGCGTGCGACGAACGGTAGCTGTCGTCGAGCGGCTTCGGCACCAGCATCGGGCGATCCTGGTGGAGGCAGCGCAGCAGTCGCGGCTCGGCGGCGCGCCAGCCGTAGATCGATTGCTTCGGGTCGCCGACGCAGAAGAAGCTCCTCTCACCGCTGCTGTCGGCGAGGATTCCCTCTGCCAGGGGCCGCAGCACTCGCCATTGAACCGGCGCCGTGTCCTGGAACTCGTCGAGCAGGAGATGGTCGATCCGCCCGTCGATCCGGTGCGCGATTTCGATTCCGCGCTGCGCGAGTGGATCCTCGCCGGAGAGCGTCGTGAGCGCGTTGGGGATGTCCTCGAACCGCAGAAGACCGCGGGCGCGGGCCGTGCTCTGGTAACTCCGCTCGTACCGTTCGAGAAGGTCACGCGCTGCGCGGTTCTGCAGCACGAGCATGCTCGTCCGAAGGTGGAGGGCGTGCGCGACGAGCGGAGACAGGAATTCGAGGTGCTCGGCCCCGATGAGGCACTTGTCGTACTTGCCTACCTTGGCGGCAACATTCTTCACGAGGGTCACCTCGAGAAGCCCGGCCCAATCCCGCTGCTCGACGTATCGAGAGACCTTGTCCTTCGCCTTCACCCAGCTCGTCCAGTCCTTCCCCTTCGTGGTTTTCGGGACCGGAAAGCGCGGCCAAGCTTCGATCGCCGCCTCAAGAACCCTCGGCTCGACGTCTGGCAGGACCCCGATCCGATTCCACGCCTGCGGCGTGCTCTCGAGGAGCACCTCGCGCCCCTGCTCGACGAACCGCAGAAGCACTCCGTGGGCGCCCTGTCCCACCGACTGCTGCTGGAAATCGCGCAGGAGGTCGAGCAACTCGAGCTTCCCCGCTCCCGCGACCGCGTCCGCGACGGCCTCCGAGCGAAGAAGCTCCGACTCGACTTCGTCCGCGATCCGCCAGCCGGCCGGCAGGCCGAGATCGAGCGCGAAGAGGCGCGCAAGCTGCGCGAAGAACGAATCGATCGTCCCGATCCGGATGCGGTCCATCCCGCGGACCAGCTTTTCGAGCGCCGTCGAGCACTCTGGAGCACGGACCTGCCGTCCCATCGACTCGGTGAGCTCCGCGAGAATCTTCCGGCCCGAATCGGTGTCCGCGGCCGCCCTCGCGAGCCTCGACAGGATCCGATCCAGGATCTCCTGCGCCGCCTTGCGCGTGAAGGTCGTCGCGAGGATGCGATCGGCATCCACGCCGTCGAGCAGCAGGGCGAGATAGCGGCTCGAGAGCTCGTGGGTCTTGCCCGTGCCGGCCGACGCGCGGACGAGGAGGTGTTTCGGCGCTCTCACTCCCCGCCCTCTTCGCCTTCGGACTCCTCGTCCTTGGTCTCGCCGTCTTCGAGGAGACCCTTGCCGGCCAGCGCGAGGAGGATCGGTTCATCAGGGAATCGGCGTCCGAGATCGCTGAACTTCCCTTCCCGGATCTTTCGCACGACTTCGCGCGCGGCCTCCAACCCGGAATCGATCGCGAGCGCATCCCAAGGCGCCATCCGGATGCGAGTCTCGGACTCGTCCTGCCCCAGCGTGAAGTAGCCCAGCGACGGCGCGCTCGAGAAGCCGAGCTCCCGGGCGAGCAGCGTGTACAGGGGCAACTGGAGATCGCGCCACTCGCCCCTCGAGCGGTGCACGCGGTCTGGATCTTCGAGCGAGAGCCCGGTCTTGTAGTCGAGGATTGCCCACGCTCCCGAGCTTTCGTGCACGTCGATCCGGTCGATCTTGCCCCGCAGCGGCATGGACTCCTCGCCGTCCCCCATCGCGAGCGGGACGGGCTTCGTCGGCCTCCATTCGACCGCATGGATCCTCCAGCCCTCCGCTGCCCGCCGTGCCTGGGCGCGCGCGAAGAGCGCGAAGCGCCGCGCGAGCTGCGCGATCTGGAGCTCGACCGCGGGCAGCGGACGTGCGCCGAAGCGGGCGCGTCCAATCTCCTCGACGCGAGCGCGCAGCCAAGCCGCGATTTTCCCTTCGTCCGCCGAGGTCGACAGCGGGCTCCTTCCGAAAGCCTCGAGCACGTCGTGCGCGAGAATGCCGAACGAGAGCCCGTCCATCTCGCGCGCCGTGTCGTCGACCGTCTCGAGGCCGAGCACGTACTTCAGGTAGAAGTGGTACGGCGATGCCAGGTAGCACTGGAACGCCGTCACCGGCATCGACTCGATCGGCGGATCGGACTGGAGCATCGGCAGCTCGTGCCGCGTCCGGCCGTTCGCGCGCTCCGCCGGATCCACGCGACTCGCTGGACGAGCCGCGCCCGATTCCCCCAGGAATTCCGCGACGCGCAGCCGGATCCGCTCGCTCGGCACGTGAAAAACGAGCCGGCTCGGCCTCCGCGGATCGCCGTCGCGATTCCTTCGGCCGGAGACGAAGGCGATCTCCTCCTTCGAGCGCAGGAGCACCGTCGCGGCGTACACGTCGCGCGCGACCCCGTCGTCCCCGCAGGGGAGCCCGAGCCTGCGCCGCAGGCCGTCGGGCAGGAACGGATCGTCGCGCCGCGCACGCGGAACGAAACCTTCCTGGAAGCCGGTCACGACGAGCGCGCGCGCGTCGTCGAGCGGGAGCTCGAGCCAGCCGAGGAGCTCGATCTCCGACTCGCCCGGCGCCGCAGGAGGCGGAGGGATCGAACCGCCCCGTGAGATCGCCGTGACGAGATCGAGAGCCTCGGCGGCCATCGCGGGCCTCCTTCCGAGGGCTCCGGGCAACCGCTCGATCTCGCCGAGCGCGTCCGAGAGCACCGAGAGCGATTCGGTCAGCACGCGCTGGTCGCTGATGCGGCGATCCAGATCGCTCGAGTACGTCGCCGCGAGAAAGGCCCGCACGGCGGCCGGCCACTCCGCCAGCGGGCGAGGATCCGGGGAAGCGAGGCTCCCGAGCAGCTCGAGGAGTGCGTCATGGACCGCGCGCAGGGATTCCCCTTCACGGCCGAGCCAGTGTCCGTCGATCGCGCCCGGCAGGTGCGCGCCGTGATAGGCGTCGATCGCCGCCGGGACGTCGGTGTTCCCGTCGCGCGCGCGCACCGTCGCCTCGAGATCCGGGTGCCTCATCAACGCCGCGTAGGGAGCGAAGGAGCGCTGCGGAAGCCAGGCCGCGAGGTCCGCCAGGAGTCGATGCGGCCGGGTGAGCTCGACCGGAGTTCCCGCGGCGTGCCGAGCGACGATCCCCGCCTGCGAGAGTCGGCGCTCGAGGTGGGGCCCGACCTCTTCGTCGAGGAGCCCGATCGAGATCTCCTCCGGGGCGAAGCCGCCGAGCCTCTCGAGGGCGCGGTCGGCCTGGTCCTCGGGACCCTGCGCGACGAGCCAGCGACCCTCCGGGATGTCGAGATCACGGTCCTTCCATGCGCCGGTGCGCACGCATCCGAGATCGTCGAAGGACTCCGCCTCCTCCTCCGGCGCGACGACGAGCGCGGTAGCGCGCGCGCCGAGCCCGTGGACGAGCCGCCGCAGCAAGTGATTCATGTCGGCGACGCCGACGAGGACGACCTGGCGGTCCTGATCGACGCGGCCTGCGTCGATCGCCGCGAAGCGCGACTCGTGGGGGTCGGCGAGGCCGAGTTCGCCGAGGATCGCCCGCCAGCGTTGCTGGGCCTGCGCGAGCACCTCGAAGCGCCGCGCCTCGCCCGCGCTCGACGGAGCGTCGGGGCCGCGGGCGAGGCGGTCGAAGCTGATGCCCTCTTGCGCGAGGTCGGCGTGGAGCGCGCGGACGGTCTCCGCCAGCGCGAGAGAGGCACGCAAGTCGCCCGGTTCGGGCGGACGGGCCGCGAGGAGCTCGAGCCGCTCGCGAGGGAGCTCGGAGAGCGCCCGCGCCCAGGCCAGCGTGCGCGCCAGGCGCCCCGCGACCGGCCGGTCGAGGACGACCATCTCGTCGATCAGCTCGCCTTGGGTCAGGATGCGCGGCGGCGTCCACGACCGGCCGGCGCGCCGAGCGAGCTTCTCGCGGAGCGCGCGCGCCGCGCGCGAGCCGGGGAGCGCGACGACCACGCGGCGGAGATCCTCGCCGTGGCGCTCCAGGATCCATCCCGCGGCTCGATCGAGCGCGGATGCGCGCCAGTCCAGGAAGACGCGCTCGATCTCCGCCGGCATGGCGGAGAGTCTAAGCGAGAGCAGCGAACGAGACGATCGGCGCCCGAGCGCCGGCGCTCACTGATTGTCGCCGAGACCGCCGTCTCCGAGATTTCCGATCGGCCACAGGTCGCCGTTCGACTGGTAGCCCTTCCCGAAGGGCAGGTCGGAGGCGCCCGTCGAACGGCCGATCTTCTCGATGAGCACGGCGTACACGGCCGGGTCGATGATCTGCTCGTTCGTGGAGCTCGCGTGGCTTCCGTCGACCTGGAACCAGCCCGTCTCGCGTCCACCGAAGCCTCCTCCGAGGGGCTCGTTCAGCGCGTGGTTGGTCGCCTTCAGGAAGGAGTCGGAGAACACGCCGCTGATCTGGTCGAGACGGATGCGCTCCCAGCACTGGAACTGGCGCTGGCTGGAATAGGGCTCCTCGTTGTCGTTGTACACGAGGAAGTTCGCGGTGGTCGTGAACGACGCGCCGCCGGAGAGTCCGATCAGGATGAGCTCGCTCTTGAGCGCCGGCGTCGTGCCGACGAATCGCGGGATCAGGATCTCGTCGGGGAGCCTCTCGTACTCGACGTTGTCGAGGTCCCGGTGGTTGTCGCCATCGAGGGAGGTGCTCGTGCCGGCGGCCGTCCGACCTTCGAGCGAGATGGCATTCGTCGAGTAGTCGATCGCGAGCAGTCCGTTCACGAAGAGCGCGTTCCCGACCAGGTGGTTGAAGGTCATCGGAAATCCCTGGGTCGGATGCCTGGCGTACGCGTACATGAACCCCTGCTGCTGGTTCGGGTTGTGAGCGCTCGTCAGGAACGAGAACGTGTCCCCGGGAGTCAGCGTGATCTGGAAGTTCGTCTCGAGGCAGGGGATCGGGTTGCCGCCGGCGTCGAAGCGGCCGATGTAGATGATGTGCACCCTGACGGTCCCGTTCGGGAGGTTCGTCGTCCCGTTGAACGTCGTGTCCGTGTTCGTGTTCGTGATCGTGAACAGCGTCTGGTTCCCGCCGCGGTTGTCGAACTCGGGGAAGATCAGCAGGCTGCCCGCGCTGGGGTTGTCGGCGCTCGCGAGGGAGCTTGTTCCGGCGATCGCCAGGGCGAGGAGAAGTGAAGACGGGAAGTGGAGGCGCATGGGGGTAGATGGAACCGGGCTGGGGGGGGGAGGCCGCGAACCACTGAATTGTAGCCGGGTCTCGAAAACACTCCCGCGGAAAGAGGGTCAGGCGGTCTTCGCCGCCGCCAGGCGGGCCTTGAAGTCCGCCGCGGTCTTGTAGCGCAGCCCGCGATCGGCCATCAATCCGGCCGCGATCGCCGCCTCGAGGTCCGGGGGCACCTCCGCGGCGGGCGCCAGGCTCTTCATGGCCGGCGGCGACTTCGCGAGCTTCGATTGGAACACCTCGAGGAAGGTCTTCCCCTTCCACGGCATCGCGCCGGAAACAATTTCATAGAGCACGGTCGCGAGGTTGTAGAGGTCGGACTGGACGTCGGGCGATTCGCCGCCGAACTGCTCGAGGGGCGCGTAGTACGGCGTCCCGATCAGCGCCGTCTTGTCGCCCAGGTGCTTGGCGGACCAGAGCGCCTGCGTGATGCCCCCGTCGACGAGCGTCACGCGCAGTCCCTTCGATTCCTCGACGTGGATCGTGTGGGGCTTGATGTCGCCGTGGACGAGACCGGCTCCGTGGATCGCGGCGAGCTCGTCGAGGAGCTGGAGGCCCATCGAGACCGCCTGCTTGGGAGTCACGCAGGGCTTCTCCTCGAGATGCTTGCGCAGCGAACGCCCCGGCGGGAGGTCGGTGAAATAGAAGATCGTGCCGTCCTCGATCGCGTGGACCTCGCGCGCCGCGAGCACCGAGGCCGCGTGGAGGTCCTTCCAGCGCGCGAGTGATGCCGCGAACTCCGCGGACTGCTGGTGGCTCTCGAAGAGGGCGGCGGGGAACACCTGCATCTCGAGCGAGCCGCGCTTCTTCAGATCCTCGACTTCGAAGGTCGTCGCCATGCCGCCGTGGCGGTTGGCGCGCAGGATCTTGTAGCGCTCGAGCAGCGTCTTCCCCGGAGCGAGGTCGAAGAGTGACACCGTCTTCATGGTCATGGGTTGGAGGCTACCATGATCGAGATCATTCCGTACCCCTCCATGCCCGCGCTCCTTTCGGCGTCTCTCGTCCTGCTGCTGCATGCGCCGTCGGCGGATCCCTTCCGGAAGCTGACCTTCGACGACGCGCTGGCCGCCGCTTCCAGGGAGAAGAAGCTCGTCGTCGTCGACTTCCACTCCGCGAAGTCCGAGGCGAGCAAGCGGCTGGAGAAGATGACGATCGCCGAGAGCGGCGTCCGCAACTTCCTGAAGAGCAAGGTGGTCGCGATCCGGGTCGATCTCGCGTCGGCGGAGGAGCTCGCCGCGCGGTTCCGCGTGGAGAGCGCGCCCACGCTGCTTTTCGTGGACGCACAGGGGCTGGAACTCGACCGGTACGTCGGATTCCTCGAGCCGCGCCGGTTCCTGGAGCAGGCGCGCGGAACGCTCGCGGGGAAGGACGGGATCGCCCGCGCGCGCGCGAAGATCACCGCGGGAGACAAGAACCCGCGCACGCGTCTCGAACTCGCGGAACTCTTGATCGGCCGAGGGAAGCACGAAGAGGCGCTCGGTGAGCTGCTCCTGTGCTTCGACCGGGGCGCGTTGGACGACCCGACCTTTGCCGAAGCGCGGTGGACCGAGGTGCTGACGAGGATCCACAGGCTCGGGCAGGTCTGGCCCGACGCGCTCACGAGGCTCGCGGAGCGCAGCGACGCGGCGGCGAGGAGGATCGTGGCCGGGAGCCAGGAGACGGAGGACATCGAGCTGGCGATCCGCATCGACGTGGAACTCGGGCGCGTCGAACGGCTGTTGAATCTCTACGACGCGCTGCGGTCGAAGCCCGAGGCGGCCGAGGCGCGCAAGCGGATCGCGCCGCACGTCGTCGTCGTGCTCCTGGCGGATCACCGCTACGCCGCGGCGCTGGAGGCCGTGGGAGATCCGGCCGCGGAGCTCGAGAAGCGGATCGCCGCGTGCGCGGAGGCGGCGAAGGACAAGAGCGCGGACATCGAGCGCTGCCGCCGCGAGGCGGTGTCGGTCGGCGCCGAGTACTTCGAGATCGTGCTCGGCGCGGGGCAGTCGGAGAAGGCGAACGCGATCGTCGACCGGCTCCTCGCGTTCGAGCCCAGGGTCGGGACCTACGAGAAGCTGATGGACCACGCCGTGCGCGCGAGCCAGCCGAAGAAGGCCGCCGAGATCGGCCGCCGCGGCGTCGATGCGGTCACAGCTCCCGCGGACAAGGCCCGCTTGCGCGTCGCGCTCTCCGAGCTGCCCGAGCGGTGAGAGCGACCTTCCGCCCTCACCTGCCGGTCAAGTCGAGATCGAAGGTCGTCGTGCGCCCGACCTTCACCTCGCAGCTCCAGACGATCTCCTTGGGCTCCTCGTCGTCCTCCCGAACGGTGATCGAGTCGGGCCGGATCTCCTGCTCCGCCCGGACGACCTGCCACATGCCCGGAGTGAGTCCGTCGAATCGGTAACGGCCCTGGGGACCCGCGCGCTGCGTGCGGGCTCGACCGTCGCCGTGGTTGATCCCGACGATCGTCCCTTCGGCGTTCTTGCCGTCGGGGAGGATCACGCGTCCCTCGATCGAGCCGCCGTGCGTGAGCTCCAGATCGACTTCGAGCTCGCCCCGCGGCGGCTTCAGCGGGCCGCGCTCGGCGTCCGTCCAGGTCTTCGCGGAGGCGCGCACCCAGAATTCGTCGCCCAGCTCGCATCCGACCTCGTACCGGCCGTCGCCATCGGCGACGACCGTGGCGGTCGGCTCGCTGTCCATCACGCACGAGAATCCGTTCCACTCGCGGTTCACGCGCACGATGCGGACGAGGGAGACCCTCGCGCCGGGAACCCCCTTCCCGCCAGCGGTGACGCGTCCGTGCACGATCGGCAACCGCTCCATCGTCACTTCGTGCGCAGCGGCGATCGAGCTGGGCTGGAAGGGGCCGAGCTCCTGCGTGCGGAAGCCGCGCGCGCTCACTTGCATGCTGAAGGAACAGTTGGGGATCGCGACGCGGTAATGGCCAGGCGAGAGTGTCTCGGTGGCCGCCGGGTCGTCGCGGCTGGGGTGGGCGATCAAGCGCCGGAAGCGGACGTCCTCGATCGGCTCCTGGTCGGGATCCCGGACCGTGATCTCGACCTGCTTGCGGTCGCCGAGCTCCAGGACGATCTCGAGCGAACCCGGCGGGAGCTTCTCGAGCACCGAATCGGCCCACACGCCGCGCGGGTCGGTCGCGAGGATCGTGTACGCGACCGGGCGCTGTACCACGAAGCGGAAGAAACCCTCCTCGTCGGCCTGGTTCGACGTCGTGCCGCTCTCGCGCTCCGACTGGTAGTGGAAGTAGATCTCGGCCTTCGGCACGCCTTTGCCCTTCGGATCGACGACGCGCCCGGCCAGCCGGTCGGTGTCGAGGTAGGGTGTCAGGACCAGCTCGAGACCGTACACGTCCTGATCGCCGGTGATCTCGAGCGGATCCGTCCAGTTGAAGCGCGTCTCCTCGGCCTTGCCCCACACGCGCCACGACCCCGCCGCGACGCCGGGCAATGCGAACGCGCCGTTCGCGTCGCTCTGGACGCTCGTGCCGGGAGAGAATTGCTCGCTGCCCTGGCGACGGAGGTAGTCGTCGTCCTCGTCCCCGAGATCCTCGGGGGCGAAGCCGACGTAGGCGCCATCGATCCCCTTGCCGCTCGGATCGACGACGCGGCCGAAGAGGGTCACCGCGGAGTGGAGCACGACGTCCCCGAGGTGTCCCACCTCCCCCGCGTGCAGCGTGGCGGCGAGAGTGACGGTCGCGCAGCCGTCCCGCCTCGCGCTGAGCTGATAGTGCCTCGATTCGCCCGGTTCGAACGGCCCGGGGATCTCGAGTTGGGCGTGTCCGTCCGATCCGCTGATCGCTTCCGCGGCTCCCCCTTGCTGGACCTGCTGGACGGTCGAGAGGCGCACGCCCTCCCACGGCGAACCGTTCGCGTCGAGGAAGCGCGCCTCGACGGCCATGCGCAACGGAGTCCCCGCCGCCGGCCGCGGCTCGGCCGCCTCGGTCGCCGGAGCGGCCGCAGTGCTCGCGCGCGCGGGCTGTCGTCCCTCGGGAGCCTCGACCGGACCGTCGGGCTCGACCTTGGGCGCGCCTGCGGCCTCCGGCTCGGGCGCCTCGCGCTCGTGAGCCGCGGCGACGGCCGTCTGCTCCTCCGGGAGATCGAGCTGCCACCAGATCACTCCGGCGACGGCCGCGGCGGCGAGAGAGACTGCGAGGATCTTGGACGCGGCGCTCATGGCTAGCACTCCTGAAGGGATCGAGGCGAGATCGGGGCGCGCCAGGGGCGCGAAGAGCAGGCACCAGGCGGCGCGCGAGCCGCCGAAGCGGCGGTCGAGCTTCTCGCGCAGCTCGTCGAGGCCGCGCTGGTGGCGCCAGCGCACCGTGGCCGAGGGGACGTGCTGCAGTCGCGCGATCTCCGCGCTCGAGAGGCCTTCGAAGTAGTGCAGGACGAGGGTCGACCGAAAAGGGTCGGCAAGCTCGTCCAGGGCTTCGATCAACGTGCGTTGGACCTCGAGGCGTTCGGCGATCGCATCGGGCGTCGGCTGCTGCGCGAGCGGCGGGAGCGCGCGTTCGCGGTCTTCGCGCCGGATCGCCGAGCGCCTGGACTTTCTCGCGAAGTTGCCGATCACGCGCGCGAGCCAGGGCTCGAGCGAGCGATCGGCGGCCGGCGCGTGCCGCAGCGCGGCGACGTAGGTGTCCTGGACGAGGTCGTCCGCCATCGAGGGATCGGCGACGAGGCGCGCCGCCAGCTTCCGCAGCCTCGCCGCGTGCTCGAGCAGGCTCTCGCCCGATCGGTCCAGGGGTCTACCTTCCATCGCCGGCTCCCATCATCCCGGGGAGCCGCCATTCGTTGGAAGATTCCCGGATCAGACGCCCCCGAGGTGCTCCCGGAGGAACTCGACGGCCATCCCCCACGCCTTGGCCGCCGCATTGGCGTCGTAGCTCTTCCGCCGGTCGTTCAGGAAGCCGTGGCCGACGCCCGGGAACGTGACGATCGTCGCGTCCCGCGCGAACTGGTCCATCGTCTTGCGGAAGCGCTCCACTTCCTCCGCGGAGA
>JBJXFB010000055.1:0-4487 GCA_046155895.1 Planctomycetota bacterium | reverse complement strand
ACAACGAAACGCACGGCATCACGCCGGCGACCATCAAGAAGTCGATCCGCGAGATCCTCGCGTCCCCGGCCGAGTCCGACTACGTGACCGTGCCGCTGACCGGGCCGGCACTGCTCGGGCCGACGCCGGGCCGGAAGGCGGCCAAGGCCGCGGTCGCCGCGGGAACCTCGCCGTTCAAGGACCGGCGCGAGCTGCTCGCCCACATCGAACAACTGCGCGAGACGATGCGCACTGCGGCCCGCGAGCTGCGCTTCGAGGAGGCGGCGAAGCTGCGCGACCGGTTGAAGGCGCTCGAGTCGCTCGAGCTTCGCCGGTAGAGGCGACGCGCGGCGATCATCCGCGCGTAATGCTCCCACGCAGCTCCGTGCGCGCGCTCACTTGCGCGTAATACCTCTTCGCGGCTCCGCGCCTAGTCTCGTCCTCGTGCTCGAGTCATTCCTCGAAACCTGAAAGCCCGGAAGGCCAAGGACGATCCGATGAAACGCCGATTCTTCTCGCGCAGCATCTCTCCTCTCTTCCTCTTCGCCGGAACCGCTCTCGTCTTGGGGGCCAGCGCCGGATACGGCGGCGACGAGGTCCAGCTCTCCTATTCACGCATCTACTGGGAATACAACGCCTCGGCCAACGACCTGGGCGTCCACGTCACTCTCGACGGAGAGGACTGGAAGAAGCTCAAGATCACGAAGCCCGACGGGCAGAAGCTCTTCGAGGTCAAGGGCCACGGTCCCTACGCGGATCTCGGCATGACCGAGCTCTTCTTCGAAGGCGCGGAGCCGTCGCTCGACGACTTCCCGCTGCAGGACCTCCTGGCCCTCTTCCCCGAGGGGGAATACGAGTTCGAGGGCCGCACGGTCGACGGGCAGGAGATCGAGGGCGAAGGGCAGCTCACGCACGCGATCCCCGACGGCCCGGACGTCCAGGCCCAGCTCGGACCCAACGACTTCCTCGGCATCAGCTGGAGCGACGTCACGAGCCCGCCGCCGGGCTTCCCGAACAGGCCCATCGTGATCGCCGGCTATCAAGTCATCGTCGGATCGTTCCAAGTCACGCTGCCTGCGTCGGCGAACAACTGCACGGTCCCGCCCCAGTTCGTGGCTTCGCTCGCCGCGGGCGTGCACCAGTTCGAGGTCCTGGCGATCGAGCAGGGCGGGAACCAGACGCTCACGGAAGGGTCCTTCGTGAAGTGAACCGCGGATGAACATGACGCACGGATGAGGGTCATTCACCTGTAATGCGCTCCTGCAGCAGGGCGGTGATCCTCATCCGTGGCCTCGAAACGTCGGTTCGACATCGAAGGCCAGAAAGCCAGGAAGAACCCATGGAACTAGTCAGAAACCTCAATCCCCGATCCGTCCCCGTCCTGCTCCTCGCTGGAGCCGTCCTCGTCCTCGGGGTAGGCGCCAAGCACGGCAGCGGCGGTGACGACGAAGAGCTCGAGCTCGAGGTCGCCCGGATCTTCTTCGAGTACAACTCGACCGACAACGACCTCGGCGTCCACATCTTCCTCGACGGGGAGGACTGGAAGAAGATGAAGATCGAGAAGCCGAACGGGCAGAAGCTCTTCGAGGTCAAGGGCCACGGCCCCTACGCGAACCTCGGCATGACCGAGCTCTTCTTCGAGGGCGCCGAGCCGTCGCTCGACGACGTCCCGCTCGGACAGCTGCTGGCCAGCTTCCCCGAAGGCGAGTACGAATTCGAAGGCCGCACGGTCGACGGGCAGGAGATCGAGGGTGAGGGCGAGCTGTCGCACGCGATCCCCGCGGCGCCCGCCGTCCAGGTCCAGGTCGGGGCGAACGACTTCCTCCGGATCAGCTGGACGGACGTCACGGGACCCCCTCCGGGCTTCCCGAACGAGCCCATCGTGATCGCGGCCTACCAGGTGCTGATCGGCGAGGAGCTCGACGTGACCCTGCCCGCATCGGCGAACCAGCTGACGATCTCCCCGGAGTTCGTCGCCACGCTCGGGCCGGGAACGCACAAGTTCGAGGTCCTGGCGATCGAGGAGAGCGGGAACCAGTCGATCACCGAGAGCACCTTCGTGAAGTGATGCCGTGAGCCCCTCGCGCATCCTCCTGCTGGTCTTCCTGGTGGCGCTCGCGTCGGTCGCGGCCGCGCTGCTGTCGCGGACCGCTGGTCCGCGGGTGCCGGACCGGATCTCGGCGACGTCGTCTCCCGAGGCCTCTCCTCCGCTCGAGTCGAGTGGGGGGGAGGCCGTCTCGCTCCAATCCGCGCCGCCGCAAGGGCGAGAGGAGATCCGGACGAGGGAGACCGATCCTCCCCGACCCGCGCCGAGGCACGAGCTCGTCGAGGTCCGCGGCCAGGTGCGGAGATCAGGCGAGCCCGTCGTCGAATTCGACCTCGTGTTCCAGCCGATCGGCGCAGGAGCGAGCCCGCGCGACGACGATTGGGACTCCACGGACGATCACGGCCGCTACGCGGTCGAGCTCCGCGCGGCAACTCGCTACGCCGTGCTCCACGACGATGCGGGGCCGCAGGTGGCGGAGTTCGTGGTGCCCGCCGGGAGCCGCGAGTTCGCCCTCGACATCCATCTGCTCCACGGGAACTAGGCCGGTTTGGCGCTGCGGCGGTCTGTGACAGACTGTCGCGTCCGCCGATGCCGATCTCCTGGTCCAGCGACGCCGACCTCACGCAGGTTCCCG
Source organism: Planctomycetota bacterium (assembly GCA_046155895.1). Lineage (GTDB taxonomy): Bacteria > Planctomycetota > UBA1135 > UBA1135 > DASYPQ01. The sequence goes on along the minus strand of JBJXFB010000055.1, from coordinate 1,827 downwards.
AGCAGCCCGGGGTGTACCTCTTCCAGGCCGCGGACGGGCGCGTTCTCTACGTCGGCAAGGCCGCCGATCTCCGCGCGCGGTTGCGCAGCTACCGCCGGATGGGGGAGGACGAGCGCGGGCTCATCCGCTTCATGGAGAAGGACGCGCGCTCGGTCGAGACGATCGTCACGCGCACCGTCAAGGAAGCGCTCCTCCTCGAGGACTCGCTGATCAAGACGCACAAGCCGGACCACAACATCCGGCTCAAGGACGACAAGTCCTTCCTCATGCTGCGCCTCGACCTCGACGAGCGCTTTCCGCGGCTCAAGTTCGTCCGCGCGCACTCCCCCAAGGCGGGCGCGACCGGCCGCAGCAGGCTCTTCGGGCCCTACGCGAGCTCCCGCCGCGCGCGCGCCACGCTCGGAGCGCTCCACCGCGTCGTCCCGCTGCGCGATTGCCCCGACACGGTGATGAACCACCGCTCGCGGCCTTGCCTCAAGCATCCGATCGGGCTCTGCTCGGCGCCCTGCGTCGGCCTGATCGACGAGATCGAGTACGCCAAGCTCGTCGAGAAGGCCGCGCGCGTGCTCTCGGGCGACGCGGAGGACGTCGAGCGGGATCTCGAGGCTCGCATGCGCGAGGCCTCCTCGCGCCGCGAGTACGAACGCGCGGCGCTCTGGCGCGACCGGCTCGCGGCCTTGCGCGGCACGCTCGAGGGCCAGGCCGCCGTGCCGCGCGACAAGGTCCGGCGCGACGTGATCCACCTCGCACGGCGCGGCGACGAAGCCGTCGCGCACCATCTCACGTTCCGCGACGGCCGCATGGAGGGCAGCCGCTCGCACGCGTTCCGCTCGCAGCTGCCCGAGGACGAGTTGCTCCACGGCATCGTGACCGCGCTCTACTCCGGCACGGGCCGCGAGGTGCCCGAGGAGCTCGTGCTGCCGTCGGAGCCCGCCGACCGGGCGCTGCTCGAGAGCGTCCTCGGCGCCGGCGTGAAGATCGCGGTGCCCAAGGGCGGCGCGCGCGCGCGGATGCTCGAGCTCGCGGGCGAGAACGCGCGCGCCGAGCTCGTGCGGCGCGAGCGCGAGGCGGATTCGGAGCGCAACGCGCTGGCGGAGCTGGCGACGATCCTCGAGCTCGACGGCGCGCCCGAGGTGATCGACTGCTTCGACGTGTCGAACCTCCAGGGCGCGAACGTCGTCGCGAGCCGCGTGAGATTCCGCTCGGGACACGCGGACAAGGCGGGTTACCGGCGTTTCAAGGTGCGCGGGGTGAAGGGGCAGGACGACTTCGCCTCGATGCGCGAGATCGTGAGCCGGTGCCTGCGCCGCGGCGTGGAGGAAGGCGAGCTCCCCGATCTGGTCGTGATCGACGGCGGCGCGCAGCAGCTGGCGAGCGCCGTAGAGGCGCGCGAGGAGGCCGGCGCGTTCGACGTGGCGATGATCGGGCTGGCGAAGGCACGCTCGGAGCGGCGCGTGCGCGGGAAGAAAAAGGAGGAGAGCCAGGAGCGCGTGTTCGTCCCTGGCCGGCCCGAGGCGGTCGAGCTCGCGACCCACAGCGCCGCGAAGCACCTGCTCGAGCGCATCCGCGACGAAGCGCATCGCTTCGCGATCACGTACCACCGCAAGGAGCGGGGGAGGATCACCTCGCAGCTGGATTCGATCCCGGGGATCGGGAATGCCAAACGCAAGGCGCTGCTCGTGCGCTTCGGCAGCGTGCAGGGCGTGAAGCAGGCGAGCATCGAGGAGATCGCGACAGTCCCCGGGATCGGCCGCGAGCTCGCCAACCTGATCCGCGAACGATTGAGGAACGAAGCCTCCAATTGAACTTCGGGTTCGGGGCGGGCCG
>JBJXFB010000049.1:0-25234 GCA_046155895.1 Planctomycetota bacterium | reverse complement strand
TCTGGGTCGTGTGGCGCAACTACGTGCGCGGGATCACGAATCGGTGGCCGAGGCGCACGCCGGCGATGGTGCTCGGCGTCGAATCGAAGCGATGGAGACCGAGTGAAATCTGCGCCTGGCGCGTGCTACCGCGACGCTGATTCCTGCACAGCGAAGGGGGCCAGATTTCACTATTGACGCTTGGTCATGGGGGCGGGCCGCATCGAGGCTCGAAATTCCGCCTCGTCGAGCTCGCCGTCTCCATTCCCGTCGAGCGCCGCGAGCACGGCCCGGGCGCGGACGGGGAGCACGAGGGGGCGCTGGAGTTCGGCGAGATCGTCGAGGGAGATTCTTCCGTCGGCATTGATGTCGAGCCGGCGGAAGGTGAGGACGGGCGGCGTGATGCGCACGGGTTGGGGCGTGGAGCCCTCCTGGATCGTGCGTGGCACGAGCTTCCCGAAGAGCTCGTCGATCGTTTTGGGGCGCGGTCCCTTCGCTGTGGCGCTCTTCGGCTTCAGCAGGGCGAGGAGATCCTCGAGTTCAGGGATCTCGAGCTTGCGCGTGAGGTCGCGATCGAACTGGTCGATCGAGGTCTCTGCTTCCAAGCGCATGGCGCCGACCTCGACCAGGAGAAGGTCGATTTCGCCAAGGTCGAGTCCTCCGTCGCGGTTCTTGTCGTAGCTCGCGAGCGCGTCCTCCGGGCGCTCCGGGATGGGCTCGCGCGCATCCGCCTTGGGAGTCGGGGGGAGGAACGCGCCTCCGCTCGCCAGGATCTCCTCGTACCGCCTCGAGAATTCCTTCTCGTTGATCACACCGTTGCGGTCCTCGTCGTAGGCCTTCCAGCCGTCGCGGTTGATCCCGAGGCTCGCGTTCGCTTCCGCGTAGCTGATGTAGCCGTTCGCGTCGTAGTCGCAGGTCGCGAAGTAGCGCTGGACCCGCGTCAGCTCGGTCGGAGGCTTGTCGCGCTTGCCCTGGGCGGCAAGGCTCGCCGTCAGGATCGCCAGGCAGGCGAGGGGCGGGACCAGGAGGCGTCGCATGCGCATCGGGTCCATATCGTACCGGCGCTCCGACTTACCCAAGGCCGTTGGACTCAGCCCCGCGCCGCCTCGAGCGTGGCCTCGGCGACGCGGTCGACGTCCTGATCCGATAGGAACGGATGGACGGGCAGGCACAGGACCTCGCGCGCGAGCCGCTCCGCGACCGGAAAATCACCGGGCCCGTAGCCCCAGGCGCGAGCGGCCTCCTGGAGATGGACGGGCTTGGGGTAGTGCACGCCGGCGAAGATCCCGCGGTTCTTCAGGGTCTCGAGCACGACCTCGCGGCCGATCCCCCCTCGGATGCGCACCGTGTACTGGTGGTAGACGTGGACGGATCCGGCGGCGAGCCGCATCGGCAGGACGGTCTCCGACCCGGCGAAGAGCCTGTCGTAGCGTCGAGCGATCGTGCGGCGGCGCTCGTTCCATCCCGCGAGATGGGGGAGCTTCACGTTCAGCGCGGCGCCCTGGAGCCCCTGGAGGCGCGAGTTCGTCCCGACCTCCGCGTGCTCGTACTTTTTCGGGCTGCCGTGGTCGCGCAGCCTCCGCGCACGAGCCGCCACGTCCTCGCGTCGCGTGGCGACCAGGCCACCTTCTCCGCACGCACCGAGGTTCTTGGTGGGGTAGAAGGAGAACGCGGCCGCGTCCGACAGGGTTCCGCACCCGGCGCCGTCGCGGACGGCGCCGTGAGACTGCGCCGCGTCTTCGAGGAGGAGCAGGTGGCGCCGGTCGGCGATCGCGCGGAAGGCCTTCATGTCCGCCATCTGCCCGTAGAGGTGCACGGGGAGGATGCAGGTCGTCCGGGAGGCGATCGCGGCTTCGGCCTTCTTCGGATCGAGCAGCGCCGTGTCGTCCTCCACGTCGGCCAGAACCGGCTGTGCGCCGATCCACGCAATCGCGCCCGCGCTGGCGAAGAAGGTGAACGGGGAAGTGACGACGCGGTCGCCGGGCTGAACGCCGATCGCCTTAAGCGCGACGATCAGAGCGTCCGTACCGTTCGAGACGCCGATGCCGTGCGAGACGCCGCAGAAGCGGGCGAAGTCGCGTTCGAATCGCTCGACCTCGGGTCCGAGGACGTATTGCCCGCTCGCCAGGGTCTTGCGCAGCGCTTCCTCGAGTGCGGGACCGAGGGCAGCGCGCTCGGCCGCGAGGTCGACGGGCTGGATCGGAGCCAGCGCGGGTGCGGTCGGCATCACGTGGGTCATGGTTCGGAAAGGACGGTAACTGCGGCGAATCCGGGACGCAACCCGACGAGAAAAAGGGGTCCTGGACCTTGATAGCGTCCTCCGGTTGAGGGACACCTGTCGCACGAAGCGACCATGGCGGGCTGGAATCCCTTCCGCACGAAGAGCATCGACGAGCTGCGTGCGAACGCGGAGGAGGGGGATCGCAAGCTTCCGCGCGTCCTGGGGGGAAAGGATCTCGTCCTTCTCGGCATCGGCGCGATCATCGGCGCCGGGATTTTCACTACGCTGGGCACGGCGGCCGCCGGCGAAGCCGGAGTTCGGGCTGGCGCGGGCCCGGCCCTCGTCGTTTCGTTCGTCCTGCTCGGGGTCGTGTGCACGCTCGCGGGGCTGTGCTATGCCGAGCTGACGTCGATGATCCCGGTCGCGGGGAGCGCCTATACCTACGCGTTCGCGACGATGGGGGAACTCGTCGCCTGGATCATCGGCTGGGACCTGATCCTCGAGTACGCGGTCGGCAACGTCGCGGTGGCGATCGCCTGGTCCGGGTACTTCGAGTCGATCCTCCGGACCATCCCCATCGAACTCCCGTATTGGCTCGTCCACGGGTACGGGGACGTGATGCAGCAGCTCGCCAAGGCGACGGCCGAGGGGAACCTCGCTCGGATCGAGGAGCTGAACGCGGCGATCGCGAGCGCGCCCCACCCCTTCGGGCGTGCCCTCCTCATCAATCTGCCCGCGGTCTCGATCGTCGCCTTCATCACCTGGATCCTCGTCCGGGGAGTCCGCGAGAGCGCACGCGTCAACAACTGGATGGTGCTGGTCAAGCTCCTCGTCCTGGGACTCTTCCTCGTCGTCGGGGCCTTCCATGTCGACCCCGAGAACTGGAAGCCCTTCGCGCCGAACGGCTGGAAGGGGATCCACCAGGGCGCGGCGATCGTGTTCTTCGCCTACATCGGTTTCGACGCGATCTCGACGGCGGCCGAGGAGACGAAGAACCCCAAGCGCGACATGCCGATCGGGATCCTCGGCGCTCTCGCCGTTTGCACGTTGATCTACGTCCTCGTCGGGCTCGTCGCGACGGGGCTCGTGCCCTACCAGGAACTCGCCAGCGGGTCGGATCCCCTCGCGCGAGCTCTCGAGGGCGCGGGCCTGCCCTGGGTCCAGCTCGTACTCTCGATCGGCGCGGTCGTGTCGATGTCGGCGGTCCTCCTCGTCTTCCAGCTCGGTCAGCCGCGGATCTTCTTCGCGATGGCGCGCGATGGCCTCTTGCCGAAAGGTTTCGCCAAGGTGCACCCCCGCTACCGCACGCCCCACGTCACCACGATCGTCACGGGGCTGGCCGTCGCGATCGGCGCGGGATTCATGGACGACGACGCGACCTACGACCTGACGAACATCGGTACTCTCTTCGCCTTCCTGATCGTCTGCGTGGGCGTGATGATTCTCCGGATCCGCAGGCCGGACCTGCCGCGGCCCTTCCGGGTTCCGTTCGTGTGGATCGTGGCGCCGCTCGGCGCGGCGGCCTGCATCTACACGATGAAGGGGCTGCCGCCGATGGCCTGGGCCCGCTTCGGGATCTGGCTGGGGATCGGCGTGGCCGTGTACTTCTTGGGTGCGCTGCGCCGAACCCGAACGACTGGATGACTCGAAGCGCTACTCTGGCCGCCCGATTCTCGGCCGGCCCCGAGTGAAGGAACTCCCATGCACCCGATCCTGCCTCTGATTCCCGCGCTCTGTCTCTCCTTCGCCCCAGTTTTCCAGGACGCGCCGCCCGCGGCCGCGAAGACCTGGACCCAGGAAGAGCTCGAACGCGTCTCCAACGAGATCAAGGCCGATATCGAGAAGATGCGCGGGATGGAATTCAAGCGGCCGGTGAAGGTCCAGGTCGCGGACAAGAAGGCCTTCCTCGACTACGCACGGAAGCGCCAGGAGCTCACGGAATCGCCGCAGCGCAGGGTGCGCGACGAGGCGATCGCCAAGATGCTCGGGGTCGTTCCGGCCGACATGGATCTCCAGGCCACGCTCGAGAAACTGCTGGAGGAACAGGTCGGCGGCTTCTACGACCCCGGCAGCGACACGTTCTTCCTGATGGAGGCCTTCGGGGGCGATCTGGCGAAGATCATCCTGGCTCACGAGCTGACGCACGCGCTCGACGATCAGCACTTCGATCTCGACGGAACGCTGGAGCACTTGGGGGAGCAGACGGACAGGGAGTTCGCCTACATGGCCGTCGTCGAAGGGAGCGGGACGTCGGCCATGAACCAGTGGACCATCCAGCGCCTGGCCAGCATCGACAAGAAGGCGCTGCTCGCGTCGCAGGATCTCGGGACGAAGGGATTGGCGGAAGCGCCGGCGCTCCTCTGGAAGCCCCTGATCGCCGCCTACCTTCGCGGCGAAGGCTTCCTGGTCCGCGTCCCGAGCATGAACCTCGCCATGAAGGCTGCGAAGGTCGAGGACATCACGTCGGCCTTCGAGAATCCGCCACGCTCGTCGGAGCAGATCCTGCACCCGGCCAAGTACTGGAACCAGGACGAGCGGGACGAGCCGCGCAAGGTCGAATTCGACACGTCGAAGCTGCCGGAAGGCTGGAAAGTCCTCGGCGAGGACACGCTGGGAGAGCTCTACCTCGGGCTGATGACGACGCCGACCGAGGAGCGGAAGGGACTCGACGCCAAGAATCCGCTCGCGGTCCTGGGCATCAAGTACACGAACCCGGCGGCCGAGGGGTGGGGCGGCGACCGTGCGCTACTCCTGGAGAAGGGTGACGCGCGCGTCCTGATCCTCGTCACCGTCTGGGACACGCCGAAAGATGCCCAGGAATTCATCGGCGCTGCTGAATCGGTACTCGTGCCGAAGGCCGAGACGGGGGAGGTTGGAGCCGCTGGACGGTTCGACCGAACGATCGAGCGACCGGGTCAAGAGGACGAGATCGTGGTCCGGGTGTGCTCCGGGGTCGCGAGCAAGGATGCGCCTCGGGTCGGATGGCGCGTTTCCCCTCCGGCGAAGGACGACGTCAAGTAACGCTTTCCGTCCGCCCTAGGTTCCTCTCGGCCTCCACACCGCGGCGTCGATCACAGCCCACGCGTGCGGGATCCATCCCAGGCAGAAGCACCACAGCACGAGCGACGAGAAGAAGAAGAGAAGGGCGGCCGCGATCCGACCCTGGATCAGTTGGCCGAGGCCCGGGACGCACAGGCTGCACAGGGCGGCGATCCCTCGGGCGGTGATGCTGGGCCCGGACTCGCGGAGGTCCTCCATGGGCCGCGCGGTACGCGGGTCGAGCGCGGGAATTCTCCCGCGAGTTCGGCGATTCGCGTCGCGTGGATCAGCCGAAGCTCGCCCGCGCCGCGGCCCCCGGTCCGGGCAGGCCGCCCGCGATCCTGCCGGAGAAGAGGAAGGTCCCTTCGACCCTCCAGCCCGGTTGAGGCGCCGGCATGCGATCCCGCTCGATCTGCCAGCGGCTGAAGAACAGCTGCAGCGGCCGCTCGGGCGCCTCGACTTCCAGGATCTCGACGGGGACTCCTGTGATCGGGTTCTTGAGGTGCACGATCCGCTGGATCCGCAGCGACACCTCCGCGCACCCTCCCGGGTCCTCGGGAGCGCCGAGCGGAGTGATCTTCGTCCGCGCGCGGCTCTCCCGGATCTCCGCGTCCTCCGAGCCGAGATCCTCGTGGATCGAGGCCACATCGAGCGCGAAACCGGCCACGCTCAGGGCGAGCACGTGGCCGAAGGGGAGGGTTCTCGGGAGCCGGCGTGCGTCCGTCACGAACGCCGAGAGCCGGTAGGCTCCCGGCAGGGAGCGCGCCTCGTCCGGATCGAGCGACGGAGCCGCCCAGCCGATCACCAGCGCATCGAAGGGCGAGTCGGGCAACGGCTTGATCTGGTCGACGGCGACACGCAGGCGGTGGTCGACCTGGAAGTGCGGGAGGACGGACCACTCGCGGCGATCGTTCTCCCGGTCGATTCGCACCTCCAGGCCCCCTCCGAGCGGCAGCCGCATGTGCCGGTGGGGTTCGCCCCGCCACGCGGCGGGTTCGCCTTTCCGTCGCACGAGCTCGACCAGCTCCTCCATGGAATGATCCGGAGGGAAGCCGATGCACTCGAGAAGGAAGTCCATGGGATCCTCGCGGGAGGCCAGCGTAGCGCCCTTCGGCCGGCGAGTTTCCGGCGTTTCTCCCGCCGTTCCCTGTTGGTAGCATCGCCGGGCCCAATGATCCGTCGATCCGCTCGCGGGGCCCTGCCCGGTCGTTGGAGGTCCCTCGGCGGCGGGGCGATCCTCGCCCTCGCGAGCTGTGCCGGATCGAGGACCGCGGTCGACGTCCGGGGTTTCGAGATCCCGCCCTCGGTCGCCCATCCTCCCCGGGAGAGCCCGTTCGACGTCGAGAGCTACGCCATCGAACTGGAGATCGATCCCCGCGCCCGGACCCTCCAGGGATCCTGCCGCATCCGGTTCTGGCCGCGGGTCGATTCGCTCTCGAGCGTCGATCTCGACCTCGACGATCTCGAGGTCGCCGCCGTCCGGGACGATCGGGGCCGGCCGCTCGCCTTCACGCGAGACTCGGGGAGCTTGCGCGTCTCCTTGACCGAGCCGCTCCGAGCCGGAGACTGCGCGGAGATCGTCGTCGATTACGGGGGCGCCCCTCGCCGGGGGATGCACTTCGTCGCGGAGCGGAACGGGGTCGCGACGCAGGTTTTCACGCAGGGGGAATGCGAGGACTCTCGCGGCTGGTTTCCCTGCTTCGACGCGCCTTCGGACCGGGCGACCAGCGAGCTGCGCGTCACGATCCCCGCGAGCTGGCAAGCCGTCGCCGCAGGAGATCGCCTCGAACGCGCCGTCGACGGGGATCGCGCGACGGAGCTCTGGCGGATGACCTCGCCGCATCCGGCGTACCTCACGACGCTCGTGGCGGGCGAATTCGTCGTCGAGGCCGACGCTTGGGACGGCATTCCCCTCCTCTATCTGGCCGAGAAGGAGCTGGCGGCCGAGCTCCAGCCGAATCTCGGGCGCACGGGGGACGTCCTCGCATTCTTCTCCGAGCTCACGGGCTTCCGCTATCCCTACTCGAAGTACTCGCAGGCCTGCGTCGCCAACTTCCCCTACGGCGGGATGGAGAACGTCTCGGCCACGACCCTGACGGACACGGCGCTCGTCGACGAGAAGGGCCGCCGGGACTCCACGCCGATCGGGCTCGTCGCTCACGAGGCCGCCCACCAGTGGTTCGGCGACCTCCTCACGTGCCGCGACTGGTCCCACATCTGGCTGAACGAGGGGTTCGCGACGTACCTGGGCGCGCTGTTCACCGAACGCGACCGCGGGACCGACGAATTCCGCATCCAGATGAGGGACATGCAAGCGGCCTACGTGGAGAAGGACGTCGGCAAGAACCGCCGCCCGGTCGTCCACGACGTCTACCGCAGGCCGATGGACCTCTTCTTCTCGGGTCACGTCTACGGAGGTGCCGCGGTTCGCCTGCATCTCCTTCGATCCGTGCTCGGGGATCCGGTCTTCTTCCGCGGGATCCGGTTGTACGTCGGGCGGAACGCTGATCGAGCCGTGGTGACGGACGACTTCCGCACCGCGATGGAGGAGGCCTCCGGCGCCGACCTCGGCTGGTTCTTCGACACGTGGTTTACGCGGCCGGGCTTCCCCGAGATCGAAGCGGGATGGCGCTACGACGAGCGCCGCAAGCTCCTGCTGGTCTCGGTGAACCAGGTCCAAGAGATCGGCGATGGAACGCCGGGTGAGTTTCGGATGCCCGTCGAGATCGGGATCCTCGATTCAGGCGGCCTGCGGATGGTTCCGATCCAGATCGAACGCCGCCGGCACCTGTTCGAGCTCGACGCGCCCGAGAAGCCGCGATTCGTGCGCTTCGACGAGCACGGATGGATCCCCAAGCGCCTCGAGGAGCGGAAGACCGGCGAAGAATGGGTCGCGATCGCGGAGGAGGATCCCGACGTGAACGGGAGGCGCGAGGCGGCGGGGGTGCTCGGTCGATTCCTCGAGAAGGCGACGACCGTCGAGGAGAGAGGCCCCCTGATCCGAGTCCTCGTCCAACGACTCCGCGAGGATTCCAACGCCGCGGTCCGCGCGGCCGCCGCGAGCAGCCTGTCCACGGCCCGGGAGCCGGACGCGCGATCTTCGCTTCTCCAGGCCGCCGCCGGAGACTCGGAGGCTGGCGTCCGAGTCGCCGCCTTGAACGCCCTAGGCTCCTTCGGGAAGGACTCCGAGCTCGCCGAGTTCGCGCTGCGCCAGTACGAGCACGGCCTGAGCTGGAGCACGATGGCCGCCGCGGCCGCTCTCTACGGGTCGGCGCGTCCAGAGGGTGCTTTCGACTGGCTGCGTATAGAGATCGAAAAGAACTCCACGCGGGACGCTCTCAGCAGCCGCCTCCTGCCCGTTCTCGCTCGAGCCGACGGAGCCAAGGCGTTGCCGATCCTCGTTCGGTTCGTTCTCGACGCCGAGCTTCCGGAATCCAGCCGGGCCGCCGCCGTCGCCGAGCTAGGTCGGATCGGCCGCGGGAACGCCGAGGCGCTCCGGGCGCTCTCCTCGGCTCTCCAGGCGTCCTCTTGGCGTGTGCGGCGCGAGGCCATCGCGGCACTGGCCGGCTTCGAGACGCCCGGCGCCCTCGAACCCCTGCGAGAGCTCTACGGGCGCAGTGGCCTGGTCCCAGAGCTCCTGGCCATCGAAGCCGGGCTCGAGAGCGCGGCCGCCGACGGCTGATCTCGACCGCGGGTCGGCGTGACTCGCTAGAATGGCAGACCCTCCGAAACGAGCTTCCCTCTAGACGAATCCGGGAGAAACCCATGACCGAAGCGACCATCACCGGGATCCCGCGCATCGGCGACCCCGCACCCGATTTCAAGGCGGTGACCACCCAGGGAGAGATCCAGTTCAGCGAATGGCAGAAGGGGAGCTGGGTGATCCTCTTCAGCCACCCGGCCGACTTCACACCCGTCTGCTCCACCGAGCTCGTCGAGTTCGCCAGGCGCTCGGGCGAGTTCGAGAAGAAGAACACGAAGCTGATCGGGCTCTCGGTGGACTCGATCCATAGCCATCTGGCCTGGCGAGAGAACCTGCGCCAGATCCTCGATGCCGAGATCAACTATCCGATGATCGCCGACATCTCGATGGAGGTGTCCAACAAGTTCGGCATGATCCATCCGGGAGCCTCGGCGACCGCGACGGTGCGCGCGGTGTTCGTGATCGATCCCAAGCGTGTCATCCGTGCGCTGGTCTACTATCCGATGAACGTCGGACGGAACATCGACGAGGTGGCGCGGCTGCTGACCGCGCTGCAGACGGCCGACACGAACGCCTGCGCCACTCCGGTGAACTGGAAGCCGGGGGAGAAGGTGATCGTCCCGCCCCCGAAGACCGAAGCGGACGTCCGCGAGCGGGCGAGCCACAAGGAATACGAGCGCTTCGACTTCTACCTGAACAAGAAGACGCTCTAGGGTTCCAGGACCCCGTGGCCTGGATCCGAACGATTGCTCCGCAGGACGCGGAGGGTCCGCTGCGCGCCTCGTACGACCGAGCCGTCGCCCGCGCCGGGCGCGTGTACCACATCGTCCGGTCGATGAGTTCCTCGCCGAGGATGCTCGACGCCTCGATGGGGCTCTACCTCGAGTTGATGCACGGCAGCGGCAGTCTCTCGCGGCGGCGGCGCGAGATGATCGCCGTCGTCGTCAGTGCCGCGAACGCCTGCCATTACTGAATCCTGGCTCATGCCGCGGACCTCCGTGCTGAGGTCCGAGACCTGGCGGATGCGGAGCGCGACCACCTGGTGGCGGCCGTGAGCCGGGACTGGAGAGCCGCAGCGCTCTCGGCGGCCGACCGCGGGCTCTGCGCGTTCGCGGAGAAGCTCACGCTGCAGCCCGCTCGGATGGAGGAAGCGGACGTCGCGGCCCTTCGCAAGCAGGGATTCCAGGACGAAGACATCCACCACGCGATCCAGGTCGCCAGCTACTTCAACTACATCAACCGGATCGCCGACGCCGTGCACGTCGACCTCGAGCCCGGGATGGCCCCGTATCCCGGGCCTGGATCCTCCGGAATCGCCGGGTGAAGAACACTCGCGCCTCGTCGTCCGGTCGCCGGAGACGAGGCGCGTGGTGCCGGGCCAGCCCGGGAAGGGTTCGATGGTCAGAGCTTCAGATCGCGGATGTCGTTCACGTTGAAGTCGATGCTGACTTCCTGATCGATATTGATGACGCGACCCGTGCCCTTGAATCGGTTGAAGATCAGCGCGCCGTGGACGACGCGGCCATCCTTGAAGTGCATCGTGACCTTGTCGGCCGTCCGCACTCCGAGGAGGGTGTCGTAGATCTTCTCGGGGACGAGTTCTCGGTTCTTCTTGCTTGCGGTGCTCATGGGTTTCAGGCCGTCGACGCTCGCGGGGGGCATTTCAAGAAGCGACGGCGGTGGGTTTGGGAAGGATCTCATCCAATCGCCGGATGAGGAGACTGGACCACGTCTCGAAGTTCGAGCCCTGGGCGAGCATGGCTCTCAGCTCGTCGGTCGTGACGAGCCGAGCTTCGAGTTGTTCCTTTTCACGGATCTCGACGGATCCTTGGATCGTGATCACTTGGACCACGCCTACGTGTACCGCCCCGACGGGGTTGGAGTCATCGTTTATGATCCCGAGGCGCTGGACTTCGTACTTCCCTCTTACGGTCAACTCCTCCTCGACCTCGCGGCGCGTGCCGGCGTCGAGGGGGTTCGCGCGCGAGGACGGAGCGCCCGGACTCATGTCGAGGTCCTGCGGGTTGATGTGACCGCCGACGCCGATGGAGTGCTTGTCGTGGAGTCGGGCTTCACCTCCTTTCGAGAGTCGACGGAGCAGGAGCACGCGTCCGTCGCACTCGACGATCGAATAGGGAATCACTTGCTTCCAATCCGGATTGATCTCCGCGCGAGCGCGCTCGACGAAGAAGCCGGCGCGGAGCACGCCAGCCTCGAACGCGGAAGCGGAGAGGCTCGTTCCTGCGGCGCTCGAGTTGGTTCCCGACACAGACGTCACCCCCTCGAAAGGGACGAAGCCTTGCGGGTAGAAGTCCGGAAACAGGGCGTTCCGTGGAACGACGAAAACGAATTCCATGGGCGGTGACGGCGGTCGGGGGCAGATGCGGGGACGTCTGCTCCGAACTCGCGAGCCTCGGCGTCAAGGCGGGGGCAGGGGATGCACAGGGTATTCGAGGATCCAAAAACCGTCAATATCCGGCGCTCTCGGGTCCGGGGACCCCCTGCATATAGTGGTCGTTCCACCCCGAAGCGGATCCGCGCGGCGGGGAGGCGGCGTGAGAGGTCCTGTAAGCCGGATCCTGTCCTCCCCGAAGGGAGGGGCGGCCATTTCTCTGGGACCGGACTCGCGTCCGGCCTCGAACGGTCTACCCGGAAGGAACTGTGCTCGGGTCGAAGCGGTCCTTCCCTATTTGGCCTTTCTCCGGGTGGGGTTTGCCTTGCCGGTCCTGTCACCAGGACCGCGGTGCGCTCTTACCGCACCGTTTCACCCTTGCCCGCCGATCCTGACGCCCGAAGGCGGTGATCGACGTCGGCGGTCTCTTCTCTGTGGCACTTTCCCTGGCCTCGCGGCCGGTTGCTGTTGGCAACCACCCTGACCCGCGGAGTCCGGACTTTCCTCCGAGTGAGATCCCCAGCGGGAATCTCGCTCAGCGGCCGCCCGGGCCTCTCACGCCGCGAACATCCTAGCCGAAGCGGCTCGCGAGCGCATCGCCCCGGCTTGTCGCACTTCGCGAGGGCTTCTAGGCTCCCTCACGCCCGTGAGCGAGCCCTTCGTCACCTACCTCGAACTGCGCGAGTCGACGCCAGCCGGCGAAGCGGGCGCGGGTCTCTCGCACAAATCCGGCGGCCTCGTCCTGCTCCACGTGCTGGAACTCGCCGCGTACGGGGAGCCTCGCGGAGCCGTCACCGTCGTCCACGACGCCGGGGAGCACGGGGGCCGGTACCTTCCGCTGGCTCGACGTCTGGCGGAGAGGGGTTGGTCGGTCGCGCTCCCCGACCTGCGCGGGCACGGGCGCTCCGAGGGCGAGCGGGGCGACAGCGTGGGGCTCCGTGAGGTCTTTCGCGACCTCGGGGACGTTCAGGATCACCTCGCATACCGACAACCCGAGGCGCCGCGGGTTCTGGTTGGCAGGGGACTGGGAGCCCTCTATTGCCTGGCCTTCGCTACGGAACATCCCGACGGCATCGCGGCCCTCGTTCTCTTGGCGCCGGTCCTCGAACCCCAATTCGTGAGACCGGAAGGTCCCACAGGACTCTTCAAGATGCTCAAGAAGCTCGGTCCTGGCTCGCCGGGAAGAATCGGGTGGAAGGCCGAGGATCTGGCCGCGGACGAGTTCCTGCACGATGTGATCACTCTGCGGGCGATCGAGCAGGCGGAGGAGGCGGCCCGGACCTACCGCACGCGCGGTCCTGAACTCTCGATGCCGACCCTCGTGATCCAGGGGGGGCGCGCGACTCGGACGCTCAGCGGTCCGCGTATCGAAGCGATGAGCTTCGGGAGTCCCGACCACGACCCGTTCCGCGAGGTGGGATCCGCTGAAGTGATCGACGGCGTGCTCGGCTGGCTCGACTCGAAGCTCCCGCGCTAGCGAGGCTCGCCCGCGGCGATCCAGTCGCGGAGGATCACGAGGGCGCTGATGCTGTCGCGGCGTGCTCTCCGCTCCTCCGGCGAGAGGTCCGTCTCGCGGAGGAGCTCCTCCGCCGACTTCGTCGAGAGCCTTTCGTCGTGGAAGACGACGTCGACCCCGGGAAAACGCGCGGCCAGCCTCGCGGCGAAGGCGCGGACCTCCTTCGCCCTCCCTCCCTCGCCGCCGTCCATGTCGAGCGGCAAGCCCACGAGCAGCGTCGCGACGTCGCGATCCCCGAGCAGTTCCTGGATGCGATCGAACAGCGCCGGCTCTCCTCCGGGACCTCGCCAGGCTTCCAGGGGGACGGGGACGAGCCGCAGGGCGTCGACGACCGCGAAACCGGCCCGCTTCGTGCCGTGATCGATCGCGAGGACCCCGCCCGGCTTCACCACGGGCCTACCGGAAGGAGGGCGCCTCGCGCTCGAGGCGGGCGACGAGCTGGCGGACGTCCTCCGCGCGGTCGCGCGGGCAGACGAGCGTGACTTTCCCGGCGTGCACGACGACGAGGTCGTGGACGCCCAGCAGCGCCGTCAGCTCGCCTTTCCTGCCCCAAGAGACGCAGCCGGTGGAGTCCTCGGCGAGCAGCACCGCGCCTCCGGCCGGGCAGTTGCCCGCGTCGTCGACGGAGAGGGCGCTCGGGAGCGCGCTCCAGGACCCGACGTCGGACCAGGTGAAGTCGACGGGCACGACGCGGACGTCCGCGGCCCTTTCCAGGATGGCTACGTCGATCGAGATCGAGGGCAGGTCCGCGTAGGCGGATTCGATCGTCCCATCGTCCATCGCGCGCCGCAGCCGCTCGTGGAGCGCGCCCGCGTGCTCGCGCATCGCTCGCAGGATCGCGTCGGTGCGCCAAACGAACATCCCCGAATTCCAGAGGTGCCTGCCGCTTGCGAGGAAAGCCTCCGCGCGAGGACGGTCGGGCTTCTCCACGAATCGCTCGACGCGGCGGATTTCGATGCCTCGGCGCTGCGCGACCGGGGAACCCGCCTCGATCCAGCCGTAGCCGGTCGCGGGGAAGGTGGGCCGGATGCCGAACGTGACGAGGCCGCCACTCTCACCGGCCTCCTCGGCCGCGGCCCCGAGCGCCTTACGGAACTCCTTCGCTGGGGCGATCACGTGGTCGGAAGGCAGGACGGCCTGCAGCGAATCCGGTTCGCGCTTCTCGATCTCCAGCGCCGCCCACGCCACGCAGGCGGCGGTGTTCCGGCCCAGCGGCTCGGCGAGGACGTTCTCGGGCGGCAGTCGGGGCAGATGCTTGCGAGCGAGGTTCGCGTGCTCGCGCGACGTGACCACGATCATTCGCTCCCACCCCACGGCGCCGCGAAGCCGGGCCGCGGTCTCCGCGAGCAGCGAGCGGCCTCCCGCAATCGGAAGGAACTGCTTGGGGATGGATCGGCGGCTCGCCGGCCAGAATCGCGTGCCGGTTCCTCCGGCCATCAACACCGCCCAGAGGTTCTTCGGCCGCATCGTCGGAGAGTCTATGTCGAGCCGCGAGGTCGCACGAATCAGAATCGCGGCGGCAGCGGAGCGAAGTCGGGCAGCGGCAGCGAGCGGTAGTACCCCGGGTCCGAGGAGATCCTCGTCCAGGGGGCCTTGAAGATCACTCGAGGTCGGGCCAGGTCACCGCGGATCGCGACCGAGAGGAGCTCCGCCTGGATCGCGTAGAGAAGCCTCGTGATCGGCCCGAGGCGATCGATCAGCCGGTACCTCACTTGGAGGTCGTGCTTGACCCCTCCGTCGAAGTCGATCCACCCCTTCCCGACGAGCTCGAGGATCGGACTGCTCACCCAGATGTCGTCCGTGTGGAGGACGCCGTTCTTGATGCGCAGGTTCGCGCCCATCTGGTCGAAGACCGCCTGGTCGTCGAGCCCGAGCTGCGAGAAGAGTGCGCGGAACACGGGCACGGACCATAGCCGCGACTCGGAGATCTGCACCGAGCCCGAGCCCTGGATCGCCAGCATCCTCTGCGTGTCTCCCGTGAGGCGGAGCCGGCAATCGAAGGTCCCGCGTGTCGCGAAGTTCGTCGCGAACAGTCCGCGCAGGAGGCCGGCGAGCTCGATGCCCTCGAGGTCGAGCGCGAGCTGGAACGGGAAGGGCTCCTCGAGGTCGATCGAGAACGCCGTTCCGCCGCGCTCGGCCCCTTCGCCGAGCCGCCGGAGCTGGCCGCCTTCGAGCTCGCCTTGGATGCTCTCGATCGAGAGCCGGGGCTCGACGTAGGTCAGGAGGACGGAGGCCTTCGAGAGCTCGCGGCCCGCGATCGTCCCGTAGAGGTCCTCGATGCGGCACAGGGCCCGCACCCGTCCACCCTCGTAGATGAGCTGCTCGATCGTGGCCGAAGCGGATCGCACCGCGAGCGGGAGGCCGAGCTGGACCTGCATGTCGCTCGGAGTGAGCCTGCCGGTGAACTCGAGCCGCGTATCGCTCTCCCGCGAGGCGACGATCCGGAGGCGGCCTTCCTCGATGTCGATCCTTCCCCGCCAGCCCAGAGGCCCGAGCAGCGCCTCCAGCGTCTTCTCGTCCACGAAGGGCCGGAGGTGATCCCGGTCGAGAGGGACGTTCTCCACCCGCCCGATCCCCGTCGTGAACTCGAAACCGTCCGCGGTGCTCGCGTAGCGGAGTTCGGTCAAGTTCAGCGGCGTTCCTGCCAGGCTGGCTTCGATGTTGCGGCCGTAGGCGCCACGGCCGCGCACCTCGACGATCCCGCGCATCCTGTCGAGGCGGAGGTTCTTCGAGGTGTTGAGGCTGTTCTCCCGGAGGAAGAGGCGGAACGACAGGTTCGACTCGGGTCCCTCGCCCGCAAGGCCGATCTCTCCCGTGAGATCGAGCGGACCCTCGACGCTGACCGCCGTGAGATCGACGGCCTGCGAATCGGCCGATTTGGGGATCGCCTGGCTCAAGGCGCCGAGCAGGCCCTTGTTCGCCGGGTCGAGTCCCGCCGCGTGCACGCGGAGGCCTTCGTCGGGGAAACTCCCGTTCACGGAGACGAGGACGTCGCCGCTCCACACGCCGACGAGGGGCGCCAAGCGCGTCCGCGTCCGGGTGGTGCCATCCTGCGGATTCTCGATGGCGGTGACGAGCACCCGGCCCCTCACTGCGCTCGTCGGGACCCGGAAAACGCTCGGCGTGACTTCGGCCTCGCGCGCGATGATCTCGGCGTCCGTGCGCGCGGGCGCCTCGGGCGACGCGCGCGAGTACTCGTAGGCGACGTCCGCGAATCCGCCGGGCGCGTGAGGGTCCATCGCCTCGCCGAGCCAGGGAAACCGCGAGACCAGGGTCTTCTTGTCGTCCCCCTTCAGCGACATCCGTCTGGCCTCGACGGACACGAGATGGATCTGGTCGATGCGCGGCTTGCCGGCGTCGGGCGCGGAGACGGAAGGATCCGTCTGATAGCGGATCGTCGCACGCAGATCCGAGGCCGTACGGGCCGCACCGTGGAGCTCGATCCCGAGTCCGCGCTCGGAGCGACCGTCCGAGAGGAACTCGAGGCTGCCGCGGGCGGACAGGATCGGTGCGGGAACCTCCGCCCAGGCCAGGGCGGCCTCCCTGAAGTCGAGCCGGACTCGCGTCGCCGCGTACGGCATGTCCACTCGACGGAAGACGCGCACCTCCGCGTCGATCTTCCCGCCGGAAGGATTGAAGGGCTCCCAGGTGCTCGCGGGAGGCGCGGCGCTCGACAGGCCCCGCAGGGCCGTGAGCAACCGGTCGTCGATCGTGAGCTCTTCGGCCCGGACCCGAAGGTCGATTTCGGCGTAGCCGTGCCCTGGCATGTACGGCGGCGAGTGAACCGCATGCGAGTTCACCACGCCCTCCACCCGGACCGAGGCTCCTCCGGACCTCCCCGTCGCTTCGCCGATGCCCACGAGCACGCGCCGGCGTCGATTGGGGTCGTAGGAGTACACGACGGAGCCCTTCACGCCGTCGACAGGCAGCGGGAAGCCCTGATCGCGCTGCGCCGTGCCTCGGCTCTCCCAGCCGCGAAACGTGAGGCCGGCACGCTCCGAGAGTCCGATCTCGGCCGCAGCGGAAAGAGCCTTCCCGATGGGCTCGTCGGGACTCCACTCCCTCGGGCACCGCAGACCGAGCCACAGCTCGACCTCGCCCCGCGGATCGAGGGCCTGCCAGAGATTCTCCTCCGACTCCCGATTCCCGATGAGATCGAGGAGCTCATGCGTGGCGGGCAGGCGTTCCACGTGCAGGCTGAAGTCGAGCAGCGGGGACGGGCTCGCCGGTCCCTCGAGGCGAGCCAGCGCCTCGAAGGGCACGTCCTGCCAGCGGCCGCTCATCCTCGCCCGGGTCCTCCAGGCCAGCGGGCTCAACGCCTCGTCACGAGAAGCCGGCTCGTACTCCGCGTCGAGGTCGAGGCGCAGCCCTCCAACCTTCTGCCGGCCCTGCTCGAGAGCGATCTCGGTCTCCGTCAACGCGAGCCGGACGGTTCCCCGCGGCGGCGTCGCGCCGTCCAGGCGGAAGCGGGCGAACGCGCGCATCTCGAGCGTCGCCCGGGGTGCGTAGGCGCGCAGACCCTCGATCTCCGTCCCGGCGGGCAGGTCGTCGGTCGAGATCGGCACGCCAGCGGCCGAAGCCTGGACGTCGAAGGCGCCCGGTTCGAACTCTTGTCCCGAGATGATGATCTCTCCGGAACGATCCGGATCCGAGGACAGGCTGGGGACCAGCCGTCCTCGCAGGACGGGTGGACCGCTCGGTGCCCTCCGCACGACGGCATCGACGCGCCCGATCGGGATCTTCCCCAGCCGCGCGGTCTGCAGGTCGACGACGAGACCCCGCACCGTCATGGGCGGTATCGCCCAGGTCGTCGCGCCGTCGCTGCGGACTTGCGGCAACTTCGAGCTGATCGCCTGGACCGAGTCGAGGAGGGGCTGGGACACGGACACGCGCCCGCCGAGAAGATCGATTCCGGCGACGTGCAACGGACGGCTCGAAAAGAACTTGCGGACCTCGAAGTGGACGCGCGCCTCGTCGATGGACAGGAGGCCGGCGTTCGGGCCGAGCTCCAGTCGCGAGAGGCGCACGCTCGGATCGAACCACCCGAGCCGCACCTCGCCGACGCGGACCTGCGCGCCCGCCTCCCCGAGGCGGGAAGCGATCACCCGTCGCGCGACCGCCGTGACGAGTCCCGTCTTCTCGGCGAGGAAGAGGATCGCGAACGAGAAGAACACGGTCCAACCCAGAACCCGGATGCCGCGGCCGAGGATTCGCGCGGCCGAGCGCATGGCATCACGGGGCGAGGCCCGGCCGGCGAGGAGGCGCCGGGGCTGCGGCGGGAGAGGAATCCGGACGGTTCATCCACTTCGCGGGAGCCGGACGCGCGTGCGCCTGGCCGGGCACGTCGATCTCCGCGCCGCCGACGTAGGTGCGGCACACGCGCTTCCCCACGGCGCACACGACCTCGTAGGCGATCGTGTCCGAGCGGCGCGCCACCTCCTCGACGGAGATCGTCTCGCCGCCTTCCGATCCGATGAGTGTCGCGACGTCGCCGACCCTCGCGCCGGGGATGTGCGTGACGTCGATCGTCGTGTAGTCCATCGAGATGCGGCCGATGATCGGCGCCCTGCGGCCCGCGACGAGCACCTCTCCGCGATTGGACAAGCGCCACGACACGCCGTCGTCGTAGCCCAGGGGGAGAGTCGCGACGCGCGTCGGACGCTCAGCCCGCCAGGTGGAGCCGTATCCGACCGGCGTGCCCGTCGGCACGTCCTTCATGAACACGATCTGGCTCTTCAACGACATCACGGGTCGCAGGTCGCCCGCGCCCGGAAGGTCGCAAGGCAGGATCCCGTACGCGCTGATCCCGGGCCGGACGGTGTCGTAGATCGGCCGGAGGTCCGTGAAGATCGACGCCGAATTCGCGAGGTGGATCCAGCCGCGGAGGAGCTGCTGCGCGCGCGCCTCCCGCAGAACGCGCTCGAAGGCGCGGGCCTGCTCGGAAGTGCTCGCCGAGAGGGCACCCTCGGGCGCGCTCACGTGGCTCATGACGCCGGCGAGCTCGAGGTGGCTCGACTCACGGATGGTCTCCAGGAGCTCGACGGCCCGCCCGGGGAGCACGCCGAGGCGGCCCATGCCCGTGTCGACGTTCAGGTGGACCTTGCCTTGGAGCCCCAGGCGACGCGCGAGATCCTGGAGCATCGCGCAGCGATCGAAGGAGTGCAGGGCGATGTGCACGTCGTTCCGGAGCGCATCCGAGGCTTCGTCCTCGATGATCGTGCCGAGCACGAGGATGGGCAGCCTGATCCCCGAGGCGCGGAGCTCGAGCGCCTCGGCGGAGGTTCCGACGCCGAAGGCCCCGACGCCGCAACGGATCGCGTGGTTGGCGATCGCGATCGCGCCGTGGCCGTAGGCGTCGGCCTTGACGACGAGCATGATGCGGACGCCCCGGCCGGCTCGGCGGCGGATGACCGCCAGGTTGTGGGTCAGCGCATCGAGGTCGATCTCGGCCCAGGCCCGGTATGCGCTCACCACCGCAAGATAGCCATCCAGATCGGTCGATCAACGGCATGGAAGACGGACAACGGGAAAGCGCTCGATCGTCGGCTTCAGCTCCCTAGACTCTTGGCCCTCTTCGCCGTCGCAGGCGTCGCATCAACCCCTCCGGAATGGTCGGATCCCTCCAAGTCGTCGCCGTGCTGCCGGCCTACAACCTCGAGAAGTCGATCGCTTCGATCGTGGAGAGGACGAAGCCGTTCGTGGACCACGTCCTGGTCGTCGCCGATGGTTCGCGGGACGGCACGGCCGCGGCCGCCCGGGCCGCCGGGGCGATCGTGCCGGAGGCGGAGAGCGTTCGGGGCAAGGGATTTGCGATCATCAAGGGGATCGCCGAGAGCCGGAAGCTCTCCCCCGACGTGGTCATCCTGATGGACTCCGACGGCCAGCACCTGCCCGAAGAGATCCCGGTCATGCTGAAGCCGTTGGAAGAAGGGCGGGCCGACCTCGTCTCTGGCTCCCGGATGCTCGGAACCCTGCGCACGTCGCGCATCAACGTCTTCGGCAATTGGGGCCTCAAGATCATCTCGTTCCTGGTCACCTGGAGGTGGCTGACCGACACGGAGACCGGGTACCGGGCCTTCCGGTCGGAGGCCCTCTTCGCGATCCCGCTCCAGTCCCGGGGATACGAGATCGAGACCGAGTTGATGCTGCGGGCGATGTACCGGAGGCTCCGGATCGTCGAAGTTCCGATCACGGTGCCCTTCGCGGTGCCGGGGGTGACCGTCTGGGACGGGTTCAAGGTCGGGTGGTACAAGGTCAGGATGGGACTGCGCTTGCGGTTCGGCCTGGAGTCGGCGTGAGGTTCGAGGAAGTCTCGAAGCGCGCCGCCGAGGCGCGCCGCGAGGGCGCCGAGGTCGTTCTCGTTCTCGGGCTCGGGTTCGTGGGGACCGCGGTGGTCGCCAACCTGTCCCGGACGCGGAAGTCCGGACGGCGGGCCTTCTTCGTGATCGGACTCGACCGGGACGATCCGGCGGGCCGCGAGAAGGCCTCGAGCCTCGACCAGGGCCGCTCGCCGACCTACGCCGACGATCCGAGCCTCGCGGGCGTGATCGCGGCCGCGGCGGTCGAGCCCAAGTCCGTCGTGGGGACGGTCGACCCGCGCTGCGCCTCGCTGGCCGACGTGGTCGTCTCCTGCATCAACCTCGATCTCGTCCGGGAACCGGGTCAGACCGAGGCGCTCTCCGTCCCGACGGAGGGCTACGCCGCGGCGATGCGCACGATCGGCATGCACATGCGTCCGGGGACGCTCGTATGCGTCGAGAGCACGCTTCCGCTCGGGATGTCGGACCGAGTGATCTATCCGGCCTTGAAGGAGGGGCAGCGACTGCGGGGCGTCGACGTGGAGCGCACGCCTCCGCTCCTGGCCTTCTGCTACGAGCGCGTGATGCCGGGTCCGACCTACCTCGACTCCGTGAACAACTTCTGGCGCGCCTACGCGGGTATCGACGAGGTGAGCGCGGACCGTGCGCGCGACTTCCTCTCGAAGTACGTGAACGTCGAGAAGTATCCGCTGTGGAGGCACAAGACGATCCGCGCGGCGGAGATCGCGAAACTGCTCGAGAACTCCTACCGGGCGACGAACATCGCGTTCATCGAGGAATGGGCGCGGCTGGCGGAGGGGGTCGGAGTCGACCTCTTCGACGTGATCCACTCCGTGCGCGTCCGCAAGGGGACGCACGACAACATGATGCTTCCTGGGCTCGGCGTCGGCGGCTACTGCCTCACGAAAGACGCGCTCCTCGCGGCTTTCGGCGCGGAAACCCTCCTCGGCGTCGAGGCGAAGCTGCCCTTCTCGCGCCAGGCGATCCTGACGAACGAGGCGATGCCCGTCCGCTCGGTCGAGCTCGCCCGCCGGCACTTCGGCGAGCTCCGCGGCCGCAAGGCGGCTCTCCTCGGCGTCACGTACCGGGCGGGCGTCGCGGACACGCGCAGCTCGCCGTCCGAGATCGTCGCCCGCAATTTCCTCGGGTCGGGCGTGGAAGTGCGCGCGTGGGACCCTTTGGTGCCTTCCTGGACCGAAGTGCCGGCCGTCAGAACCTGCGCGGACGCCGCCGAGGCGCTGCGCGGGGCCGACATCGTCGTGATCTGCCTTCCCGATCCGGCCTACCGCGCGTTCCTGCCGGGCCTCCTCCAGGAGTCCCTGGCCAAGGGAGCGATCGTCGTCGATCCGTGGAACATGGTCGCGGACGCGATCGGCGCGGAGCTCGCGCGGAAGGGCGTGCGCCTCGAGGTCTTCGGTCGGGGCGACGTGCCGGGGCCTGGAAGGTCGTAGGGCGTGCGCCACCTCGTCACGGGCGCGGCGGGCCTGATCGGGCACGAGCTGACGCGGCAGCTCCTCGCCGCCGGCGACGAGGTCGTCGCGGTCGATATCGGACTCAAGGGAGGCCTGGACGACCTCCGCGCCCTCGCCGAGCAGCATCCCAAGGCGCTCCGCATCCTCTCTTGTGACCTCGCGCGTGATCCGCGCGCGCTGGCGGGCGAGCGCGGCCGCTTCGACGGCATCTTCCACCTCGCCGCGATCGTGGGCGTCCGCTACGTCAGCGAGAACCCGTACGAGACGCTCGACGTGAACTTGCGCAGCACGCTCGCCGTGCTCGACCACGCGATCGCGGCCGGCTGCCGCGCGGTCGTGTTCGGCTCGTCGAGCGAGAACTACGCCTGCGGCGCGGACGCGGGTACGGTCCCGATCCCGACGCCGGAAGACGTGCCGCTCTCGATCGGAGACATCACGCTGCCGCGCTGGAGCTACGCCGCCAGCAAGATCGCCGGCGAGTCGGCCATGTTCGGCGCGGCGCGGAAGGGGGGCTTCGCACCCGCCGTCGTGCGCTTCCACAACGTGTACGGCCCGCGCATGGGCCCGACGCACGTGATCCCCGAGTTCCTCCAGCGCTGCCGTCAGCGCGTCGATCCGTTCCCCGTCTACGGCGAGGAGCAGACACGCTCGTTCCAGTACGTCGACGACACGGCGGAGGCCTTGCGCCTGGTGTTCGCCGATGCCGTCCGGAACGGCGGGGGGATCACGCACATCGGATCGGGCGAGGAGACGCGCATCGGCGACCTCGCGCAGCTCGCCTTCGAGGTCTCCGGGCACCATCCGCGCGTCGATCGCCGGCCCGCGCCACCCGGATCGGTCGCGCGCCGCGTGCCGGACGTGCGCAAGCTCGCCGCGCTCGGTTTCCGGCCGCGCATCGGGCTCGAGGCGGGCCTGCGCGCGTGCTGGAAGGCCAACCTTCCCGATCTTCGCGACCGGGTGTAGCATCAGCCGTCGTCCCCCGTGTCGTCAGCAGGAGGTGCAGCATGCTCCGATCTCTGCTTCCGGGTTGTGCTCTCGTTCTCGGCGCGCTCTCCGCGCAGGCCCAGAGCATCAACATCGACTTCGGTCCCGCGGACAGCCCGGCCGGGAGCCCGTCCCCGGCCTACGGCGGATCGGCTGGATCTCCCGGCGTGTGGAACCCGGTCAGCACCACGTCGGTCTCGAATCTGCGCGCCTATGACGGAACGCCCACCGGCGTCAGCCTCTCGACCACGGCCGTGGGTCCGGACTGCGGGGTTTCGCCCTCGCTCTTCTACTGGACGGAGCAGCCGGAGACCTCCGGTGACGACGAGAAGCTCCTCGATGACGGGTTCGTTCCTCAAGACAATGTCTACACCTTGGTCTTCCAGGGTCTGGCACCCGGTGTGTACGAAGTCGACACGATCCTCGTGCGCAGTCCCATCTGCATCGGAAACGGCTTCTGGGTCCAGGTGATCGGATCCCCCGATCCGGCGCAGATCGTCCATGCGTCTTGGCAGGGCTATTTCGCGCAGGGCGGCACCACCCTCCCCATGGATCCGGGGACGAACTTCGCAAGGCACTCGGTGACGGTGACGAACGGGACGCTCGAGATCCGCGTCGAGAAGACCCACCCAGCCAACTTTCACTTCATGCGCGGTATCCAGCTCAACCTGGGCGAGCAGGACTACGTCGGCACAAACGTGTGCTTCGGCGACGGCAGCGTCGCTCCCTGTCCGTGCGTGAACAGCGGGCAGACGAAGACCGGCTGTCAGAACTCCCACGGGACGGGCGGTTCCTGGCTCTTCGCCTCCGGCTCGGTGAGTCCGGACACGATCGTCTTGCACGCCGCGGGCGAGCTCCCGAACGCGCTCTCGATCTTCTGGCAAGGCAACGCCGTGATCCCGCCGATTGCCTATGGCGACGGGTTGCGCTGCGCGGGAGGCACGTTGAGGCGCCTCTACACGAAGAACGCGAGCAGCGGGGTCGTCTTCGCTCCGGCGATGGGTGATCCTTCGATCACGGCTCAGTCCGCGGCCATCGGAGTCCCGATCCCGCCCGGCGGACGGCGCTACTACCAGGTCTCCTACCGAGACGGAAACCCGTCGTTCTGTCCCTCGCCGACTGGCAACACGTTCAACATCTCGAACGCTGTCAGGATAAACTGGTAGGCGATTCTCACCGGCTCATCGCAACGGAGGTAGGGTGGGCGTTCGGTCACCCGTCTCGCCTGTGGATGTGGAGCATGCACCGACTGTTCCTGTCCGGCTCCGCGCTCGCCCTCCTCGCGCATTGGGCCGCCGCCCAGAGCATCAACATCGATTTCCAGCCCGCGGACAGTCCGTTCGGCGTTCCGTCACCGACGTACGGAGGGTCGGCCGGATCTGCCGGCGTGTGGAACGCGGTCAGCGAGGCCTCCGTCTCGAACCTCAAGGCGTATGACGGCTCGGTGACCAACGTCAGCCTCTCGACCGCGAATACGTTCCCCAGCTGCCCCGGCCCCGGGCTCTTCTTCGCGCACGACGTTTTGGCGACTTCCTGGAATGTCGAGAAGCTCCTCGATGACCGATACGCTCCCGATGGCTTCGACGGGAACTGGACGTTCCAGGGACTCGCTCCCGGGGACTACGACGTCGACACGATCATCCTCGTGCACTCGGGTTGCACGAATCAACCCAATGTCGTCTCCGTTCCGGGGTCTCCGGACCCGGCGACGAGCGTGGCTGGAGCCTGGCCCGGTGGCTACGTGCAGGGCGTTCCAGGCACGCTCGTGTTTGGATCGAACTTCGCCCGACACCACAAGACGGTCACGGACGGGACGCTCGAGGTCCACGTCAGAGTTCCCCACCCCGTCTATCAGGTATCCATCTGCGGAATCCAGCTCAACATGCACGAGCAGGACTACGTCGGCACGAGCGTGTGCTTCGGCGACGGCAGCGTGGCTCCTTGTCCCTGCGGGAACGACGGACAGACCAGGATCGGCTGCGAGAACTCCCAGGGCACGGGCGGCTCCTGGCTCTTCGCTTCCGGCATGGCGAACCCGGACACGATCGTCCTGCACGCCGCGGGCGAGCTCCCGAACGCGCTCTCGATCTTCTGGCAAGGCAACATCGTGATCCCGCACGTCGTCTACGGCGACGGGCTGCGCTGCTTCGGAGGCACGCTGAAGCGCCTCTACACGAAGAACGCGAGCGGCGGGATCGTTTTCGCCCCAGCCATGGGGGAGCCCTCGATCACGGATCGGTCCGCGGCCATGGGAGTCCCGATCTCGCCAGGCGGGCGGCGCTACTACCAGGTCGCCTACCGCGACGGGGCCCCGTCGTTCTGTCCCTCGCCGACGGGCAACACGTACAACATCTCGAACGGGGTCAAGATCGACTGGTAGAGCTCGTCAGCGCAGCGGCATCCGGCGGATCTCGAGCGAATGGATTCGATAGTCCCCGAGTTTCAATCCGGGGAGGATCGCGAGCGGCCCCTGCATGTCGGCCCGATCGAGCCGCTGGTAGATCCGGTTGCGACCCGCACCCAGCTCGACACGGAACGTGCGGCTGTACAGGTAGGGGTCTTCCGGCTTGAGCTTGTAGAAGATCACCAGAGTCGTCGGTGCCGGGCTC
>JBJXFB010000042.1:0-21308 GCA_046155895.1 Planctomycetota bacterium | reverse complement strand
AGGTCAGTTCTTCCGGGATCCGAGCCGCGTCATCGCGTTCCCCGCGTCACGGCTCGGATCCCGGAAGAACTGACCTGGTACCGTATTCCGGCCGCGCGGCGAGGGCCTCGACCTCGGCGGCGATGACGGCGTCGTCGAGCTTGGGGAAGAGCCCGGTCACCTCTCCGAGCTTCGTGCCGCCGGCCAGCGAGCGCCAAGTGCCCGCGGCCGGGATCCCGGGCCAGCGCTGATCGGCGACCAGACCCTCCTGCCCGAGCATGCGCCACAGCGCCTGCGCCTTGTTCGGCATCATCGGCGCCATCCAGCGTGCCAGCCACGCGAGCCACTCGCAGGCGGTGTTCAAGGTCGAGGCCGCGAGGACGGGATCCGTCTTCTTGAGCGCCCAGGGCGCCGTGCGGTCGACGAAGACGTTCGCGACGGAAGCATTGGCGACCAGCTGTTCGGCGGCGCGGCGGAAGCGGAATTCGCGGATCGTGTCCGCGGGATCCGCGAACGGTCCGCAATCGCGCAGGATCTGCTGATCGAGCGCGGCGGCGTGCTTGGGGTCGAGGGGAGGGATCCGACCCTCGAAGTTCTTGTCGAGGAAGCGCAGGACGCGCGTCGCCAGGTTGCCGATCGTGTCGGCCAACGAGGCGTTCACGCAGGCCTGGAAGTCCTGCCAGCGCCACTCGCTGTCGGCGGTCTCCGGGGCGCTCGACAGGAGGTAGAAGCGCGCGGCGTCCGCGTCGAACCGCGCGAAAAACTCCGTGAGCGGGATCGTGCGCCTGTCCGAGGTCGAGAACTTGCCGCCCTGGAGGTTGTAGAACTCGTTCGCGGGAACTTGCCAGGGCAGCACGTAGTCCTGCCGCACTCCCGCGAGCATCGAGGGGAAGATCAGGCAGTGGAAGGAGATGTTGTCCTTCCCGATGAAGTGCACGAGGCGGCTCTCGGGCGATTGCCAGTAGTCCTTCCACCGGTCCGGAGTGCCGGCGAGGCGCGCCCATTCCTTCGTGAAGGACACGTACCCGATGGGGGCGTCGAACCAGACGTAGAGCACCTTGCCCTTCTCGCCGCCGGCGCGGTCCTCGGGCACCGGGATGCCCCAGCTCATGTCGCGGGTGATCGGCCGCGGCGCGAGCTCGTCGAGGAGATTGCCGATGAAACCCGTGACGTTGGGCTTCCAGGGGTGCTGGCGGAACCACGCGCCGATCGTCTCGTCGCGCAGCCGCGGCAGGTCGAGGTACCAGTGCAGCGTCTCGCGCTTCTCCGGCCGCGTTCCGCAGATCTTGCAGGTCGTCTTCGCCATCCGGAGCGGCTCGAGCTCCTTCCCGCAGCGCGGGCACTCGTTCCCGCGCGCCTGCTCGTACCCGCACTCGTAGCAGGTGCCGAGGATGTAGCGGTCGGCCAGGAACATCGAGTCCTTGGCGCAGTAGAGCTGCTCGCTCTTGCGCTTCAGCAGGTAGCCGTTCGCGTCGAGCCGGCGGAAGAACTCCTGGCTCGTCGAGGCGTGGTCGGGGCAGAGGCTCGTGCCGGACCAGTGGTCGAAGCGGATCGAGAAGCGGTCGAGGGCCGACTTGATCTCCTCCCGCCAGCGCCGGACGTAATCGGGGTAGGGGACGCCCTCCTGCTCGGCGTTCACGGTGATGGCCGTGCCGTGCTCGTCGGTCCCGCAGATGAAGACGACGTCCTCGCCCAGCATGCGCAGCGTGCGGACGTAGACGTCGGCCGGGAGGTAGGCGCCGGTGATGTGGCCGAAGTGGATCGGGCCGTTGGCGTAGGGGAGCGCGCTGGTGACGAGGTAGCGGGTCACGCGGGCCACCGTATCGCCGGAGGGACGGCGAAGCCATGAGGACCTCGATGCGATAGAACTCGGCCCATGACGATCGTCCGCCGCGTCCTGGGCCTCGGGTGCGCCTCCTCGCTCTTTCTCGCCGCGTGCGCGAGTCTCCCGCCACGGGAGTATCCGCTGTCGGAAGCCGACGTCGCCGATCCGGCGGCGATGGCGCAGTCGATGACTCGGCTGGCGGAGGAGGTCCTGGCCTCCTATCGCGACAGCGATCGAACGCGCTTCCTCGACCATCGCTTCCGTCTGCAGATCCTCACGGGCAGGAATCGTGAAGCGTCCGCCAGCCTGGCGGAGTTGCGGGCGCTGCGCATGTCGGATGGGCAGGCGGAGCCGCGCATGCGGGCCCTGGACGTCCAGTACGAGATCCTCGTCGGCGCCAGGATCCTCGCGGAAACCAGCGGACGGCCTTTTCCGGAGGCGTTCGCGGAGTCCTTCCGCGAGGCGTTCTCGCGCCTGGACGATCGGACGGCGGCGCTGGCGGCGCGCGCGATCCTGGCCAGCGTGCGGGCCCTCGAGCGGGATTTCACGTGGGCGACGCCCGATCAGACCGGCAAGACGACCGTCTCGCTCGAGGACGCGCTCACGCTCCTGCGAGTCGTCCAGGCCGTCGAGTCCTACCGCGAGTTCGCGGGCCTCCCCGAGGCGCTCGTCGCCGAGGACGACGCGCGACGCTACGAGATCGGGACCGACGTCGAGGTGAAGACGCCGGACGGTGCGACCGTGTGCGCGGTCGTCGTGCGTCCGCGCGCGGCGCGCGAACGGCTGCCCGCGTTGTTCCAGTTCACGATCTACGCGGATCCGGTCAGCTCGGTGCGCGACGCGGTGCTCGCTGCGTCGAACGGGTACGTCGGCGTCACGGGCTTCACGCGCGGGAAGGGCTGCAGTCCCGACCAGACGGTTCCCTACCTCCACGACGGCGCCGACGCCGCCGCGCTGATCGACTGGATCGCGGCGCAGCCTTGGAGCGACGGGCGCGTCGGGATGTACGGCGGGAGCTACTCCGGCTTCACCTCGTGGGCGGCGGCGAAACGCATGCCCAAGGCGCTGAAAGCGATCCTCGTCGGCGCTCCCGTAGCTCCGGGCATCGACGTCCCGATGGAGGGGAACGTCTTCTGGAACTTCATCTATCCGTGGCCCTTCTACGTGGCGAACGACAAGTGGCTCGACAACGCCACGTACAACGACCACTCGCGCTGGAGCCGCTTGAGCAGCGAGTGGTATCGCGACGGCCGGCCCTACCGCCAGCTCGAGCAGATCGACGGGACGCCGAATCCGATTTTCGCGGTGTGGCTCGCGCATCCCGCGGTCGACGAGTACTGGCGTGCGTTGATCCCGCAGGACGAGGACTACGAGAAGATCACGATCCCGGTGCTCCAGACGGCCGGGTACTTCCACGGAGGCCCGGGTGGAGCGGTCCACTACTTCCTGGAGCACTACGAGAACAACCCGCGCGCGGACCATCGCCTGCTGATCGGGCCCTACGATCACATCCAGGCGCAGCGCGGCGTGGTCACGCCTCTCGGCGACACGGCTTCGCACATCGCCGGATACGAGACCGATCCCGTGGCCTGGATCGACATCGTCACGGACTTGAGGTTCCGGTGGTTCGATCACGTGCTCCGCGGCGGGCCGCTTCCCGAGCTGCTCCAGGACCGGGTGAACTACCAGGTGATGGGGGCCAACGTGTGGAAGCACGCTCCGAGCATCGCCGCGATGTCGAACGACCGGTTGCGGATCCATCTCAGTCCTGCGCGAACGCTCACGGTCGACCTCGCCGACCGTTCGGACGCGGACGATCGCAGGGGCCGCGGGATCCTGGACACGACGCTGGACGACTCGAACGGGATCACCCTGGTGAGCGCGCCGCTGGAGGAAGCCACGGAGGTGAGCGGGCTGCTCTCCGGGCACCTGGAGCTGATCGCGAACAAGAAGGACTTCGACTTCACCCTCACTCCGTACGAGTGGACGGCGGACGGGCAGTACTTCCAGCTCCCTCCCTACACGTCGCGCGCCAGCCACGTGGAGAGCCTCTGCGAGCGGCGGCTCCTGACGCCGGGGAAGCTCGAGACGCTCGACTTCGCGAGCCGTCTGCGGATGATGAGCCGTCGGGTGGGCCCCGGAAGCCGCCTGGTGATCGTGCTGAGCGTCGTGAAGAACCCTGGCCAGCAAATCAACTACGGGACCGGGAACGATGTGAGCGACGAGTCGGTGGCGGACGCGGGGGAGCCTCTCTCCATCCGGTGGCTCGCCGGCAGCCACATCGACTTTCCCATCCGACGCTAGTCGAAGGAGGTGTCCAGTGCCTGATTTCACGGAGCTGAAGAAGAAACACCGGGCCATGTGGGCCGAGGGCGACTACGACCAGATCGCCCGCGGCATCCGATCGGTCGCCGATCACGTCGTGCGGAGCGGGCGCATCCGTGCCGGCGAGAAGGTGCTCGACATCGCCTGCGGCACCGGCAACACGGCGATCATGGCGCGGGCGCGCGGCGCGGTCGTCACGGGACTCGACCTCACGCCCGAGCTGCTCGCGGTCGCGCAGGGCCGCGCCGTCGACGAAGGCTACGGCGACATCAGGTGGAAGGAAGGCGACGCGGAGAGCCTGCCGTTCCCCGACGGGGCCTTCGACGTGGTCGTGTCCTCTTGCGGCCTGATGTTCGTGCCCGATCAGCAGAAAGTGGCCGACGAGGTCGCCCGCGTGACGAAGATGGGTGGTCGCATCGCGATCCAGGCCTGGCAGCGCGAGAGCGGCCTCGGAAGGATGTTCAAGATCACCGCCGGGTACGTCCCTCCTCCGGCAGGCGTTCCGAGTCCCTTCGAGTGGGGCGACGTGGAGAAGGTGCAGTCGCTGTTCGGCTCTTCCTTCCGCGACTTCCGCTTCGAACGCTACGACTGCCCGGAGTTCGCGGACACGCCCGAGCAGATCGCCGAGCTTTTCATCGGCCGCTATGGGCCCACGCACCGCGCGCACGGCTCGCTTCCGCCCGAGAAAGCCGCTGCGTTCCGCAAGGACCTGATCGAGCTGTACCGGAGCTACGTCACGCCCGCGGACGGCAAGGTGCGCTGGGGCCGCGAGTACGTCATCACGCTCGCGACGCGAACTTGAGGGATGTGAGGAAGCTCAGCGCGATCCTCCTTCTCCTTTGGATCGGGGCCTGCGCGGCACCCCAGCTCGAGCCGGTCTCCGGGGTCGGGGCCTGCATGGCGCCGCCGCCCGAGCCCGTCCCGCCGCAACTCGTCGAGCACGTGTACGCGTCGCCGGACGGCGTGCCGTTGAAAGCCCACGTCTTCTCCGCGCCCGCGGAGAAGCCTAGCGGCTTGAAGCGTCCCGCGATCGTGCTCTTCCACGGCGGCGGCTGGGAGATGGGGGAGGCGGAGTGGGCGTTCCCGCGTGCGAAGCGCTTCGCGGAACGCGGGATGGTCGCGGTCGCGGCGCAGTACCGGCTCTCCGACCAGAAGGAGATCACGCCGCTCGAGGCCATGGCCGACGCGCGCGTCGTGATCCGGTGGATGCGCGCGGAGGCGGACACGCTCGGCATCGATCCGGCGCGCATCGCGGCCTGCGGCTGGTCCGCGGGCGGCCACCTCGCCGTGTCCGCGGCGATTTTCGGCGAGGGCGACTCCGTGGAGGACGCCAGCGCACGCCCGAACGCGCTCGTCCTCGTGTCTCCCGCCGTCTCGCTCGCGTCGGACGGCTGGGTGCAGCGCCTGCTCGGGAGCCGCGGGAAGGCGCGGGACATCTCGCCCGACGAGCACGTCCGCGCGGGGCTTCCGCCGACGCTGATCCTCCAGGGGAGCGCCGATTCCGTGACGCCGTTGAGCGGCGCGGAGCGCTTCTGCGAGCGGATGCGTGCGGCTGGCAACCGTTGCGAGCTCTACGTCTACCGGGGATTCGGCCACCTGTTCACGCCGGCGGGGATCCCGGACGACGGGATGCCCCAACCGGATCCGTCCATCTCGGCGGATGCTTCGGCGCGGGCCGACCGCTTCCTGGAGTCCCTGGGATTCCTGAAGCAACCGTGAACACGGACGAGCGCGCGGGTTCGCGGGAGAACGGTCAAGGCGGAGATCCTGGCGGGAGCGCGCCGTCTCCCGGGAAGGACTCGTCGAACTCGCCGACCTGGGCCAGGACGGCCCAGCCGCCCACGTCGGCCAGAGTCCGCGGCTCCATGCCGAACGCCTTCATCCGGATCTTGGTGCTCGATTCCTCATCCTTCGGCACGATCCACAATCGCCGTGGCTCGCGGTGCGCAATCTCGTCGGCGAGGGTTTCCACGGGCACGCCGTCCGTCGTCACGTTCTCGGCCGTGGCCACCCGCTCGACTTCGCAATTGAGGTAGAAGCCGATGCCCCACCGCGGTCGATGATCCACGAAGACGATCTCGTCCGGAGCGGGCACGCCAGCGGCCTTGAATCCGGCGGCGACGCCGCGAAGGTCCCGCGGGTCCTGGTACCGCGAGGCGCCCCACTTCCCCGCGAGGAGCACGACCGCCCACAGCACGAGCGGGGTGAGCCGGAGCGGGCGTTGACCCATGAGCCGCGCTGTCGCGAGCGCGAGCGGAACGAAGAGCGGCAGCACGTAGAGGGGTTGTCGCGAGCGGCTGATCACGAACACGGTCAGCGGCGCCAGGATCCAGAACCCCAGGAACGCCGGCCAGGGATCCCGGCTCCACTGGCTTCGCCACGCTTCTCGCGCGAACGAAGCGCGGGCCAACTCGGCTCGAGCCGGTCGTGGATCGCGAGGTCATCAAGGCTCGCACCGGCGGGTGCGGTAGATGAGGACCAGATTGCGCACGTAGATGAACGCCCCGGTCGATTGGCCGACGATGCCGACGATGTCCTTCCTCCAGCAGAAGTAGGTCAGCAGCATCAACCCGCCGAGCAGGCTGCCCCACCAGAATCCGACCGGCACGACCGACCGTCCCTCTCTCTCGCTCACGAGCCACTGGAGGAGCATCCGGAACGTGAAGAGGGCCTGCCCGGCGAAACCGAGCGTGACCCACAGGAATCCCCAGGGCGTCGTGATGTTGAAGAGCTTGTAGAGGAGGCCCTTCCGCTCCTGCTCACGTTGCGCTGCGTAGAGACGGGCGAAGAACTGCCGTTCGTCGACTCCCTCGCCCTCGATCATCAGCATGTATCCCTGGGGCGTGGATTCGACGTGAAGGTCGCCCAGCCGTCGTTGGAGGTCGACGTCCTGGGCCGAACTTGTTGTCGGGAACACCGCCAGCACGAGCGCGGCCAGGATGGCCGCCAGCCTAGGGCGCATCCGTCACCTCGCGGATCGGCAGGAGGAGTCGCCTTCCCCGCATCCAACGCACCGCGATCAGGTCCTTGAAGGCGCGCCAGGCCCGGTTCGCCACCCCGTACTTGCTCTTCCCTGCGACGCGCGGCCGATGTCCGACCGGGTGCTCGATCACGGAGAAACCGTGGTAGCGGAGAAGGGTCGGCAGGAACCGGTGCATCCCTTCGAAGAGCGGGATCGACTGGATCGCCTCGGCCCGGAACACCTTCAGGGAGCAGCCGGTGTCCCGGATGCGGTCGCCCGAGAGCCGATTGCGGATCTCGTTCGCGATCCGCGAACTCGCGCGCCGAACGAAGTCGTCGTGCCGCTTCACCCGATATCCGACGACCGCGTCGTGTCCGTCGAGCAACGCGAGCATCGCGGGCACGTCGGCGGGATCGTTCTGGAGGTCCGCATCGATCGTCGCGATCACGGCACCTCGGGCGAGCTGGATCCCCGCCGCCGTCGCCGCGGTCTGCCCGCAGTTGCGCGCGAAGAACACCCCCACGACACGCGGATCGGCCGCTGCGAGCTCGCGGATCACCTCGGGGCTGCGATCGCCGCTGCCGTCGTCGACGAGCACGAGCTCCCAGGAGATCCGGTCGTCCAGCACTTCGCGCACGCGGTCGTAGAGCTTCTCGAGGTTTTCCTCCTCCTCGTAGGCCGGCGCGACGAGCGAGAGCTCGGGCGAGGGCCCTGTCGCCCGCGCGAACCGCGCACGCACCTGGCTCGGGAGCAGGTCCCGGTCGACGCGGATGCCCGGACGCCGGGAGATTGCATTCGCCGGATGGGTCTGCCTCGCCGCCGGGGACGTGGACATGATGACCCGCTAGTGTAGCCCCCGCGAGCCTCGAAGACGTGGACGGCGTCCATGCACGAGCGGTCGGACCCGTCCTGGTCTGGGCCTCGTCCCCGCGTCGGGATTTCGTTGGACACTTCTCCTCCTGTCCATCGAGACTCCTTCGGAGCGATGCGTTCGAACTCCGCTGACGTAGGGGTGGGCACGGAGTCCGCGAGCGGCGGCCGGAAGGGCCTCATGTTCGCCCTCTCCCTCGCGACAGCCATCGTCGCCATCAACCTGGCGACGCCCCACGAGCTCGCGCCATCCGACCAGGGCAAGCAGGCGCAGTACGTCCTGGACGTCCTCCTTCACGAGAACTGGATCGCACCGATGAACTCCGCGACGGGGGAGGCCGCGACGAAGCCGCCGCTCTACACATGGCTCGCGGCGGGCCTGGCGCTCCTCCTCGGACGCATCGACGAGTGGATGCTGCGGACTCCCGCGGCCCTGTCGGCCATCGGACTCGTGGCCATCGTGCACGAGATGGGCCGGCGGCTCGGGGGCTCTCGCGTCGCCCTCGTCGCCGCGGTGGCGCTCGCCACGAATCACCAATTCACGAGGATTTCCGTCCTCGCCCGGCCGGACGGCCTCCTCGCCCTCCTTCTCGCGGCGCAGATGCTCGTTTACTTGCGGTGCCGAGAAGACGGGCGCGACACGACGGGGAGGATCGCGATGCTCTGTCTCCTCTCCGGCGCGGCCTGGCTGACGAAAGGTCCGGCCGGCGGGCTCGCCTCACTGGTCGTGCTCGTCCACCTGATCTCTTCCCGCGAGCTTCGACGGGCATGGAAGCTCTCCGCGCTGCCTTCCGCGGCCGGGATCGCGGTCTTCGGCCTCTGGTTCGTCATGGCCCTGCGCGTGGGTGGTGACGCCGTTTGGAACGACATGGTCCGCGGCGAGGCGCTGCGACACGCGACGACCGGGAGGTCCTGGAACCCGCTCTACTACGTGCCCTACCTCTTCGCCCGGTTGGTCCCCTGGGCGTTCTTTTTCCTGCCCGCGGCAGTCCTCGTGTGGCGCGAAATGCGCGCGCCCCGCGAGGGAGTCGCGCCGCTCGGGCTCACGCTGCCGCTCGCGTGGCTCTTCACGATGCTCGTCGTCTTCGGACTCCTGCCCCACAAGCGACCGGATCTGATCTATGTCGCCGCACCGGCGGCGATGCTCCTCGTCGCGCGCCTCGCGGCCGAAGGCTGCCCCTGGAGCTGGCCGCGGCGGGTCCTACCCTGGACGGCCGCGGCCGGCCTCCTGCTGTTCGTCCTGACGTGCGTGCGGGATGCGCAGCTGGCCGAGCGCTACGCCTACGCCGCGTTCGGGCGCAACGCGCGCGCGGAGGCTTCGCGCCGCGGAAAGCAGCTCGTCCACACGGGATTCAACAACGGCGCGACGTCGTTCCACCTGAGGATCGCAGCGCCGCCGATGACGGAAGAGGAGATCGCGGCGATCCCACGGCCCGTGCTCGTCGTGGCAACAGATGAGCTAAGGGGGAAGCTCGAGGCGCGGTTCGGCCCCCTCGAGATCGTCGACGCCGCGGACGGCAACCCGGAAACGAGCGATCCCCGGCGGCTGGTCCTGTGCGTCCTGACCGGACATCAGCGAGAGCGCGGTTTGTAGTTGCGCAAGTACTCGCCTTTGGGCGAATCCGGCTTGAAGCTGCCCCGCCATGGAAAGTAGGTCGTGGCGCACCGCGCGCGCTCGCTACCCCACCCCTCGAACTCGATCCGGTAGAGAGCCGCGAACAACACGGATCGTCCAACTCCGTGCTCGCAGTGGATCAGCACGGGGAAGTTCTCCGGTCGCTTCATGAGCGTCAGGTAGGTATCGACCGTGGTCTCTTCGGGGACTTGCTTCGAAGGCAGGTTCACGTACTTCACGCCCGCCTTCTCCAGCGCATCGCGCTCGGCGTCGATCACTTCGGATACCTCGTCGCGCAGGTCGATGACGGTCCGGATGCCGAGCGATCCGACTCGGTCGACGAGCTCCTCCGACGGCATCTCGCCCGATTTGTAGAGCCTGCCCTCCGTGATGGTCTGGAATCGGTGCTCGACCTCCACCCAGTACTCGTAGCGTCCCAGGAGCGCCAGCAGGGCTACCACGACCAGCGCCAGGACAACGCGCAGCGGCGAGAGAAGCTTCAGGCTCTCAGGTTGCACCGACCCCCCTTGGCCCCGGCTTTTCCGAACAATCCGTCAAGGACACCCTGTCGAACGCGTGCGAGAGCCTGGGCGTGCAAAGCCGTGAAGAACTCGTACTAGTCGTGTTCTCGATCCGACGGTGCGCGCCGAGCCTGTCACATGCGAAGACTACCAATGTCGAACGCTACACACGAGTCGACGCCTGGAAATCGGTACTTTCGTACCGCCTGCGGCTGCGCCCGTCGCCACGCTCGTCGGCTACCGCCCCCTCGAGGCCAGACCCACCCACGGTAGGTGCGAGCGGGGGATCGAGCCTTACGCCTATGATGATGGAAAGCGTCTTGTCTCGTGATGAAGTACACGAAGGCAGACCGCGGCGATTCAGTCGATCCTCCTCATTTGCACGGTTGACCGAGGGCTTGACCCCGTTCCCTCAACCCGTGCAGAATCTCCCGTGCCCTGAACGGCTCGACAGCGGCCGCGCGCCCGACATGAGCGGTATCGAGGCCAGCTTCGCGGCACGCTGACCCATGGAGAATCCCGAGGGTGCCGTCCGAATCAGCTCAGCGCGGGAGCCGAGGACTACCGGATGGGTTCCTCCGCTCGTGCGCGCGCTGGCATGGGTCGTCGTGGTTCAGGTGCTGTACTGCTCCGTGCTGCGGGTCGTCTTCTATCTCGTGTTCCGCCAGAGCGGCGGGGAGACGACGAGCGCGGATCTGGCTCGAGCGTTCGGACTGGGCTCGCGTTTCGACTTGAGGCTGGCGCTCCTCGTCAGCCTTCCCCTCACGGCGTTCATCTGGGTCGGATCGGTTCGACCGGTTTGGAGCCGCCCGACGTCACTCCTGGCGCAGGTGTGGCTCACTGCCGCAGGCGCGCTCGGCACGCTGATCTATTTCTTCGACTTCGGGCACTACGCCTACCTGCACCGGCGGCTCGAGGCGACCGTCCTGGACGAGTTGCGCTCTCCACGCGAGTCGTTGGCCATGATCTGGGATACCTATCCCGTCGTCTGGGGACTCGCCGCCCTGGGGCTGATCACTTGGGGCTGGCTGTTGCTGGCGCGAAGCACGCTCGCGATCGCGCGACGGCCGTCCCGACTGAGCCGGTCCCCGCGCGTGGGCGCCGCGTTCGCCTGCGGATCGTTGGTCCTGTTGGGCATCTACGGCAATCTGTCGTGGTATCCGCTGCGCTGGAGCCAGGCCTTCTTCAGCACGAACGACTTCGTGTCGGCCCTGGCGTCCAATCCCGTGATCTACTTCGCCGAGACGCTGCTCCATCGGAATCGCCAGGCCGATCGACAGAGCGTCGAGCGCAACTACGAGCTCCTGAGCGACCTCATGGAGGTCGAGCCCCGCGACGCGCAAACCCTCTCCTTCGCGCGGCGCTTCGTGCCCGAGCGATCCCCGCCCTTCCGCCCGAATCTCGTGATCGTTCACCTCGAGTCCTTCGCCTCCTTCAAGACCGGAGCCCTCGGCAACCCATTGCCGTCCTCGCCCCAGTTCGACGCGCTGGCCAAGGACTCCCTGCTGTTCACTCGGTTCTTCGTGCCCACGGGACCGACCGCGCGATCCGTGTTCTCGATGATCACCGGGATCCCGGACGTGCCGGCCAACAACCCGGAGAGCTCCGCCTCCCGCGATCCCAAGTCCATTCGCCAGCCGGTGCTGGTCACCGCGCTCGAGGGTTATTCCAAGCACTATTTCCTCGGAGGCAGCGCGAATTGGGCAAACATCCGTGCGCTCCTGGCAGGCAACATCGTCGACATCTCGATCCACGAGGAAGGAAGCTTCGAACGGGAGCGCGTCGACGGGTGGGGCATCTCCGACCTGGGTTTGTTCGAATCCGCCGTCGAGACCTTCGACGCGAGCCCCCAGCCGTTCTTCGCGTTCATCCAGACTTCGGGGAATCACCGTCCCTACACGATCCCCGCCGATTCTCCGGGATTCGGGCTTGCCGACGTCGACGAGGAGACCCTGCGCAGGTCGGGCTTCGATTCCTTGGAAGCCTACAACGGCTTCCGGTTGCTCGACTACTCGCTGGGGCGCTTCTTCGCGCTCGCCGCGGAGCGACCCTGGTACCGCGACACCGTCTTCGCCCTATACGGCGACCACGGAGTACCGGCGGTGCACGACATTCCTTTCGAGAGGATGGGAATCTCGAGGCACCATGTCCCGCTCCTGATCCATGCTCCGCGTCTCGTGCATGCTGGGCGGCGCATCGACTACCCCTCGAGCTCGGTCGACATCCTGCCGACGTGCCTCTCCTTGATGGGAATTCCCTACGTCAACAGCGCGCTGGGGCGCGACCTGCTCGCCGACCGCCCGAAGGATCGGCGATTCGCCTTCCTCAGCAACGGACTCGTGCTGGGGGAGTGGTTTCTGCGGATCGAACAGGCGGGAGACGTGCGCCTCTACCGATACGACGCGGAGCAGGCGGTGGAGGATCATGCCGCGCGCGAGCCCGCGCTCGTCGAGCGATTGACGACGATGCACCGCGCGATCCAGGACTGGGCCTTGTGGACCCAGCACGACTTCCGGCGACGTCTATCGATCCAGGGCGAATCGCTGTAGCGAAGCCGATCAGAACACGCCGCCCGGTGCGGCGAGGCGGTACCCCTCGCCCCGCACCGTCTGGATCAGGGGCACGCC
Source organism: Planctomycetota bacterium (assembly GCA_046155895.1). Lineage (GTDB taxonomy): Bacteria > Planctomycetota > UBA1135 > UBA1135 > DASYPQ01. The sequence goes on along the minus strand of JBJXFB010000042.1, from coordinate 8,584 downwards.
GGCGCTGTCGATCTTGCGCCGCAGCCGCGCGACGTGCACGTCGACGACGTTCGTCTGCGGATCGGTGTCCATGCTCCAGACCTCGCGCAGGAGGTCGGTCCGGCTGATGACCTGGCCGGCGCGCGAGACGAGCGTCCGCAGGAGGTCGAACTCCCGCGGCGAGAGCGCGATCGAATGCCCGCCGCGCCAGACCGTCCGCTTGGCGAGGTCGAGCTTCAGATCGGCGTACTCGATCGGCGTCAGGGTCCTTCGCCGCCGGATCACCGCCCCGATGCGCGCGATGAGCTCGTCGAAGTCGAACTCCTTCGCGATGTAGTCGTCGGCCCCCAGGCGCAGCCCCTTGACCCGCTCGGCGACCGAATCCATGCCCGAGAGGAACACGACCGGCGTCTCGCGTCCGAGCTCGCGCATCTCGAGGAGCAGGTCCCAGCCCGACTGCCCGGGCATCTTCACGTCGAGGAGGATCAGATCGAAGGGCTCGACTCCGACGCGGTCCAGGAGCTCCTTGGCCGAGGGACCGTCGGCGGCTCCCTCGCAATCGATCCCGGCCCGCTTGAGCCCCGCGAGCACGTAGCTGCGGAAATCGGGATCGTCATCGACAACGAGGACGCGCATGAAGTTTCCTGCCGGGCGAGTTCGCGAGCCGGTCTCCCCCCGTCTCGTGAGCCTGTATTCTAGAGAGAGCCCGGGCGCCTGTCGCGCAAGACCGCTTCCAGGCACCCGCACGGGGCCGATTCCCGAGCGACCGTGGTCGTCCTAGAATGCCCGGCTCGCCCGAGCGGCCCGCCCGAGACTCCCGAGAAACCCCTATGCAGCCCTACCACCAACTGGACTTCCTGGCCCTCGATACCGAGCTCTCCGAGGAGGAGCGCATGGTGCGCGACACCGTCCGCGCGTGGGTGGGCGAGCGGTACATCCCGATCGTGATGGAGCACTTCGAGGCGGGGACCTTCCCGCTCGAGACCGTGCCCGAGCTCGCGGAAATGGGGCTCTTCGGGCCGACGATCCCGCACGAGTACGGCGGCGCCGGCCTGAACAACGTCGCGGCCGGCTTGATCTACCAGGAGCTCGAGCGCGGCGATTCGGGCCTGCGCTCGTTCTGCTCGGTGCAGAGCGGCCTGGTGATGTACCCGATCTTCGAGTTCGGGACCGAGGAGCAGAAGAGGCGCTGGTTGCCGAAGCTCGCCACCGGCGAGGCGATCGGCTGCTTCGGCCTGACGGAGCCCGATTTCGGGAGCAACCCCGGCGGGATGCTGACGACCGCGAAGAAGGACGGGAAGGGGTACGTGCTCAACGGCCGGAAGATGTGGATCACGAACGGAACCGGCAGCCACGTCGCGATCGTGTGGGCGAAACTCGACGGCAAGATCCGCGGGTTCGTCGTGCCCTCCTCCAGCCCGGGGTTCAGCGCGCCCGAGCAGAAGCACAAGTGGTCGCTGCGGGCGTCGGTGACTTCCGAGCTCGTCCTGCAGGACTGCCGCGTCGGCGAGGACGCGCTCCTGCCGAAGACCGGCGGATTGAAGAGCCCGCTCATGTGCCTGACGCAGGCTCGCTACGGGATCGCGTGGGGTGCGCTCGGCGCCGCGCTCGCGTGCTTCGACGAGGCGCTCGAGTACGCCAAGCAACGGATCGTGTTCGACAAGCCGCTGGCGGGGCTGCAGATTCCCCAGAAGAAGCTGGCCGAGATGGCGACGCAGATCACCCTCGGGCAGCTGATCGCGCTGCGCCTCGGACGGCTGAAGGACTCGGGGAAGCTCACCCCCACGCAGGTGTCGATGGGCAAGCGCAACAACGTGCACATCTCGCTCGAGATCGCGCGGACTTGCCGCGACATGCTCGGCGCGAACGGGATCAGCCTCGAGTACCAGGTCGGCCGGCACATGCTCAACTTGGAAAGCGTGTACACCTACGAGGGGACGCACGACGTGCACACGCTCGCGATCGGGCAGGAGCTGACGGGGATGTCGGCGTTCCGATAGGAGCTCTTGCGCTCCCTGTTCCAGGGCGACGCGGACGCGCGCAGGCGCCGGGACCGCGTGCTCGGCGCGATCTTCCTCTTCTTCCTCGTCTTCCTCGTCGCGCGCGCTGCGCGCAAGGACGGAGGCGTCCTGGTGCGCAACCAGGAGTTCGGCGGACGTTTTCTCGCCGGCGAGGACCCCTACTTCGATCCCGCGCGCGGCCACCGCGTGCACGGGCCGTATCCGCCTTCGTTCGTGCTCGTCGCCGCACCACTCTCGCTCCTCCCGACTCCGCTCGCGCGGATCGCGTGGGGGAGCGCCCAAGCGCTCGCCCTGGTCGCCGCTTTCGTCGTCCTGCGCCGCTGGTCGACACGCTTCTGGCCCTCGGCCGCGCCCCACGCGCCGGTCCTGTTCGCCGCGGCCATCCTTCTCGCGAGCCGCTATCTCCTGCGCGACTCCGCCGGGGGTGGAGGGAACCTGCTCTTCGCCATGCTGGCTCTCGTCGGCCTCGATCTCGCCTTCGCCGGCCGCGGAGCGCTCGCCGGACTGCCGCTTGCGCTCTCGCTCGTGCTCAAGCCGAATCTCGCGCCCCTCCTGCTCTTCCTCGCGTTCCGCAGGCGATGGACCTCGCTCGCGAGCACGCTGATCCTCGGCGCGGCGCTCTTCCTCCTGCCCGCCGCGTGGTTCGGCCTCGAAGACTACCTCGACCTCGCCGCGCGGTGGACGCGCGACGTCGCGAGCTACGCGGCGGTCGAGGATCCGGGACGCCCGGACCTCGTCCCCGACGGGATGCCCGTCTCCGATTCGTCGATGAACCAGAGCCTGCGCGAGGCCTCGGGCCGGCTCGCCCGAGCCGTGGGGGCGTCACCCTCGCTCGCCGCGTGGACCGCGCGCGCTGTCGCCCTCGCGTTGGGGGCAGCCGCGTGCGCGGTAGCGCTGCGGGCGCGTCCGGGGCGGAGGGAGGTCCTCGCCGCGCTCGCCTTCCTCCCGCTGGCGCTGCTCCTCTCGCCGATCTCGTGGAAGGCACACCATGTGGCTCTCCTGCCGCTCTTCTTCGCGCTCGCGTGCGAGGCGTTCATGGCGTCTTCGAGGACCCTGACGATCCTCCTGGGCGCAACGTGGGTTGCGTGCGGGCTCCTGTCGGAGGAGATCGTCGGCGAGACGGCGAAGGAAGTCCTCCAGGGCCTCTCGATCGTCACGATCTTCGACGTCCTGCTGCTGGCGGCCGCTCTCGTCCACGCCCGGAGTTCCGATGAAGCTCCCTGATCTCGTCGATCGTGCTCTCGAAGCCCGCGCCGGACTGATCGAAGGTCTGCGCGCGGAGGACACCGACTGCTACCGCGTCTTTCACGGCTCGGCGGAGGGCCGCGACGGTCTCACGATCGATCGCTACGGGACTCTCGTGCTCGCGCAGACCTTCCGCGAGCCCCTCGCAGAATCCGAGCGAGCCGGTCTCGAAGGGCACCTGCGCTCGCGCATCCGGGATTGCGTCGAGGTCGCGTTCGTCGATCGCACGTCGAGCCGGCACGAGGAAGGACCCGGCGTCGATCACGTCTGCCGCGAGGCCGGAACGCGCTTCCACATCCGCGCGCGGCACCGCGGGAAGGATCCCTGGCTCTTCCTCGACCTCCGGGCCGGACGGCGGAAGCTGCGCGAGCTCTGCGCGGGCCGCTCGGTGCTCAACCTCTTCGCCTACACCTGCGCCGCGGGCGTCGCGGCGGCCGCGGCGGGGGCGAGCGAGGTCTGGAACGTCGACTTCTCGGGCTCCGCGCTCGAGATCGGCCGGCGGAACGCCGAGCTGAACTCGATCTCCTCCGACCGCATCCGTTTCATCCAGGAGGACTGCCTGCCCGTCCTGCGGCAGCTCGCGGGTCTTCCGGTGAAGGGGAGAGGCAGCCACCGGGACTTCTTGCGCCTCGAAGCGCGCACGTTCGACGTCGTATTCCTCGATCCGCCCGCGTGGTCGAAGGGTCCCTTCGGGGCGGTCGACCTCGAGCGCGACTACCCGGCGCTCTCCAAACCTGCGCTCATCGCGACGGCCCCGGGAGGCACGGTGATCGCGACGAATCACGTGGCATCCGTCGACGTCGATGAGTGGATAGGGATCCTCCGCCGCTCCGCGGAGAAGTCCGGCCGGCCCCTCGAGCACCTCGAGACCCTGGCGCCCGACGAGGACTTTCCGACGCGCGACGGCAAGGCGCCGCTCAAGGTCGCGGTTTGCCGCAGGTCGGGTTAGACTCGGGCCGCAGCCAGTCCGAGCGCCGGCCGTCGAGCCGGTCCAGGAGGGTCCCCATGAGCGGTTTCCGATCGTTCTTGTTGCTGGTCCCGTTGTTCCTGTTCGCCGGCTCGCGCGCTCGCGCGCAGACCGTCCTCTTCGAGGACGACTTCGAGCAGGGAGCCTCGAAGTGGACGACCATGCCCTACTGGCACGTCACGTCGGAGAGCGGGCCCTGCCACGACGCCCCGTTCCCGAGCTCGTCGCACTGCATGTGGTTCGGCACCCCGAGCTCGTGCTCGTTTGAAGGGTCGTCCACCGACTTCCAGTCCCTCCGCATCGCGGTGCCGATCACGTTGCCCGTGGGAGGCGGAGGTACCTTCCTCGACTTCTGGTCCCGGACCCGCACCGAGACCGACCTCACTTGGGACACCCGGACGGTCCAGGTGTCGGCGGACGGCGGGACGAACTGGACGACGGTCTTCCAGATGGACGTCTCCATCGAGCCCTGGACGCTCCACACGGTCGATCTCTCCGACTACGCCGGCCAGACGATCGATCTGCAGTTCGTCTTCTGGGCGGGCGACGGCCTCGCCAACGGCTTCCTCGGCTGGCTGATCGACGACGTGAAGATTCGCACCGTCTTCGAGCTCTACCGCCGCTCCTGCTTCGGCGACGGCACCGCCGCGGCCTGTCCGTGCGGCAATTCGAGCGCGGTGGGGGAGAAAGCGGGCTGCCTGAACTCGCTCGGTCTGGGCGGGAAGCTGCGCGGCTCGGGCGTCGCGAGCATCGCTCACGACACGCTGAAGCTCGCGGGCTGGGACATGCCGAACACCACGGTGTTCTACTACCAGGGCGAATCGCTCTGGAATGGCGGCATGGGCTTCGCGTTCGGCGACGGACTCAGCTGCGTCGCGGGCCCCATCCGCCGTCTCGGCACGACGACCAACTCGGGCGGGGAGTCCTCCTACCCGCTGCCCGGCGGGCCATCGGTCTCGGTCCGCGGGCAGATCTCCGCTCCCGGTGCGCGCTGGTACCAGGCGCGCTACCGCAACAACGCGGCCGACTTCTGCACGCCGGACACGTTCAACTCGACGAACGTGGTCAAGGTGAACTGGACTCAGTGAGGAGGATCACCATGCGCCGATTCCGGTCGTTCCTGCTCCTACTCTCCGCCCCGCTCCTCGCCGCTTCGATCTCCCGCGCGCAGACCGTGCTCTTCGAGGACGACTTCGAGCAAGGCGCCTCGAAGTGGACGATGGAGGACTACTGGCACCTCGCGTCTCAAGGTCCACCCTGCCTCAACCAGTCGATCCCGAGCGGAACCCACTGCATGTGGTACGGCATCGAGAGTTCGTGCAATTTCGACGGGCCGCTCGTGGACTTCCGGTTCCTGCGCCTCGCGGCGCCGATCGCTCTGCCGACCGGCGGAGGGGGCGTGTTCCTCGATTTCTGGTCCATGTCGTCGGTCGAATCGGAGACGTTCTGGGACACGCGGAAGGTGCGGGTGTCGACGGACGGCGGGGCGAGCTGGACGACGGTCTTCCAGATCGACCCGGAGTTCGAGTCCTGGACGCACCACACCGTCGACCTTTCCAGCTACGCCGGACAGACGATCGACCTGGCGTTCGTCTTCTGGGCGGGTGACAGCGCGCTGAACGACTACCTCGGCTGGCTGATCGACGACGTGAAGATCCGCACGGCCTTCGAGCTCTACCGCCGCTCCTGCTTCGGCGACGGCACCGCCGCGGCCTGTCCCTGCGGCAACTCGAGCGCGGTGGGTGACAAGGCGGGCTGCCTGAACTCGCTCGGTCTGGGCGGGAAGCTGCGCGGCTCGGGCGTCGCGAGCATCGCTCACGACACGCTGAGGCTCGCGGGCTGGGACATGCCGAACACGACGGTGTTCTACTACCAGGGCGCGTCGCTCTGGAATGGCGGCATGGGCTTCGCGTTCGGCGACGGACTCAGCTGCGTCGCGGGACCCATCCGCCGTCTCGGCACGACGACCAACTCGGGAGGGGAATCCTCCTACCCGCTGTCCGGCGGGCCATCAGTCTCGGTCCGCGGGCAGATCTCCGCTCCCGGTGCGCGCTGGTACCAGGCGCGCTACCGCAACCACGCGGCCGACTTCTGCACGCCGGACACGTTCAACTCGACGAACGTGGTCAAGGTGAATTGGGCGCTCTGAGGCGCTCGGCATCGGCCGACTGAGGGATCTCGCTGCCGCGGGGAGATGCCGGCTGGAGATCGCGGTCCGCCTGGCGGCCCACTAGGATCCCGCTCCATGGTGGCTCCCCGGTGGTCCGCGCGCGTGGCCGCGCTCGCCCTGTCTTGGGCCGCTGCGACGCTCGTCGGCGCGGCCATCGGGACTGCCTGGCTCCCCGAGCTTCCCGCCCGGGGCTCCGTTCGCGCGCTCGTCTTCGTGCCGGCGGCGCTGCTGTCGAACACGGCGATGCTGGCCTTCATCCCGGCGCTGCTCCTCGCGCTCGTCTCGATCCTCGTGCGGAACGGGCGCGCCCTCGGGATCGTCCAGGCGGCGGTCTGGGCGGTGTTCCTGCTCCTCCTGTACGCCGACACGCGCATCTGGCGCCTGTTCCGCTACCACTTCAACGGGATGGTGTGGAACGTGATGACGACGCCGGGTGCGGAGGACGCAGTCGATCTCGGGCCGAAGGCACGGATCTTCGCCCTCGTCCTCGCGCTGGCGCTGTTCGCGTCCTTCCTGATCGCGTGGAACCTCTGGTTCCTGCCGAAGGAGGAGCCCCGACCCTCGTGGAGGCCGCGGGCCGCCCGGATCGCGGCTCTCCTCGCTCTGGCCGCCGTCGCGCTCGACAAGGGGATCTACGCCTGGGCCGACATCGACCGGGACCGCAGCGTGACCGCCGTGGCGCGCGCGTTCCCGCTCTACCAGCGATTCACCGTGAAGCGGACAGCCAAGCGCGTGTTCGGCATGGAACTCGAGTCGCGCGAGCGCGTCGAGATGGGCGGGGAATCGCTGCTTCTTCGCTATCCGATCGAGAAACCGAGGATCGACCCGGCCGGGAAGCGTCCGAACGTGCTCGTCCTCGTGATCGACTCGCTGCGGGCGGACATGCTCACCGAGGAGACGATGCCGCGCACCTGGGCCATCGCGGCCCGAGCGCGCCGCTTCGAGAACCACCTCTCGGGCGGCAACGCCACGCGCTTCGGGATCTTCTCGCTCCTGTACGGGATCCACGGCACCTACTGGATGCCCGTGCTCCAGGAGCACGCCCCGCCGGTCCTGGTCACGACGCTCCAGGAACTCGGCTACGACCTGCGCGTGCTCTCGACGGCCTCGATGACCTTCCCCGAATTCCGCTCGACCGCGTGGGTGACGATGGAGGACCAGGTCGAGGACCAGTTCCCGTTCACAGGCAAGATCGAGCGCGACGCGCACATCCCGGTGAGATTCGAGGCCTGGCTCGGCGAGCGCGATGCCGCGGGGAAGGAGGATCCGTTCTTCTGCTTCGCCCTGATCGACGCACCGCACGGGACCTACGACTGGCCCAAGGAAAGAACGGTGTTCCGGCCGTACGTCGAGCGCGTGGACTTCCTGGAGATGGCGGGGAAGCCGACCACGGAAGCCATCGCCGCGGTGAAGAACAGCTACAAGAACGCGGTGCACTTCGCGGACTCCGTCGCGGGGAAGATCATCGACGAGCTGGATCGCAGGGGGCTCTCCGGGAACACGATCGTGGTGATCACGGGGGACCACGGCGAGGAGTTCTTCGAGAACGGGTACTTCGGCCACACGAGCAATTTCGCGCCGGAGCAGACGCACGTGGCGTTCGTGATGCGGGGGCCGGGAGTTCCCCCAGGCGTGGAGACGCGCGCGACCTGCCATGTCGATCTCGCGCCGACGCTGCTGGAGATGATGGGAGCGGATCCGGCCCAGCGCGCGTCATGGACCCAGGGAGAGCATCTCCTCGTCCCGCCGGCGGAGCGCGATGTGGTTTTCGGCGGATGGCAGGAAGTGGCTCTGCGAGTTCCGGGCGGGATCCTCCTCGTGCCCTTGGAGGGTCACAAGGGATTCGTCGAGGCCTACGATCTCGATTGGAAGCGGCTGGATGACGAGAGCGCGCTGATCGACCGTTCCGGCGCGGCGATCGCCCGCCTGGCGCGGGAGTGCCGACGTTTCCTGCGGTAGACCGCGGCCCGGCTGGCAGAACCCGAAACTCGAGGGTGATGATCCGGGAGCCCGCGCCCGGGTCTCGCGCGCGCCGCGCTGCCTGCCAAGAAGAACACGAGCAGCAGCCAGCGGATTCCGTGGATCCCCGGAGCGCTCGCGACCTCGCTAGCCCGCATCTCTCACCACGGGTCGAGCGAGACGACGCAAATGCCGGTGGATGCAAGGAAGGCGACCGAGGCCACCACAGGCGACCTGGCAAGG
>JBJXFB010000040.1:0-3494 GCA_046155895.1 Planctomycetota bacterium | reverse complement strand
GATTGATGGTGAGGTCGTCGCTCGATGCGGACTTGTTGCGCAAGTCCCAGACCGCGGCACCCGCTTCCGACAGATAGAGGATCGAGTCCTGGCCCCCGAGCGCGTCGATCGCGATGGCGCTGGCCTGGCCGGAGGTCGATTGCCTCAAGCGTGCGACGACCTGAGGAGAGCCCAGGATGCCGCCCGAATCCGTCCCCGCGGCTGCGATGTGCAGCGGATTCCTGGGGTTGGTCGTGCTGATGCCGACGTTGCCGCTCTTCAGGATCGTCACGGCGTTCGAACGATCTCCCAGACCCGTGCCGATCCCCACCTCGAACAGGGGATCGGTGGCCACCCAATTGAGAGGATCGCCGCCGCCGACGTTGTACCGGCCGATCGCGGTGCTGACGCTGCTGTCGGCGCTCGTGGCCAATCCCATCGCGACGCTCTGGCTGCCGCCCGCCGTCGTGGCTTCGCCCATCGAAATGCTCGCGAAGCCGTTCGCGACGGTAGTCCTGCCGATCGCAGCGCTGCTCTCGCCGTTCGCCTGCGTCGAGAACCCCAAGGCCGTGCTGGAGGCTCCTGCCGCGGTGGTCGTGTCGCCGAGCGCCGTGCTGTAGTCGCCGCTCGCCTCGGCATCGGAGCCCGCCGCGAAGCTGTAGTCGCCTACGAAGGCGTCGTTCCAACCGGTCGAGCCGATCGCTCCGACTCGGAAGGCAGCCTTCCTCGGGTACCACATCATCCGCGTGCCCGGTCCTTCCGCGGGAATCGACCCGACACCGAACGTGCCCGTGGCGAGGACTCCGGCGTCGCTTTCGACGTGCAGTCCAGCGCTCGGCGCAGTCGTGCCGATGCCGACCTTGCCCGTTGCATCGATCTTCAGCCTCGGTGCGGCATTGAGATCCACCGTCAGGGTGTTTCCGGCCGAGAGGCCCAGGTTTCCGGAAGTTCCCTGGTAGCCGATGCTCCCGACGCTGCCCGATCCCGCAGAGGAGCCATCGAAGTAGATCGATTGCAAGGACGCATCCGATCCGCGCAGCACGACCGCGTTGTTGCCGGTAGGGCGTTCGAAGAGTGCGGTCATGTCGCCGATGGTGGCGGTGGTCGGGGTGGCTCCCATGCTCACGTGGAACGAGGTCTCTGGCACTTCGGTACCGATGCCGACAGCGCCGAGCGAATCGATGATCATTCGAGTGTTCGGGCCATTCCTGAACTCGAGTGCATTGCCGTCGCACACGATTCCAAACCGATCACTGATCGACGGATCCCCAAGAAGGATGCCCCTCTCGCTCGCGTCGGGGGCCAAGATATGCAGGTAGTTGGCATTGTCGCGTTCGAACACGGCGCTTGCGTCGGCGTGCGCGGTGACGGTCCCGGCGGATCCTTCGAACACGTGCAGGCGCGCTTCCGGCACGGTCTCGCCGAGGCCACCTAGAATGCCGACGCCGACGTTGCCGGCGGAATTGACGAGCAACCCAGGCCCGCCGCTCGCGGAGAGCCTGAGGATGCCCGAACTCCCACGGTAGTTGATCAGGCCGATGCTTCCTCCCCCGCCCCCGGACGTGTTGAACCTGATGTTCTGTTGCGTCGTGGGGGGAGACAGGAACTCGAGGTTGTTCCCGAGCAGGGTGTCGCTCGCTTCGATCAAGACCTTGGGGACCGTGCTGATCGCCGGCGCGCCCGCGGAGCTCTCGCGAACGTGCAGCGAGGCACCGGGAGTGCTCGTGCCGACTCCCACCCGTCCGGAGCCGTCCACATTGAGCGCCGTCGAGAGCGGATAGAGCTTGCCCAAGCTCGGGGTCGAGGAGGCTTGGAGGCAGGTCCCGGGCGAAGCCTGGTCGGACACGCTTCGGGCACACTGCACTTGAATGCCCGCTTGTGCCTCGATCGTCCCTCCAGCGCGCGGCGTGAGGTCGACCACGGCATCGCCGGCTCCGCGGCCGGGCCGATCGGATCCCGGAGGGACGGGCGTTCGCGTCGTGCGGTCCGATTCGGCGCTCGGAGCATCGGGTGCACGGTCCACGGCCGGATCCGTGTTCTCCGTGCGATGGGACACCGATCCTGCAGCGATCTCGACGACGGCTTCGCCATGGTTTCCAGGCGGCAGCGTGAACTCGATCCGTTCGAGCGTGCCGTCCCCGCGGTTGTGGTAGAGCACATCGCGCAAGACGGTCACCACCTGAAGGTCCTGTCTCCCATCGTGGTCGTAGTCGAGCCACTGCGCGCTCTGCTCGGGCCCTGAGTGCTCGATCCCCGCCGGGTTCGTCGCGTCCTCGAATCGTCCGCCGCCCAGGTTGCGCAGCAGACGGCCCTGGCCGTAGCCGGAGCTCAAGTAGAGGTCGAGCGCCTCGTCTCCGTCGTAGTCGGCGAATCGGACCTCGACCGATCCCGTCGAACCCGCGACTCCTGCCTGCACGGTGATGTCGGCGAACCTGCCGTCGCCGAGGTTCCGGAACAGCCGGTCCTCGCCATCGCGCCCGATCGCGTAGACGTCTGCGAGGCCGTCGCCGTCGACATCGCCCCACGCGAGCCGCGCTGCGCGGGCGAGCGATGCCGAGGCGGAATCCTGCGAGGCAAGTTGCGGCGTACTCGATGTCGAAACCGCCGAGGAGAGCGGCTGGGCGGAAACGGACGTCGACGTGAAGAGACCGAGGAGGAGCAGAGATGCCACGAGCATGGGGAGTCCTTCGTTGTGGATTCGAGACGGCGCGAGTCGAGGATGCGAATCGAGAGAGGCTGAAGTCCTGGCGCGTGTTCGACGCGAATTGGAGCTGAAGAGGAAGGTCGAGGCGCGGGAAAGCCGGGCGTGGCTTCCCCGCGGTCTCGCGTCCCCCCGTTCACCGTCCGTCGCCGTGACGGACGTCATCGCGTTCGCCTACTGCCGCGACCAGCTGTGCCATGACCCTCTCGAGCGATGCGATTCGGTCGTTCTGTGCCTGCAGGCGCGCTTCGAGCTCGCCGATTCGTTCCTGGCGTTCCCGGACGATCGCGTGGAGCTCCTTGACCGCCGCCACCGCGCACACCTGCATCGGGTACGTGTCGACCTGGAGGATGTCACCCTCGCCCGAAGGCTTGACGTACTCGGGAAACACCTCGGCGAACTCCTGCGCGACCACGTTGTAGTAGTCCTTGTCCTCGATCGAGGGATGCGCCTCGCGGTACTCGTCCGTGTAGCGGAACAGGACCGGCCGCACGCGCTCGAGGGTTTCGAGGGCACCTTCGACCGCGCGGACCTCGGTCTTGATCCGGCGGTCGGAGTTCGCGAACCAGCTGCCCGACGTCGTCTTCGATGCCGACCCTTCGACCTCGAGCCTGTTCGCGGTCGGATTCCTTCCGATGCCGACGAGTCCCGAGGTCTTGATCGTCATCATCGTGGTCGTGCCCAGATGATTGATGGTGAGGTCGTCGCTCGATGCGGACTTGTTGCGCAAGTCCCAGACCGCGGCACCCGCTTCCGACAGATAGAGGATCGAGTCCTGGCCCCCGAGCGCGTCGATCGCGATGGCGCTGGCCTG
>JBJXFB010000019.1:0-12769 GCA_046155895.1 Planctomycetota bacterium | reverse complement strand
GCGCGGGCGATCCGCTCCTTGCCCGTCCCGCTCTCGCCCTGGATCAGGACCGTCGCGTCGCTCGGAGCGACCGTCCGCACCCGGTCGAATACGGCCCGCATCGAGGGCGAGGCCCCGACCACGCCCTCGAAGCCCGTCTCGGGCTCGAGGTCGGCGCGCAGCCTGGCGTTCTCGCGCTCGAGGCGGCGGATCCGCGCGAACGTGTCGACCATGGCCACGATCGCCTCGTTCCGGAACGGCTTCTGGACGTAGTTCGCCGCCCCCATCGCCATCGCCTCGACCGCCTGGTCCACGGTCGCGTAGCCGGTCATCACGACCACGGGACGCGACGGATCCAGCTCGAGCGAGCGACGGAGGATCGTCATCCCGCCCTCCCCGGGCATGCGGATGTCGGTGAGCACCGCCTCGGGCGTCCCCTCCTCGAGCAGGGCGAGCGCGCGCTCGGTGTCCTCCGCCGAGAGGACCTGGTGCCCGGCGGATTCCAGCGCGTCCCGCAGCGTCACCGCGATCGTGATCTCGTCCTCCGCCAGGAGCACGCGCATGGCCCGGCCTCAGGGGGCGGAAGGCCCGCTCTCGCGCTCCACGAAACGGTTCCCCCCGGCGGTGACGGCGTCCGCGAGGGCGGTTTCCGCGGCCTCGAGCAGGGCATCGTGGTAGATCGAGACGCCCGCGTGGGTCGAGGCCGCCCCGATCGAGAGCGAAACCTCGAAAGCCTCCGCGAGATCGATCCGGATCGCGCGCGCCAGCTCCAGGATCCGCCGGCACAGGTTGCGCGTCCCTTCGCCCTCCGTGTGCGGGATGATTGCGATCAACCGGTCGTCCGGCGTCCGGCCGATCGAATCCGAGGATCTCGTCGCGCGCCGCAAGAGCGCGACCACCGCGTCGAGGACGCGCTCCTTGGCCTCGTACCCTGCGCGGTCGCGCAGACGCTCGAGCTTGTCGATCGCGATCACGAGACACGTCAAGGGATAGCCGTGCCGCCTCGACCGGCCGAACTCGACGCGGATCACGTGGTGGATCTGCGCCGAGGAGAGGAGGACCCGTCCGGGAGTCGAGGGAGCGAGCGGGTCTTCGGTCATCGTGCGGCGGGTGGGGACGAGGCGAAGGCGGTTGTAGCGGATCTTGGGGGGAAGGTCACGCGTAGCCGCGGGGCTCGCGCCTCACTATGCTCAGGCTGGCCGCGGCCAAGCCGACGAGACCGATGTTCCTGCTCCCGACACTGGCTCTCGCGCTCGCCGGCGCGGTCCTCCCGCCCTTCCAGCAGCAGCCCGCGAGGACGGCCGATTGGACCGCCCTGCCGACCCCGGCCCTGTGCGAGCCCCGGATGAGCGGGTCGCATCCGGGACCCTTGTCCAGCGGCAGCCACATCCTCTCCCGCAACGACGGCCTCCCGCTCCCCGGATCGCAGCCGGCGCCGCGCCTGCCCGTCTCGACGCTCCTGAAGATCGTCGAGGAGGAGGCGCGGGCGAGGTCGACTCGGATCGAGTTCTTCCGCAGCGCTTCGGGTCTGCTGGCCCGCGGGGATTCCGCGGCGATCGACACGGCGCGCGCGCGCATCGAGGAGATCGAGCGGGCCGGAGAAACGCTGCGGATCGATCTCGAGATGGATCTCTCTGGCTCCGCCGGCGGCGGGTCCGCGGCGAACGGCGGCGGGACGAATGCGAAGGGCGCGGCGCCGGAGCGCTTCACCGCGAAGTCGAGCCTGGTCTCGGGCGAGGAGGCCTTCCTCGGTCTGCGCGAGGCGACACCCTTCGTCATGGGCTTCGACGTCGAGGTCGCGGCCGACAGCGGCGTCGCCGCGCCGGTCCTCGGCACCGCGGCGCACGGCCGGACGCTCCACCTGCGCGCGGCGCGGATCGAGGGCGGCCGCCGGATCCACCTCGAGGGACTCCTCGACCTGGCCGACCTCGCGTCCATCGAGGCCTTCGATCCGGGATCGCCCGATCTCGGCACGTTCCAGGAGCCCCGGATCGACTTCGTCCAGGTCGCCTTCGCCGGGATCGTCGACTCGGGCGGCACCCTCGAGGTCGAGATCGCCGGAGCGCCGCTCGCGCTCGCGAGCTGGAAGCTCACGGTCAAGGCCGCGACGCGCCCCGACGAGGAGGGATCCGCCGCCCGGAAGGACGACGCCCTGGACGTGATCGACTTCGCCTTCCTGGCCCGAGAATCGAGCTCGATCCCGAACGCGGGTCCGGGCGCCGAGCTCGATCGGCAGGCCTTCTTCGTCCAGCCGCGCCGCACGAGCATCCCGATCCCCCCCTCGGCCGTGGCGGCGACGCTCGAGCTCCGCGGGGGCGAACGCGCGGGATCGCGACCGACCCCCGCCTGGAGCGAGGACCTGCTCATCCTCCCGCGCTCGGACTCGGCCGGGCGGACGGAGGCCCGCGCGCTCGTCGCGGCGGCCGAGCAGGCGCGCGTCGCGACCGTCCGGATCGAGGCGAAGCGCGGCGGGCTCTCCGCGCGCTTCCCGGCCTGCGCGGGTTCGCCGGCGCGCCTGCTGGCCGGGCGCGAGCGCACGGCGCTCGTCGGATACAGGGCGGAGATCGCCCCGCAGACCTGGATGCCCGCGCCGCTGGTCGAGCGCAGCTTCGACGGAGTATGCGTCGCCATCGAGGCCCAGTCGGGCGGCGCGGAGTGCTCGACCTGGATCGCGGAGAGCTCGGGCGAGGTGGTCGTCGCGCGACAAGATGCCCAGCTCGGCCAGATCCAGATCCTCGAGCGCCGCCTGCGGGCCGAACGCGCGATCGTCCTCGCGGGCGAGCCCGAGCGCTCTCTCGCGAGCGGACCGGCGGGCTCCGCCGACGCGATCCTCCTGCGAGTCCCCGCTCCCTGATCTCCGGTACCTCTCGTCCGGAGATCGGTCAAGACCCCAGGCGGCGGAGACTCCTCGCGCGGCGCGCGGACTATACTGGCCGTCGTCTCCCGCCTCGCCGGGAGCAACCGACTCCAGCCGGACCGATCCACTCGACGAAGGACAGCTAGGCAACTCACTCGTGAAGCTCGGCCTCTCTCAATCGGCACGCCTCGAACAGAGGATGGTCCAGTCGCCGCAGATGATCCAGGCGATGCAGATCCTCCAGCTCTCGCGGCTGGATCTGCTCGACCGGATCCAGGCCGAGCTGGTCGAGAATCCTTTCCTCGAGGTCGAGGAAGCGAAGGAAGAGGCTGCGGGCGAAGCCGCCGTCGAGACGCCGGAAGCGGGCGAGCTCCAAGCCGGCGAGGCCGCGACGGGCGAGGCCCTTCTGGGAGACGGCGTCCCCCCCCGCGACGAGCCCGATCGTCCCGAGCCCGAACGGGCGGAGAGCGGCGACGATCGCCTGGTCGAGGAGCTCGAACGGCTCGGCAGCGAGGCGTACGACGGCTGGTCGCGCAAGCCGAGCGACGGGGAGGAGGGCGACCGCAAGCTCGAGGCGATGGCGAACACGCCGGCGGGCGAGAAGACGCTGGCCGAGGCGCTGCTCGAGGAGTTCAGCTTCCTCGAGCTCGACGAGCGCGCGCGGACGATCGCCGAGTACATCGTCTACTCGCTCGACGACCACGGGTACCTGACGCAGTCGCTCGAGGAGATCTCGGTCGAGGTCGAGGCCGAGGAGCACGGCGCGTCCTCGGAGGGCCCGCGCGCGGCGCGGCACGTCGACGCGAGCGGCAACGGCGCGCCTCCGGCCGTCGAGGATGTGGATCAGCGCTCCCCCGTGACACCCGAGGAGGTGGCGCAGGTCCTCGACCGCATCCGCTCGATCTCGCACCCGGCGCTCGGCGCGCGCGACCTGCGGGAGTGCCTGCGGCTCCAGATCGCGGCGCACGCGTTCGAGAACCCGCTGCTCTCGGCGATCGTGGAGAACCACCTCGAGGATCTCGAGCAGAACCGGCTGCCCCGCATCGCGAAGAGCACCGGCGGCTCGATGGAGGAAGTGAAGCACGCCGTCGAGCTCCTGAAGACGCTCGACCCCAATCCCGGCGCCGGATACGGAGAGGCCCAGGCGCAGACGATCACGCCGGACGTGCTCGTCGAGGAGATCGACGGCGAGTACGAAGTGCGCCTGGACCGGCAGCGGATCCCGCGGCTGTCGCTGTCACCGGCCTACCGCGAGTTCCTGCGGCAGGCGCAGAAGGGCGACGGCGTGCGCGAGTGGGTCAAGAAGCGCGTCGAGTCGGCGCGCTGGTTCATCGAGGCAGTGCACCAGCGGCAGAGCACGCTCCTGATGATCGCGGAGGCGATCTTCCGGCGGCAGAAGAGCTTCCTCGAACGCGGAGTGCCGGGTTTCCGCCCGCTGCGGATGCAGGAGGTCGCCGACGAGGTCGGGGTCCACATATCGACGGTCAGCCGCGCGGTCGCGGGCAAGTACGCGCAGACGCCGCGCGGGATCTTCCCGCTGAAGTACTTCTTCGCCGGCGGGACGGCCAAGGCGACCGGGGAAGTCGCCAGCCAGGTCAGCATCAAGCAGCGCGTCGCCGATCTCGTCGCGGCGGAGGACCCCGACAAGCCGCTGTCGGACGACGATCTGGCGAAGCTCCTGGAGGAGAAGGACAACGTCAAGATCGCGCGGCGGACGGTGACGAAGTACCGGAAGGCGCTGTCGATCCCCTCGTCGAATCAGCGGCGGAAGTTCTGAGCAGGCCGGCCTGTCCGAATTCAGCTAGCTCCTAGGCCAGCCGCATTCCGCGACGTCGGGGCTCCGGCACCGGCTGTCCGTCCTCTCGCAAGAGATCCAACCAATGGCCGATTGCGACCTGGATCTCGGCGAGAGCCTCCTCGTGAGTGTCCCCGTGAGCCATGCAGCCGGGGAGGTCGGGCACTTCCGCGAGGAAGGCTTGGTCCTCGTCGCTCCAGAACACGTCGATCTCGTACTTGTGGCTCATTCCTCGCGGCCGATCCCCTGACGCAGGAAGTGGCGTCGAACCTGACGTACCTGGTAGGGCTTGGCTTCGTGTCCTTTTCGCTGAATGTTGAGCTTACCCGGCACTCCAGGCCTCTGGAAGACGTGGTGACTCCCTCGGATCCGCTCCACGAACCCGAGGCGTAGGAGCAAGGAACGGAGACCGAGAAAGGGAATGTTCGCGTCGCCGCGACCATCGAGGATCCTATCCAGCAACTCGTCGGATCGGGTCATCGTCGTCGGCTCTCCGACGGGGACGACTCGCGGCTGAAGAAACGGTTTCACCTGAGAATGCAAAAAACCGCCCCCTGGGAAAGCGACGGGCGGGCCGCCACCGGCCCGCCCGCGTGCGCATCGTGATCGAACCGCTCAGGCCCGCTTGTAGTGGTTCGTCATCATCTTGATCTCCTTGCCGTCCGGCATCGTGCAGAACATCTCGAAGATCCGCTCGTTCTTGCTGATGTGCTTCTCCGTCGTGCGGTGCTTGAGGACGGAGTTCGTCATGCAGCTCCAGGCATCGCCCTGGAGCGTGAGCGTGTCGCCCTTCTGCTGGCCGGTGAGGACGAACAGGGCCGGCGACATCGAATCGATCCAGGTCGAGACGTAGCGCTTGGCGTGCGGCTCGTACCCGAGCGTCGCGCGGCCGACGAAGGGCATGCCCATCATGTCGCACTGGTACTTGCTCAGCGTCCAGAACTCGCCGACCTTCTCGACCGTTTCGGTCGCGGCGGTCTCCATCGGCGGCTGGCCGGGCTCCATGTAGAACTTGCAGGCGATCTTCCAGGTCCCGACGTGCTCGGACAGCTGGCGGTGCTCGGCAGTCGGCTGGGGCATCGGGGGTGCGGCTTGGTCGGTCATGGTCTCTCTTCCTTCGTGAATGGGGTCCTTCGAACCGGTCGGTTGGGAACTTTCGGCCAGGT
The DNA here is from genome assembly GCA_046155895.1 of Planctomycetota bacterium. Taxonomy (GTDB): domain Bacteria; phylum Planctomycetota; class UBA1135; order UBA1135; genus DASYPQ01. The sequence continues at coordinate 6,972 of JBJXFB010000019.1, read as the reverse complement.
GCGCCCAGGATAGCGAGGGAGGCGCGGCCGGTGACCGGGAGCTCCAAGATGAACGCTCTTCGAACCTCGACGCCCGGATCGTGCTATCCTCCGCGCCGGATCTCCTCGACAGCCCCCAAACCCCCGATATCCCATGACCGTCCGAGCCACCGAATTGCGTAAAGGCACCGTGATCGTCGGCGAGCGCGGCGACCTGCTGCTCATCACCGAATACCACCACCACACGCCGGGAAACCTGCGCGCGGTCATCCACGCCAAGGTCAAGAACCTCGCCAGCGGCGTCGTCACGCCGCAGCGCTGGGGCTCGAGCGACGCCTTCGAGGTCGCCTACCTCGACAAGAAAAAGTGCGAGTACCTCTACAAGGACTCCACGGGCTTCCACTTCATGGACCAGGAGAGCTTCGAGCAGTTCCAGGTGCCCGAGGACCTGGTCTCCGACGTGATGGGCTACGTGCGCGAGAACACGCCCGTTTCCGTGACCTTCCACGGCACGACCCCGATCGGCATCGAGCTCCCCTCGAGCGTCACGCTCAAGGTCATCGAGGCCGAGAACGCGACGCGCGGGAATACGGCCACGAACGTGAAGAAGGAAGCGGTCGTCGAGACGGGCCTGCGCGTCAAGGTGCCGCCCCACATCTCCGTCGGCGACGAGATCAAGATCAGCACGGTCGACGGCGAGTTCCAGGGCCGTCAGAACTGAGACGACGACCGGAATACGGTACCAGGTCAATTCTTGCGGCCTCCGAGAGGCGACCCCGCGAATGCAGCGACTCCTCTCGGAGGCCGCCAGAATTGACCTGGTACCGTATTCCGGTCGTCGTCTCAGCCGCGCACGTAGACCCACACCGACAAGTCGCGGCTCTCGACGTACAGCGGATAGCACATCACGAGCCGGCACTCCTCCGCCAGGAACCGCCGCATGCGCGCCGCGTCGTCCGGGTTCCAGTCGTAGAGCTGCTCGGGGTTCAGGATCAGCCAGGTCCGCCGCGCGTGCTCGGCCCACACGAAAGGCTCGCGCGCGCGCCAGCTGTCGAGCCATCCGACGTGCGTCGGGTGCCGCAGATCCGTCGCCGACGGGTTCAGGTAGTACTCGCCGACGCTGGCCTCCATCCCGAGGACGAGGTCGCCCTCCTCGCGCTGGGTCCAGACGTACTCGTAGGCCTCGCGCCAGCGCGGACGCTCGCCCGCGCGCACGGTGAAGTAGAGCACGCTCGTCGCGAGCGCGGGCAGGACCAGGACGGCCAGCCAGGCCGCGCGGAGGTAGCCGAGCGGAGCGCGAGCCTCGGGCGCCTCCTGCCCCTCCTCGCTCGCGTCGAGCGGCACGCAGGCGAGCAGCGCGATCCAGGGCAGCACGACGAACACGTACTGGGCCGAGATCCGCGCGAAAAGCGACATCAGGAGCGCGGCTGCCAGGACGAGGATGGCGACGGCCCCCACGAAGACGTGGCGGGCATCGCGGCGCAGGCAGGCGAGGATCGTCCCGGCCAGCGCACCCACGCAGAGGAGCGGCGTGACGTAGAAACCGGTCGTCAGGAGCAGGTGGACGGGACTGCTCTGCGGCTTGTTGTAGACGTAGGTCGCGATCGTCCGCCAGGCCCAGTCGTAGCGCACGAGGAGCGCCACGGCGAACAGGAGGAGGATCCCGATCGCCACGCGCACGTCGGGGAGCGGGCGCAAGCCGCGCACGAGCCGCAGGAGGAGGGGCGCCACGGCGAGCGCGGGGAGCACCAGTCCCGCCGAGGGGTGGAACAGCGCTGCCGCGCCGGCGCAGGCGAAGCCGAGCGCCGAGAGCACCGTCTTCCTCCCCCACAGGCCCCGGAGCAGGAGCCCCGCCCCGAGGAGCGACACGTCCTGCGCCATCGTGTAGAAGCGCGCGTTCTGCGACCAGTACACGTGCCAGGAGCTCGCCGCGACGAGGAGCGCAGCCGCCGCCGCTCGCCTCCGGCCCGCGAGCGGCTTGAAGGCCCAGTACGTGAGGGGAACCGCCAGCCAGCCCGCGAGCGCGGGCAGGAAGCGGAGCGCGAACTCGTCGGGGACGCCGCCGAGCCAGTCGACCGTCATGGCGATCGCGCGGTAGCCCAGCGGGTGGCCGATCTCCGACTGCCCGGGGCCGACCTGCGCGTCGGTCCAGGTCGCGGTCTCGTCGAACCACAGGCTCCAGCGAGAGAGCCTCCAGAACCGGTCGAGGCCGATCAGGAGGGCGAAAAAAAGGATCCAGCGCGCCGTCGGGTCCTTCGCGCTCACGCCGGAAGGGTTCCAAAGCCGAAGGTCCTTGGCAACTGTCGCGAGCCCCGGGACGACCGAGGCGCCGGGATCCTTGCCCGCGACGGATCCGGATTCGACAATCGGGACGCACCCACGATGGAAAGAGCCCTCCAGTCAGCCGCGGCGATCGCCATCCTGCTCCTCGGCAGCGGATGCACGGCGTTCGGCCTCTCCCGGACCGCGGTCTCCTTCTCCACGGATCCGCCCGGCGCGCGGGTCGTGGTCGACCGCAAGGACAGCGGATTCGTGACTCCCTGCCGGCTCTCGCTGCCGACCAACGACACGCACCGGGTCGAGATCCTGATGCCGGGCTACGCGCCCGTCACGCTGCGCGTCGAGCACGGGCGGCGCTCGGACATCGTCCTGTGGCGCGACATGTCGATCGGGCCAGGCACGTGGCGCTTCCCCATGTGGCTGAACCTCGAGGACTTCTTCGAGCCCTTCAAGGTCCGGCAGGCGTACTCGCCCGGCAACGTGTTCGTGCGCCTCGAGCGCACCGGGGAGCCGTGACCCGGGGAGCGCGCCGGCCGGCGGTCTTCCTCGACCGCGACGGCACGCTGACGGTCGAAGCCGACTGGGTGACGAAGAGCGCGGACCTCGAGCTCTTCCCTGCGGCCGCCGAGGCCGTCGCCCTGCTGTCGCGCGCCGGTTTCGCGGTCGTCCTCGCGACGAACCAGTCCGCGGTGGCGCGCGGTCTCCTCACCGAGCCGGAGCTGGCGCAGATCCACGCCTGCCTCCAGGCCGAGATCGCACGCGGCGGGGCGAGCCTCGACGGCATCTACGCCTGCCCGCACCACCCCAGCGAGGGTTCCGGTCCCTTCCGCCGCGAGTGCGAGTGCCGCAAGCCCAAGCCCGGGATGCTGCTCGCCGCGGCTCGCGATCTCGGCCTCGATCTCGAGCGGAGCTACGTCGTCGGCGACGCCGAGCGCGATCTCGCCGCCGGCGCCGCGGTCGGCGCGCGCGGGATCCTCGTCGCGACCGGGAAGGGCGAAGCGGAGCTCGAGCGCATGACCCGCGCCGGCCGCGCGCCGGAGCGCTTCGTCCCCGACGTCCTCGCGGCCGCGCGCGCGATCGCCGCGGACGTCCGTCAGGGCAGGTAGCGCGACAAGCGGCCCGACAATCCGCGCGCGAGCCAGCCCGGCAGGCGCGACCAGGTCTCCTGCAGCGCCTTCGTCTTCGGATTGCTCGGCGTCAGCGCCGGCAGGCCGCGGCTCCCGATCAGCGCGTAGCGGTAGGCGAGCGGCGTCGCCGTGAAGCCCTGGTTCTCCTTGAACGAGTAGGCGCCCGTCCCGACGCGGCTGCGCGAGAGGTCGAAGCGCCGGAGCCCCTTCCCGACGCCCCATTCCTGCAGCCGCGTCGTGAGGAAGTTCGTCGCGTTGAACGTCCGGTTGGCTTCCGCCGTCGTGCCGATGTAGTAGAAGCAGATCGTGTCGCCGTGGACGAAGGACATCGTCGCCGCGACGACCTCCCCTCCGCGGACGGCGGCGTGGCAGACGCACGACTCGCCGAGTTCACCGGCGAGCGCCTCGAACCACGCCCGCGGGAGTCCCGGCGATCCCAGGCGCTGCTTGCTCTCCCCGAAGAGCCGTGCGAGATCGGGCACGTACCGTCCGCCTTCCTCCATCGAGAGCCCGTGCTTCTCGATCGCCTTGCGCACCTCCGCGCGCGCGCGCTTGGGCATGCGCGTCATCACCTCGTCCACGGTGTCCGGAAGGTCGCGCACGAAGGTCGCGTAGAGCTCCGAGGGCGCGAGTTCCGGGACGCCTGGATCCTGGACGCACCGGAATTCGACGCGGCCGACCTTCTCGCGCCTTCCCAGCGCCACGGACTCGGCGATCAGCGCGCGCTCGACCTCGGGCGTCTCCCCGATCGGCCCGCCGTAGACGCCATAGGGCACCGAGACGAGATCGGCGCCGCCCAGGAGCTTCCGGCAACGCGCGAGCGGCAGGACGCCGACGATCCGACCGGCATCGACCGCCATGAGATCGCGCGGCGCGTGGCCGAAGGAACGCTCGACCGCGATCCTCCAGCCTGCGAGATGGAAAACGGAGCCCCGAGGGTGCGCGCGGACGAATCGATCCCGCTCCGCGTCGCCCGCGGGCTCGCTACGAGCGATTTCGGTCGTCACGATCCTGGCCTGGCTCGAAGATCCGGCCGATGCGGTATTCGCGCAGGTTGCGGGCCTGCGTGTAGATGATGATCTCCCCCACCAGGCCGAATCCGACGATCTGGACGCCGAGCACGATCAGGATGAAGCCGATGAAGAAGAGGGGCCGGTTGTAGATGCCCGATTCGGGAAGAACGAGGTACTGCGTCACGATCACGGCGCACATGATCGCGCCGGGCAGGGCGATCAGCCCTCCCACCGCGCCGAAGAACCGCAGCGGCTTCAGCGTGAACTTGGCGAGGAAGAGCATGCCGAAGACGTCGAGGAGCCGGCGCGCGTAGACCCCGAACCCGAACAGCCCGGCGCCGCCCCACTCGCGCAGGTGCCGGACCTGGAGCTCGACGCCCTGGTACCCCTGTCGGTACGCGATCGCGGGCAGGAACCGGTACATGTCGCCGTAGAGGTTCATCGACTCGAGCACGCCCCGCCGGAACACGCGGAACGTGCAGTTCAGGTCGCGGAACTTGACGTGGATGATCTTGCGCGTGATCCAGTTGAAGAGCGCGGACTCGAGCCGGTTCAGCCACGGATCGACGCGGGGATGGCGCCAGGGCGACACGAAATCGGCGCCGGCCTCGATCCGCTCGAGCATCGGCCCGAGCGCCGCCGGATCGACCTGCACGTAGTGGGGCGACGTGACGATCACGCTGCCGCGCGCGCGCTCGAGGCCCGCGGCCAGGCACACCGATTCGCCGAACGACTGCTGCAGGCCGACGAGCTGCACGCGGCCGCGGAATTCCGTCTCGAGGGCCTGCGCCTCCGCCCACGCGGGTCCTCGCACGCCGTCGAAGATCAGGATGAAGTCGAAGGTCCGTCCCAGACGCTCGAGCTCCGCGCTGAGCGCCAGGACCACGTCCCGCACCTGCGCCGTCGGGAAGCGCACCGGGATGATCACCGAGATGGCTCCCCGGCCGGCGTCCTTGCGGCCGGTTTCGGGCGGGGTCTCGCGGACAGCCGTCGCGCCGGTCATCGGGCCAGGGGACGGTGCGACCGCGAGCGGTGCATGCCGCTCGCCTTGACCGCCAGCTCGGACAGGAGACCGAGCATCAGGAAATAGACGCAGATCATGAAGAGGACGAGGGTCGTGAAGAGCGCGACGTTCCCCCAGCGCTTGTCCTGGGTCAGCCGGTCGGCGTGGAGGACCGCCGTCACGAGCGCCAGACCGAAGAGCCCCAGGAAGGGCAGGACGAGGAGCGCGAAGTACGAGAGCGGTCGCTGCGAGAAGGAGGAGACCATCTTGACCACGAAGAGGTCGAGCAGGACGCGGAAAGCGCGCCCGAGGCCGTACTTGCTCTTCCCGAAGCGCCGCGGCCGGTGATTCACGACCCGCTCGGTCACGCGCGCCCCGATGCCGGCCGAGAGGAGGGGCAGGAAGCGGTGCTGCTCGGCGTAGATCGGCAGCCGGTCGACCACCTCGCGGCGGAAGGCCTTGAGGGTGCAGCCCGTGTCGTGGATCGCGACGCCGGAGACGAGCGCGATCAGGCGGTTGGCGACGAGGGAGGGCAGCCGGCGCAGGACGAACCCGTCTTGCCGCGACTTGCGCCAGCCCGCGACGACGTCGAAGCCCTGGTCCAGCTCCGTGACGAGCGCAGGGATGTCGGCCGGGTCGTTCTGGAGGTCGCCGTCGATCGTCACGACGATCTCGCCGCGCGAGTGGTCGAATCCGGCCGCCATCGCCGCGGTCTGGCCCGATCGCCCCCCGAGCGCGATCACGCGGATCCGCGGATCGGCGCGCTGGAGCTCGAGCATGACGGCCAGGCTCCGGTCGGCCGAGCGATCGTCGACGAACACGATCTCGAAGGGCCGCCCGAAAGCCGTGAGCGCCCGCGCGATCTGGTCGTGGAGCGGCGGGAGGTTCTCTTCCTCGTCGAACACGGGGACGACGACGCTGATCTGGGGGAGCTCTACCAAGGGGCCGGGCGCTTCGATCGCAGGGGAGGACGGGGTGGGCGGGCGAGAGTCCCGAGCCTATCCAGGTTCGCCCGGAAGGCGGGAAGAACCCAAGGACAAATGTCGAGAGCCCCGGCTCCCCGTCCCGCGCGATGCGACTTCCTGGGGAAGGAAGCCTTGTCGGCCTTCCCGATCCCGATACCATCTGCACCGGCGCGGGCGGGGATCCATGTCCGCGACGGGAGGGGCGAGTGTCGAGGAGGGAGGGGAATCGATGGGAATCCTGCTGTTCGGTCCGGGCGAGCGTCTGACCGACCTGATGCGCATCGTCTCGGCGACCTCGCCCCGCGCGGGTGTCAGGCAAATCGCCGACCTCGACGAGCTCTCGGGCAGCCTCCCCGGCGGCGGGACGCTCCTCGTCGATGCCGACCTGACCCCCGCGGAGGACGTCGGCTACCTGCGCCGCTTCCTCGCGCGTCACGAGAGCTTCGAGATGACGCTCGTCGGCGAGGACTCGAGCCGTCGCGTCGCGCGCCTCTTGCTGCGGCGACCGCGCGCGCGCTGGCTGCACTGGCCGCCCGACCTCGACGACGTGCGCGGCCTCGCGCCGGCGGCCCCCGAGGGCAGAACCGCTGCGGCCCCGGCTGCGG
>JBJXFB010000010.1:0-21164 GCA_046155895.1 Planctomycetota bacterium | reverse complement strand
TGCCCCTGGATCCGGCGAGGAGAGTTCGGGCGCGACGCTCTTCCGCGACGCTCCTGCGCTACAAGCCCGAGCGGCGGGCGGTCCTGCGCCTGGATCTCCGGCTCACGGGCGACGACGCAGGCGAACTCCCTCTCACGATCGCCGCGCGGGCACTCCCGCCCACCGAGGCGTCGCGCGTTGCGCGCGCACGGGCTGCATCCGTCGAACCGGTGCGGGCAGGTCCGGACTGGATCGCGCCGCGGCTTCTCCACGTCGAGGAGCGCACCGGCATCATCCTGGAGGAGTGGGTGGACAGCGAGACTCTCGGAGAGCGGCCCTTCGATCACGCGCACGCAACGGGCGCGATCCTGGCTCGACTGCACGCTCTCCCGACGCCCGCGGGCATGGCGCCGACGAGCGACGCGCCGAGCAGCTTGCAGGCGCTGCTCGAGATCGACGAGCGCCTGTGGGCGAAGGCACGGGAGCTCTCGGCCCTGCCTGCAGCGCAGGCGGTCTCTTGGATCCATGGCGATCTCCATCCGGACCAGATCGTCCGCGAGCGCGCGAGCGGCCAGATGAGGCTCCTGGACCTCGATGCGATCGGCATCGGGGACCCCGCACGCGACCTGGCGACCTGGATCGCCGACCACCTCGCGGGCGATGCCAGGGTCGGCTTCGAGGCGGCGAGGCGGCCGCTCCTCGACGGGTATCGGGAGTCCGGGGGCTCCGCGCCGGCTGACGAGGTCCTCGCGCGACACGTCGCGTTCCAGCTCGTGTCGATGGCCGCGAGCGCCGTTCGCAGGCTCGAGCGCAGCGCCGTGGCGCGCGCCGAGTCCCTGCTGGCGCGAGCCGCCGACGTGTTCCCGCCGCGGCGAGTGCGCGCGTGAGCGGCCCCCTCGCAGACGCGCTCGCGACCCTCGAGGGCATCCTCGGCCCCGGGGCACCGGCGAGATGCCTCCGCCGTTGCGAGATCGACGACGCGGCCGATCTCGTCCTGACGCTGGAGCTCCCCGACGGAACGCGCTGGTTCCGCACGCGCGGCGGCCGCGTGATCGAGATCTTCCCGGAGGACGACGAGTCCGTTCCCTCCGCCGCGGCGCTCGCGGCGCGCGCCCGCGCCGGTCGCGCGCGCATCCTGTCCTGGCGCCCCGGTCGCCGCATCGTCGCTCGGGTCGACGACGAACTCGGGAGCCGGATCCAGAAGGGCCATCGCTCCAAGCGCTTCCGGGGGGCGCTCGCGTCGCATCGCGCGGCACTGGAGCGGGTCGACGCCGACGCGTTCACGGTCCCGTTGCTGCTCGAGACGGATCCGGACCAGGCGACCCTGACCTTCGGCATCCTGCCCGGAACTCCGTTCGAGCCAGGCTCGGCGACAGCGGCGGATCTGACCGAGATCGGCCGCCGGATCTCACGGCTCCAGCAGTCCCGCTGCGACGACCTGCCCCCGCACGGACGGAAGGACGAGGTCGCGCTGTTGGAGCGAGCGGGACTGCGCGCGGAGAAGGCCCTGGGCTCGCTGCCGGGAGGCTGGCGAAGCTCCGCGGCTCGGCTCGAAGCATGGGCTTCCCGGGCTCCCGGCCGCGACGTGGCAGCACACCGCGATCTCCACGACGGCCAGATCCTCGTCGACGGCGGCCGGTTCGGGCTCCTCGATTTCGATCTCCTGGCGCGGGCCGAGCGGGCCTTGGATCTCGCCAACCTGGCCGTGCACGTCGAGCTTCGCCTGCTCGAGTCCAGCAGATCCGCGCCGTCCCTTCCGGAAGTGGTGGCCACCGAAGCGTTGCTCGAAGGCGCGCAGGCACGAGCCGATCCGGGCTTTGCGGAAGCCTTCGCGTACTACCGTGCGAGCACCGCGCTGCGACTTGCGCTGCTCTGCGCTGTCCGGCCCTTCCTGTCCTCGTCGGTCGCGCCCATGCTCGCGCGGGCGCGCGCGGCCCTGGATGAAATCGAGCGCGTGTGAGCGCGTGGTTCGACTCGACCACCGCGCTACACTGGAGATCCGATGTACCGTTCCCATCTCGGCTTCGCTGCCTGCCTCGGACTGACCGCCTGCTCGCCCGAGCCGAGTCCGACTCGCCCGGACGTCCTGCTCATATGCCTGGACACCGTGTGCGCGGACCACCTCGGCTCCTACGGCTACTCGAAACGCCCGACCTCACCGAACCTCGACGCCCTGGCGCGTGATTCCGTCCAGTTCATGGACGCATCCGCCGTCGCGTGCTGGACGAAACCCTCGGTGCCGTCCTTCCTGACGGGCACCTGGCCCCTCGAGCACGGGGTCTACGAGGGCAGCGCGCGCCTTCAGGAGGGCGAGACGACCGATCTCCTCCCCGAGAAGGCCGAGACGATGGCCGAGGCTTTCTCCGCGGCGGGCTACGACACCGCCGCGTTCGTCCACAACGCCCAGCTGCGGCGCGGGAACGGCTTCGAGCAGGGCTTTGCGACTTTCGAGGAGGGCAACTTCGACGCGCGAGAGATCCGCTGGCTGGCCAAGGACTGGCTCGACGAGCGCGCGGCCGGGAAGCCTTACTTCCTGTATCTCCATTTCCTGGACGCCCACTTCCCCTGCCCTGTACCCGACGAGTATGCGGGAAAGTTCGCCGACGGCGCCGACCTGTCGATCTTCCGAGGAGACGGCTGGAAGAACCTGCGCGACGACGTCAACGACGGCCGGCGCACGCTTTCGTCGAGCGAGCGCGAAGCGCTCGTCGCCCTCTACGACGGTGCGATCCGCTACGTCGACGACGAGATCGGGCGCCTGTTCGAGGCGCTCAAGCGCCAGGGGATCTCGCGGAACCTGGTCGTCTGCGTGGTCGCCGACCACGGCGAGGAGTTCCTGGAGCACGGCCGGATCGGGCACGGGCACGGCCTGTACGAGAACCTGCTGCGCGTGCCCTGGATCCTGCACGTTCCGGGCAGGCCGGCCGAACGCGTCGAGCAGCCCGTGACCCTCGTCGATCTGCTTCCCACGCTCCTCGGCGCCGCGGGGATTCGGGCTCCGGCAGGAGTTTCGGGCCTCGATCGCCTGTCGGGACGCGACCCGGTCACGCCGATCTTCGCGGAGCACAAGGAGCCGGGGAGCTACTCCCAGTCCTTGCGGGAGGCCGACTGGAAGCTGGTGCGCAGGTTTCGCCGGGGCGCTCCGATCTCCGCGACCGAGGGGGCGAGCATCGACCTGCCCGCCGTCGGGAGCCGTTGGGAAGTGGAACTCGATCCAGCCACGGAAGGTCCCCCTCGCGCGCGGAAGGCGAGTCCGCGTGCCGAGCCTCCTTCCGATCCCGTCGAGATCAAGGGGATCGTCCAGCGTCGCGAGGAATCTCGACTGCGCGTATGCGGCATCGATATCCGCTTCGACTCCGCGACCGGGCTCTCGGGCGAGGTACCTGTTCGCGACGGGAAGAAGCTCTCCTGGAAGGACGGGGTCGCCCCGGCAGGGACACTCGTCAAGGCGGTCGGGCACTTCGCCGAGGGGAGCTTCGTCGCCGAGCGGATCAAGCTCTACGGCGCCGACGAGGATGTGGAGCACCTGATCCGCGGGCCCATCGGCGCCGCGGAGGGCCGGCGCGACGCGGGGCGCCTTCGGATCGGCCAGTGCTCGATCGAGTGGGATTCGTCGACCCGCTGGTCCGGAGAGTCTCCTTCCGAACGAGCGACCCTGTCCCGCGAGGACGTCGCCCAGATCGCCGAGATCGGAGCGGCGGCCGCCGAGGGCGCGAGCTTCCTCGTGGAAACGCGCCTCTTCGATCTGAGAGTGGATCCCGGGGAGCAGAGACCCGTCGAGGATCCCTCGCGCGTGGAGCGGATGGGAGCGACGCTCGACCGGTTGGCCGAGGGGCTCGTCGGGCGGCGCATCTGGAGCGAGTCCGATCGGGCCATCCTCGAGCCGAAGACGATCGACGCGCTGCGGAAGCTCGGCTACGTTCGCTGACGAGGTCGAGGATCTCCTTCCCGTCGCGTCACGAGGCGCGCAGGGGCAGGGTCACCGGCGATGCGAGCGATGTCCCGCTCGTCGATTGCAGGCCGGCGTGGAGCTCGATCAGGAGATCACCCGACGGCCAGGCACCTACCGGCGTGATCAGGAGGGATCCGGATTGCACGGACCGCGTGACCGCGAGCGGCGTCCCTCCTGCATCGATCACGCGCACCGTCGCCACACCGACCGATGCCGGCGCCAGGTCGCCTCCCTCGAAGTCGATCCGAATGGCCTGGTTCGCCGACAGCGTCGCCGTCACCGGCGGAGTCGACGACGAAGCGCGGAACAGGACGGGCGGAACGATGGGCTCGGTGCCCGGATCGCCGCCGAGCGGAGCTCCGAAGATCCCGGCGTCGACGGACCCGCCGCCGGCCTGCGCCATCCCCGCGCCCTCCGCGGCGGATCCTGGCGCGAGCTGCCAGTCCTCATCGACCGGGGACGCGGCGGGGAAGACCGACACACCCGCGGGGAGTTCGATGGCCGCGGGCGCAGGCAGCACCTCCACATGGTTGGCGGCACCGAGCGCGGTCACCGCGCGAGCCACGCCGTCGTCGGCGATCTCGATCCGCTCGTTGACCATCACCCCCGTGGCATCGTCGAGGGTGAGCGTCGCCCCGCTCAGAGCGAGTGCTCGCCGGTAGGCGATCGGAGCGACATCGAAGGGCGAGAGCGATGGATCCGTTGCGACCACGTCGTGGTGCAGGCGCGTCCCCGTCCAAGGCGTGGGCTGGAGCCAGGCCACGCTCGACACGGCAGACGATTCGGCGAACTCGCTCCGGATGCCTCCCAGAGCGTTCCCGGCGACGATCGAATGGCTGACGACGAGTGGAAAGTTGCCTCCGACCGCACGCATCCCGGCACCCAGGTTTCCCGAGCACACGCTGGCCGAGACCGTGACGAAGCCTCCGGCCGGCTCGGACGTGACGAGGAGACCATCACCCCGGTTGGCGTTCGCAGAGAGCCGATGAATCGCGGCCGAGCCGGGACCGTCGAAATCGAGGTGGACGCCCGGGCCGCGGTTGTCCACGGCGCGGGAGCCGCGGAGGAGCAGGGTCGAGCGCCAGAGCGGTTCATTCTCGTAGTCGACGTCGATCTCCAGTCCGGCGGGGGCGATCCCGCTGCCTGTCCAACCGTTCGAATCGAACCTCGATCCGAGGATGGTCACTTCGTAGCTGCCGCCCGAGGCCCCGCCGCCGAGCGGAGCCGTCATCGTGCAGTCCAGTCCCTCGGTCCCGTTCGTGTCGAAGCTCGAGTCGCGCACCCGGAGCGAGACCGCGATGCCGTCGGGAGCCAGCAAGGAGGGCAGGTCGAGCCCTTCCGCGCCGTTGGATTGGAAGCGCGAGCCCTCGACGACCAGACGGAACGCCCCCTCGAGGGAAAGGCCCTGCGCGGCATTCTCCGAGATCCGGCACCGCACGACCGCGACGTCGATCGCGTGACTCGTCACGAGGGATCGCAGCCGGATCCCGCGGCTCGTGGCCCGGCGTACGACGAGCGATCGGAGCTCTGCGTCCGTCTCGTCGACGTCGACCCCGATGGCCGCCGAGGCTCCACCGTCCAGTTCGAGCCCGTCGAGGACCGCAGTGTCACCGCCACCGGCCATCGCGACGATCGCGGAGCCGGCCTGGCCCAGGAGCCTTGTCGGGGAGGCGGCTGGGTCGCGAGTCGCGAGCTGGAAGCTCGCGTCGAAGCCTCCGAAGAGATGGACGTTCGAGGGAAGGTCGATCGCGGTGCCCACGTACTCGCCGGCCGCGATCCACACGTTCCCCCCGCCGGCTGCGACCGCCGCCTGCACTCCTTGCGAGAGCGTGGGAAACGCCGTGGCTGGAGAGGCTCCGTCGGGGGAAGCCGCGATGGAATCCACATCGACGTGGATCGGGGCCCGTGGAGTGACCCGGAGAATGGCGCCCACAGGCGCGTAACTTCCACCCCCCTGGTCGACGGCCAGGCCGAAGAAGAACGGCTGCCCGTTGGCGAGCCCGCCGAACACCCGAGGGCTGGCCACCGGGGCAGCGTCGAGCGGCGCACCCTGATACACCGCCGCCGAACTCGTCGCGCCGAAGATGGCGACCGGCACCGGAGCCCCGCCCCCGTCCAGGGCGACCCAGTGGACCGCGGCGCCGCCTGGACCGGGCGCTGCCGAAGTGAGGCCGGCCGTCGGCGGGAGGGTCGCGTTCCCCGGCGGCGGCGGGATGCTCGGCCCGCCTCCACCTCCTCCGCCTCCGCAGGAGCCCAATGGACAGATCGCAGCCATCAGAAGTGCCCGCATCACATTCATTCGAAGTCCCCTCTGGACAGGTAGTCCGACTCGAGAGCCCCTCGGGCGCGCCCCGAGTCGATCACCAGGCCAGTTTCGCGCCGTTCGTGGCGTTGAAGGTATTGCCGGGGGGGATCGGGCAGAACCCGGGCGTCCCGTCGCGGTAGTAGACGAGGTAGAAGCGCATCGCCCCGGTCGGGATCACGTCTCCGAGCTGGGAGGAGCGCTGGCGGATCGGCAGCTCGCTGACTTGGGGATACGAGGAGGCCCCTCCGACGGCGGTCTTGGTGGCCAGCCGCTTGAGCGTCCCTCCAGCGCAGCGCAAGCCATCGCCGAAGACGATGCCGCTGGCGATCTCGAGGTTTCCCTGCAGGAAGATGCACAGCGCGGTCTGGCGCATGTCGGACGCGCTCACCGCGGCGGTATCGGGATAGGTCGTGCCCGAGACGAGGAGCCGGGCGCCCGTGCTGCCGGCGATGGAGTTGGCACATCCGCGTCCCGTCGCGCCGAAGTTCCCGCACGGGCACGCCGTCGGCAGGGAGCCGTCGCCGAAGCAGAACAGCGAATGAGCCGGCGGAAGCGTGCCGTTCGACGTCGTCGGTCCGGAGACGGTGACGCTGCTCGCGCACGCTGATCCGAGCGGGGCCCCGTTCGGAGGGAGGAAGCACACCTCGAAAGTCCCTGGCGGGACGAACGTGGAGTAGTTCCCCGCGCCGTCGGTGTGGTCGCTGCAATTCGGGATGGGCGCCCCTGTGGAGGCGTTGCGCACCCTGACCGTGGCGCCGGCGACCGGCGCGCCCGTGTGGGATTGAACGTGTCCGGAGAGCACGAAACCGCTCTGGAGGTTCACGATGCCGAGCGAAGCGTTCGACGAGATCGCCACGGCGGAGACGAGGCCGGCAGCCAAGCCGAGATTGGACGGCGGGCAGAACTCGAAGTCGTAAGTCCCCGCCGGCACGACCAGGTCGACGAAACCCGAGGCGTTCGTGTTGTCGCCGGGCGTGTACAAGTCCTCCCCGGTCGCGCTCACCTCGACGTCCACGTCGGCGTTCTGGATCGGGACACCACCCGGCCCACGCACGATGGCCCCCACGACGAAGCCCTGGGCGAGCTGGATGGTCCCCAGGTTCATGCCCCCGGTCAGAGTGAGCAGGATCGCCTTGGGAGCGAGCACCTGGCCGCTCGGCGCGGGATCGAAGCGGAGCTCGACGGTTCCGGAAGGCGAGGCGAAGCTGAAGTTCCCGTTCGCATCCGTGAAGTCGTAGAGGAGGTCCACCGACTCGTTGGCCGCGAAGTCGTAGATGTCGATGTTGACGCCCGGGACACCCCCGCTGCTCGGGTTGATCAGGCGTCCGCTGAGAGCGACCCCTGGGCTGAGCTGGACCGTCCCGATGTTCGTCGTGCCCCCGACGGTCACGGGTCCGAGCTCGGTGATGAGGCTCGCGCTGGCCGGCGGCTGGGGAGGATTGAAGGTCAGGTCGAAAGTGCCGGCTGGAATCGTGACGTGGAAGAAGCCGTTGGCATCGGTCCCGTCGTTGATCAACGTGACATCGTTGCCATTCTGGTCCTTCGCGTCGATGTTCACGCCCGCGACACCTTGGCCCTGGGAGTTCACGCAGCGCCCGTCAAGGAAGTCGGCGCGGGCGACCGCGCAGAGCAGGGCGGGAAAGAGGATGAGGGCACCTGAGCGGCGAATGAGTAGCTTCATGGGGGGGGGTGTGCAGGACCCGTGCCACGGTCGCTCGATCGCATTCGACCGGTTTTCGCGCAGCGGAGCGGCCCTTTGGCTCCGGCGCGATCTGGATTCCAGACCGGCTTCCAGTTCCTAGATCGAGCGTGGCGGACTCTTCTTCGAAGCCGATCCATACCATACCCGAGGAAACTCCTCGCGGCCAGCTGGATTCGCTGCCGGAAGAACTCGTGCGTCACTGTCGCACGCGGGACTTCTTCGACACGGATGTGATCTGGCTCGCAACGTGCAGATACCCCATCCTCCCGTGCTCCTCCCCTTCAGGCCCAATCGCATGCTCAGAGCCTCGCGAACCTTTCTGCTCGCCGTCGCGGGCTTCGGGCCAGCGGGCCTCGTCGCGGCCCAGGCCCCGGTCGAGCTCCGCGTAGGCCACTGGGTCGAGATCCGAGGCGGGCTCCAGGACGACGACCGCTTCCTGGCCAGCACGGTCGAGGTGCTCGCTCCGCAGGACGAGGAACTCCTGATCGGGATCGCGACCGAGGTCGATGCGTCCGGGAGCCGCTTCGAGCTCCTGGGGCGTACGGTGCGCGTTTCGGATAGGACCGAGTGGAGGGACGTCGAGCTTGGTTCGCTCGAGGGTGCTCGGGTGAAGGTCGAGGGGCACTGGCGCGGCCGGCAACTGTTCTCGGCGCGCAAGATCTCACCCCGCAAGGACGGCCGCGATCGGATCTCCGGACGCGTCGACGACCTCGGGCGGATTCCCCAGGGCCTCGAGATCCTCGTGCAGGGATTCCGGGTCGTGGTTCCCTCGACCGTGCTTCCGGAGAGCGAGTTCGCCAGCGCGGATCTCGCCCTCGCGCCCGAGCAGAAGCGCGAGCTACCCGGAGGTGTGCGTGTGGGCCGGGACGAATGGGTTCCCACCGGCCTGCGCCTGACCGAGGACCTCAGCTTCGGGGTGCTCCTCGAGTACAAGGCCGAGCGCGAAGATGGGTTCGACCTCGACGACGGCTCCAAGAACGACGAGCAGAAGCACCGCCTCTCGGCCAAGGGGCAGTTCCTTTGGACGCCGAGCGAGAGTTTCCACGGGCTGCTGGCCGGCCGCGTCGAGCTCAGCGACGACCGGGACGAGGACGACCCCGACGACAGGGGCGTGTCTTCGCGGATCGACGAGCTCTGGGGCTACTGGAGCGACATCGGGACGAAAGATCTCGACCTCCAGGTCGGTCGTCTGGACTTCGACGACCAACGGGAGTGGATCTACCGCAAGAAACTCGACGGCGCGCGCGTTTTCTGGGAGCGGAACGACTTCGCCCTCGAGCTCTCGGCCACCACCGTCCTCACGAACGGCAGCGATCGCGACGAGAACACGAACAACCTGATCGCCTACCTGGCGAAGGGCGACGAGTATCGCGAGCTGGCGCTGTGGCTGGTCGACCGCCGCGACGAGCGCAGCCCGGCCGATTCCCCAATCCACTTCGGGGCTCGTGCGCTGGGTGACTGGATCCCCCAGAACGAGGCCTGGGCCGACGCCTCCCTGGTGCGGGGATATTCGAACGACGTCAATCTCGAGGGCTGGGCGTACGATGTCGGCACGACTTGGTCCCCGCCCTTCGCCGGGCCGCTCGCGCTCACGGCCGGCTGGGCGTTCGCGTCGGGTGACGATCCTTCCAGCGCGGGCACGGACGAGTCGTACCGGCAGACCGGTCTCCAGCGCAACAACGGACGCTTCGGGGGTGTCACGTCGTTCCGGTACTACGGCGAGGTCGTCGATCCGGAGCTCTCGAACCTCTCGATCCTGACGGTCGGCCTCGGCGCGCGTCCGTGGCGGCGGACCTCGATCGATCTCGTGTGGCACGCCTACCAGCAGGTGGAAGCCGCGACGTTCTTGCGCGACAGCGACATCGACGCGGACCCTGACGGGATCCACGAGGATCTGGGACAGGAGCTCGACCTCATCGTGGGCACGAAGGCGATCCCCGGCTGGGACTTCGAGGTCGTGGTGGGCCGGTTCGAGCCGGGCGACGCTTTCCCGGGCGGCGACGAAGCCTGGATCTTTGCGCTCCAGATGCGGTTCCGGTTCTAGGGTCCCCGTGATGCGCCTGACCCTCCGGCTTCGATTGATGCTGGCCTTTCTGGCCCTCGTGTCGCTGATCCTGTTCGTCGGAGTCGCATCCCTCGTTGCGAACCAGAAGGTCCGGAGCCACGTCGACGACTTGCGATCGAGCCGCGTTCTCGACCTGCGGCGAGTGGACTTGCAGAGGGTCGGACTGGAGGTCGAGGGTGCCTGGAATCCCTCCGGGATCTTCGTCGCCTCGGACATCGAGCTGACGCCACGGCTGCTGCGGCCGCGATTGCGGGGAGCCATCCAGAGCCTGGATGCGGCCGGCCGGGAACTCGTGCTCTACGGAGTGACGATCCACGTCCCGGAAGACGTGGAGACGATCGACGCGGAGGGCGGGGAGCTGCGCTTCGAGTCCCTGGTGGTGGGTCAGCGCGTCGAGGTCACCGCTTCAGTCGAGGACGGGCGCTGGGAGGCCACGAAGATCCGGTTCCGCGGAGTCAAGACGAGCGACAAGGTCAAGGGCGTCGTGACCGCCATGGACCTCGACGGCACGCCGCCCGACACGATCGAAATCCAGGGACTGAAGATCCTGGTCGAGCCTTCGACGGACGGGGGCTCGAGTGGTCCCCTGGGTCGA
Source organism: Planctomycetota bacterium (assembly GCA_046155895.1). Classification (GTDB taxonomy): domain Bacteria; phylum Planctomycetota; class UBA1135; order UBA1135; genus DASYPQ01. Next base: position 10,566 of record JBJXFB010000010.1, on the reverse strand, counting down.
GTCGTGAAGGCCACGCAGGTGATCCTGACTCTCCAGGAATGCCGGGCCGCTGCGCACGAGCTGGTCGGGAGGACCCTGGTGCGTCCCGTGGCCGCGGGCGAACCCGAGCACGGCGAGGAGCCGCAGCCGGATGAGCCGGCCGCAGAACGATTGGTCCGGGGAGCCTCGGACTTCGGTCAGCTCGTCGAGGAGTCCGGCGTCTCCGCGAGCAGCGCCCCCGGGGCTCCTCCGACCCAGGCATACCTCGATTGGGTACTGCCGCTCTCGACGCGACGCCCACAGCTCGACGAGCACGTCGAGCGGCTGCGCGAGCTGGCGCGGCGGGATCCCTCCGCGGCGGCGATCTACCTCGACACGCGTCTGGACCCTTTCCTCGTCGGGGAGCTCCTTCCACTCGTCTACGCATCGCTGAGCCAGGCGGAGGAAGATCTCGGCGACCAGCTGCGGGAGGTCCGGGACCGGGCGGCCGCAACGACGCGCATCGCACTGGCCACGGGGGGAGTCGCGGTCCTCACGGCGCTCGTGCTCGGCTTCCTCCTGTGGCGCTCCATCCGCGAGCCGCTGCGCGCCCTCCACACGGCCGCGAGGCGCCTGGGTGAGGGACATTTCGACACGCGCATCGAGGTCGCCTCGCGCGACGAGTTCGGCGTCCTCGCGGACGCTTTCAACCGCATGGCCGGCCAGCTCTCCACGACGACCGTCTCCATCACGAACCTCGAGAGCGTTCTCGACTCGATGGCCGCCGCTCTGATCCTGTTCGACCCGCAGATGCGCATCACCCACGTGAACCGGGCCGCTCTGGATCTGCTCGGGTACAGCCGCGAGGAGCTCCTCGGCCGCCCCTTCGACCTGATCTGCCGCTCTTCCCCCGGCGGGTCGCCCGGATCGTCGGATGGCTCCCTCGGTCCAGCGCATCCGGGAGGCCCCGTAGCGAGCTCGGAGCGCGTCTTCGTGCGCGAGGACGGCGCCGAGTTCCCCGTGGCATTCTCCGCGGCCGAGCTGCGGACGGAGGGAGGACCGATCCAGGGCTACGTCTGCGTGGCCCAGGATCTCAGCGAACAGAAGCGCACCGAGGCCCGGATCCGCGGCTCGCTGGCCGAGAAGGATCTTCTCCTGCGCGAGGTCCACCACCGCGTCAAGAACAACATGCAGGTGATCTCGAGCCTCCTCGCCATGCAGTCGAGCGAAACTTCAGATCCCGGCATCGTCGAGAAGCTCGAGCAGAGCCAGAGTCGCATCCGCTCGATGGCCCTCATCCACGAGCAGCTCTACCGGTCCACGCAGCTCACGGACATCGACATCCGCGGCTACCTGGAGCTCCTGACCGACCACATCCGGCGCTCCTTCGGTAGCCGTGAGGCCGTCCGAGTCGTTCTCGACGTCGAGGAGATCGCTCTCGACATCGACCAGTCCCTGGCCTGCGGTCTGATCGTCACCGAGCTGCTCACCAACTCTCTCAAGCACGCCTTCCCGGACGACCGGCCTGGCGTCGTGACGATTCGCCTCTCGAAGGAAGCCTCGGGCGACTGCGTGCTCTCGGTGTCGGACGACGGCCGCGGTCTCGGATCCCCCGACCTGGATCGCGCGACCACACTCGGCCTAAGCCTGGTCAGGACCCTCGCCCGGCAGCTCCGGGGCCGCGTCGACGTCGTGGAGGCCGCCGGGACCCAATTGCGCATCCACTTCCCGATCCGCGCACTCGACGGGAGTGTCGTGTCGTGACGAGACATCGCATCCTCATCGTCGAGGACGAGATGATCGTCCAGATGCACCTGCAGCGGGTCGTCGGCCAGCTCGGGCACGAGGTCGTTGGAACCGCAGCCACCACGGGTGAGGCGCTCGCGGTGGCCGAGCGCACCCCTCCCGAACTCGTCCTCATGGACATCCACCTGGCGGACGGGTGCGACGGTGTCGACACCGCGCGCCAGCTCAGCGACCGCTGGGATTGCGCCGTCGTGTTCCTGACCGCCTATGCAGATCCCGAGACGGTAGGGAGGAGCACGCCGGTCGGAGCGGCCGGCTATCTGGTCAAGCCGTTCACGTCCGCCCAGGTGGGCGCGGCCATCACCACGGCTCTGGCCAATCGCGAGCACTTGATGCGCTCCAAGAGCCGTGAGCGCTCCCTCGCGTCCGCGCTCGGCAGCATGAGCGACGCGATCTTCGTCACCGACGAGGTCGGCCGAATCACCTTCGCCAGCCCGCGGGCCTCGGATCTCACCGGCTGGACCGCCGCCGACGCCGGCGGGCGCAATCTGCGCGAAGTGGTGCAGACCACTTCCGACAGGGACGAGCAGATCGTGGAAGCGGCGGTGACGAAGGCCCTGGGCGGGGAGCGGACGGAGTCGATCCCGAACCTGGAATTCCGGACGCGCCAGGGTCGCGAGCGCGTGGCCGACTTCGGGGTCGAGCCGGTCCTGGACGAGGAACAGCGCAAGATCGGGCTGATCGCCGTGCTCCGCAACCACGCAGGAGGGCACGAGCCGGAGCGGACTCCGACGCGCGTGCGCGAGCGCTTCGGAGAGCGCACCCGGATCCTCGTGTATTCGCACGACACGTTGGGGTTGGGCCACCTGCGGCGGAGCCTGGTCCTCCTCCGGGCTCTGTGCGCGAACCACCCCGGGCTCTCGGCGCTCCTGGTGACGGGCTCGCCCGTCGCGCACCGCTATCCGCTCCCCCCCGGATCGGACTACGTCAAGCTGCCCGCGGTCCGCAAGACTTCGCCGGAGCAGTACGAGGCTCGATCGCTGTCGGGCTCGGACATCCGGACCCTGCGGCGGAACCTCATCCTGCGCACCGTTCGAGACTACGACCCGAACGTGCTCCTCGTCGATCACTCTCCCCTCGGGAGCAGCCAGGAGCTGCTGCCGACCCTGGAGTGGCTGAACGAGCGCGGAGGCTGCACCCGCATCCTCGGCCTGCGCGACATCATCGACGACCCGCAGACGGTCATCGAGAACTGGAACGGGAGCGGGATCTACGGCGCGCTCTCGGGCCTGTACGACCACTTGGTCGTCTACGGTTCACGCGAAGTGTACGACCCGGTCGCGCAGTACCGCTTCCCGCCGGATGTCGCGGCGAAAACGAGGTTCGTGCACTACGTGTGCGACCACGCCGCAGGCGAAGCCCGGGATGCCGGTCCAGCGGGTGGCCCGACGGTCGTGGCCGTCGCGATCGGCGGAGGGGACGGAGGGGGCGATACCGTCGTCGTTCCGTTCCTCGAGATGATGCGCCAGCGACGGAAGGAGATCGACTTCCGAGCCGAGATCCTGACGGGCCCACTGTTGCCGGCCGACGAGGAGGCGCGCTTCCGCGAGTTGGCGCGCGACCTGCCCGTGACGCTGCGGTCCTTCGTTCCGTCGGTAGCCGACTTGTACCACCGCGCGGACGTCGTCGTGAGCACGGCCGGGTACAACACGGTCGCCGACCAGATGGCCCACTCCCGCCGAGGCGTCCTCGTTCCCCGCGTCCTCTACCGGCAGGAGCAGATGATCCGTGCGAGCCGGATGCAGGAGCTGGGGCTCGCGACCTGCCTGCCTCCGGAATCCGCGACGCCGGACGCCTTTTTCGAGGCGATCCGCCGCGCCCGGGAGAACCCGGACGAACCGTTCACCAGAGCCCGCGCCCTGGGAAGCCCGCCCCTCGACGGGGCGGAGTGCTTCTCGAGGTTCTGCGGAGAGCTGCTCGTGCACGGGCGCTGATCGGCTCGGGTGGCGCGGCGCGCGCGTCCCGATCAGGCGCGATCCCGTGTCCCCTTTGGCGCGAAGCTGGTCTCGACGGCGGCGCGGTAGTCCCCGGTCGCGCGCGCTGGATCCGCCGCGGCGAAGATCCCGGCGCGCGCTGCGATCCCCGCGCAGCCGGCCAGGGCGCAAGCCGCGGCATGCTCCGGTTGCAGGCCTCCGATCGCCCACACGGGCACCGCGCACACGTCGACGGCCCGCGCGAGCCCGGTGAGACCGACGGGGTCCTTCCATCCACGCTTCGAGGGCGTGTCGAACACGGGTCCGAAGAGGACGTAGTCGCACGCCGCGAGGTGCGCGAGATCGTCGCCCTCGTGGGCCGAGAAACCGATCGCGATGCCGTCCGGCAGGATCCGCCGCGCTTCGAGCGGCGTGAGCGAGCGAAAGCCGAGGTGAACGGCGTCGGCACGCGCGGCGTCGGCGAGATGGACGCGGTCGTGGATTCCGAGCCAGGCATCCTCGGGCAGCATCTCCCGTGCCTCGCGCGCCAGCTCGAGCAGGACGCGGTCCCCCATCGCGGGCTCGCGCAGCACGATCCCCGAGAGTCCTCCGTGCACGGCTGCGCGGAGCTTGGCGAGGAAACCAGGAACAACCGGAGCTGCCAGGTCGCCCGGTGAGACCGCCAGGAGCGGCGGCGGCAGCCGGCGCTTCATTCCTCCAGCTCGACCAGGTACCCGAGCTCGCGCAGCAGCGACTGCATCCGCCGCGGCGTGCTGTTCGACTTGAGCTTCACGGTGCGCTCGTCGAGGATCGCCACGAGCACCGGCTTCACGCCCGGATCCAGCTGGAAGCGCCGCGCGGTCTCGGGATCCTCCGCCCGCACGACGAAGTCCGGCGTCAAGCGCAGGAGCCCCGCCTGCGAGGCCCAGTCGCGAATCGAGTACAGCACGTTCTGCGGCACCGGCGTGCGCGAGTGGAGCTCGAGGGTCCCGACGATCCGCTTGAGGAACATCCCCTCCGACAGCGCCCGGTTCACCGTGCGCTCGGTGATCTGGAAGCGCAGCACGCTCTCCTGACCGGCCCGCACGCAGAACCGGTCGAGGTCGTGGATCAGCTCGGCGTCGTCGCCCGTCGGGAACAGCACCACCTCGAAGTCCGGCGTGACGACCAGGCTCCCGGCCGTCTGCGGAACGACCGCGCCGTCCTCCAGGACTCCCAGCACCCGCGCGCCGACCCGGGTCAGGCGCAGGGCGACCGGCCGGCCCGACTTGTCGTAGCCGAGGTCGACGATCCCGAGCAGGTGCAGGCGAGTCCTCACCCAGGCAGCCAGGTTCCACGCCAGGCGCTGCACGTCCTCCATCGGCGCGTAGGTGCCCGCCTGGAAGCGTCCGGCGAAGCAATCCTCGACCGACAGCTCGTCGAGGCTCGAGAGGTAGGTGTTGCGCGCCAGGAAAGGGACGTACATGAGGTCGTACCACACCAGCGGCTCGACGCGCTTCAGGAGCCGCACGAGCATCCGGCGCATGCGGATCTGGTGGTACACCTCGCCGGGCAGGTCGCGCTCCTCGACGGCGTGGTCGAGCAGCGAACGCAGCTTCGTCTCGAGGTCCTTCGGCTCCCATTCGCGGCCGATGGCCGTCAGCGCGAAGGTGCGCTCGCCGGTCGACTCGATCAGCCGCGCGTGTCGCGCGAAGCCGTAGATGAAGGAGAGGACGGCCTCGCGCGACAGCTCGCGCCCGGGATTGGGGATCAGCTCCTCCTGGATGCGCTTCTCCGTGGTCTTGAAGATCTCGCCGCGCACCGTGAAGCGCACGTCGTGGTCGAGGATGAACCCGATGAAGCGCGAGAGGTTCGACGCGAGGTCGACGCCGTGCTCGGATTCCTCGTACGGCCGGTCGGGATCGCCGGGGACCGCGACGCGCCGGAGCCAGGCCAGCGCGACCTCGTTGAACACGATCAGCGTCTCGTCGTTGTGCTGGATGCCGTAGCGCCCGAGCTCGACGCGCTCCACCGTGCCGACCAGCGATTCCTCCAGCACGGCGCGCCAGCGGCGCCCGTCCCATGCCAGGCCGGTCTCCAGCCGGTCGAAGAGCGAGCGCGGGAGGATCCCGCCGAACTCGACGATCGTCTTCTCGACCAGCTTGCGCAGATCCGGCTCGAGGCGCTCCACGCGCGAGACGGCGCCCGGCTCGTTGCTGTACATCTTGTAGAGCTCGCGCAAGCGCGAGGGCGGCGTGCGGGAGGACCGCGCGGGATCCTCGTAGCGGCGGTCGAGGTGACCTCGCAGCGTGAAGAGGTCGAAGACGCCGCGCCGCTTCGCCCGGCGCTGGCGCAGGATCGAATCGCCGACCTCGACCGGCACCGCGAGGGTGCGCCCCGCGCGCTCGAGGCGGGAGTCCGGCGGAACTTCCACGAGGAGGGCATGGCGCTGGAGCATCGAGAGGGCCGCGTCGAGGTCGTAGCGCGAGAGGTACGCCAGGTTCTTCGCGTTCAGGAGCTCGATGCTGGTCGTCTGGTAGCGCGCCGACGCGAGGCAATGGTCGAGGACCGCCCCGAGCCGCTTGCCGATCGACGCGACGCGCGCCTCGATCGTCGCAGGCTCGCTCATCCACTCGAGCACCTGGGCCCGGACGGCGGCGGGGTCGTCGGGCATCCGCGCGCCGGACTTGCCCGACCAGAAGCGGTAGAGCTCGGCGACGTCGGTCGCCGCGATGCCCGCGATCGCGTCGCGGACGTGCGGGCGCACGGGCTTGCGCGCCGCCGGCTGGGGCGTTCCGTTGTGGTGGCCGTGGTCCGAGGGGCTCATCGGGAGGCGTGGTCGCGGTCCTTCGTCGTTTTCGCGGCCGTTGCAACGGCCTGGGGGGCGAGGTCCTTCTCCTCGACGATCACGTAGGTGTAGCCCTGCTCGGTGAGGAAGAGCTGCCGGCGCTGGGCGAAGTCCTGGTCGCGCGAGTTCAGCGTGACGACCGAATAGAAGACGGCCGGGGAGCCGTCGCTCTTCGGCCGCAGGATGCGGCCGAGGCGCTGCGCCTCCTCCTGCCGCGAGCCGAAGGTGCCCGAGATCTGGATCGCGACGTTCGCGTCCGGCAGGTCGATCGCGAAGTTGCCGACCTTCGAGACGACCAGCAGGCGGATCTCGCCCGACCGGAAGCCCGCGTAGAGCTTCTCGCGCTCGGCGGTCGGTGTCTTCCCGGTGATCAGGGGCGCCTTGAGGTGTCGCGCGAGCGCGACGAGCTGGTCGAGGTACTGCCCGATCACGAGCACGCGGCCCTCCGAGTGCCGCGCCAGGAGCTTGTCGACGACCGCGAACTTGGACGGATTCTCGCTCGCCACGCGGAACTTGCCGCGCGCGTCCGCGGCGGCGTAGATCGTCCGCAGCGGCGGGTCGAGGGGCACGCGCACCTCCACGCACGAGGCCGCCGCGATGAAGCCCTGGTTCTCGAGCACCTTCCAGGGGACGTCGCAGCGCTTGGGCCCGATCAGGCAGAACACCTCGTCCTCCTTGCCGTCCTCGCGCACGAGCGTCGCGGTCAGGCCCAGGCGCCGGCGCGCCTGCAGGTCCGCGGTCACGCGGAACACCGGCGCGGGCAGGAGGTGGACCTCGTCGTAGACCACCAGGCCGAAGTTCTGGCGCGAGAAGAGCCCGATGTGCTCGAAGGTGTCCGTGCGCGCGCGGCGCCAGGTCAGCATCTGGTAGGTCGAGATCGTCACCGGCGCGACGACCTTCTCCTCGCCGGTGTACTCGCCGATCTCGTCGGGACGCAGCGCGGTCTTGTCGAGCAGCTCCTCGCGCCACTGCCGCACCGCGACCGTGTTCGTGGTCAGGATCAGCGTCTTCTCGCGCACCAGGCTCATCACGGCCATGCCGACGACGGTCTTGCCCGCTCCGCAGGGCAGCACGACGACGCCGCTCCCGCCCATCACGCTGCCGCCGGCCCAGAAGGCCTCGGCGGCCATCTTCTGGTAGGCCCGCAGCGCGAACGGACGTCCGCCCAGCGTCTCGCCGCGCAACCGGACGTCGAGCGCGTCCCCCACCACGTATCCGCCGCGGTCGTCGACGGGGTAGCCGATCTTGATCAGGGACTGCTTGATCGAGCCGCGCGAGAGCGGCGCGAGGAAGACGCGGCCCTTGGGATCGACTTCGACGAGCTTGCGGATCGATTCGTGCCCGAGGACGTCGCGCAGGGCGTCGGGATCGGTGGCGAGCAGCTCGTAGCGCTCCTGGCCCGGTCCCTCGACGCGCTCGATGCGCAGGAGGCCGTACCTCTTCACCCATTCGGCGATCTCGGCCAGGACGTTCTTCGGGACCGGGACGCAGGACAGGCCCTCGAGGACTTCCCGGATGCTCGCCGCGTCGAGGCCCATCGCGGCCGCGTTCCAGATCGAGACGGGCGTGATGCGGTAGGTGTGGAGGTAGTCGGGGCTCTTCTCGAGCTCGGCGAAGGTGGACAGGGCGTCGCGCGCCTCGATGAAGCGCGGGTGCTCCTCGGTCAGCGGCCGTCCCTGCTCGTCCTTCACGGGTCGCCCGTGCGAATCGACCACGCTGCGGACGGTGTGCAGCATCAGCGAGCGGTCGCTCTGGACGATCAACGGGTTGTCGGAGCGGATCAAGACGCCAGCTCCCTCGCGCGGTCGAGCTCGCGCGCCAGGAATGGCCCGGTGATCGACCGGGCATTCGCCGCCATCTCCTCGGGCGTCCCGGTCGCGACGATGCGTCCGCCGGCGGCTCCCCCCTCGGGTCCGAGTTCCACGAGCCGGTCGCAGATCGACAGGAGCTGCGTGTTGTGCTCGATCACGATCACGGCGTCCCCGCGCGCGGCCAGGCGGTCGAGGACGCGGGCGAGGTGCACGAGGTCCCCAGCCGAGAGTCCCGTGCTCGGCTCGTCGAGGACGATCACGGCCCGGCCAGCCGAATCGGCCCGGAAGAGCTCCGAAGCGAGCTTCATCCGCTGCGCCTCGCCCGAGGAGAGCGTGGTGGAGCTCTGCCCGAGCCGGACGTAGCCCAAACCGACGTCGCGCAGCGTCTCCAGGACCCGCGCGATCGCGGGCTGGTGCTTGAAGGTCTCGAGGGCTTCCGCGACGGTCAGCTCGAGCGCGTCGGCGATCGAGAGGCCCTGCCAGCGCACTTCGAGGATGGAAGGCGCGTAGCGCTTGCCTCCGCATTCCTCGCACACGAGCCAGAGGTCGGCGAGGAACTGCATCTCCACGGTCGTGGCGCCCTTGCCCTCGCAGGCGGGGCAGCGGCCCTGCGGGTTGTTGAACGAGAAGCGGTTCGCCTCGAAGCCGCGCGCGCGGGCCTCGGGAAGGCGCGCGTAGAGCTCGCGCAGCGGATCCATGAGGCCGGTGTACGTCGCCGGACAGGACGCCGGGGTGCGACCGATCGGACCCGCGTCGGCCAGGACCAGGCGCGGGTCCCCCGCCGGCTTCTCGAGGCGCTTCCAGCGGCCGTCGGGCTTCTCGCCGCGCAGCGCGGGCACCAGGGTGTCGAGGATCAGCGTGCTCTTCCCCGATCCGGAGGGCCCGCAGACGCCGGTGATCGAGCCGTAGGCGAACTCGAAGTCGACGCCGCGCAGGTTGTGGAGGCGGGCCCCGAGGATCCGCAGGGTCGCGCCGGGGCTCGCAGCTTCGCGCACGAGACGGATTTCCCCGCGCAGCGCCGCCGCCGTCGCGGACGTCGCATGGCGCGCGACCTCCGCCGGCGTGCCGCTGGCGACGACGCGGCCGCCTTCGCGGCCCGCGCCGGGGCCGAGATCGACGAGCCAGTCGGCGCGCTCCATGAACGCCAGGTCGTGCTCGACGACGAGGATCGTGTTCCCGCGCGCCCGCAGCTCGGCCAGCGCGTCGAAGAGCTTCGCCACGTCGCGGGGATGGAGGCCGACCGTGGGCTCGTCGAGGACGTAGCACACGCCGACGAGCTGCGAACCGAGCGCAGCCGAGAGGCGCACGCGCCGGGCCTCCCCGCCGGAGAGGGTCGACGTGAGGCGGTCGAGCGTCAGGTAGGCGAGCCCGACGCGGTCGAGCAGCGAGAGTCGCGATCGGAGCTCGGCCACGACGGATTCGACGGCCTTCAGCGCGCCCGAGACGCCGATCGAGCCGACGAACTTCAGCGCCTCGTCGACCGGCAGCGCGAGGACCTGCGGGAGCCGCAGACGGCCGACCGTGACCGCGGCGTACTCCGGGCGCAGGCGTTCGCCCTTGCACGCGGCGCACGCGCGCGAGGTCATCACGCGCTCGAGGATCGCCGCCCATTCGGCGTCCTCCGTGCGCTCGTGCCAGGCGTCGACGTGCCCGCACAGGCCCGGCCAGGAGGCCGTGAAGGTCTCCGAGATCTCCGCGTTGGTGGTCGCGCGCTCGATCTTGACGCGGTAGCTCGGCTTGGCGCCCTCGCCGCGGGCGAGGAGGCGGCGCTGGGAGTCGTCGAAGTCCCGCCAGGCCTTCGAGAGGTCGATCTTGTGGACGCGCGCGACCTCGTCGAGCAGGCGCTCGTAGTAGCCCTTGCCCTTGGCGAGCCAGCGCTCGAGCTTGCGGACGATCGCGCCCTCGCCGATCGCGAGGTCGGGGCGCGCGAAGAGCTTCTCCTCGTCGCACGCGAACTTCTCGCCGAGCCCGCCGCAGGCTTGGCAGGCGCCGACATGGGTGTTGAAGGAGAAGTGGCGCGGCTCGAGCTCGCCTTGGAGCCGGAAATCGCAGCGCGGGCACGCTCCGCTCTTCGAGTACTCGTGCCGCAAGCCGGCGCGCGAGAGGACGGAGAGCCGCCCGGCGATCGATTCCGCCTGCTCGACGGCCTCGGCGATGCGCGCGCGAGCGTCCGCTGCGAGCTTCAGACGGTCGATCACGAGGTCGACGCGCGCGTCCTCGCCGATCTCCGGCAGCTCGGCGTCGAGGCGGT
>JBJXFB010000189.1:0-23552 GCA_046155895.1 Planctomycetota bacterium | reverse complement strand
GCTCGCGCTCACGCCGATCGGCTCGAGCGCGCGCGTGAGAGCGGCCTCCTCGGGGCTGTCGAGCTCGAGCTTGTAGCGGCCGTTCGTCCCGCCGAGCAGCTCCTGCGTCTCGGCCTCGACGAGCAGGCGCCCTTGGTGCAGCACTCCGACCCGGTTCACCAGGCCGGAGATCTGCGCCAGGTGGTGGCTCGAGAGCAGGACCGTGAGCCCCTCGTCGCGCGTGAGCCGCGTGAAGAGCGACTGCATCTCCGCGATCCCCTGCGGATCAAGGCCATTCGTAGGCTCGTCGAGCAGGACGCACATCGGCCGGCCGATCAGGGCCTGCGCGATGCCCAATCGCTGGCGCATCCCCTGGGAGTAGGCCGCCACGGGCTTGGAGCCCGCATGGACGAGGCCCACGAGCTCGATGAGGCGTCCCGCCTCGCGCCGCGCCTCGTCGCGGGACAGACCCTGGAGCCGCGCGAGGGTGACGAGATTGGACGTCCCGTCGGCGCCGCCGTGGAAGCCCGGGACCTCGATCAACCCCCCCATCCGCGCTCGGGCCTCGCGGGGATGCTCCCGGGCGTCGAAACCGTCGATCAGGACGCGACCCTCGAAGCCCCGGTCCAGGCCGAGGGCGACGCGCATCGCGGTCGTCTTGCCCGCGCCGTTGTGGCCGATGAAGGCGTAGCAGTCCCCGCGGCGGACGTGGATCGACACGCGGTCCAGCGCACGCTGCTGACCGAAGGTCCGCGACACGTCGAGGAGCTGGAGCACCATACGTCGCGCGCAGTGTTCCACATCGAGAGGAGCCGGTCCAACGCCCGCGAGGTCCGCTACACTCCGCGCGGCTTGGACTCCTTCCTGCCCGCCGGCCGCCGCGAGCGCGCGATCCTCGCCGCGATCCTCCTGCTCGCGCTCGCGCTGCGCGTCGCCTTCGTCCTGGAGATGCGGGCGAACCCCTATTTCGACGACCCGCAGCTCGACCAGCACCTCTTCGTCGACTGGGCCCGTGCGATCGCGCGCGGGGAGGAGTCCCGCCCCGGCGTCTTCCTGACCGCGCCGCTCTACCCTTGGCTCGTCGGCCTGTTCTTCCGCGTCTTCGGCGAGGACCTCCTTGCGGTGCGTCTGATCCAGTCCGTGATCGGCACGGGCACCGTCTTCCTCGTCTACCTCGTCGCCCGCCGCGCGTTCGACGAGGCCGTCGCGCTCGCCGCGGCCTTCCTCGCGGCGATCTACTGGCTGCTCCTCTACTACGACGCCGAGCTCCTGCGGGAGGGCCCGGCGAACTGCGCGAACCTGGCCGGGATCCTCGGCGTCCTCGCCCTCGCCCGCGGAGCGACGCCGGCGCGTGCCATCCTCACGGGCCTCGTCTTCGGCGTGTCCGCGCTCCTGCGCCAGCAGGTGCTCCTCTTCGTGCCGCTCTTCGCGCTCTGGCTGCTCTTCGTCCCGCGCGTCCGGTGGCCGCTCGTCGCGCTCTTCCTCGCCGCGACCGCCGTCCCGATCGCCCCGATCACCGCCTACAACACCCTCGTCGGCGGCGATTTCGTCGTGATCAGCGCCGAGGGCGGCCACACGCTCTGGAGCGGCAACAACCCCGACGCCGACGGAGCGGCGGCCGTCACGCCCGACACGCGCGCGGACGTCCTCGGCCACTTCGAGGACTCCTGGGCGGCGGCCGAGCGCGAGGAAGGCCGCCAGCTCAAGCCCTCGGAGTACTCCGCGCACTACGTGCGGAAGACGATGCGCTTCGTCCGGGAACACCCCGGGGCGCAAGCGCGCCTCCTCCTGCGCAAGGCCTGGCTCCTCGTCACCGACTGGGAGTTCGCGAGCCCCGAGGAGCCGCGCTTCTTCGCCGACCGTTTCGTGGCTTTCGTCCGCTGGATCCCGTTCGGGTTCGGCGCCGCCCTGGCGCTGGCCGCGCTCGGCCTGGCCGTCTCCTGGCGCGGCGCGTCGGGGAGATTCCCCCTGTGGGGCTACCTCCTCGTCTCGGGCGCCACGGTCGTGGCCTTCGCCGTCAGCGCGCGCTACCGCGCGCCGATGCTGCCGATCCTGCTCGTCTACTCGGCCTGCGGCGCCGTGTGGCTCGCCCGGGCGGCGTGCGCGCGCCAGCTCGTGAAGCTCGCGATCGGCCTCGCGAGTTGCGGGCTCGTCTACGCCGTCACGCACACCTTCCCGGTCCCCAAGGACGCGTCGACGGCGAACGGGCTCTACTGGCTGGGCGTGGCCGAGAGCCGCGCGGGAAGGACGGACGAGGCGATCGCGCTCTTGAAGGAGGCGACGACCCTGTTCCCGGGCTCGTGTCCCGCGCAAGCGGCGCTCGGAGTCAACTTGTACACGCGAGGGCGCGCGGAGGAGGCCGTGGCGGCGCTCGAGACGGCTCTCGCACGCTGCCCGAGGGACATCATGGCGCTCGACACGCTGGCGGAGATCTACCTCGGGACGCAACGCTTCGCGGAGGCGGAGATCCTCGCCCGGCGGTCGATCGAGGTCGCGCCGCATCTCCGGCGCGGCTACTACGAGCTCGGCCGGGCCTTGATCGGCCAGCGACGGCTGGAGGAGGCCGTCGACGCCTTCCGCGCCGCGCTCGAGCGCGACCCCGACTCCTTCAACTCCGCCTACGCACTGGCCCGCATCGAGCTCGTTCTCGGGCGCGACGCGCAGGCGATCGAGGCGCTCGCGCGCGCCGTCGCCTCCTCGGAGAAGGTCGATCCGGCCCTCCTCGCCGAGGCGTACCGGGAGCTCGTAGAAGCGCTCGAGCGATCCGGCCGGCGTGACGAGGCGCGCGCGTACGCCGACGAGGCGCGCGGTCGGTCGCCTTGAATCCGGGGCCTCGTCCGTCCACAGACCGCGACATGTCGCTCTTGAACTCCCTCTCCGACGAGGTCGCGTCGATTGTCGAAACCGTCTCCCCGGCCGTCGTCCACGTGCGCGCGATCGGGATGGGAGGCTCCAAGCACGCCGGCCGCGGCGGCGCAGCCAGCGGATCGGGCGTCCTCGTCTCGGCCCAGGGCGACATCCTCACGAACAGCCACGTCGTCCGCGGGGCCGCGGGCGTCGAGGCGGAGCTCGCGGACGGCCGCACGCTGATCGCGGACGTCGCGGGGGACGATCCGGCGACGGATCTGGCGCTGCTCCGCGTCGCTTCGGACGCGGCGCTCCCCCACATCCCCCTCGGCGACAGCAATGTGCTCCGCGTCGGGGACTTCGCTATCGCCGTCGGCTCCCCGCTCGGCCTCGCGCGCACGGTCACGCTCGGGATCGTCAGCGCGCTGGGCAGGACGCTGCGCGGCGAGGGCGGCCGCGCGATCGAGGGAGTCATCCAGACCGACGCTCCGCTGAATCCCGGGAACTCCGGCGGGCCGCTGCTCGACGGCTCCGGCCGCGTCGTCGGCATCAACACGGCGATCGTGCTGGGCGCCCAGGGCCTCTGCTTCGCCGTCCCGTCGAACACGGCGTCCTTCGTGCTCGCCGAGTTCCGCTCCCACGGCCGCGTGCGCCGCGCATGGCTCGGCATCGCTGGGGAAGAGGTGCTCGTGCCTGGCCCCGTCGCGCAGCGCGAGGGCCTCGCTTCGCCGCGCGGCGTCCTCGTACGCGGCGTCGAGCCGGGCAGCCCCGCCGAGCGCGCCGGCCTACGCGCAGGGGACATCGTGGTCACGCTGGGAACCCGCCCGATCGCCTCGGTCGCCGATCTCCACCGCACGCTCTCCGGCGAGGCGATCGGCACCGATTCCACCGTCTCCGTCCTCCGCGCCGGTTCACGATTGCTCCTGAGGGTCAAGCCGAGCGAGGCGAGGCCCCCCGTTCGGTCTTGAGCTCTCGGCTCGTCCTGGCGGAATTCGAGAGGGACCGTAGAGTCGATCGCGGAGGCCTGCCATGAGCGCTCGTCGAGTCCTTCTCACCTTCCACTTCGTCCTGGGAGTCGCTGCAAGCACGGCGCGGGGTCAATGCCTCGACTGGTCCAGCCTCGGGAGCGGGGCGAACGGCGACGTGCGCGCTCTCGCCGTCTTCAACGACGGCGGCGGGCCCGCCCTATACGCCGGCGGCGACTTCACGAGCGTCGGCGGCGTCGCGGCCAACCGGATCGCCAGGTGGAACGGGACCACCTGGTCGCCCCTGGGCGCCGGGCTCGACTCGAGCGTGACCGCGATGATCGTCTTCGACGACGGCGGCGGGCCGGCGCTCTACGTCGGGGGGCGCTTCGCGACCGCGGGGACGAACCCTGCGATCAGGATCGCCAGATGGCGCAACTCGGCCTGGTCCGCGGTCGACAGCGGCCTGCCGGGCGGCCAGGACCAGGTCTACGACTTCGCGATCTTCGACGACGGCGGTGGGCCCGCGCTCTACGCCAGCACCGGCTCCATCGCCGCCTGCATCGGCGCCTGGGGGACCGTGAGCAAACTGAGCGGCGGGAACTGGGTGCCGATCGGTGTCGCGGACGACGTCGTGAGCTCCCTCGAGAGCCACGACGACGGGACGGGCTCCGCGCTGTACGCGGGGGGCTACTTCTACAGCATCGAATCCGTCTGGGCGTTCTCGATTGCGAGGTGGGACGGCACGAACTGGTCGCCCGTCGGCGGCGGGATGCTCCAGGGCGGCGGGGGCGGGTTCTGCTCCGAGGTCACGGCGCTCGCCGTGTTCGACGACGGAGCCGGACCCGATCTGTACGCCGGCGGTGACTTCGCGCAGGCGGGGACCACGTGCGCGTTGAGCATCGCGCGCTGGGACGGGGCGAGCTGGTCGGCGGTGGGGCCCGGTCTCACCCCCATCCCCTGCTGTGGCAGCTTTCAATGCCCCGCGACCAGCACGCCGTACGCGCTGGCGACATTCGACGACGGCTCCGGGCCGGGACTGGTGGCGGGCGGCTCGATCTACGACGCCGGCGGCACGACCGCAGACCACGCCGTCCGCTGGAACGGCACGGCCTGGTCCGCGCTCGGATCGGGCACGAACAGCGTGGTCCTGGCCCTCGCGGTGTTCGACGACGGACTCGGCGGCGGGCCGGACCTCTACGCGGGAGGCATGTTCGCGACCGCCGGCGGAGTCTCCGTGAACAAGGTCGCGCGCTGGCGCGGCTGCGGCGGGCCCGCGACGCACTTCTGCCCCGGCGACGGGTCGGCTGCGGCCTGCCCGTGCGGGAACAGCGGGATCGTCCTGCGCGGATGCCAGAACTCGCAGAGCACCGGTGGAGCCCTGCTGCAAGCGACCGGCGCGACGAATCCGGACACGGTGAAGCTCTTCGCGTCGGGGGAGCTGCCGAGCGCGGCCACCATCTTCCTGCAAGGCAACGCGACCGGCGCGCCGGGCGTTCCGTTCGGGGATGGGCTGCGTTGTGCGACGGGCATCCTGAAACGCCTGTACACGAAGAACGCGAGCGGGGGCTCCGCGTCGGCGCCGACGGGAGCGGAGCTCTCGATCACCGCGCGGTCCGCCGCGCTCGGCGATCCGATCGCCCCGGGCCAACGGCGCTACTACCAGACGTACTACCGCGACGGGAACGCGGCGTTCTGCCCGCTGCCCACCGGAAACACGTTCAACTCGTCGAGCGGGTTGAAGATCATCTGGTGATCCGACGGTAGTGCGATCTCAGCCGCCGGAAGATCGCGTTGCTGCCGAGGAGATACCCCCCGCGGCGCACGCGTCACGTGGGCGCAGCGAGCCAAGCCCCTCCCGTCGAACGAAGCGCGGCCGGTCGCCTTTCGAGGGCGGCCGGCCGCGTTTTGGCCCGGGTTCGGACCCTAGCGAGAGCGTGTGGGCTACTTGAGCTTGTCCCAGAACTCCGCGGGCATGTCGTGCGCGATCTTGAGGGCGCCGTTCGCGCCGCCGTAGACCGGCTCCTCGATGCGCATCACCTTGCCGCTGCCGAGACGCTTGTGCATCTCCTGCTCGATGGCGACGTCGAGGCCCTTGATCATGCTTCCGCCCCCGGCGAGCAGCACGCGGTTCTTCAGGCGCTGCTGGAACTCGGGGTCGAACGTCGCGATCAGCTTGCCGAGCCCCTCGACCATCGGCGCGACGATCGAGGTGCACGCCGTCCGCATCTCCTTGGTGATGTCGAACGTCGTCGGCTTGCCGTTGACCGGCAGCTCGATCGTGGCGGGAATCATGTTCTCGGCGACCGAGGCGTGACGCTCCTTGATCTCCTTGATCATCTGGATCGTGAACTGCGCCTCGGGGTGGGCCTTCTTGACGAGGTCCATCAGCATGTTGTCGACGTAGTCGCCAGCGAACGTGTTCGTCAGCTGGTCGGAGTCCTCCGGCATCGTGCCGTGCATCCGGCACAGGTCGGTCGTGCCGGCGCCGATGTCGATGACGAGCACGTCGTCGAGCATGTCGAGGCCGTACGCGACGCTGAAGGGCTCGCTGCAGAGCATGACGGAGTCCACGGACTCCTTCGCGGCCTTGACGATCGCGTCCTTGTGGTGGATCGCGGCCTGGGCCGGGACGCCGATCACGGCGTAGACGAGCTCGTCCTTGCGCGGGCGGGCGAGCCGGATGATCTCGCGGATGAGGTCCGCGGCGGCCTTCATGTTGCCCTCGACGTCGTCCGTCGTCTTGTTGTTCGTCAACTTGAGCACGCCGGCGGCGAGAGGGCGGTAGAAGTTGCAGGCCATGCGGTGGTGGACGGCCTCGTCTCCGAACAGCACTTCCTTCTTGAGGAGCTTGCGGCTGACGACGTCCTTGGGGTAGCCGACGTGCGACGAGAGCGTCACGCGCTGGCCGTTGCTCGCCGCGACGGAGGTGCGGGAGGTGCCGAGGTCGACGCCGAGGTACAGGACGCCGGTCTCGGTCTTCGGGCCTTCGTCGGTGTTCGTGGAGTCGTCGTCGGACACCGTCATCTGCGGCGTGATCGACCCGCCGCTAGCCCGGTTCTTCGTGTCGCTGGTGGTGTGCTTCGTCATCGTCTTTCTCTGTGTGAGTTCGTTGGTCCAAAAAATTACCCGGTCCATCCGGCCTGGGCGGCGTGGCGCCCCTGCCGGTGTGCTGTCACGCGGCCTGCGTTTCGGCCGCGGCCCCCTTCTTCTGGAAGGCCAAGTTCTCCTGGAAGATCACGGCCATCATCGCCTTCTTCTGCTCGGCCTGGGCCGAGTCCGGCGAGAGGCCCTGCACCTCGCGGAAGATCGACGCGACGCCTTCGTCGATCGACTTCATCGCGAGGACGCGCTGGAGCTGCTCCTCGGTGACGCCGAGGAGCGTCGTGAGCTTGGCGATGCGGCGCTCGAGGTTGTCGGTCTGCCGCCTGTGCTCGGCCATCTGCGCCTCGACGGCCTTGCGGCGGCCCTCGTAGAGCTCCTCGACGGCGAGCGCGACGATCTCCTTCTCGACCTGCTCGATCTCGGGCGTGCGCGCGACCTTGGCGAAGATCGCCTGGATGCGGTCGACGAGCGCGGCCTGCTGGAGGCCGCCGATCTCGCTCGCCTCCTCCTCGAGGAGCGCGGCCTGGGCCTGGACGCTCGCGCGCTGGGCCGCGATGTCGTCGCGGATGCCCGCGATCTCGGCCTCGCTCTCGCGCCACATCACGTACTTGTCGCCGCTCGCCTCGCGGACGGTCTGGAGCGCTCGGCCGGCCTTCTCCACGAGGCCCTCGAAGGAGGAGCTCGTCTCGGCCAGGAGGTTGTGGGAGGCGCCCAGCGAGAGCGTGAGAACGATCGGCTGGTTCTTCCAGTCGAGCGGATGCTTGCGCGCGTACTCGTTCAGGGCCGCGCCGAACCCCGCCAGGACGGGCGGCGGCGTGGAGGGGAAGACCGCCATGATGCGGTCGCCGGACATGAGCGACATGCCGAAGCACGAGCGCTCGCGGGCGACGGCCTTGAGGCTCTCGTAGGCGGAGCGCATCGCGGCCTGCTTGAGCTGCCAGGCGCCGCGCTCGAGGAGGTCCTCCATCCCGTCGACGGCGACCATGAGGCAGCACAGGGGCTGGCGCTGGGCGCGCGCGCGGTGGAACTCGACGCGCATGACGCCCAGCATCTGCGCGATGGACAGGCGCGAGACCGTCGGAACGGGCGTGTTGGAGGCGGGGCGCGGGGAACCTTGCTGGGTCATCGAATGGGATTCGGTCGCCCGGGAGACCCGCGCGATCGTTCCCGTTTCGGGAGGAAGCAGGGCGTTTCTTGAGCAGGAAGCGTCCGTTCCGGGCCCGCGAGGACGAAAGTACGGTACCTGGTTCGCTTTCTCGCGCCGGGTCGTTCGAGGCCGGCCTCCCGGCGAGGC
Organism: Planctomycetota bacterium; assembly: GCA_046155895.1. Classification (GTDB taxonomy): domain Bacteria; phylum Planctomycetota; class UBA1135; order UBA1135; genus DASYPQ01. The sequence continues at coordinate 15,362 of JBJXFB010000189.1, read as the reverse complement.
GCGGCCCGGTGCGAGAAAATGAACCAGGTACCGTACTTTCGTCCCGGGTGAGCGGGCCCGGGACCGATTTCGGCTACTTCATCGAGATCCTGGGGTCGGCGTCGGTGCGCGGGACGGCCTTCGTCTCCGGACGGGCCTGGGACGGGATCGAGCCCTTCCAGGTCCCCTTCTCGGCCCCCTTCGGGTCGAAGAACGTCAGGTAGGGCTCGCCGTCCTGCGCGACGCCGATGCGGGCGAGAGCGCGGCCCTCCCTCGAGAGGACGCTGAAGGTCGGCGCGCCGGGGTAGGCGTCCGCGACGATGCGCTGGTTGCCCGAGGGATCGTGGAGGACGAGGCGCTCGGCGTAGAGGGTGTCGCACAGTCCCGGGGCGCCCATGCCGGCGAGTCCGAGGAGGAGGCCGCTGGCGGCGATCGCGATCGAGGCGCGGCGGAGCTTCCGGTTGGATCGTTCGAGTCGTTCGATGCGATGCAGCAGTTCGACGGATTCCATGGCGATCTCCTGGCTAGAGGAAGGGGGTCGTGTCGCGGTGCGCGGCGGACGACCTACGCGTTCGAGTCTTCCGGGTTACCCGCGGCTCGGCAAGCGGGAAGGTGCGGGAACGTACGGTACCTGGCTCACTTTCTCGCACCGGGCCGGAAATCGCGGCGAGCGCATCGTCAGGCGGCCCGGTGCGAGAAAGTGAACCAGGTACCGTACGTTCCTGCCCGCGGCTACCTTGGCCGCCATGGTCTTCTCCCCGAGCGCCCGCCGCCCACTGATCCTCCTGGCCCTGCTGCTGCCGGCCTGCAAGCCGCCGCGGAGCGGCGAGGCGCCCTCCCAGCCGCATCCCGAGGGTCCGCAGATCCACGGAACGCTCAAGATGAGCGGCTGCACGGCGCAGGCCGTCGACCTGGAAGCGAGGGACCTGACCGGGGACTTCGAGGTGCCACCCGGCTTCTCCGTCACGCTCTTCGCGGAGTCGCCGCAGCTCCACAACCCGAGCGCGATGGACGTCGACGAGCGCGGGAGAGTGTGGGTCACCGAAGCCGTGAACTACCGCCAGTGGGACGGCCGCAATCCCGGCCTGCACCACGACCGCGGCGACCGCGTCGTGATCCTGCAGGACGAGGACGGCGACGGCCGCGCCGATTCGTCGAAGGTGTTCGTGCAGGATCCCGACCTCGTGTCGCCGCTCGGGATCGCCGTGATCGCGGACGCGGCGAACCCCAAACGCAAGCGCGTGCTCGTGTCCTGCTCCCCGACGATCTGGGAGTACGTCGACGAGGACGGCGACGACGTTCCCGACCGCAAGGAGGTCTTCCTGACCGGCTTCGGCGGCCCGAACCACGACCACGGCGTCCACTCGATCGTCGTGGGGCCGGACGGACGGTTCTACATCGCGGTCGGGAACGCCGGACCGCACGTCGTCACGGACAAGAGCGGCTGGACGCTGCGCTCGGGATCGATCTACCGCGGAGGCGGGGAGCACGAGGCGGACAACCATCCCGGGCTCGTGAGCGACGACGGGAAGGTGTGGGTGGGCGGGTTGATCCTGCGCTGCGAGCCCGACGGGACGGGTCTCACCGTGATGGCGCACAACTTCCGCAACCAGTACGAGGTCGCGCTCGACTCGTTCGGGAACATGTTCACCGCGGACAACGACGACGACGGGAACGCGTGCTGCCGGACGACGTGGGTGATGGAGGGCGGCAACTACGGCTACTTCTCCGCCGACGGGTCGCGAACCTGGGAGGCCGACCGGCGGCCCGGACAGGACGTTTGGAGCGCGCATTGGCACCAGGACGATCCGGGCGTGATGCCCGCGGGGACGCGGAACGAGGCGGGCGGACCGACGGGCGTGTGCGTGTACGAGGGCGAGCTGTTCGGCGAGGAGTGGGTCGGCCGCGTGCTCAACGCCGACGCGGGAGCCAACTGCGTGTACGCGCACGTGCCGGTCGCGAAGGGTGCCGGGATCGAGCTCTTGCCGGGCAAGCTGATCGCGTCGCGACCGCAGTCGGGCGAGAAGAAGGACCGCTGGTTCCGCCCGAGCGACGTGTGCGCCTCGACGGACGGGTCGATCCTGGTCGCGGACTGGTGGGATCCGGGCGTCGGCGGGCACCTGGCGGGCGACGCCGAGGCGTACGGGCGGATCCTGCGGATCGTGCCGTCCGGCTCGAAACCGCGACCTCCGCCACTCGACCTGTCGTCCGCCGATCAGGCGCTGAAGTGCCTGGCCTCTCCGGCAGTCCATGCGCGTGCGCTCGCGGCAGCGGCGCTCCGTGCGACGCCGCAGGATTCGCTTCCTGGAGTGGAGGATCGCTCCGGGGATCCCCCGCGGATCCAGGCCAGGAAGCTGTGGGTCCTGGGAAGTCTGGGTGCCCTGTGGTGCAAGCCCTACCTGGAGCTCTCCCGGTCGAGGGAGCCCGCCCTGCGCCTGACCGCCGCACGCGCCCAGCGCGCGTGGCTCGCGAGCCCGCGTGTTGCCCCCCACATCGAGAGCTTTGCGCACGACGATCCGTCGCGAGACCAGTTCGCCTACCTCAGCCTTCCCGATGGGGCCGACGTCGCGGTCTGGCGGGAATGGCTGATCGCACGAGCCCGCGAGCCCGCCCGAGTTCACGAGCTCGCTGAATTCAACCAGAGCCCTCTCGCCGTGGTCATGCCCACGAACGCCGAGCGGTTCTTCCACGGCGGAGACCCATGGTTCGTGGAAGCCATGGCGATGGCGGGATTCCAGATGCCGGAGCTGCAGATGAGCGCGCCCGCATGGGACGAGCGTTCCGTCGAGCTCCTCCGGCGGTCCCTTGAGCCCCGGCAGATCGAGAACCTGGTCTCCCGGGTCCGATACGCCGGTCTCCCCCTCGCGACGCGTCGAGGCGACATCGACGCGCTGGCCTTCTTCCCGGACCGGAGCGCCGGCGAGGCCATGCTCGACCTCGCACTCGGCGGGCCCGAGGACACGCGCGAGCTCGCGACCTGGTGGGTCCGTCACAACGACGAGACGATCTGGCGCGCCTACCAGCTCGCTGCTCAGCTCCCCGACAACGACCGGGACGGCGCGAAGATGGTCTGGTCGAGCGGGATCCTGACGAAGGGCTCCGTCGAGCTCGACGTGGACGTCTCGGGTGCGAGCGCCATGTGGCTGGTCGTCACCAGCGGCAAGCTCGGCAACGGATGCGACTGGGCGGACTGGATCGAGCCGCGCTTCGTCGGGCCGAAGGGCGAGCTGCGCCTCGTCGACACTTCCTGGCGCCACGCCTCGGCCGAATGGGGCAGCGTGAACGTCGGCCAGAATGCCAATGGCGGTCCTCTCGCGATCGACGACACGACCTACGCCGACGGCATCGGAACGCACGCCTTCTCCGAGATCGCCTTCGACGTCCCGAAGGGCTTCTACCGCTTCCAGGCGCGAGCAGGCCTCGACGACGGCGGGACTTCGCAAGGAGGCCGGCCGGAGGTCGAGTTCCAGGTCTGGACCCGGGTCGAGGCCGACCCGGCGGAGGCCGCGGAGGCGCAGCGCGCGCTCACCGATCCCTCCACACCGCCTGCCGAGCTCGCTGCGCTCGTCGAATCGCTCTCCGGCAGCCGCGGCGGCGGACTCCTGCTCCTGCGTCTCGCCCAAGAAGGCAAGCTCTCCCCGCGCGCGCGGGAAACCGCCGCGCGCTTCCTGCCCGCCAATCCCGATCTCTCCGTCCGCGCGCTCGCGACGGAGTTCTTCGCAACGGGCTCCGCTCCCACGGCGCCCGATCCCGACGAAGTCCTCGCTCTCCGCGGCGTGGCCTCACGGGGCACGAGCCTCTTCTTCGAGAGCGCCGCGCAGTGCTCGACCTGCCACGTCTTCCACGGGCGAGGCGGCGACGTCGGGCCCGACCTCTCCACGATCGCGGCGAAATACGGCCGGCCGGAGATCCTCGACGCGATCCTCCACCCCTCCAAGGCGATCGCGCACGGCTTCGACGCCTGGCTCGTCGAGACGAAGGACGGGCTCCTCGAGAGCGGATTCCTGCTCGCGGACGGCGATACGGTCGTCCTGAAGGACACGAGCGGCAAGCGCCACGTCATCCCGGCCGAGGAGATCGAGTCGCGGGCGAAGCAGTCGGTCTCGACCATGCCGGACGGCGTCGCACTCGGGCTCTCGGCGCAGGACCTCGCCGACCTCCTCGAGTTCCTGCGCGTCGATCCGCGCGCGCCGGGGAAGCGGCTCGCGACGCGCAAGCTGTTCAACGGAGTGAACCTGGACGGCTGGACGTTCTTCCTCGACGACTCGGAAGCGAAGATGGAAGACGTCTGGACCGTCGCCGACGGCGTCCTGCGCTGCAAGGGCAACCCGATCGGCTACCTGCGCACCGTCGAGGACTTTACGAGCTTCGTCCTCACGCTCGAGTGGCGCTTCGATCCCGCGCTGCCGCCCGGCAACTCGGGCGTCCTGATGCGCATGACCGGCGCGGACCAGGTCTGGCCGAACAGCATCGAGGCGCAGCTCCACCACAGGAATGCCGGCGACATCTGGAACATCGGCGAGTTCCCGATGGAGGTCGACCCGGAGCGCACCGAAGGCCGGCGCACGCGCAAGGGCCAGCCGTGCAACGAAAGGCCGCTGGGCGAGTGGAACCGGTACCTGATCACGCTCGACGGCGGTGAGATGACGCTCGAGGTCAACGGCGCGGTTCAGAACACGGCGCGCTGGGTCGCCGAGCGTCCGGGGAAGATCTGCCTCCAGTCCGAAGGCGCCGCGATCGAGTTCCGCGACATCTCGATCACCCCGATCGAGCGGGAGTGACCGCCCGATCGATCTCCCGCGGGCTCGCGCTCGCCGTCCTCGCGGCGGCGATCGTCCCCTACGCGAACACCCTCGGCCACGGTTTCGCCGTCGACGACGCGTTCATCGCCCAGAGCCCGCTGCTCCACCGTCCCTGGGACGTCGGCGCGGTCTTCTCGAACGGCTTCTACAAGCCCGAGGATCGCGTCCTCGGCATCTACCGCCCGCTCGCGAATGCATCGGTTCTCCTGAACGCCGCGTTGGCTCGAGCCATCTTCGGCGACGCGTTGAACCCCGTCCCCTTCCACGCCGTCAATCTCCTGCTCCACGCGGGAGCGAGCCTCCTCCTGCTCCTTTGGCTCCTGCGCCTGGGCATTGCGCGCTTCGCGGCCGGCGCGTGCGCGCTCCTCTGGGCCGTCCACCCGATCCACGCCGAGGTCGTCTCGAACGTCACCGTGCGATCGGAATCCCTCGCAGCAGTCTTCGGTCTGGGTTTCCTGATCCTCCACCGCGCCGGGCGGAACTGGCTCGGCGCGCTGTGCTTCTTCGGAGCGCTCTGCTCGAAGGAGCCGGCGGTCTCGTTCCTGCCGCTCGCCGCAATCGCGGATCGACTCTGGCCGCCGAGCGTCTCATCCTCGCGCACCCTGCGCGCCTTCGGCCTGCCGGCAGTCATCCTGGTCGCATGGCTCGTCCTGCGCGGCTCGATCCTCGCCGGAGAGCCCTTCGTCCCTCCCGCGGTCGAGAACCCTCTCGTGACGGCGCCCGTGCTGCCGCGCGTCCTGACGGCGGCCAAGGTCCAACTCCTCTACCTCCGCGACCACTTCTTCCCGTTCCACCTCTCGACGGACTGGTCCTTCGACCAGATCCCGCTCGTGACCGGCGCCGTCGATCCCGCCGTCCTCGCGTTCGCCGTGATCCTCGCCGGCGCGGTCGCGGCGGGAGTGTTCTTCAGGCGCCGGCAGCCCGAAGTCGGCTTCGCCGTGCTCGGCTACGCGTGCGCGTTCGCGCCGACCAGCAACTTCCTTCTTCCGATCGGGACGATCATGGCCGACCGGCTGGCCTACGTTCCCTCGATCTTCCCGTGCCTGCTCGCCGCGACGATGCTCGCCTGCCTCCGCCAGCGCTGGCACGCCGCCGCCGGCGCCCTCTCGGCACTCCCGATCGTCGCGCTCGGCCTCCTCGCGTTCCGCGCGAACCGCTCCTGGAAGGACGAGCTGACGCTCTTCCGAGAGCAGGTGCGGACCGCGCCGCGGAGCGCGAAGAGCCACGGGAACCTCGGCGTCGCGCTCCTGAACAGAGGACAGTTCCACGAAGCCATCGCCGAGTTCCGCGAGTCGATCCGGATCTACCCGCGCCGGCCTCCGCCGTACATCGGGATGGCGAACGCCCTCGACGCGATCGGGGCCGATCCGGAGCTCTCGATCCAGGCCTGGTCGGACGCGCTGCGCTACGTCCCGCTCGACGCGACGCCGGCGCTGCGGCGCGCGCTGCGCCTCGTCGATCTCGGGCGATGGGCGGAGCTCGCGGAGCAGTGCCGGGAGACGACGGCGACCGATCCGGAGGCCAAGCATCTCCCGAGCCTGGAGCGGATCCTGGTCGCCGCGGACCGCTTGAGGGCGGCGCCGCCGGCGCCCACCGCCTGGGAGACCGGGGCCGACAAGCTGCTCCTGGGCGATCCCGGTGCCGCGGTGCTCGCCGTGGCGCGCGCGATCCACCAGGGAGCCGTGCCGCGAGATCGGATCGCCGACGCGCTCGCGATCCAGATGGCCGCGTACGAGCGGATGGGCAACGTTTCCAGGGCGAGCGAGCTCCGCGCGGCCGCCGCGGAAGCCGACTAGCCGCACGGATCGAGGTCGAGGTCCGCGTTCTCCGTACGGCTCTTCACGCCGCGCAACGCGTGGCGCCACCGCGCCAGGAGATCCGCACGACCCGCCGTCGTCAGCGCCTCCTCGACGAGCCTCCGCGATTCCGGGGCCTTCCACCGCACGAGCGCCTTCTGCATCCGCCGCTCGCGCTCGCCGCGCGGCACGTGCAGGTCCTGCATCGTCATCGGGTCCTTCCCCGTCACGTACTGCACGCACGCACGCGTCATGGGCAGCGGGATGAACTCCTGCACCTGCTCGGGGCTGTAGTTCCGCTCGAGCAGCTTCTCGAAGAGCACGATCGCGTCTTCGAGCGTCGTTCCGGGATGCCCGACGATGAAGTAGTTGACGAGGTGTTGGTCCTTGCCCGTCGCCTTGCACTCGTCATTGTAGTCCTTCTCGTACGCCTCGTAGACGTCGAACGACGGCTTGTTCATGGCCACGAGCGTCGCCGCGGAGGCGTGCTCGGGCGCGAGCTTCATCCGCCCGGGCACGTGGTGCTTCACGAGGTCGTGGTGCAGCGGCAGGAGCTCGCCCTTCTTGTTCCGCAGCATGTCGTAGCGAATCCCCGAGCTCACGAACGCGTGCTTGACGCCCTTCGCGCCGCGGACGAGCGACAAGAGGCGCCGGTAGCCCTCCGTCGCCTTCGAGAGCCGCAGCGCCGGGCAGGGATCCGGAGTGAGACAATCACGACCCAGGCACGGCTCGCCCTTCTCGAGCAGCTTGCAGCCGAGTCCGTACATGTTCGCGGTGGGCCCGCCGACGTCCGTGATCGTCCCGCGGAAGTCGTGGTGCTCGGCGATCGCCGCCGCCTCGCGCAGGACCGATTCCTCGCTCCGGCCCTGGATCGTCCGCCCCTGGTGGAACGTGATCGAGCAGAAGGAGCAGTCCGCCATGCAGCCGCGGTGGGTGTTGAGCGACCAGCGCACGGGCTCGAGCGCCGCGATCCCGCCGGCTTCCGTGTGGTCGGGGTGCCACTCGCGGCGGTAGGGCAGGTCGTAGTAGCTGTCGACCTCCTCCTGGGTCGGGGGCTTGTCCGGCGGGTACTGGATCACCCAGCGCGCGCCGTGCTTCTGCGCGAGCGGCCTCGAGCTCGGGCTGTTCTCCTCGCGCACCGCGTGGAACAGGTCGATCAGCTTCTCCCAATCCGCCTCGAGATCTTCGAAGGAGGGAACGACGCGCGCGTGCTCGGGGAGCGGGTCGGCGCCGGAGATCTCGCAGGTCCCCGGGATGCCCGACAAGCCCTCGCCGCGCGCCAGCCGCTCCGCGACCGCGAGCGTCTGCCGCTCTCCCATCCCCCACACGAGGAGATCCGCCTTGCTGTCGACCAGGATCGACCGGCGCATCTTCTCCTCCCAGTAGTCGAAGTACGCGAGCCGCCGCGGACCCGCCTCGAGCCCGCCGACGACGACGGGCACGCCCGGGAAGTGGTGCCGCGCGAGCGCCGTGTACGCGATCGTCGCGCGGTTCGGCCGGCCCGTCTTCCCGCCCGGCCGGTAGACGTCGATCCGCCGCTTCTTCTTCGCGGCGGTGTAGTTCGTCACCATCGAGTCGATGGTCCCGGCGGTGACGCCGACGAACAGCTTCGGGGCGGGGAGGCGCCGCCAGCCCGAGCCGTCGGTCTCCCAGTCGGGCACATCCAGGACGCCGACGCGGTAGCCGCGCGCCTCGAGGAAGCGCCCGATCACGGCCGCTCCGAAGCTCGGGTGATCGACGTACCCGTCGCCGGTCACGAGCAGGACGTCGAGGGCGTCCCAGCCGCGCTCGGCCATCTGGGAGCGCGTGCGCGGGAGGAACGGTGCGGTGGTCGCGGACACGAAGGCCAGGGTACCTCCCCGCGGCGCCGCAGACGGCGAGGAATCTCGCTCTCTCAGAAGCTGCCGTGCCGTTTGCGCTGCCGGCGGTTCGTCTTGCGGCCGCCCTTGGTGCGCTGGCGCGTCAGGTAGCCGGTCTTCTTCTTGTGCTTCTTCGTGCTCGAACGGATCTTGATGTGCATGGGGGCGGAGAGCGTAGCGGCCTCTCCGCTACGGCGCCAGCAGCCGCCGGACGCCTTCCTGGACCGCCACCGAGATTTCCCGGGGCAGGAATGCTTCGAGGGCCGCGCGATCCTCGGCGGCCAGCGTGCGTCCCTCGAGCGCGCGCACCATCTGCAGCCGGAGGAGGCAGTTCGCCTCCTTCGGGATCTCCGCGACGATCTCCGCGGTCGACTTCGCGGCGAGCTCCTCGCTGATCGAATCGACGACGTCCGCGCCGACGTAGCCGAGCCCGGCCAGCGTCTCGTGCGTCTTCGCGTCGGTCGGGTGCGTCGTCCCGTGGATCCCCGACCGCGCGCGCTCCTCGGCGAGCGTCCCGAGCCGGCGGACGAGCTCCTTGTGGCTCGCGGCGAGGTTCACGCGCGATTCGCGGTCCACCTTCAGGTCGTAGAGCTCGTCCTGGATCGAGAAGTCGCACTCGCCGCGCGGCGTGGGATGGATCAGCTGCATCCCGTCCTGCGTGATCATCGACAGGTTGAAGCGCGTCAGGCTCGTCACCGCCTCGGCGAGACCCTTCGTCCGCCGCGGGTCGTCGAGGAACGGAACGAGGCTCCGTCCCTGCGTTTCGCGCGGCGCCGCGAGAGCGGACAGCTCGAGGAGCGTCGGCACGATGTCCACGTTCTCGACGTAGCCCGAGACGACTCCAGGAGCAAAGCCGGGTGCCTTCACGATCAGCGGGACGTGCACCAGCTCCCAGTTCACGTGGCTCCCGTGCGTCATGTGGAGCGTGTTCAGGAGCGTCGGAGGCTTGCCTTCCTCCATCGCCTTCTTCCGGGTGCCGTGCATGAACTGGACGCGGGTGAAGAGTCCCTCGCCGTGGTCGGCGCCGACGACGACGGCCGTGTCGCCCCACAACCCGAGCGACTTGTACCGCTCGAAGATCTCCCCGATGCGGCGGTCACTGTAGAGGACGTCGTCGTCGTAGCCCCCGATCTCGCCGCGCATCCGCGTGAGGCTCTCCTCCTTCGCCGTGAGCTTCAGCTCGTCGCTGACCCTGTCGTAGAAGCCCGAGCGCGCCTCGGTGAATGCGGGCATTCCCTTGCGGAACCGCCCGTCCTCGAGCGGCTTCGGTCCGTAGGTCCCGGCATCGTCGTGGACCTCGTTCAGGTGCACGAACGTGAACGTCCTCCGGTCCTTGTTGCGCTCGAGCCAGTCGAAGATCGGCTGGTTCGATCCGTAGGGAGTCATCTGCCACTCGCAGACGTCGAAGCCGCGGTCGAAGCCGTTCGTCGGGCTCAGGATGTCGTTGCAGATGAACGCGCCCGTCGCGTAGCCGGCCTTCCGGTAGACCTCCGCGACCACGGTCCTGTCCCTGGGGATCTCGAGCAGTTCGTTGCCGAGGTAGCAGCTCGTCATCAGCGAGACCATGCTCGGCGAGGTCCACGAGCTCTGCGAGACGCAGTTCTCGAAGCGCACGCCCTCCGCGGCCAGGGCGTCGAGCGTCGGCGACGTCGGACGAGGGTGCCCGTAGCACGAGAGGTGGTCGGCGCGCTGCGTGTCGATGACGAGCAGGAGGACGTGCTTCGGGGCAGGACGGTCCCTCGCGCCACACGACGGGACAGCTGCCAGGATGCAGGCCAACGCGACGGCGACCGCGAAACGCATGGTGGGGATCCTATCGGCTGGATGCGAGCCGCGCGGACAATCCCACCGTGAACCCGGGGCGCGCCGGCGGGTTTCGCTCCTTCTCCCCGTCAGGCCCCAGCGCTCGGTCCCACCATGTCGTTCGGCACGACCGCGGCGTCGAACTGCTCCCCCGTGAGCAGGCCGAGCGCGACGACGGCTTCCCGCAGGGTCGTCCCCTCCTGGTGCGCCTTCTTCGCGACCTTCGCGGCGTTGTCGTAGCCGATGTGCGGGTTCAGGGCCGTCACGAGCATCAGCGACTGCCGCATGAGCGCGTCGACGCGCGCCTTGTCGAGCTCGAGCCCGACCACGCAGTTCTCGCGGAAGCTGTCGCAGGCGTCGGAGAGGAGGCGGATCGAGCCCAGCACGTTGTGGATGATCACCGGCTTGTAGACGTTGAGCTCGAAGTTGCCCTGGCTGCCCGCGAAGGACACGGCGACGTCGTTGCCGAAGACCTGGGCGCACACCATCGTCAGCGCCTCGCACTGCGTCGGGTTGACCTTGCCGGGCATGATCGAGCTGCCGGGCTCGTTCTCGGGCAGCTTGAGCTCGCCGAGGCCGCTGCGCGGACCCGATCCGAGCCAGCGCACGTCGTTCGCGATCTTGACGAGGGCGCCGGCGGTCGTCTTGAGCGCGCCCGAGAGGAACACCAGCGCGTCGTGAGAGGCGAGAGCCGAGAACTTGTTCGGCGCGGTGACGAAGGGCAGGTTCGTCTCGTCCGCGATCTTCTGCGCGACCAGGTTCGCCCACTTCGGGTGCGAGTTCAGGCCGGTGCCGACGGCCGTGCCGCCGAGCGCGAGCTCGTGGACGCCCGGCATCGTCGCGCGGATCGCGCGGCGCGCGTCCTTGAGCTGCTGTACCCAACCGGACACTTCCTGGCCGACGGTGAGCGGAGTCGCGTCCTGGAGGTGCGTGCGGCCGATCTTGACGATCTTCTTCCACGCCTTCGCCTTCTTGTCGAGCGCGAGCTCGAGCAGCTCGATCGCCGGCAGGAGGCGGTGGTGGCACTCCTCCACCGCCGCGACGTGCATCGCGGTGGGGAAAACGTCGTTGGAGGACTGCGAGCGGTTGACGTGGTCGTTGGGGTGGATCGGCTTCTTGGAGCCGAGGACACCGCCGAGGATCCCGATGGCGCGGTTCGAGACCACCTCGTTGGCGTTCATGTTCGTCTGCGTGCCCGAGCCGGTCTGCCACACGACGAGCGGGAACTGGTCGTCGTGCTTGCCGGCGATGATCTCGTCGCAGGCCTGGAGGATCGCGCGCTGCTCCTTCTTGCCGAGCATGGAGAGCTCGCCGAGCTCGATGTTGGCCAGCGCCGAGCACTTCTTGACGAGGCCGAGCGCGCGGATCATCGGGCGGGTGAAGGTCTGCCCGCCGATCTTGAAGTTCTGGAGCGAGCGCTGCGTCTGCGCGCCCCACAGGCGGCTGCCGGGGACCTCGATCGGGCCGAAGGAGTCCGTCTCCGTGCGGGTGTCCATGGCGGGAAGGATGGGAAACCTGGCATTCACCTGCAACCGTCCCGGCAGGGCTCGGTCCGCGGGGTGTGGCGACACCTTCCGGACGGCCCTTGCGGATCTACGCGGACACTTCGGTGTTTGGCGGATGCTTCGACCCGCCGTTCCTCGAAGCATCGCGACGCTTCTTCAGGCTCGTCCGGAGTCGGCGAGTCGTCCTCCTCCTGAGCGACGTCGTCGGACGCGAGTTGGAGAATGCCCCTCCACACATTCGACGGATCGCGCGGTCCCTCCGAAAGCGTGCTGCATGCGACGTCGAGATCACGGAGGCTGTGAGGAGCCTGGCCGAGGCCTACATCGCAGCCGGAGTCGTAGGTCCTTCGAGTCGCGAGGACGCGAAGCACGTCGCCGCTGCCACAGTCGCTTGCGCGCACGCGATCGTCTCGTGGAACTTCAAGGACATGGTCAGGCCGGAACGCATCCGCGGCTACAATCGCATCAACGTGCGGCTAGGCTATGGCCTCCTGACGATAATCTCCCCCGAAGAGGTGCTCCCCGATGACAAGAGCTGAAAGCACGGATACACGGGAAGACGGGACCTTCGATTGCATCGCGTTCAAGCGGCGCGTCCAGGCGGAGGTCTACGAGGAGACCAAGCACATGACTTCCGAAGAGGTGAGCGCCTACTACCACCGTAGAGTCGCGGAGGGTCCCTTCGGCAAGTGGTGGGGCTCACTCCCTAAGGCGACACAGGTCGTGCGCGAACATCCTGGTGACCGCGGAACGACTGAGCTTCGGGATGGCGATTCGATTTGACCGGAGTCGTCAGGACTTGGAGCGCCGACGTTGCCCCGAAGGCTTCGGGTCCGCCTCAGTGCCGCTGACGAGCGCCAAGGCACCCTCATAGTCGCCTCCAAAGTCCAGTCGGGTGATCGTGCGCATCCGACAACGCCAGGGTTTGGGATCCCAGCGACCGCATTCGTCGATTGTTCGCATCGTCAATGTGACGTCGGAGGCCGAGCTGATCTGTCCGACGTGACACACGTTGGGATCCGTGAACTCCTGATGCACGACGATCAACGGGAATCGGCTCCCAGCCCACCTGAGGATCGCGGGCCAGTCTTCCAGATCCACCTTTCGGGGTCGCGACACTTTCTCCCCTCGGAGGGCCAGTACCTTCCTGAGGTAGCGCGCTCGTCTCTCGAGCACCTCGATCCCCGTGATGTCGCATGTCCGAAGGATCTGGAACCCGTCGAGATGAATCTCGCCTGTGATCCACTGAACCACGCAGAACCACCTACTTGCTTGCGACGACGATTCCGTTGGTTCCGTATCTCTCGATCGAGTCGCGGTAGATCCGGACAGGGATTCCACGCGACTTCAGGCCCGGGAGCTGCCGTGAGAGTCGCCCAACCCGCGCCGCAATCTCCTTGGGCAATGCGGATTCTCGAGGCATCACGAGTCCATCAGAGCAGCTTCATGTCCCGCAGCAGATCCACGTCCGCCTGGATCGCCCCCGCCGTCTTCTGCATCTGGATCCGCGACTCGTTGTCCAGCGGCACCTCGACGATCCGCTCGACGCCTTCCTTGCCGAGCACGGCCGGGACGCCCATGTAGATCCCCTCGAAGCCGTACTGCCCGTTCAGGAGGCAGGCGCAGGGCAGCATCCGCTTCTCGTCGCGCAGGATCGACGCGGCCATCGCGACCGACGAGCTCGCCGGTGCGTACCACGCGCTTCCCGTCTTCAGGAGCCCGACGATCTCCGCTCCGCCGTTCTTCGTCCGCTTCGCCATCGCGTCGATCTCGGCCTTCGCGACCAGATCGCCGAGCTTCACGCCGTTCACGGTGCAGTAGCCGGGCATCGGCACCATCGAATCGCCGTGCGCGCCGAGCACCATCGCGTCGACATCCTTCACGGACGCCCGCGCGGCCTCCGCGATGAACCAGCTGAAGCGCGCGGAGTCGAGCACGCCGGCCATCCCGACCACGCGCTTCCCGGGGAAGCCCGACTTCGCGCGGAAGAGGTGCACCATCGAGTCGAGCGGGTTCGTGACGACGATCACGATCGCGTCGGGAGATCCGTTCCGCACGTACTCCGCGACGCTCGAGACGATCTTCGCGTTCGTCCCCAGGAGGTCGGACCGGCTCATCCCGGGCTTCCGGGCGATCCCGGCGGTCACGATCACCACGTCCGAGCCCCACGTGTCCCTCGGGTCGTTCGTGCCGATGACGCGCGAGCCGAATCCCTCGACCGCCGCCGACTGGTTCATGTCGAGGGCGATCCCCTGCGGGCGGCCCTCGAGCACGTCGATCAGCACGATCTCCGCCGCGAGCTCCTTCAGCGCGCAGAGGTGCGCGCACGTCGACCCGACGTAGCCGGCGCCGACGACGGTGACTTTCGTCCGCCGGATCTCGGCCATGGGGTCAGACCGCGACGGCGCCGAAGGCGCGGATCACGGCCTGTCCCATCTCGCGCGTCCCGACCGCCGACTTGTCGTTCCGATCGGCCTTCATGTCGTACGTGACGCTCTTCCCCTCGCGGATCACCTTCGCGATCCCGGCCTCGAGCCGCTTCGCCGCCTCCGTCTCGCCCAGGTAGTCGAGCATCAGCGCGCCCGAGAGCAGCATCGCCGTCGGATTGACCTTGTTCTGTCCCTTGTACTTCGGCGCCGAGCCGTGCGTCGCCTCGAAGATCGCGATGCCGCCGTCGCCGAGATTCATCCCCGGCGCGATGCCCAGGCCGCCGATCAGGCCGGCGCAGAGGTCCGAGACGATGTCGCCGTACAGGTTCGGCAGCACCATCACGTCGTAGTCCTCGGGCTTCTGCACGAGCTGCATGCACATGTTGTCGACGATGCGGTCCTCGAAGGCGATCTGCGGATAGCGCTCGGCCACCTTTCGCGCGGTCGCGAGGTAGAGGCCGTCCGTGAACTTCATGATGTTCGACTTGTGGACCGCGGTGACCTTCTTGCGCCCGTGCTTCACCGCGTACTCGAAGGCCGCCTTCACGATCCGCTCGGTGCCGCTGACGCTGATCGGCTTGATCGAGACGCCCGAATCGGGCCGGATCTTCGAGCCCGAGAGCTCCTGGATCTTCGCGATGAGGTCCTTCGTCTTCGCCAGGCCGATCTCGAACTCGATGCCGGCGTAGAGGTCCTCCGTGTTCTCGCGGAAGATCACCAGATCGATGCCGGTGTAGCGCGAGCGGACGCCCGGGTACGTCTTGCACGGCCGCACGCAGGCGTAGAGGTCGAACTCCTTGCGCAGAGCGACGTTCACCGAGCGGAACCCGGTGCCGACGGGCGTCGTGATGGGCGCCTTGATGCAGGTCTTCGTCTCGCGGATCGAGGCGAGGACGTCGTCCGGCAGCGGCGTCCCCTTCTTCTCCATGACGTCGACGCCCGCGTCGACCTCGATCCAGTCGAAGGCCACTCCCGTCGCGTCCAGTACTTCCTTCGTGACCGCCGCGAGCTCGGGTCCGGTGCCGTCGCCGCGGATGAGGGTGACAGGGTGGCGCATGTTCGTTTCTCGGAGAGTTCGGGAGCGCGGATGAGTTCACAACGAGTGTAGAGGAACGCCACCTAGCCGACAACGAACCCGCGGATCGAGTCCTACTTGAACTCCGGCTTCGGGGCGGGCCGTACTCGGCCC
>JBJXFB010000188.1:0-14407 GCA_046155895.1 Planctomycetota bacterium | reverse complement strand
GGGCCGAGTACGGCCCGCCCCGAAGCCGGAGTTCAATTAAGGGGCTCGGAGACTTGTTGCTGGTTCTACCGCTCGTCTGTGGATGTTCCGGTGAGCCTTCAGGCGTGAGGCGGACTCCACGCCCCTCCGTCGTCGTCCTCATCACGATCGACACGCTGCGGGCCGACGCCGTCTCCTTCCACGGCGAGGAGCCGGGCACGACTCCGTTCCTCCAGAGTCTCGCGGCGGAGGGCGTCGTCTTCACTTCCGCCTACGCTCCGAGTTCCTGGACCGTTCCGACGATGGCTTCGCTCTTCACGGGCGTGGCGCCGACCTCTCACGGCGTGGTGAGGGGCGTGGTCGTGGAGGGCGATCGGTCTCCCAGTGATCCTCCCGTTCATTCCCAGCCCGTCGTGCCGGGATCCTTCACGACGCTCGCGGAGGCGTTCGAGCATGCGGGGTACGAGACCGTGGGCGTTCCGTCGAACAGGCACCTCGCGGACTACCTGGGATTCGCCCAGGGGTTCCGCCAATACTTCGGCAAGGCGGACTTCCTGAACGCCGACCGAGTCAATCCGCTCGTCGGCGATCACCTGCACCGGGCTTTCGGTCCCGAGTGGATGAAGACCTGGAAGAAGAAGCCGGCCTTTCTCTGGATCCACTATTTCGATCCGCACGACCCGTTCACGCCCCGTGAGCCGTGGTTGTCGCAGCGCGCACCCGAGCTGGCGCGGAGTCTGCGCGACTCGCCCGCCAACCTCGTCATGACGGATCTGGAGAAGCGCTACCCCGAGCCGGACCAGGCGCTGGCCGACAAGATCCGTCCGCTCTACTACAGCGAGATCAGCTACCTCGACGAGCATCTGCGGCGGCTCGACGAGGCTCTCGGCCTCCGCGGAAACGAAGTCCTGCTCGTCATCACGGCGGATCACGGCGAGGAGATCGTGGACCACGGGCGTCTCGGGCACGGGCACTCGCTCCACGAGGAGCTCGTTCGCGTCCCGCTGATGATCCGCTGGCCGGCCGCCGTGAAGGGGGGACGGAGGATCGGGACTCCGGTCAGCCTGCTCGACGTGTATCCGACGCTGTCGGAGCTCACCGGCATCGAGGCTCCGGAAGCACTTCAGGGCCGTAGCTTCGCGCCGGAGCTCGTGAGGGACGAGAAGGGCGCCGCGCGCGCGTTGTGCTTCGAGCTCGATCGTTCCGGAGCCAAGGCCGCAGCGATCTTCGAGCCGCCTTGGAAGCTGATCCACCAGACGTACCCAGCGCGCCGGATCCAGCTCTTCGACCTGAAGGAGGATCCCGAAGAGCGTCACGACCTCTCCGGAGCGGAGCCCAGAATCGTCCAAGACCTCGAAGCGCGGCTGATGAAGCACTTGAACTCGCTGCCACCTCCTCCGGCGGACTTCGTGCACGTGCGGGTCGAGAACGAAAGCCTTCTCGAGCAGCTGAAGGCGTTCGGCTACGTCGGCGAGGACCCGGAAGAGGGGAAGTAGACTGGTGCTCTCCTCTGGAAGGTCTTCGATGATCAGCGACGTTCAGGAGGGAGCCAGGCAGGAATCGCGATCGACTCTGACGGTCGTCGGAATCGTCGCTCTGGCGCTGCTCATCCCTGGATGGTTTCTCTCCATGGGGCTCGTGCTCCTGGACGGATTCGCAGACGTGCGCAGGGCTTATCCATCTCCCGAACTTCACGTCGGGGTGCAGGAGCTAGCGCTATCGGCCCCCCGCACGAAGGGCGAGAGTGCTGAGGTTTCCCGTGACTTCGACGGAGACGGTGTCGCCGACGAGCTCTCCAACGAATACTTCCACATGGAGCCGCTGTTCGAACGAGCTACGTCCGGCATGGTCCGCGTCCGTTCGGGAGCCACGAGCGAGCTCCTCCTCGCACATGCGGTCCCGACTCCCTTCACTCCTTGTTCGTGGTTCGGTGATGTGGATGGCAATGGCACCGAGGACGTGCTGGTTCAGGAGATGCAGCGCACGGTCGTCCTGGGGCACCAAGGACGGCGCTGACACGGAGAATCAGCCGCCCGCGTCGGGCTCGACGCCGCCGACAAATTCGACGCGCGCTGCGCTCACCGATCGTGGAGCCCGCCGGGAACCCGGTCCCTTCCGGCCGCGACGCGGTCGTTCCACGTCTCCGTCCCGCTCGCGCGGCGTCGCTCGACCATCGTGATGCAATCGTGCACCGGGCACACGAGCGCGCACAGGTTGCAGCCGACGCACTCGGTCTCGTCGACCCAAGGCACGCGGTAGGGCGCGTCGGGAGCCGCTCGCGCTGCCCGCTCGGCCGCGATCGTCGCCATCGGAGCGACATGTCCCGCGATCGCGGGCGTCCCCGGCCGGTGGATGCACTGGTGCGCGCCGTCGTGGCAGGCGACGAAGCACAAGTTGCAGCCGATGCACTTCGCCTCGTCGATCCTCGCGACGACGTGGTAGTTGAGGTCGAGGTCGCCCCAGTCCTTGAACGCCGGCAAGGCCGCGCCGACGAGCTCGCCCACCTTCTTCATGCCGCGGTTCGCGAGGTAGGCGTCGAGCCCGTCGATCATGTCCTCGACGATGCGGTAGCCGTGGTGCATGACCGCCGTGCACACCTGCACCGAGCCCGCGCCGAGAGCCAGGAACTCCGCCGCCTCGCGCCAGGTCGCGATGCCGCCGATGCCGCTGATCGGGATGCCGATGCGCCGGTCGCGCGCGAGCTCCGCGACCATCTTGAGCGCGATCGGCTTGACCGCCGGACCGCAGTAGCCGCCGTGGCTCGACGCGTCCCCGACGCGCGGGATCGGCACGAGGCGGTCGAGATCGACGCCGATGATGCTCTGGAACGTGTTGACGAGCGAGAGCGCGTTCGCGCCTCCGCGGACGGCTGCGAGCGCGGGATCGGCGATGTGCGAGACGTTCGGCGTCAGTTTCGCGATGACGGGGATGCGCGCCTCGGCCATGACCCAGCGGACGAGCTCCTCGAGGACCTTCGGCTCCTGGCCGATCGCGCTGCCCATGCCGCGTTCGCACATGCCGTGCGGGCAGCCGAAGTTGAGCTCGAGTCCGTCGCAGCCCGTGTCCTGGACGCGGCGGATCGCCTCGGTCCATTCCTCGCGGCCGTCGAACATCAGGGAAACGATCACGGCGTGCTTGGGGAAGCGCTTCTTGACCTCGGCGACTTCTCTCAGGTTCTCGGTGACCGTGCGCTCGCTGATGAGCTCGATGTTGTTCAAGCCGATCATGCGGTGGCCGTCGACGTCGACGGAGCCCAGGCGCGAGGAGACGTTGACGATCGGATTGCCGACGGTCTTCCAGACCGCGCCGCCCCAGCCGGCGTCGAAGGCGCGCATCACCTGGAGCGCCGAGTTCGTCGGCGGACCGCTGGCGAGCCAGAACGGGTTCGGACTCGCGATGCCGGCGAAATCGATGGACAGGTCGGGCATGCGGGCCTCATTGAAACCGGCAAGTCGAGGCGATGCGAGTTCCACCCGCGCACCTCATGAGGCTGGTCTTCACTTCGGGCCTCGGACCTCGACCGTCTTGGCTCCAACGGCGCGTTCGAGTCTCCGGAGCGATGGCAAGCTCCCTCGCCACCCCTGGGGGAGAGTTCTTCCAGAGCTCCACGTGGCCACCCCCATCGGCTTGCCTAGATCGCGCAGGGCGTACTCGGCGATGATCCGGCTCCTGGTTCGACAAAGCAGGAGGCCGATCGTCGGCGCGTCGTGCGTCTGCCTCAACTGGTCGTCCACAGCGGATAGATAGAAGCTCAACTTTCCTGCGTGCTCGGGTTCGAACTCGCCGACCTTGAGCTCGACTACGACGAAGGATCTCAATCGCAAGTGATAGAAGAGCAGGTCGATGTAGAAGTCTTTCCCGTCGACTTCGAGGTGCTGTTGGCTGCCGACGAATGCGAAGCCGAATCCCAGCTCGATCAGGAAATCACGGAGACGACGGAGCAGGCCGTCGTGCAGATCCCGTTCTCGCGCACCGAGGCCGAGACCCAGGAAGTCCAGAGCATAGGAGTCCTTCAGGATTCGCTGCGCGTTGTCGGATTCCGGCCGGGGCAGGGTCGTCCTGAAGTTCGTTACCGCCGTACCTTGACGCTCGAACAGCTTGGACCGGATCTGATGCTCGAGAACATCACCCGACCAGCCATGGTCGATCGCGGCCTGCAGATACCAAGCACGCTGGTTTGGATCGACCACACGATCGAGTAGCCGACAATTGTGTCTCCAGGGCAATTTTGCAACGGTCCGTTGCAAAATTTGCGGATCGGGCCAGGCCCGGGCGAGGGCCAGCATGTAACCGAGGTTTCGGGCGGAGAATCCGCGGAAGTCCGGGAACTCTCGTCGCAGATCCATGGCCAGCCGGGGGATGATGCCCGTCCCCCAACCAGCTTCTCGCTCGCGCTTCAGAAGGGCCCGACCGATTCTCCAGTACAGAAGGATGAGCTCCCGGTTGACCGAAAGGACCGCCCGAGTGCGGGCTGCTCGGATCCGTTGCCTCAAGTCGCGGAGTAGGGCGTGGTAGTCCCCATCCGGCGCGCGCCGCGTCTCCGCTGATGTTCGCTCCTGAGTTTGTCGGACTCTCTTCACTCACCCGGAGGACTTCTCCTGCGCATCCGGGTGACAGAGAATCCGTGAGAAATGAGGCGCGGGTATAGTCCCGATCCGATGCTCCGGCGCCGCATCCTCGTCGCGCTCTTCGTGCTCGGAGTCGTGCTGCTCCTGGCTCGGGCAGTCGTCGATCCGCGAGTGCCGCTCCTGGTGGACGGCGATGGGGCTCGGTGGATTCGAGCTCCGGAGGCATTCAGTCCGCTACTGCGGCGTCCATCGCTCGAGCGCCGCTTCTTCCGGACTCGATGGAGTTCGCCCGCGCCGGGCGGAGAGGGCGCGCGAGTCTCGCTCCGTGCGTTCCGCGCCGCCGTGGTCTCCCTGGACGGCGAGGTCATCCACGACACTTCCCGAGCCACCGAGAACTGGAAGCAGGGCCGTGAGTTCGACCTTCCTCCGCCGCGTGACGGCGGGAATCCGGAGCGCGAGCTGGTGGTCGTCACGCAGAACGAAGACGCACCTCCGGCGATCCTCTTGAGTTGCGCTGCCCTCGGACTCCGCACCGATGACTCGTGGGAAGCCAGCTCCGACGGTGTCGAGTGGGCCCGGGCCGTTCCCGCGGATGCGCCGGTGGAGCTGCCGATTTGGGACGAGGCGGACACCGTCTCCACCGCTTTCGCGAGGACGCTTCCGTGGCAGGCGACCGTCGTCTTCCTCGTCGCAGCGTGCTCGTTCCTTTTTCGCATCCGACCTCGCCTGCGAAGCCTGGCCACGGCCTCCAACCTGCGCTGGATCCTGCTGGCGGCCTGGGTCGTCCTCGCGGTCAACAACATCGGGAAGCTCCCTCTTCGCCACGGATTCGATGTTGAGGCCCACACGGGCTACGTCCGCTTTCTCCTCGATCACGGCCGCCTGCCTCTCGCGAGCGATGGGTGGCAGATGTTCCAGGCCCCCTTGTTCTACCTCGTCTCGGCCGTGCTCTCCCCGATCGTGGAGTGGTTCGATCCGTCGCTCGAGCGAGGGCTGCGCGTCGTCCCGCTCCTGTGCGGCGCCCTCCAGATCGAGATCACCTACCGTCTGATGAAGACGAGCTTCCCGGATCGGAACGACCTCCAGTCCGTCGGCCTCCTCGTCGGCAGCTTCCTGCCCGTCAACCTCTACATGTCGCAGGCCGTCGGCAACGAGCCGATGTTCGCGGTGCTCTCGTCCGCACTGCTGCTCCAGTGCGCGAAGATGCTCCGCGCTCATCCTACGCAGTGGAAGGCCTTCCTCGTGCCGGGCGCGCTGCTCGGATTGGCGCTGCTCACCAAGGCGACCGGCTGGCTCCTCGTGCCGATCGTCACGATGGTTGTCGTGGCTTCCGGCAGACGGAGCAGGAGCTTCTTCGTGCTCTTGGCGTCGGCCTTCGCCATCGCCGGGTGGTTCTACGTCAGGAACTGGATCCACTTCGGCAAGCCCGTCCTCGTCGGCTGGGACGCGGAGACGGGAATCCTCTGGTGGCAGGATCCCGGCTACCGCACGCCCGAGGATCTTCTCCGTTTCGGCTTCTCGCTGGAGACCCCCGTGTTCGCCGCCGTCCGCGGATTCTGGGACGGGTTGTATTCCTCGCTCTGGGCCGACGGAGGCTTGAGCGGCGTGATCGGCTATCCGCCGTGGAACTACGCGTTCCTGTTCCCCGTGCTGTGGTTCGCCTTGCCGATCACCGCGGCGATGATCGCCGGAGCGATCGTGCCCGTTCCGCCGGAATCGGCGCCGGCGAGGAGCCTCGCCCTGCTCGCCGTGCTGACGTTCCTGCTCGCGCTGCTCCTCGTCTACCTCAGCGTTCCGATCCACGTCGCCGCGAAGGCGAGCTACATGCTCGGCATCAGCCCGTGCTTCGGGATCCTCGCGGCAGCTGGACTGCGGCCGATCCTGGCTTGGAGGGCAGGTCGAGGGATCACCACCTGCCTTCTGGCGGTGTTCACCGTGTTCGTCTACACGGCCTACTTCGTCGCCTAGACCGCTACCCGTCCATCTCGTACGCCTTGCGCAGCCAGCGCTCGACCTCCGCGTCGATCTCCGCCACCGACGCGATCGCGATCCGCCGCGTGATCCGGTCCTTCTTCGCGAATCCGCCGGTGTCGACGAGGCGCGCGGGCGTCTTCGTGTCTTTCAGCGCGAGCCCCAGGTCGACGCGCGTATTCGTCGACGGCTTGATCTGCGCGAAGACGTGCGCGCGGTAGAGCGGCACGATCGTCTGGCACGGGCAGGCCTTCACGTCCTTGCCCACTGACAGGCCGAGCTTCAGAAGCCGCTCGTAGATCGGCCGCAGCGCGTCCTTCTTCCCCGCATACTGCTCCTCGACGTAGCGCTCGGCCGCCTTCAGGTACGTCGCGGGATCGCCGTCCTCCATCCCGCGTCCCGCAGCGCGCTCGGCGATCCACCAGGCCGAGTTCGTGCCGAGCTCGTGCTCCTTCTTCAGCCAAGCGCGGCGCCCGGCCTCGTCCTTCGGACCCTCCTTCTTCACCAGCGCGATCCACTGCTCGAGCGACCGCCCGGTCTTCCCCTGGAGCGCCTCGATCCAGTCCTGGACTATCGCCACGCCCGGATGGACTCCGTAGATCGACTTCTTCCTCGTCTGCGTGGCCATGCCTGGTTCCTCTTCGCGCTCAGTCGTCTCGCGTTCAGTCGTTCGGATCGTCACGGCGCGACGCGCGCTGTCCCGGGGCTCGGTGCGATTCGCGCGACATCGCCGGGTCCTGCAGCATCGCGTCGATCGCTCGCCCCGCGGCCTGCCCCTCCGCGACCGCGTGGACGACTTCCTTGCCGCCGTTCGCCGCGTCGCCGCCCGCGAAGACGCGCGGGTTGCCCGTACGCCCGGTCGCCGGATCGACTCGCAAGCGACCCGAGTCGTCGATCGATACGCCCGGGAACTGGGTGACGAAGGGCTGGGCCTTCGAGCGTCCGATCGCGACCACCACCTTGTCCACCTGGATCGCCGCGCGCTCCTCGTTCGTCGGCTGGCCGTCCTTCGCGACGGCGAGGCGCAGCCGCTCCGGGCGGCCCGGGCCGTTCCCGGCGCGCGCACCTTGCCGGATGATCTCCTTCACGATCGCGTTCGGGATGAGGACGACGCCGTCCTTCTTCGCGGCCAGCCATTCATGCTCGTACGCCGCCATCTCGCTCGCGCTGCGGCGGTACACGAGGCGCACTTCCGGCACGCCGAGCTGCGCGAGCTCGCGGGCGACGTCGATCGCGGTGTTCCCTCCGCCGATCACCGCCGCGCGCCGGATGCCGGCGATCGAGGCCTTCGGATCGAGCTTCATCCGCCGGATCCACTCCAGCGCCCCGACGACGCCCGGTCCCTCCGCGCCCGGCACCGATAGCGGCAGGTCCGACCCGAGCCCCGTGCCGAGGAACACGGCGTCGTGGCGGCGCAGCAGCTCACCGCCGTGCAGGTCGCGGCCGATCTCCACGCCCGTCTCGATCCGCACGCCGAGGCTGCGCAGGAAGTCGACTTCGCGGATTGTGTCCGCGACCGGGAGCTTGTAGGGAGCGACGCCGGTCGTGTTCAGTCCGCCGGGGAGCGATTCCCTCTCGTAGACGACCGTCTCGTGGCCGAGCAGCGCCAGCGTCCCCGCGCACGCGAGCGACGCCGGCCCCGCGCCCACGAGGCCGACCGATCGCCCCGTGCTCGGCGCCTTCTCGAGCAGCTTCGGCGATGCGCCCTTCTCCATCGCGTAGCGCTGCAGGCGGCCGATCGAGATCGCCGGCCGCCCCCACGGGACGTAGACGCACGCGCCTTCGCACAGGATCTCGACCGGGCAGACGCGCGCGCAGCTCGCGCCGAGCAGGTTCGCCTCGAGGATCGTGCGCGCCGCGCCCGTCGTGTTCTTCGTCGCGATCTTGCGGATGAAGGTCGGGATGTCGATCTCCGTCGGGCAGGCCGGGATGCAAGGCGCGTCGAAGCAGTAGAGGCAGCGCGCAGCCTCCGCCGCAGCCTCGCCCTCGCTGTAGAGCGGGCTCTTGTCGGTGAACCGCTCCTCGAGCCGTCCGCGCGGAAGGGAAGCGTCGCTCCGGGAAGGCATTTGTCTCCTCCAGGGGCTACGCGCACGCCGCGAACGACTCGCCGAGGATCGCCAGAGCCTCGTCGATCTCGCGCGCCTCGACGTTCAGCGCCGGGGCGATCCGGAATACGTTCCCGTGGAGGCCGCCCTTCCCGATCAGCAGGCCGCGCTTCTTCGTTTCCTCGAAGACTCGCCCGAGCTCGCGCGGATTCGGCGTGCGATCGCCGCCCGCTTCGTCGGCGACGATCTCGAGAGCCTGCATCAGCCCCTTGCCGCGCACGTCGCCGATCGACTTCTTGAACCGCCGCTGGAGCTCCTCGAGGCCCTCGCGCAGCCTCCGGCCCTGGACTTCGGCGTTGCGTGCGAGCCCCTCCGTCTCGATGACGTCGATCGTCGCGTTCGCGGCCGCACACGAGAGCGGACTGCCGCCGAAGGTCGAGATCTGGATCTTCTGGAACGCGTCGGCGATCTCGGGCGTCGCGATGCACGCCGCGAGCGGCATCCCGTTCGCGATGCCCTTCGCCATCGTCATGACGTCGGGCTCGACGCCCCAGTGGCTGATGCCGAAGAGATGCGTGCCCGTGCGGCCGAATCCGGTCTGCACTTCGTCGCAGAGGAAGATCCCGCCGTGCTTGCGCACGATGTCGACGGCGATCTGGAAATACTCCGGCGGGGGAGTGATGAACCCGCCGACGCCCAGGATCGGCTCGGCGATGAAGCCGGCGATCTTGCCGGTCGTCGTCGTCTGGACAAGCTCGGCGATGTCCTTTGCGCACTGGATTCCGCAGCTCGGGTAGGTGAGCTTCAGCGGGCAGCGGTAGCAGTAGGGCGCGACCGCGTGCTTGACGCCCGCGACTTGCGAGGGAACGGCGCGCCAGGAGGCGTGGCCGGTCAGCGACTGCGCGAGCATCGAGCGCCCGGAGTAGCCGTGGCGCAGAGCGATGATCTCCAGCGCGCCGGTGAAGACCTGCGCGAGCGTGACGGCGGTCTCGTCCGCCTCCGTGCCCGAGGCGACGAAGTACGTCTTCTTCAAGCGCCCCGGCGTGATGCGCGCGAGCGTCTCGGCGAGCTGGACGACCTGCGCGTGAGGATAGAGCGACGAGACGTGTCCGATCCGGTCGATCTGCGCCTTGAGCGCGGCGTTGACCTTGGGGTGGGCGTGTCCGACCGAGAGCGTGAGGATCCCGCCAAAGAAGTCGAGGTACTCGCGCCCGTCGAGGTCGCGCACGCGCGTGCCGCGGCCTTCGGCCGGGACGACCGGCTCCTGGTAGTAGTTCGTGCACGAAGGGAAGAGGAATTCCTTCTGCTTCGCACGGACCGCAGCGGCGTCGAGCGTGGGAGCTTTCGCGGGGCTCGGATTCGTCGTCGTGCCCATGGACTGGCTACGTTAGCACTTCTCGCACGAGCACGGCGAGCCAGTCCCAAGGGTACGGGGCGCGGAACGAGCGCGGCGGATGCTCGAACTCCGTCGACCAGGAGTACTCGACGCGCTCGATCGAGAGAATACGGAAGCCGAGTCGGGGCCCGAGGGTTTCGAGCTCCTCGCGCGTCCAGAGCTTCGTCAGGGCGCCGCCGACCTGGAACAGGCCTTCGACGGGACGTTCGGTGCGTCCGGTGCGCGCGCGGGAGCCGGTCCACTCCGCAAAGCGCCGCCGCACGAGCAACTCCGACTCGTGCGCGGGCACGACGAGGAAAAGCCGTCCACCCGTGCGCACGTGGCGCGCGACGTTGGCGAGGATCCGGCTGCGCAGGCGCTCGTCGGGCATGATCGCGACGTTGACGCACAAGCCGAGGTCGGCGCCGCGCCTCGGGACCGGCAGCGCGACGCGCGGGCGTCCGAGGTCCGCGCGCACGAGCTCGACGCTTTCTGGAACGCGCGCGGCGGCGAGGCAGTCGCCGCTGACGTCGGTGCCGATCACCCGGTCGAAGTGACGGGCGAGCAGGGCGAGCGCCCGGCCGGTCCCGCAGCCGAAATCGACCGCGACGAGGCGCCTTCCCGAGCCGCGCCCTCGCAACTTCCGCGCCTCCGCCGCGATCCGCTTCGCGACGATCCGGCCGCGGTCCTCAGCCAGCACGTGGCACACCAGGTCGTCGAAGCGGGCGGCCATCGCGTCCCAGCGCCGCGGGTCGTGCGGGTCCATGCGGCGGTCACCCTACCGTGCTATCGTGGGGGCAGCGAAGGAGGTGTTCCCATGAGGACCCCGTTCGGTCGGATCGTCGCGGCGAGCCCCGCACTCCTGATCTCGGCGCCAATCGTCGCCCGAGCAACACAGCGAGGATGGTCAGCTGGAATCCTCGAAAGGAAGGTTGTCATGACGACGAGTTTTCGAATCAGCCTTCTATTCCTTGCCGGGCTGCTCGGATCTCCGGTCGCGGCGCAGGTGACGCGGCTCGTGAGCATCCCCAGCAGCGGAGGCCTGGGAGACTTGGCGAGCTCGCAGCCGGCGATTTCCGCCGACGGTCGCTACATCGCGTTCCAGAGCCTGGCGACGAATCTCGTGCCCGGCGACACCAACGACAGGATGGACATCTTCGTGCGCGACCTCGTCGCGGGGACGATGGAGATTGTGAGCGTCGATTCCTCCGGCGCGATCGGGAACGATCACAGCGACAAGCCCGTGATCTCGGCGGACGGCCGCTACATCGCGTTCCAGAGCTACGCGACCAATCTGATCCCGAGCGATCCCTACTTCGACCGTGACGTCTACGTCCACGACCGCGTCACCGGCACGACGGAGAAGGTGAACCTGACGTCGACCGGCGGGCAGACGGTGTCGGGGACCAGCTCCGGGCCGTCGATCTCCGCGGACGGGCGCTACGTCGCCTTCCAGAGCGAGGCGAGCGACTTGGTGACTGGGGACACGAACGGGAAGCAAGACGTTTTCGTGCGCGACCTCGTCGCCGGAACGACCGCGCGGGTCAGCTTGTCCACGGCGGGGATCCAGGGAGACGAACCGAGCCTCACCGCCAAGATCTCCGCGGACGGCCGGTTCGTCGCGTTCTCGAGCTTCGCCACGAACCTGGTCCTGGACGACGGATCGATCAACACCGATGTCTTCGTCCACGACCGACTGACGAACGAGACGGAGAGGGCGAGCGTCGCGTCGGACGGGACGTCGGCCCTCGGATACAGCACAGTGGGCGCCATCTCGGCCGACGGACGCTTCGTGGCCTTCACGAGCGAGGCGTCGAACCTCGTCGCGAACGACACGAACGGGCGGAGCGACACGTTCCTGCGCGATCGGCATCTGGAAACGACGCGGCGGGTGAGCCTGAACACGGGCGAAGGGCAGGGGAACGGCAGCACGTTCGCGAGATCGATCTCGGCCGACGGGCGGTTCGTGGTCATGCAGAGCGATGCGCGGAACCTCGTGCCGGGCGACGTGAACGGGGTCGTGGATGTTCTCGTGCGCGACCGGCTGAACAACACGATGCAGCGCATGTCGCTCGATTCCGCCGGAGCGCAGGCGAACGTCGGCAGCTTCAACCCCGTCATCTCCGCGGACGGTCGCTGGGTCGCCTTCCAAACCTCGGCCAGCAACCTCATTCCGGTCGACTACAACGGCCAACCCGACGTGTTCGTGCGGGACCGTGAAGCAGCGGACTTCTCGATCATGTGCGATCCCGGAGTCGGCGGGGTGGCCAATTGCCCGTGCTCGAATCCGCCTAGCGGGCGCTCGCGCGGGTGCGACAACTCGTCGGCCACGGGCGGAGCCGCGCTGACCGCGAGCGGCATGACGGAGTTGTCGGCGGACTCGCTGGTGTTCACGACGAGTGGGGAAAAGCCGACGGCGTTGAGCATCGTGCTGCAAGGGACGGTTTTCGCGGACACGGGCATCGTCTACGGCCAGGGAGTCCGTTGCGTCAGCGGCTCGCTCAAGCGCCTCTACGCGAAGAGCGCCGTCGGCGGGAGCATCACGGCGCCGGACTTCGGCGCGGGAGATCAGTCCGTTTCGGCCCGGTCGGCGGCCAAGGGCGACGTGATCCAGCCCGGGCAGCCGCGCTGGTACATGGTCTACTACCGCGACAACACCGTGCTCGGAGGATGTCCTTCCTCGAGCACGTTCAACACGACGCAGACGGGGATGGTGAGCTGGGCACCTTGAAGGAGATGGTCATGATGAAAAACACTCGGACAACGGTTCTCTTCCTCGCAGTGCTGCTTGGATCGCCAGTCGCGGCGCAGGTGACGCGGCCCGTGAGCGTCAACAGCGCGGGAGACTTCGCGAACCAGACCTGCGATTGGGCCAAGATCAGTTCCGACGGGCGGTACGTCGTGTTCGAGACCGATGCGACGAACCTCGTCGCCGGGGACACGGAAAACGATACAGACGTCTTCGTGCGCGATCTGCTGGCGGGGACGACGGAGATCGTGAGCCTGAACTCCTCTGGCGTGTTTGGCAACGGGGACAGCAGCGCGGCCTCGATCTCCGCGGACGGGCGCTACGTCGCGTTCAGGAGCAGGGCGACCAACCTGATCCCGATCGACGAGTATCTCTACGAAGACGTGTTCGTCCGCGACCGCGTCACGGGCACGACGGAGAAAGTGAATCTGAAATCGACCGGCGGGCAGACGGTGTCTGGGGATAGCTCCGGGCCGTCGATCTCCGCGGACGGGCGCCATGTCGCCTTCGAGAGCTTTGCGAGCGACCTGGTGGTGGGTGACACGAACGGCCAGCGGGACATCTTCGTGCGCGACCGCATCGCCGGCACGACCGAGCGGGTCAGCGTGTCCTCGGCGGGAGTCCAGGGTAACGGGTGGAGCTTCGGCGCCAGGATCTCCGCGGATGGCCGGTTCGTCGCGTTCACGAGTCTCGCCGGAAACCTGGTCCCGGGCGACCCGACGGACAAGGGCGCCTTCGTGCACGACCGGGTGACGGGCGAGACGGAGCGGGTGAGCCTCGCGTCGGACGGGTCGCCGGCGCCCACGATCAGTTCGATGGACGCGATCTCCGCCGACGGACGCTTCGTCCTCTTCACGAGCAGCGCGTCCAACCTCGTCGCGAACGACACGAACTTGAGGATCGACGCGTTCCTGCGCGACCGGCTGTCGGGAACGACGCGGCGGATGAGCGTGAATACGGGGGAAGGAGAGGCGAACCAGCACACCTTCTCGACGGCGATCTCGGATGACGGACGGTTCGTCGTGATGCAAGGCCGCGCCACGAATCTGGTTCCCGGGGACACCAACGTTCGCATTGACGTTTTCGTTCGGGACAGGCTGAACAACACGACGGAGCGGGAGTCGCTCGACTCCGCGGGAGCCCAGGGGAACGGGACCTGCAACTACGGGACGATCTCCGCCGACGGACGCTGGGTGGCTTTCGCCAGCGGTTCGACCAACCTCGTGCCTGGCGACACGAACGGTCGAGGGCAGATCTACGTCCGCGATCTTGCATCGACGAGCTTCTCGATCATGTGCGACCCTGGAGTGGGAGGCGTGACTCCTTGCCCGTGCGCGAACCCTGCCGGAGGACCGTCGCGCGGATGCGACAACTCGTCGGCGACGGGCGGAGCGGCGCTGAACGCGAGCGGCGTGACGGAGCTGTCGGCGGATTCCCTGGTCTTCACGACGAGCGGGGAGAAGCCGACGGCTTTGAGCATCGTGCTGCAGGGGACGGTCTTCGAGGCCGACGGCATCGTCTACGGCCAAGGCATTCGATGCGTCGGCGGGTCGCTGAAGCGGCTGTACGCGAAGAGCGCGGTCGCCGGGAGCATCACGGCGCCGGACTTCGGCGCGGGAGATCAGTCCGTTTCGGCGCGGTCGGCGGCCAAGGGCGACGTGATCCAGCCCGGGCAGCCGCGCTGGTACATGGTCTACTACCGCGACAACACCGTGCTCGG